>NZ_JARAXF010000099.1:0-1529 GCF_033793745.1 Streptomyces sp. ME19-01-6 | reverse complement strand
ATCGCGGTGCGCGCGGCCGGGATCAACTTCCGCGACGTGATGGTGACCCTCGGCGTCGTGCCCGACCGCCGCGGCCTGGGAGGCGAGGGCGCGGGGGTGGTGCTCGACGTGGCGGGGGACGTGACCTCGGTGGCCGTCGGCGACCGCGTACTGGGCCTGTTCGAGGGCGCCTTCGGCCCCGTCGCCGTCGCCGACGCCCGCGCGGTCGTGCCCGTCCCGCCCGGCTGGACCGACCCGCAGGCGGCGGCCGTGCCAATCGCGTTCCTCACCGCCTGGTACGGACTGGTGGACCTCGCGGGCCTGACGGCGGGCGAGAAGGTCCTCATCCACGCCGCCACAGGAGGCGTGGGCACGGCGGCCGTGCAGATCGCGCGCCACCTCGGCGCCGAGGTCTACGCCACCGCCAGCCCCGCCAAGCACGGCGTGCTTCAGGCCATGGGCATCGACGCCGACCACCGCGCCTCCTCCCGCGACCTGCACTTCGAAAACGCCTTCCCCCAGGTCGACGTCGTCCTCAACAGCCTCGCCGGCGACTTCACCGACGCCTCACTCCGACTCCTCGGCGACGGCGGCCGGTTCATCGAGATGGGCAAGACCGACATCCGCGACCCCGAGGAGATCGCCGCGTCCCACCCCGGCGTTCACTACCGGGCCTACGACGTCGTCTCCGACGCCGGACTCGACCGGGTCTCGGAGATGCTGCCCGCGCTCGCGGGCCTCTTCACCGAGGGCGTGCTCACAGCACCGCCCGTCCAGGCGTGGCCGCTGGGGAAGGCCCGGCAGGCGCTGCGCCACATGAGCCAGGCCAAGCACACCGGCAAACTCGTCCTCACCATCCCCCCACCCCTCGACCCCGACGGCACGATCCTCATCACCGGCGGCACCGGCACCCTCGGCGCCCTGGCCGCAGAACACCTCATCACCACCCACGGCATCACCCACCTCCACCTCCTCAGCCGACGCGGACCCCACGCCCCCGGCGCCACCGAACTCACCAAACACCTCACCGAACTCGGCGCCACCGTCACCATCACCGCCACCGACGCCGCCGACCCCACCGCCCTGCGCGGCGTCATCGACGGAATCGACCCCGACCACCCCCTCACCGGCGTCATCCACACCGCCGGCATCACCGAGGACGCGGTGGTCACCTCCCAGACGCCCGACAGCCTCCGCCACGTCTGGGAAGCCAAGGCCACCACCGCCGCCAACCTCCACGCCGCCACCCGCCACCTCCCCCTCGCCCTGTTCACCCTCTACTCCTCCGCCGCCGGCACCCTCGGCAACCCAGGACAAGCCAACTACGCCGCCGCCAACGCCTACCTCGACGCCCTCGCCACCACGCGACACCACACCGGCCTCCCCGGTGTGTCCATCGCCTGGGGCCTCTGGGCCGCCACCAGCACCCTCACCGACGACCTCACCCACGCCGACCACGCCCGCATGAACCGGTCGGGAGTCTCCCCCCTGCCCACCGATCACGCCCTCGCCCTCCTCGACACCGCCCACCGCCACGGCGAACCACACCT
>NZ_JARAXF010000098.1:0-1646 GCF_033793745.1 Streptomyces sp. ME19-01-6 | reverse complement strand
TTGTGCGCCTACCGTGAGTGACGGCGAGTCGAGTCCTGAGCTCTGCACGCAGTTCATGCTGGTCAGGGCGCTGACTCAGACGGCGGAAGCACGGTGACGTGTGCCCTCCGAGCCTGCCCTTGTCAGGGCTTCGGGTCGGTGGTGTGGGTGTGTCGGTGGTGGGCGTAGTCGCTGGTGTGTTGTTCGGCCCAGTTCTGGAGGTGTTGCAGTGCGGCGGTGGCGCCCCGGGCGAGGTCGGTCAGGGCGTACTGCACCGTCGGTGGGCGGCTGGTGTGCACGGTGCGGGTGATCAGTCCGCCGGCTTCGAGGTCGCGCAGGGTCTGCGCGAGCATCTTGTCGCTGACGCCGCCGGCCCGCCGGCGCAGCTCGGACCAGCGTTGCGGGCCGTCCATGAGATCCACCAGGACCAGGGCGGCCCACCGGGCGGTGACCAGGTCGAACAGCTGCCTGCCGGGGCAGGCGGGATTACGGACGTTGCCTCGCGTGCTTTCCTGCACGTGCTCACCTCACCTGAAGGTATGTACTTCCCAGAGGAAAGTAACTCGGTCAGAGTGAGGGAGCCAACCCCTGATCGTCAAGGAGTACTTGTGGTAACCGACGTTGCCGTGACCCGCGCCGCGAACACTGTGACGGTGCTGGGCGGCCCCACCGCGCTGATCCGCCTGGCCGGCTGGACGCTGCTGACCGACCCGACCTTCGACGCCGCCGGCACCGAGTACCAGGACGGCCCGGTCATGGTGCGCAAGACCGCCGGCCCGGCGCTGAAGCCCGGGGAACTGCCCGCTCTCGACGCCGTCGTGGTCAGCCACACCGGGCATCTGGACAACCTCGACACCGCCGGGCGTACGGTGGCCTCCGGTGCCTCGAACGTGTTCACCACCGTCGCCGGCGCCACCGATCTCGGGGGCGCAGCCGTCGGCCTGGAGCCCTGGCAGACCCGGACCCTGTCGACGCCGGGCCGCACGCCGCTGAACATCACCGCGGTCCCCGCCCGCCACGGTCCCGTCGGCACCGAGGACCTCACCGGTCCGGTCACCGGCTTCCTCCTGCACACCGACGACGGCTCGGCACCGAGCGTGTACGTCTCCGGTGACACCGTCGACCTGGACGCGATGAGCGCCCTGGCCGGCCGGTACCGCGTCGACGTGGCGCTGCTGCACCTGGGCGCGGCCGGCTTCGAGGCATTCGGTGACGTACGACTGTCGCTGACCGCGGTCCAGGCCGTCGAGGCCCGCCGCCTGCTCGGCGACCCCCTCGTGGTGGCCGTGCACGCCGAGGGCTGGGCGCACTACACCGAAGACCGCGGCCACGTCCAGCAGACCTTCGACGCCGCCGGCGTCCCGCTGCACTGGCCCACCCCGGGCGAGCCCGTCACCCTGCCCAACCCGCACACCCGCTGACACCTCACCCGGTGCCGCCGCCGGCGCACCGGCCCGCTCCTTCTCGGCCGCCGGAGACGCGGGGCGGCTGCGGTCACCGCACTGTACGAGGGCCTCGCCACCGTACCGGACAAGATCATCAGCGCGCACAACAGCGCCCAACAGCTTCTGGGGCTGTCGCCGCGCACCACCGGTCAATGGCGCACATAGATCGGCCGTAGCCGACCCGCCCGTCCGCAACGAAGAAACGAAAAGAAAAGGAAAGAA
>NZ_JARAXF010000097.1:0-1673 GCF_033793745.1 Streptomyces sp. ME19-01-6 | reverse complement strand
CCACACCCACGGCCACCCCACCACCTGGCACCACCACCACACACCCACCCACCACCCCAACCTCCCCACCTACCCCTTCCAACACCACCACTACTGGCTTCATGTCTCCGAACCCGAAGCCGACCAGCTCACTCCCCGCCCCGCTTCAGCCGAACCGCCCGCCACGGCTACCCTCCGTCGGCAGCTCGCCCACCAACCACCAGACGCACAGCAGCAAACACTCCTCGACGTCGTTCGCACACACATCGCCAGTGTTCTCGGTCACGGAAGTCCCGAGAACATCCACGCCGAGCGCGCATTCAAGGAACTGGGCTTCAACTCGCTGACTGCCGTCCAGCTCCGCAATCGACTGTGCGAGGCCACCGGGCTGACCCTCGCTCCGACCATCGTCTTCGACTACCCGAGCCCCGCCGCGCTCGTACGGCATGTGCGTCAGCAGTTTGTGGGTACGCAAGACGAAGCCATCAGCCATGTCCCTCTCACGACCGTCGGCACAGGCGAACCCATCGCAATCATCGGCATGGCATGCCGCTATCCGGGGGGCGTGCTGTCCCCGGAACAGCTATGGGATCTCCTCGTGACCGAGCAGGACGCGATCTCCGGATTCCCGACCGACCGTGGCTGGGACCTCGAGAACCTCTACGACCCGGATCCCGAGCATTTCGGAACGTCGTACACGAGGGAGGGCGGATTCATTCACCAGGCGGGCGCATTCGATGCCGAATTTTTCGGTATCAGTCCGCGCGAGGCCCTGGCCATGGACCCTCAGCAGCGAGTGCTCCTCGAGATCTCCTGGGAAGCCTTCGAGCGAGCAGGTATCGACCCCACCTCCGTACGTGGCACTCCGACCGGGATCTTCGCCGGGCTGGCCTACCACGACTACGCGCAGCGCTTCCCAACCGCCCCCGAGGGGTTCGAGGGATACCTCGCTCATGGAAGCGCGGGCAGTATCGCCTCGGGGCGCGTCGCCTACACCTTCGGCCTGGAAGGGCCGGCGGTCACCGTGGACACGGCATGTTCGTCGTCCCTGGTCGCCCTGCACCTGGCCTGCCAGGCACTGCGCACCGGGGAATGCTCCATGGCCCTGGCGGGCGGGGTCACCGTCATGTCCACCCCTTTGGCGTTCATCGAGTTTTCCCGGCAGCGGGGTCTCTCCCCGGACGGTCGGTGCAAGGCGTTCTCCGCCACGGCCGATGGCACCGGCTGGGGCGAGGGTGCGGGCATGGTGCTGGTGGAACGGCTCTCGGACGCGCAACGGCTCGGGCATCCCGTTCTGGCCGTGGTACGAGGAACGGCGGTCAACCAGGACGGCGCCAGCAACGGCCTCACCGCGCCCAACGGCCTCTCACAACAACGCGTCATCCGCCAGGCCCTCGCCAACGCCGAGCTGACTCCGGCTGCCATTGACGCGGTGGAGGGGCACGGTACGGGGACGACGCTGGGCGATCCGATCGAGGCGCAGGCCCTTCTGGCGACGTACGGTCAGGACCGCTCCGCGGACCAGCCGCTTTGGCTCGGCTCGATGAAGTCGAACATCGGACACGCACAGGCGGCGGCCGGGGTGGGCGGGGTCGTCAAGATGGTGATGGCCATGCGGTATGGGGTGTTGCCGCGGACGTTGCATGTCGAGGAGCCGTCGGAGCATGTGGACTGGTCCTCGGGCGGGGTGCGGC
>NZ_JARAXF010000096.1:0-1982 GCF_033793745.1 Streptomyces sp. ME19-01-6 | reverse complement strand
TGCCGCATCGCCATCACCATCTTGATGACGCCCGCCACCCCCGCCGCGCCCTGCGTGTGGCCGATGTTGGACTTGAGCGAGCCCAGCCACAGCGGCCGGCCTTCGCCCGGCCGCTTCTGTCCGTACGTCGCCAGCAGCGCCTGCGCCTCGATCGGGTCGCCCAGCGTGGTGCCGGTGCCGTGCGCCTCCACCGCGTCGACCTGGTCGGCGGTCAGCCGGGCGTTGGCCAGCGCGGCGCGGATGACGCGTTCCTGCGCGGCGTCGTTCGGGGCGGCCAGGCCGTTGCTGGCGCCGTCCTGGTTGATCGCCGAGCCGCGCAGCACCGCCAGCACCCGGTGGCCGTTGCGCTGCGCGTCCGACAGCCGCTCCAGCAGCACCAGGCCGACACCCTCGGAGAAGCCCGTGCCGTCCGCGCCGGCGCCGAACGCCTTGCAGCGGCCGTCGGGAGCGAACCCGCGCTGCCGCGAGAACTCCACGTACGCCGAGGGCGTGCTGCACACCGTCACGCCGCCCGCCAGCGCCAGCGAGCACTCGCCGCCGCGCAGCGCCTGGACCGCCAGGTGCATCGCCACCAGCGAGGAGGAGCAGGCCGTGTCGAGCGTGACCGCCGGGCCCTCAAGCCCCAGGGTGTACGCCACCCGCCCCGACACCACGCTGGCCAGCCCGCCCGTGGCGGCGTAGCCCTCGAAGTCCGCGGGGATGTGCGGTATCCGGGACAGGTAGTCCTGGCTCGACACCCCCGCGTAGACGCCGGTGGCGGAGCCCTTGAGGGTGGCCGGGTCGATGTGGGCGCGCTCCAGCAGTTCCCACGCGGTCTCCAGCAGCAGCCGCTGCTGCGGGTCCATGGCCAGGGCCTCGCGCGGGCTGATGCCGAAGAACGCCGCGTCGAAGGTGTCGGCGTCGTGGAGAAAGCCGCCCTCGCGGACGTACGCGGTGCCGGGGTGGTCGGGGTCGGGGTGGTAGATGCCGTCCAGATCCCAGCCACGGTTGGCGGGGAAGGGGCCGATGGCGTCGGTGCCGCTGTCCACCAGCTGCCACAGCTCCTCGGGGGAGGCGACACCGCCGGGGTAGCGGCAGGCCATCGCGGTGATGGCGATGGGCTCCTGGTGGCGCTCCTCCGCCTCGCGCAGGCGCTGCCGGGCCTGGCCGAGGTCGAGGGTGACGCGCTTGAGGTACTGGCGCAGCTTGTCTTCGGTAGACGGCATGGTTCCTCTCTCGTTCCTCGTCACGAGCCCAGTTGCTGGTCGATGAGGGCGAACATCTCGTCGTCCGACGCCGACTCCAGGGCCTCCCCGTCGACGGTGTGGTCAACAGCCCCGGTGTCGTCGCCGAGCCGCCACAGCAGGTTCTGCAGGCGCTTGACGAGCTGGGCGCCGATCTCGCCCTCCGGCCTGCCGTCGGACAGCGCCGCCTCAAGCCGTTCCAGCTCGCGCAGCGCGGGCGCCGCGGCCTCCCCTTCCGGTCCGGCCGGGGCGAGTTCGCCGCGCAGGTACGCGGCCATGGCGGCGGGCGTCGGGTAGCGGAACACCGCGGTGGCGGAGAGGCGAAGGCCCGTCACCATCGTGAGGCGGTTGCGCAGCTCGACCGCCGTCAGCGAGTCGAAGCCGAGGTCCTTGAAGGGCATGTCCGCCGACACCGTCTCGGCGTCGGCATGGCCGAGCACGGTGGCCGCGTGGGTCCTGACCAGCTCCAGCAGGAACGCCTGCTGCTTGTCCGGCGCCATCGACGCCAGCCGGCCGGACAGGTCGGCCGCCGGCGCCGCCCCGGCCGCCGCGCTGCGGCGCGCGACGCGGGCGCCGCCGCTCGCGAGCGAGCGGACCAGCGGCGGCAGCGCCTGGGTGGGCTGGGCCGCGAGGGTGGTGAGGTCGAGCCGGGCGGCGAGCAGGTGTGGTTCGCCGTGGCGGTGGGCGGTGTCGAGGAGGGCGAGGGCGTGATCGGTGGGCAGGGGGGAGACTCCCGACCGGTTCATGCGGGCGTGGTCG
>NZ_JARAXF010000095.1:0-2113 GCF_033793745.1 Streptomyces sp. ME19-01-6 | reverse complement strand
CCGCTCACAACGGGCAACCGCATCCCGGAACACCGCGGAGCTCTCCAACAACTCCACACCCATCCCGACCCACTGCGACCCCTGGCCGGGAAAAACGAACACCGGGCCGGGTCCGTCGACAGGTCCCGGCACACCTTGCGTCAGGTACTCGGACACACTTCCGGTGATCAGGGCATCGAGTCCGTCGAGGAGCTCCTCCCGCGTGCTTCCGACGACAGCCGCGCGGTGCGGGAGCCGACTCCGGTCCAGCGCCAGGGCCCGGCACACGTCTGCCGCGGGCAGCGGATTGTTGACGTACCAGTGCCGGAACTGCTCCGCCTGTGCGCGCAGAGCCGCTTCGGTCCGCGCGGTGAGGAGGAACGGCAACACTGACGGTTCCGGGACGTCGTCCACCGGAGCGGGTTCCGGCGCCTGTTCCAGGATCACGTGGGCATTGGTGCCGCTCATCCCGAACGAGGACACGCCCGCCCGCCGCGGGCGGTCCGTCTCGGGCCAGGCGCGTTCCTCGGTCAGCAGCTCGACGGCACCGGCGGACCAGTCGACATGTGTGGACGGCTCGTCCACGTGCAGGGTTCGCGGCAGCACCCTGTGCCGCATCGCCATCACCATCTTGATCACACCGGCCACGCCCGCCGCAGCCATCGTGTGGCCGATGTTGGACTTCAACGATCCCAGCCACAGCGGCGTCTCTCGGTCCTGCCCGTACGTCGCCAGCAGCGCCTGCGCCTCGATCGGATCGCCCAGCGTGGTCCCCGTGCCATGCGCCTCCACCGCATCCACATCGGCGGGGGCCAGCCGGGCGTTCGCCAGCGCCTGCCGGATCACCCGCTGCTGCGACGGACCGTTCGGCGCGGTCAATCCGTTCGACGCACCATCCTGATTGACAGCACTGCCCCGCACCACCGCCAGCACCCGATGCCCCAGACGCTCCGCATCCGACAACCGCTCCAACAACACCAGGCCGACGCCCTCACCCCAGCCGGTGCCGTCCGCCGCCTCAGCGAACGCCTTGCACCGACCATCCGCAGCCAACCCGCCCTGCCGGGCGAACTCTTCGAACGCCCCTGGGGTGGCCATGACTGTCGCCCCGCCGGCCAGTGCGAGCGAACACTCGCCGTTGCGCAGCGCCTGCGCCGCCAGGTGCAGCGCCACCAGCGACGACGAACACGCCGTATCCACCGTCATCGCCGGGCCCTCAAGACCGAGCGCGTACGCGATCCGCCCCGACGCCACGCTCCCCGAGTTGCCGGTCATTCCGAACCCCGAGCCGGCAGCGTCGGAGTCCCGCACCACGGCCTGGTAGTCGTTGCCGGCCAGCCCGGCGAACACTCCCGTGCGGCTGTTCCTGAGCGCTGCCGGGTCGATGCCGGCTCGTTCGAACACTTCCCATGAGGTTTCCAGCAGCAGCCGCTGCTGGGGGTCCATGGCCAGTGCCTCGCGTGGACTGATTCCAAAGAACTCGGCGTCGAAATCCGCGACGGCGTGGAGAAATCCGCCGTTCCTGGTGTGCTGGTACGCCGGGTCGAGCTCCCATCCGCGGTCCAGGGGGAACGGAGACACCGCGTCCTCTCCGTCAGCGACCAGGTGCCACAGTTCCTCGGGCGAACCAACGCCCCCGGGAAAGCGGCATGCCATGCCTACGATCGCGATGGGCTCATCCAGGGCGGCCGGGATGAGGTCGGGCGTCTCCCTCGGGTCACCGGCGTCCAGGTACCGGGCCAGAGCGGCCGGGGTCGGGTAGTCGAAGACCATGGTGCTCGGCAAGCGCCGGCCGGTGGCCGCGTTGAGGCTCTCTCGCAATTGCATCGCGGTAAGTGAACTGAAGCCCATGTCCTGGAAGCTGCGATGCGGCACCACTTCGCCGGGGTCGGAGTGGCCCAGCACCGCGGCCGCGTGCGCCTGGATGAGCTCCAGGACGTCCGTCCGTGGCGCGGGCAGAGCACGCGGAGTCGGCAGTCCGCCCAGGGCGGGCAGACGCGGACCGGCGTCGAGCCAGTAGTGCTGGTGTTGGAAGGGGTACGTCGGCAGGTCCAGGAAGGGCCGCGGGCTGAGCAGACCACCCCACTCCACCTGTACACCGGCCACATACAACTCCGCCAGCGCCCGCACCACG
>NZ_JARAXF010000094.1:0-2734 GCF_033793745.1 Streptomyces sp. ME19-01-6 | reverse complement strand
CTGCACACGCATCCCTGGCTTGCCGACCACGCCGTGCAGGGCACGGTCATCCTGCCCGGAACGGCCTTCGTCGAGCTCGCCATCCAAGCCGGCGACCAGGTGGGCTGCGAGCGGATCGAAGAGCTGACCCTGCACACCCCGCTGGTACTGAGCGATGCGGACACGGTCAAGCTGCAACTCATGCTGGGAGGACCCGATCCGGCCGGGCGTCGGGCGCTGACTGTGTTCGGGCAGCGGGATGGCGCCGATCAGGACGAGCCACGGGTCCGCCACGCCGACGGCATTCTGGTCGCGGTCTCCGCACCGCAGCCGACCGGGCTGCAGGTGTGGCCGCCCGAGGACGCCGTCCCGGTGGACGCGGACGGACTGTACGACCGGCTGGCCGACATGGGACTGGACTACGGGCCGGCGTTCCAGGGCGTACAGGCGGTCTGGCGCCGGGGCTCAGACCTGTTCGCCGAGATCGCACCCGAGGCACTCGATTCCGAGACCCTTGGTCCTGGGAGCCTCGGCGAGGTCGACCGCTACGGCCTGCATCCAGCGCTTCTCGACGCGGCGCTCCACGTCATGGGCCTCAACGACGGGGACGGAGGCGAACGGGCCCACCTCCCCTTCTCCTGGAGCGGGGTGAGGCTCCACGCGTCCGGCGCCTCAAGGCTCCGGGTGCGACTGTCCGAGGCCACCCGGCCCGGCACGCTGTCCTTGCTGGTCGCCGACGGCAATGGCGCGCCGGTCGCGACAGTGGATTCTCTTGCCCTGCGGCCGGTCTCCATGGCTGACCTGCCCTCGGAGCAGAAGCCGCAGCCGCTGTTCGAGGTGGAGTGGGCCGCCGTGCCGAGCCTGTCGGCCGACCGCGAGTTCTCCTGGGCCGCCCTCGACACCGGCCTGGCCGACGCCCTGACGGCGGCCGGGATTTCGCTCTCCGCAGCGCACGAGGAAGCGGACCTGGTCCTGGTCGCACCGACCGCCGGAGCGACAAGCCCGGGCGAGGCGTGTGCGCGGACACTGGAGTTGTTGCAGCGGTGGCTCGCCGATGGGCGGTCGGCGCGCAGCCGACTGGTGCTGGTCACCCGCAACGCGGTGCACACCGACACCCCCTCGCTGGTGGACGCACCCGTCTGGGGGCTGGTCCGCTCGGCACAGAGCGAACACCCTGGCCAGTTCGTGCTGCTCGACCTCGACGACTGGGCGGAATCGGTCCGCGCGCTGCCCGCCGTTCTGGCCGCCGACGAGCCCGAACTGGCGGTGCGGGAGGGCTCGGCGTACGCACCGCGCCTGGCACGCGTCACACGGACGGACGCACACCCGGCCAAGCGGCTGGACCCACGGGGCAGCGTGCTCATCACCGGTGGTACCGGAGTCCTCGGCCGGCTGGTCGCCCGGCACCTGGTGACCGCACACCACATCAAGCACTTGGTCCTGCTGAGCCGTCGAGGCGCTGACGCTCCCGGAGCCGAGGACTTGGTCACACACCTGTCCGAGCTGGGCGCCGAGGTGACGCTGGCCACCGCTGACGTGGCACATCGCGACGACCTGGCCGCCGTATTGGACCGCATCCCGGCGGAGCGCCCGCTGACCGCCGTGGTGCATACCGCGGGCGTACTCGACGACGGTGTACTGACTGAACTGACCGCCGACCGGTTGGAAAAGGTGCTGCGCCCCAAGGCGGACGCGGCCTGGCACCTGCACGAGCTGACCCGGCACATGGACCTGGCCGCGTTCTGCCTGTTCTCCTCGGCGGCGGGGACTTTCGGCAGCGTCGGTCAGGCCAACTACGCGGCGGCCAACGCGTACCTGGACGCACTCGCGCAGTGGCGGCACGCACGCGGCCTGCCCGCCACGTCCCTCGCCTGGGGGCTGTGGGCCGAGCGCGGCGGCATGACGGCTGGTCTCGGTGAGGCGGACACGGCACGGATCGGCCGGGCGGGGGTGCTGCCCTTGTCCGCCGCGGACGGACTGGCCCTGCTGGATACCGCGCTCGGCATCGACGCCGCCACGCTGGTGCCGGTCCAACTGGACCTCCCTGCCCTGCGCGCACAGTCCTCGGTGCCGCCGTTGCTGCGCGGCCTGGTCCGCACGCGTCGGCCCAGGTCCACGGGGGACGGCACCCCAACCCGGTTCCGCGACGAAGCCGAACTGACCGAACTGCTCAGGGCTGAGGTGGCCACGGTGTTGGGACATCCCTCCCCGCATCTGGTCGATGTCGGCCAGGCGTTCCGGGACCTGGGCTTCGACTCGGTCACCGGGGTCGAACTGCGCAACCGGATCGGCAACGCCACCGGCCTGCGGTTGCCTGCCACGCTGGTCTTCGACTACCCGACGCCACTGGCACTGGCACGGCACCTCTGGAGGGAACTGGTCGGCGACCGGGGCGAGCCTGTCGCACCGACCGCCGCGGCCGTGGCTGATGAGCCGATCGCCATCGTGGGTATGGCCTGCCGCTATCCCGGCGGCATCGGCTCGCCGGAGGAACTGTGGCAGCTGGTCACGGAGGGTGGAGACGCGGTCGCCGAGTTCCCCGATGACCGCGGCTGGGACCTGGCCGAGCTGTACCACGAGGACCCCGATCACCCGGGAACGTCGTACGTCCGAGTCGGTGGCTTCCTGGACGATGTCGCTGGTTTTGATCCGGGCTTCTTCGGGATCTCGCCGCGGGAAGCGGTGGCGATGGATCCGCAGCAGAGGCTGCTGCTGGAGACGTCGTGGGAGGCGTTCGAGCGGGCGGGAATCGATC
>NZ_JARAXF010000093.1:0-3003 GCF_033793745.1 Streptomyces sp. ME19-01-6 | reverse complement strand
CCCGAGGTGCGGAACTGCCGCTCGGCGGCATGCAGGACGTGGTCGGGGTCGAAGCTTCGTGGTCTCGCCATGCATCGAAGGTAAAGCCGACCCACCGTACTTGACAACCCAGTACAGAACCATTTAGGTTTCGGACTGTTCAGTAAACAACCGTGCTGAGCTCACCGGACAGGGTGCGTGCACGCCTGGCGCGATGGAGAGCAACCCATGCCTTTGCACTCCTCCGCGCCGCCCGGCATTGCGACGCCTTCCAGGCCGGCAAGGCCCGGTCTGATCCTCGCGATCCTGGCGACGGCGAGTTTCATCGCCGGACTGGATCTGTACATCACGAACGTCGGGCTGTCCTCGGCGCGGGGCACTTCCTGCACCTCGAACAGCCCAAGACGGTCGCCGACCACATCCTGCGCTTCCTGAACAGCTGCCCCCTCCAACCACCCAGAACTCGAAGGGTTGACCGAACCATGACTGACAAGGAAAGGCAGGAGGCCATGGCTGTGACGACTCCTGCGTACGCGAGCGACGCACTGGCCGAGGGCACCGTCGACACGGTGGTGATCGGCGGGGGCGCCGCGGGGCTGAACGGTGCACTAATCCTCGCCCGCTCCCGCCGCTCGGTCGTCGTGATCGACAGCGGCTCCCCGCGCAACGCGCCCGCGGAGGCCGTGCACGGCCTCCTCGCCCTGGACGGTACCCCGCCGTCCGAGATCCTTCGACGGGGCCGGGAGCAGGTGCGCCAGTACGGCGGACGCGTCGTGTCCGGCGAGGTGGTCTCGGCCGAGCCTGCCGCCCCGTCGGCGGACGGGGACCTGCGGTTCACCGTCACCCTGGCCGACGGCCGCAGCATCACCGCCCGCCGCATCCTGGTGGCCACCGGCCTCACGGATGTGCTGCCACAGGTGCCCGGGCTCGCCGGGCACTGGGGACACAGTGTGGTGCACTGCCCGTACTGCCACGGCTGGGAGGTGCGCGACGAGCCCATCGGCATCCTCGCCACCGGCCCCGCCTCCATCGGCCACGCGTATCTGTTCCGCCAGCTGACCGAGGACCTGACCTACTTCACCCACGGCACCGACCTGGACGAGGACAGCCGCGCCCGCTTCGCCGCCCGCGGCATCCGCGTCATCGACACCCCGGTCACCGAGGTCGTCAACGACGAGGACGGTGCCCTCGCCGGGGTGCGCCTGGCCGACGGCCAGGTCGTGGCCCGCCGCGTCGTCGCGGTCGCCTCGCCGATGCAGGCCCGCACCCAGGGCCTGGAAGGTCTGGGCCTGCCGGTGCAGGACCTGCCGACGGGCCGCGGTTTCGCCTCCGGCATGGCCGGCACCACCGAGGTGCCGGGTGTGTGGGTGGCCGGCAACGCCACCGATCTGGTCGCCCAGGTCGGGGCCTCCGCAGCGGCCGGCGCACTGGCCGGCGCCGACATCAACAGGATGCTGGCCACCGCTGACACCGACGCGGCCCTCCACGGGATCGCCGAGGGAAGCCCCAAAGCGGCCACACGATGATCTCGAAGCCCTGAGATCTCGGCCCGTCACCCGCCCGCCTCACCTTCATCGGTGAGAAGACCGATCTGTTTTCCCGTCTGGAAGCTGATCAGTTTCCAGACGGTTCTCAGTCATGCCCGGCAAGCAGGCAGCAGGAGCGTCGCGACGAGGTCAACGCCACCCTCCTCGACTTCCTCACCCGCCTCGACGACTTCACATCCTCGGCTTCCTCAACGGCCGACCCACCCCCACCAGATGGAGGACACAACAATGTCGGAGCGCAATCCCATCCTGATCACCGGCGCCGGCGGCCAAGTCGGTGGCGTGAGCAGGGTGATGATCGACATGCTGCTCGAACAGGGCCACCCGGTGCGCGCGTTCGTGCGACGGGACGACGAACGCGCGCAGTCGCTGCGCGCGGCCGGGGCCGAGGTCTTCGTCGGCGACCTGCTCAAACTCGCGGACGTGGCCGCCGCGCTGAAGGGTGTCCGGCGCATCTACTTCAGCATGAGCGCGCAGCCGTACTACGCCGATGCCCTCACCGTGATGGCCGCGGCGGCGCGAGCCCAGGGCGACATCGAGGCCTTCGTGCACCTGTCCAACTACGAGCAGTCGTACATGACGCTCGAGAAGATGACCACACCGGATGAGGAGCGGCGTTCTTGGCTCGGCGGACTGGTCACGGACTGGTCACCACAGCAGCGGGCGCACTGGGTCTGCGAGCGGGTGCTGGACTGGTCCGGCATCCCGACCGTCAACGTGCGCGCGACCCTGTTCGCCGAGTCCCCCCACCTGACCTGGATGCAACTGGGCCCGCTGAGCAACGGTGAACTGCGCCTGCCCTACGGCGACCAGCGGCTCGCGCCCATCGCCGTTCACGACCTGGCAGAGGTGTGCGTGAAGATGCTGGTCGACCCCGCACCGCACATCTCGAAGTCCTACGCGCTCACCGGCCCGGAGCTGAAGGACATGTACGGGTTCGCTGAGGACTACGCAGCCGCGCTGGGACGCCAGATCGTCTACATCCCTGAGGAAGTGGAGGCCTGGAACGAGGCCTTCGTAGACGAGACCCTCCTGCAGGAGGCCCTGGGCGATCCGGCTGCGGCCCGGCACGTGGCGGCGCACCTGAGGATCCAGGCCAGGCTGATCGCCGGCGGGCGGTACGACGTCCTCTCCGACCAACTGGAAACCCTGCTCGGGCGCCCGCCGCGGACCATGCGGTGGGCGCTGCAGAACAACGCTCGCCTGCGCGAACTGGCGGCTGCCCCGAGCCACTGAGCGCTCCGGAGCAAAACATGACCCCACATGACGCCACACGATGGGCAACCAAGTGATTCCGCTCGTCCGCCCCGTCCCCCTCAGGAGCTACTGATGTCCTTTCTTGCGCATACCCCCGTGGAGAAAATGACCGGGCCTTACGCGCGGCGCTGGTGGGCGCTGCTCGTGCTGTGCCTGAGCCTGCTGATCACGGTGATGGCGAATACGTCGCTGATCGTCGCCGCCCCCGACATGACCACCG
>NZ_JARAXF010000092.1:0-3294 GCF_033793745.1 Streptomyces sp. ME19-01-6 | reverse complement strand
GTCGGCCAGTAGCGGCTTCCGGCGCACGGCATTCGGCGGAGCAGGCGCCAAGAAGACGGCGTGGAAGCATTCCCCGCGGGTCGGTGCCCCTGCTGTGGTGGGGGGGGGGGGGGGGGGGGGGGGGGGCCCGGCCCCCCCCCCCCCCCCCCCCCCCCCCCTCGACATGCAGAATTCAGATGCCGCGCGGCAAGGAGGGCATTGCTGCGGCTGGCGGAGGCGGCGGCCACGGAGCCGGGCGGCACGGTCTGAAAGGTGATCTATCCAGTGGCCGCGACTCCGCGCTGGCGGCGGAGGCCGCAGCGAACGAAGCACGTTACGGGCCCGGGTGCGCACCGTGCTGCGCTCGTCGTACACCCGCCGTCGGCGGATGCTCTCGCCGCTGTTGAACGCTTCTCGGCCATCGGCCCGCCCGTACAGCCTGCTCGCGCCCCTGTAGAAGACCACCGAGGCGGGTCTTGATCCGGTGTGCAAGGGCGAGGCCGGGGTCAGGGACATCGTGGGCCTGCTCACGCGCCGGCGCATCCGGGCGGTGGCCGCTGTCAGCCTGCTGGGGCGCCCTCGTACACGGCGATGGTCTCCCGCGCCCTGCGGACCAGCGCCTCACGCAGTTCGGCGGGCTCCAGGACCTCGACGGCGGGACCGAAGAGGAGCAGCTGCTCGGCCGAGCCCAGCGAACGGAACCTCACCTCCAGCTGTAGCGGATCGGTGCTCTCGGCATCGGCCGGCTCTTGAGGCGGCGGGGCGGCGAGCTCCGAGCTGTGCAGAGCCAGGAACTTCGCCAGCATGGGGCGCTGGACCTTCACCGTCACGCTTACTGGGGTGGGCACGTTGTCGACCCCGTATCGCAGGGTCTCCCACAGGTCAGCCAGCCCCACCCCGCTGCGCCGCTGGACGGGATCCTCGGTGACCGTCGCCGAGAGCATCCGGTCCGCCCGGAACATCGTGGGCTTTTCGCGGTGATCGGCGATCAGGTACCAGATGCCCGCCTTGCTCACCAGCCCGTACGGATCAAGGGTGTAGGAGCGGACCTGGACATCGCGGCCGTGACGGTAGCGCAGTCGAAGCCGCCGGTCGTTGAAGACCGCGGCCTGGAGCACGCCGAGGTCGACGGTGAGCTCCTGGGGGCTGCTGCGCCAGCGCACCGGGTCGATCAGGATGCGGCGGCTGGCGAGATCGGCGTCGCCGCGAAACGGCGCGGGCACAGCGGCCATGACCTTGCGCAGCGCCGAGCCGATCGCGTGGCCCAGCCCCAGGTCGGCGTGGGCCCGGTCGGTGACCAGTACGAACAGAGCGCGGGCTTCGTCGGCCGTCAGGCCGGTGACATCGGTGCGGTAGCCGGGAAGCAGGGCGATGCCGCCGTTGCGGCCGCGCTCGGCGTAGACGGGCACACCGGCTGCGGACAGCGCCTCGACATCGCGGAAGATGGTCCGGACCGATACTTCCAGGCGCTCGGCCAGGTCGGTCGCGGGCACCTGCCCGTGGGTCTGCAGCAACAGCAGCAGCGACAGCAATCGGTCGGATTTCATATTTCAAGAATGACCCGGATACATGACGAAGCCCGTCATGTATCCAGAGTGTGCTCCACAACTGCTCCACCCATCCCGCACCGGGCCGCGGCTGGTGCGAGCACCAACGCCGCTCCTGCGAGGGCCGACCCGGCCACCCTGCGTGTCGGCCCCACGACTCAAAAGCCGCTGCATACGCTCGGCTCCGCGCAAGTCCGCCCGGCCGGCCGTCGCTGCCTCTCCTGCGGGGCATGCCCAAAAAGTCCCAGATAAACATGACGGCACATGTCATGTATCTGGTCGTACGTTCACGGGGCAACAGCACGCGGCTCGGCACTGGAGCGAGCCGACCAATTCACATTGCAGGAAGGGAGCGACATGTCGAACTCAACAGCCGGCATGCACATCGAGCGGACCCCGGACGAGCGTTTCGAAGGCCTCGTCGACTGGCCGTACGAGCCGCGGTACGTCACGGTCGGCGAGGGTCTGCGGATGCACTACGTCGACGAGGGGCCGTCCGACGGTCCGGTCGTGGTGCTCGCTCACGGTGAGCCGTCCTGGGGTTATCTGTACCGCAAGATGATTCCCGGGCTGGTGGCAGCGGGCCGGCGGGTCCTGGTCCCGGATCTGATCGGGTTCGGCCGCTCGGACAAGCCGGTTGACCGGGCCGCGTACACCTACGAGTCCCACATCGCCTGGACCGGTGAGTGGCTGGACCAGCTCGGTCTCACCGACATCACCCTGTTCGGCCAGGACTGGGGCGGCTACATCTTCAACGTGCACGTCGGGCTCACGCCCGACCGGTTCGTGGCCGTGGTCGCCTCCAACACCGGTCTGACCGACCCGGATTTCATGGCCTCACTGACCGAGGAGCAGTTCGCGCAGGGATTCAGTGCGTTCCTGGTATGGCGGGAGATGTCCGAGGCGCCCGACCTGACCGCTGCGCGGGCGGTCGCCGCCGCTCTCAGCGTGAGTGGCGACGTCCTGACCGAGGAGGAGGCCGCCGCCTACGACGCCCCCTTCCCCTCCGAGCGGTACTTTGCCGGGGCACGGCAGTTCCCGCACCTCGTCACGCTCGAGACCCCGGAACCGCTCGCCTCGACGCTGCGCCGTGCCTGGGCCGGGCTGGAAGCCTTCGACAAGCCGTTCCTGACCGCCTTCGCCGAACACGATCACATCTCGCGCCCCTTCGAGGGAATTTTCCAGGCCCGTGTCCCGGGTGCGAAGGGGCAGAACCACGTGACAGTTCCCGACGCAGGGCACTTCCTGCAGGAGCAGCAGCCCGACCTGCTGGTCAAGGCCATCCTCGGCCTCGGCTGACAGCCCACCCACCCGCACGCCACGCCCCACACCCAGCGGCCCACGCGAGTGGTGTGGGGGAATGGCGGCGACCGGCCTCACACCTGCCGGGAGCGGGGTCCGCCCCAGGGGTGCTCTGCTTGGGGGTCGCTTCACAATCCGGTTCGCGTGACCGGCGAGTTTTTCCCCGCGGTCCACGGAGGGCCTTCCCGGTGACCGATTCCTTTGTCCACCTTCACAATCACACCGAGTACTCGATGCTCGACGGTGCCCAGCGGCTGCAGCCGATGTTCGCCGAGGCCGCCAGCAGCACATGCCCGCCATCGCGATGAGCGACCACGATGACCACCGACGATCCCGCGTCGCCCGCGATCAGCAGGGTCAGAAGCCGTTGTGCGCCTACCGTGAGTGACGGCGAGTCGAGTCCTGAGCTCTGCACGCAGTTCATGCTGGTCAGGGCGCTGACTCAGACGGCGGAAGCACGGTGACG
>NZ_JARAXF010000091.1:0-3308 GCF_033793745.1 Streptomyces sp. ME19-01-6 | reverse complement strand
CCCACACACCTCCCCCAACACCTCACGGAACACCGGCAACCCCGACAGACCACGCCCCATCCCGGACCGCTGCGCCCCCTGCCCCGAGAACAGGAACGCCACGCGTCGGCCGTCCTCGACCGCACCGCC
Source organism: Streptomyces sp. ME19-01-6 (assembly GCF_033793745.1). Lineage (NCBI taxonomy): Bacteria > Bacillati > Actinomycetota > Actinomycetes > Kitasatosporales > Streptomycetaceae > Streptomyces > Streptomyces sp. ME19-01-6. The sequence goes on along the minus strand of NZ_JARAXF010000091.1, from coordinate 3,179 downwards.
GACCACCCCGCCCCCGGACTCCCCCGCGGCCACGGCGTCCAGACCCGACAGGAACCCCTCACGGTCCGCCGCGATCACCACCGCGCGGTGTTCCAGCGCGGCCCGCGAGCTCGCGAGCGACCACGCCACGTCCGCCGTCCTCAGGTCGTCGCGGTCGGCCACGAACGCGCGCAGCCGCGCCGCCTGGGCCCGCAGCCCGGCTGCCGACCGGCCCGACACCACCCACGGCACGACCGCACCGGCCACGGGGGCCGGCTGCCCCTCCTCCTCGGGCGGCTCGTCGGCCGAGGGCGCCTGCTCCAGTACGACATGGGCGTTGGTGCCGCTGATGCCGAACGAGGACACCGCCGCGCGACGAGGCCGGCCGGCCTCGGGCCACGCCCGGCCCTCCGTCACCAGCTCCACCGCACCCGACTCCCAGTCCACATGCGGCGTCGGCTCATCCACGTGCAACGTACGCGGCACCACGCCGTGGCGCATCGCCTGCACCATCTTGATGACCCCGGCCACGCCCGCGGCGGCCTGGGTGTGTCCGAGGTTGGACTTCACCGAGCCCAGCAGCAGTGGCCGCTCGGCGGGCCGGTCCTGACCGTACGTCGCCAGCAGCGCCTGCGCCTCGATGGGGTCGCCCAGGGCCGTGCCCGTGCCGTGTGCCTCCACCACGTCCACCTCGGACGCGGCCACACCCGAGTCGGCCAGCGCCTGACGGATCACCCGCTGCTGCGACGGACCGTTCGGCGCCGTCAGCCCGTTCGACGCACCGTCCTGGTTCACCGCCGAACCCCGGACGACCGCCAGGACGTGGTGTCCGTTGCGCCGGGCGTCCGACAGCCGCTCGACCAGCAGGACGCCGACGCCCTCGGCGAAGCCGGTGCCGTCCGCGTCCGCCGCGAACGCCTTGCAGCGGCCGTCGGACGCCAGCCCGCGCTGCCTGCTGAACGACACCATCAGCGCCGGGCTCGGCATGACCGTGACGCCACCGGCGACGGCCAGGGTGCACTCGCCCCGCCGAAGGGCCTGGACGGCCAGGTGCAGCGCCACGAGCGAGGACGAGCACGCGGTGTCCACGGTGAGTGCGGGGCCCTCGAGGCCGAAGGTGTACGCCACCCGGCCGGACGCCACACTGCTCGCGTTGCCGGTCAGCAGATGGCCGTCCAGACCGTCGGAGGCGGTGAACAGATTCACCCCGTAGCCGGACACGGAGCCGCCGACGAAGACGCCGGTCGGCGAACCGTGCAGGCTGCCCGGGTCGATGCCCGCCCGCTCGAACGTCTCCCAGGTGATCTCCAGCAGCAGCCGCTGCTGCGGGTCCATCGCCAGCGCCTCGCGCGGCGAGATCCCGAAGAACTCGGGGTCGAAGTCGGCCATGTCGTACAGGAACCCGCCCACGCGGGTGTGCGAGGTGCCCGGCCGGTCCGGGTCCGGGTCGAACAGCGCGTCGAGGTCCCAGCCGCGGTCCGTGGGGAACGGCGCCATGGCGTCCCGCTCCTCGGCGAGCAGCTGCCACAGGTCCTCGGGCGAGCGCACGCCGCCGGGGAAGCGGCAGCTCATGCCCACGATCGCGATCGGCTCATCGTCCACCGCGGCCGCCACCGGGGCGACCGGAACCACGGCCCGCGACGCGACAGCACCGCCCGGGCCGTCCACCCCCAGCCGCACGGCCAGCTCCGCCGCCAAAGCCACCGGCGTCGGAAAGTCGAACACCGCCGTCACCGGAAGCCGCAACCCCGTCACCGCACCCAGCCGATTCCGCAGCTCCACCGCCGTCAGCGAATCAAACCCCACATCCTTGAACGCCCGCTCCGCACCCACCGCCTCCGCACCCTCATGCCCCAGCACCACCGCCGCCTGAGCCCGCACCAACTCCGTCAACACCCGATCCCGCTCAACCACCGACAACAGCGCAAGACGCTCCCGCAAACCGCCCTGACCAGTCGCGACATTGGCGGCCGCGCGCTTCGCCGAGGCCCGCACCAGGCCGTGGAAGAGCGGGGCCAGGACCTCCTGCTTGCGCAACGCGGACAGATCGAGACGGATCGGCACCACATGCGGGCGCGGCATCCGAACGGCGGCGTCGAAGAGGGCCAGACCCTCGTCGGTGGCAAGCGCCTGGACCCCGGTACGGCCCATCCGGTCGAGGTCGACCTGGTCCAGCTTCCCCGTCATCGCACTGCGGTCGGCCCACAGGCCCCAGGCCAGCGACTGCCCCGGCAGCCCCGCCCGGCGGCGGTGCCGCGCCAGCGCGTCCAGAAACGCGTTCGCCGCCGCGTAGTTGCCCTGCCCCGGCGCGCCGAACACCCCCGCGGCCGAGGAGAACAGTACGAACAGCGACAGGTCACGGTCGCGGGTCAGCTCGTGCAGATGCCACGCCGCGTCCACCTTCGGCCGCAGCACCACATCCAGCCGCTCGGGCGTCAACGCCGACACCACACCGTCGTCCAACGCACCAGCCGCGTGGACGACACCGCACAGCGCGGGCAACTCCGCCAACAACCCCGCCAACGCCTCACGATCAGCCACATCACAGGCCACCACCCGCGCCTCGGCACCGAGTCCGACGAGCTCGGCCACCAAGTCGGCCGCACCGGGCGCGACCAGGCCACGGCGGCTGGTCAGCACCAGGTCCCGCACCCCATGAGCGGTGACCAGATGACGGGCCACCGCCGACCCGATGACCCCCGTACCCCCCGTGACCAGCACCGCGCCCTCCAACGGGCGAGGCGGCGTGGTCAACACCACCTTGCCGGTGTGACGGGCCTGGCTGACGTAGCGGAAGGCATCAGGCGCCTGCCGGGTGTCCCACGCGGTAACCGGCAGCGGGGCGAGTACGCCCTCCTCGAACAGCTCCACCAGGTGGGTCAGCATCTCCTGGACCCGGTCCGGACCGGCCTCACCCAGGTCGAAGGCGCGGTACGACACGCCGGGCCACACGGCGCCGACCTCGCCGGCGTCACGGATGTCGGTCTTGCCCATTTCGAGGAAGCGGCCCCCCGGCGCCAGCAGGCCGAACGAGGCGTCCACGAACTCCCGGGCCAGGCTGTTCAACACCACGTCCACGCCCCGGCCCTCGCCCGCGGCGCGGAACCGGTCGGCGAACTCCAGGGTGCGCGAGGAGGCCACCCGCTCGGGCGGCACACCGGTCCCACGCACCACGGGCCACTTCGGCTCGCTCGCGGTCG
>NZ_JARAXF010000090.1:0-3505 GCF_033793745.1 Streptomyces sp. ME19-01-6 | reverse complement strand
TGTTCTGTCCACGGAGGTTGGTGACGGACGGCACGGCTTGGTGCTCTTGAACGGGTGAGGGCCTTCCGGCTTCGGTGTGGATTGCGACATCTCCACCGAGCACCGAGAAGGCCCTCTTGCCCCACCGTAATGCACCCCTGACCGAGACCGGCCGTCTGCGTCTGGCCCGCTGCGTCGTCGAGGACGGCTGGACACTGCGCCGGGCCGCCGAGCGCTTCCAGGTCTCCCCGACCACCGCCCAGCGATGGGCGGATCGCTACCGGCAGTCCGGCGAGGCCGGGATGACGGACCGCTCCTCGCGGCCGCACACGAGCCCGCGCCGCACCCCGACACGCACCGAACGCCGGATCATCAAGATCCGCGTCCTGCGCCGGTGGGGCCCGGCCCGCATCGCCCACCTGCTGCGTCTGGTGCCCTCGACCGTGCACCGCGTCCTGACCCGATTCGGCCTGGCCCGCCTCACCCACCTGGACCGGGCCACCGGCCGGGCGATACGCCGCTACGAACGCGACAAGCCCGGCGAGCTGGTGCACGTCGACATCAAGAAACTCGGCAACATCCCCGACGGCGGCGGGCACAAGACGCTGGGTCGCCAGGCGGGTCGCAAGAACCGCAAGAACGCCGGCTACAGCTACCTGCACACCGCCGTCGACGACCACTCCCGCCTCGCCTACAGCGAGATCCTCACCGACGAGAAAAAGGAGACCGCCACCGGCTTCTGGACCCGCGCTCAGACATTCTTCACCTCCTGCGGGATCACCGTCGAGAGGGTCCTGACCGACAACGGCTCCTGCTACCGCTCACGTGACTGGGGTGACCTGCTGGCCTCGGCCGGGATCACCCACAAGCGAACCCGGCCCTACCGGCCGCAGACCAACGGCAAAGTCGAACGCTTCAAGTGCGCCACGAGGCGCTCTGCCGCATCCCCGGCATAGCCGGGAGGAAATCGAGAGGAGGTTCCTGGGCCTAATGGCTTACCTAGATCCGAAAGGTGAAGGGGACCAGAGCATGCCAGGAAACCAGCAGCCGGGTCCAGGCGTCAGGGACGGTGTGCTGGGAAGGCCCGCGTGATATGGCGAAGGCTTGACTGCCTGAATCCCAATCTCCAGGAGATGGAAGTTCACATCCGCCGGAAAGACGCCCGAAACCGGCGCCAGCCCTGCGGAGTTCGCGTTGAACGGACTCCGCAACTCTCGGGGCCAGGAGCGATGCCCAGTGAGGGCATTCAAGGAGATGAGTGGGGCGCCTAAGTCACGCTATGACGTGCGGCAGAGACGAACGTGGGATCGCCTAACGGGCGCGAGCCCCATGGCGACGGAGGCCCCGTAGTAGTCGCCGGAGTCACGACCGGCCAAGGAGGACGGGAAAGCCGTCCGCATCGGGCGAAGGGGGCCAGGTGATCGGACACCCGAAGTCGGGAGGTATGCGAAATGCAGAGCGCCGAAACGGTGCTGGGTGTCCTGCGTGAGCGCGGCAGGCGCAGTCTGCCGTGTGAGGAACTGTTTCGACAGATGTTCAACCCGCAGTTATATCTGCTGGCCTACGGGCGCATCTACTCCAACAAGGGGGCGATGACACCAGGGGTCACGCAGGAGACCGTGGATGGCATGTCGATGGGCCGGATCAACCGCATCATTGATGCGATGCGCCACGAGCGCTATCGGTTCCGCCCTGCGAGGCGAGTACATATCCCGAAGAAACAGAGCGGGAAGACTCGGCCTCTCGGCCTGCCTACCTGGTCGGATAAGTTGGTCGGCGAAGTGGTACGGCTCCTACTGGAGGCGTATTACGAACCGGTCTTCTCCGGCAGGTCCCACGGATTCCGGCCTCGGAAAGGCTGCCACACCGCACTCCGCGAAGTGGTCAACACCTGGACGGGGACGACCTGGTTTGTTGAGGGCGACATTGCCGACTGCTTCGGGAGCCTCGACCATGAGGTCATGCTCCGGATCCTGGGCGAGAAGGTCCATGACAGCCGGTTCCTGCGGCTGGTGCGGAACATGCTGACGGCCGGATATCTGGAGGACTGGACCTGGCACACGACGTTGAGCGGAGCCCCGCAAGGCGGCGTGGCCTCACCGGTCTTGTCCAACATCTACCTGCACAAGCTGGATATCTACGTCGAGCAGACACTGATCCCGGAATACACACGAGGCAGGCTCCGGGCACGCAGCACGGAATACCGCCGGGTGGAATCGGCAATCGCACGTGCCCGCCGCAAAGGTGACCGCGCCGAAGTGCGGTCGCTCTACAAGCGGTTGCACCGCCTCCCCAGCCAGGATCCCAACGATCCCGACTATCGGAGGCTACGATACGTGCGCTATGCCGACGACACCCTCCTCGGGTTTGTCGGGCCAAAAGCTGAAGCCGAAGAAATCAAACGGTGTCTGGCGACGTTCCTGCGTGAAGACCTCAAACTGGAACTGTCGCAAGAGAAAACGCTGATCACCCATGCCCGGACAGGCAGGGCCCGGTTCCTCGGCTACGAGATATCGACGGCGAGTACGGACCGCAGAACACGACGGCCGTCTGCGACGGACCGGCGCAACCGCCGATCCCTCAACGGGACGATCGTCCTGCACGTGCCCGTCGACGTGATCAAGGCCAAGTCCGCCCCTTACATGGCAGGCGGAAAACCCGCCTGCCGGAACTCACTCGTGAATGAGACCGATCATGTCATTGTCGGGAAGTTCGCCATTGAGTACCGGGGCGTCGTCCAGTACTACCTGATGGCCGGTGACGTTTTCCGACTTCACCGGCTGCGCTGGGTTATGGAGACCTCCATGCTCCGGACCCTGGCACGAAAGCACGGCTCGACGGTGTCGAAGATGGCGGCCCGCTTCAAGGCCAAGATCCAGACGCCCTACGGGCCGCGCACCTGTTTCGAGGCTCGTATGCCACGGGACAACAGGAAGGAACTGGTGGCCCGATTCGGAGGGATTCCCCTCAAACGGCAGAAGACGGCGGAACTGACCGACCGTCTGACAGGCCCCGTCTATCCCCACAAGAAGTTGATCCGTCGACTTCAGGGAAATCGGTGCGAGATCTGTGAGCAGACTGGCGAGGTGGAGGTTCACCACATCCGGTCACTCAACGACCTCAGCCGAGTGGACGGGCCACCCCCCGATTGGGTGAACCTCATGGCCAGGCGCCGGCGCAAGGCCCTCGTGGTCTGCGGCGCCTGTCACGAGCGCATCCACAGCGGGAAGCCGAACACGACGCTCACGCAGTAGTCACTAGAGAGCCGGATGCTCGGAAAGCGGGCCCGTCCGGTTCGGAGGGAGGCCGAGCGGAAAAGGCCCTGCCCAGCAGGGACCTCGCCGCTCGGCCGACCCTACCCGCACCCTGCTCGACGAATGGGCCTACGCCCGCCCCTACCGCTCCGAGCAGGAACGACGCGAGGCATACCCCGCCTGGCTGCACACCTACAATCACCACCGCGGACACACCGCACTGAAGGGCCAGCCACCCGCCAGCCGCGTCCCCAACCTCACGGGTCAGTACA
>NZ_JARAXF010000009.1:0-314232 GCF_033793745.1 Streptomyces sp. ME19-01-6 | reverse complement strand
AAGCTGCCGTTCGGTGAGCAGGGCCTGAGGGCGTGGCAGGAGGGGTCCCGGCCGAAGTTCGACCCGCCCCCGCATATCTACCAGGAGCCCTGGCTCGACCGGCGGCAGTGGCGGGAGTGGCGGGGGTGGCGGGTCGGGCGGGTCCTATGACCCGCCGGGGAATCCTCGCAAGTTGTATGACGGCGGCTGGGTCGTCGACGGTGGATCGAAGGGGACGATCGCATGACCTCCCGGGACGCGATGGAGGGTGGCCCGGCCGAGCGCATACCGCCGGGTGCCGAGCCGGGTGACGTCATCTACGGCAAACCGTCCGATGTCGATGATCTGGCGGTCAAGCTCCGCGCTTATGCGGGGGCGTTCAAGGACGGGCAGGGGCAGCTGGATGTGCTGTCGCTGATGGACTGGACCGGGGCGGGTTCGGAGGGTTTCCAGCAGGCGACGGAGAAGCTTCCCCTGGAGCTGGAGTCCGCGCGGAGGTATTTCAACGCCGCCGCCGGTGCGCTGGACTCCTATGCCGACAAGCTGCGCTCGGTCCACAAGCGGGTCAAGCCGGTCATCGAGGACGCGGACGCGGCGCGGGCGGCGTCCAAGGCGTACTGGAAGAAGGTCGACGCGTACAACGCCGCTGTGGACCGCAAGGACGATTCCCTGCCGGAGCGTCCGCCAAAGGACGATCCGGGGATCGCGGCGCTGGAGGGGTGTTACCGCCGGCTGGACAAGCTGGAGAGCGAGCTGCGGCTGGTCATCGACGCGGCGAAGAAGGAACTGGTCAAGGCGGCGGAGAAGGCCCCGGACAAGCCCCCGGCACCGAAAGGGTGGGACAAGGTCAAGAAAGGGCTCGGGGACTTCGCCGGCGGTGCGGGCGACACCGTGTACGGGTGGTACGAGGGCTTCGACGACCTCGTCAAGGACGGGCCCGGTGGTGTCGGCCTCCATCTGGCCGGCATCCAGGACGGCGTCGCGTACGCCGTCGACCATCCCAAGGAGTTCGCCAAGGCCGTCACCAACTGGGACGAGTGGCAGCGCAACCCCGCCCGCGCCGCCGGCCAGTTCACCCCCGAACTCCTCCTCGCCCTGGCCTCCGGCGGCTCCGGCGCCGTGCGCCGCGGCGGCTCCGTGGCCCTACGAACACGACGCGGCCGGCCGCCTCATCCGCAAGACCCGCAAGCTCCTCAGCGGCCAGACCCGCACCTGGACCTACACCTGGAACGCGGAAGACCGCCTCACCAAGGCCACTACCCCGCACGGCGAAGAGTGGACGTACACCTACGACCCGCTCGGCCGCCGCATATCCAAAACCAGCCCGGACGGAACCCCCCTCGCCTTCACCTGGGACGGCACCCGCCTGGCCGAACAGACCGCCCGCGACGACCTGCCCCCTCCGCTTCCCCGGCCAGTACGCCGACCCGGAAACCGGCCTCCACTACAACCTCTTCCGCTACTACGACCCCGAAACCGCCCGCTACCTCTCCCCGGACCCCCTCGGCCTGGCCCCCGCACCGAGCCCCCAGGCATATGTGCGCAACCCGCACACCTGGCAGGACCCGCTCGGCCTGGAAGGGTGCGGAGACAAAGAACCCCCACTGACATCACTGCATCCGGACAGCTCACTCGACAAGAGTTCCCTGGACTTCTGGCGCAAGCAGGACACGGAGGACATCGTGTGGTCCTTGAGGCCTGGTGCGCATGAACCGCTGATCGTCAAGCCGGATGGAACGATCATGAATGGAAATACCAGGGTCTCCGTTCTGCGGTCGCGTGGATACGACATCGATTCCCTGCCGCGCGAGTCCTATGGTGGAGGCCGACCAATGACGGATGAAGACTTCTGGGACATGGACCAATGAACGCTCGGGATCAAGTTCTGGCGATGCTGAACTCGGAGTCCAGAGAAGTCTTCCTGGTGGCCCTGGGGCACCGGCTGGGGATCTCCGCACGCGATGTCTTCACCGGAGACGGCGGGCCTGAACTGCGGCAGGCCCAAGCCTGCAACGAAATGATGATCTCCATTTGGTCGCAGCTGTGGGCGACGAAGGAACCTCAGGCAGGCGGATACCCGGATCCGGACTTTCTTTCGAGCTTGCTGAGCAAGGCTGACGCGGGAGATGCTCGACCGCATCTTCGGAACGCGATCGAAAGTGCCTTGCGCGCAGTACGTGATGCCGGTGGGCGCGGGTGACCGGGGCGCTTCCGGCGTGACCGGCTGCTACCCGTCACATGACCCCGTCACTGATGTCGCACCCACACATTGGGTTCCACAAGTTCACCGAGATCGACCGTGCGATCGATCAGCACCGGTGCGAGTGCCCCCGGCACAACGTAGCTCCCAGAAGCCGGGAGAGCGATGTCAGCCCACTCCTCCCATTCGGCGACCGAGCCCGATATCACCATCGAACGCTCGGCGGCACACAGAATCCGGGCGCCCATGCGATGGTGCGTTCTCAGCCATGGGTCAAGTGGAGTGTTGTCGGCGCGCGTCCAGCTCATGAACTGTTCCATCGGGGTCAGCGGGTAGCGCGCCTTCAGGGTGGGCCGCACGGGAGCGATCACCCGCGTCAGTCCGGCTCGTTCCCCGGCCGCCGCGAGCCGATGGAGCATTTCGGCAGCCAGGCCACGCCCCTGCAGATCCCCACGGACCTGGGCCGCGGCAATCACCAGGGTGTCGGCCCGGCCCTCCTTCTCCCGCAGTCCGACGGCCCGCGTCAGTGAGTCGTCGAACCCGTCGGGCAGGTCGGGGAGTGAGCCGTCCCAGCGCAGCGGCACGCCCCACCCGCCGGCCACGATCTGATCCTCGTCATCCACCAAGAGCAGGCTCAGTTCACCGAACCACTCCCGGACCCGCGCCATGTACTGGTCAGCGACGGGGTCATGGAAGATGAACTCGGGCCAGTCCGCGCTGAAGATCTCGTGAGCCCGCTCATGCAGATCGGGCCGCGCGCCGAAGACGAAAGTTCTCAGATCCACAGCAGCAGAGCCTAGGCCGGGCCACCACCCGGTGCCTGCGGTTTTACTCGCCGGCGCACGCCGCCCGCTCGGAGCCGCCCTGGCTCCTCGCCCGCGTCGGCCGGTGTGAAAGGCACCCCAATGAGCCGCCCCGTGATCACGGGGGCCGTCGTCATGACGGCTCGATGAGGCCGTGTCCGGGACTCGTTCCGCCCGGGAAAACTCCGTATGGGTTTACTCCCGAGATGAATAGCTCTCGAAGGGTGTAGCCCGCTGCACCCTCAGAACGGGAGTGTGCTCCCTGCCTTGTGCCCCCGCCCGTTCCTAGCCTCGTGAGCGGACCTGGAGACCCATCCGATCACTGGGGGAGGACGTACGTATGCGCAGGCAGCGAGGCGGTTCAGCGACGGTGAGCGCGGCGGGGCCGGTGGCCGACGCGCTCACGTTGGAGGGGGTGAGCAGGGAGTACCGGCGGGGGACCGTCGCGCTGCACCCCGTCGACCTCACGGTGCCCCGGGGGCGGCTTCTCGCCGTGATGGGGCCGTCCGGGTCCGGGAAGTCGACCCTGCTGCAGTGCGCCGCCGGGCTCGACCGGCCGACGGCGGGGACGGTGCGCATCGGGGGCACGGAGCTGGCCTCGCTCAAGGAGACCGCGCTGACGCGGCTGCGACGGGAGCGGATCGGGTTCGTCTTCCAGGCGCACAACCTCGTGCCCTCGCTGAGCGTCGCGGAGAACGTCGCCCTGCCGCTGCTGCTCGGAGGCGCGCCGCCCGACGGGCGGGCCGCGCGGGCGCTGGCGGCGGTGGGGCTCGGGGAGCGGGGCGAGGACCGGCCGGCGGAGCTGTCCGGCGGGCAGGCCCAGCGGGTGGCGATCGCCCGCGCGCTGGTCACCGAGCCCGACATCGTCTTCGCGGACGAGCCCACGGGCGCGCTCGACCCGGCCACCGCGCAGGACGTGCTCGCGCTGCTGCGGCAGGCCGTCGACCGCGACGGACACACGGTGGTGATGGTCACCCACGACCCGGTCGCGGCCGCCTGGGCGGATCAGGCCCTGTTCCTGGCGCGGGGTCGGACCGTGGGGTGGCTGGACCGGCCCGGGGCGGATGAAGTGCGCCGCGTGATGCGGGACCTGGGGCGGGACGCGGGCGAGGGCACACAGCTGGCGGTACGTGAGGAGGGGTGGGGAGCATGAGCCTTCCTCGTTCCAAGGGTGAGCAGGGCGGGGCGGGCGCCGAGCGGGGCGGGGTGCGCGTGACCGCGCTGCTGGCCTCCCGCGCCGCCCGTACGCACCGCAAGGCGTGGGCCGCCGTGTTCGCGGCGCTGGCCCTCACCTCCCTGCTGCTCGGCTCCTTCGTGCTCGCCCTCGCCTCGGCCGGGCTCGGGCACGCCCGGGTGGAGCGGTACGCGGCGGCCGACCTCGTTGTCACCGGCGACCAGGAGACCCGCTTCACCGCCAAGCCCTGGGGCAGCGACCCCCAGACCGCGCGGGCCGGGCTCACTGAGCGGGTGCGGGTGCCGGGGGGCGCGCTGGGCGTGGTGCGGAAGGTGCCCGGCGTACGGGAGGCCGTCGCCGACGAGGTGTTCCAGGTCGGACGCGCGGGCGAGGCCGTCACCGGGCGCGCCTGGGACGCGGCCCGGCTCGCGCCGTACGAACTGCGGGACGGGCGCGCCCCGCGCGCGGCGGACGAGATCGTGGTGGGCGGCGGCGCCCGCCCCGGCGAGCGGATCACGCTGCGCGTGTCCGGCGCCGACGCGGCGTACACCGTCGTCGGCACCGCCGACGGCCCGCGCGCCGCCGTCTACTTCGAGGCGGCCGAGGCCCGCCGCCTGGCCGGGCACCCGGGCACCCTGGACGCCATCGGGGTGCTCGCCGAACCGGGCGTGGGGACCGACGCGTTGTACTCCCGGGTACGGCACGCGCTGGACGCGGCGGGGATCCACAGCGTGGGGCGGCGCGCGGACGGCGACTCGGCCAAGGTCCGGGTCCTGACCGGGAACGGGCGCGGCGGCCCCGAGTTCCTGGCCGTCGCCCCGGCCCGCGCGGGCATGCTGGAACTGCTCGCGTCCGTGGCCGCCACCGTCGTCCTCATCGCGCTGCTCGTGGTGTCCTCGACGGTCGTCCAGGCGCTGCGGCAACGCTCCCACGAGCTGGGGCTGTTGCGCGCGGTCGGCGCGATGCCGCGGCAGCTGCGCGGCGCGGTCGGCCGGGAGGTGGGACGGGTCGCGGCCTTCGCGTCGCTGCTGGGCGCCGCGGCGGCACTGCCCGCGTACGCCGGGCTGCGCGGGCTGCTGGAGGCGCGCGGCGCGCTGCCCCCTGGCCTCGAACTGCCCCTCCCGCCCTGGTTGTGGCCCGCACCCCTGGTCACCGCGGGGATCACGGTCCTGATCGCGCGCGCCGCGGCGTGGATCGCCTGCGCCCGGGCCGCGAAGCTCCGCCCCGCGGAGGCGCTGCGCGAGCCGGCCCCCGGCACGCCGCGCCGTATCACCGGGCTGGTGCTGCTGGCCCTGGGCGCCGGCTCGGCGGGGACGGCCGTCCTCCAGTCCGGCCAGGCCGCCGCCATGGCGGCGGGGACGGCCGCGGTGACCATGGTCATCGGGTGCGCGCTGCTCGGGCCGTGGATCGCCACGGGCGCGATGCGTGTCCTCGGTGCCCCGCTGCGGCGCTTCGGCGGCCCCGGCGGCCGCCTCGCCGCCGCCAACTGCACGGCCTCCGCCACCCGCCTGGGCGCGGCCCTCACCCCGATCATCCTCGTCACCGCCTTCGCCGCCGTACAGCTCGCGGGCGGCGCGACGCTCACCCACGCCGGCCAAGGCCAGGCGCGCGAGGCGATGCGCGCCGACCTCGCGGTGCGCGCGGACGGCGGGCTGCCCGGCGGCGCCGTGGAACGGATCCGGGACGTGCCCGGGGTGCGCGCGGCCACCGACGTCGTACACGGCACGGTGGTCCTGGCCCGGCGCGAGGCCGGCGAACCCCGGCTCGACCGGCTGCCGGTCCTCGGCGTCACCCCGAAGGGCCTGCCGCACACCCTCGACTCCGGGGTGCGGGACGGCTCCCTGCGGGCCCTGCGCCCCGGCACCGTCGCTGTCGGCGGCGACCGGGCACGCTCCCTCGACGCCCGGCCCGGCTCCACCGTGACGCTGCGCTTCGGCGACGGCACGGAGGCGAAGCCGCGGGTGGTGGCGGTCTACGAACGCTCCCTCGCGCTGGGCGACTTCCTCCTCTCGCGCGACGAACTGCTGGCACACACCACGATGCCCGGGCCCGGCCGGGTCCTGGTCACCGTCGCCCCCGGCGCCGACCGCGCGGCGGTCGCGCGGGCCCTGGCCGCGGCGGTCCCCGGGGCCCGCGTGGAACAGGACCCCGCGCCGATCCAGGTCGAGCCGGAGGACCAGACGCTCGTCGAGGTGGTCACGGTCGCCGCCGTCTCGGCGATCGGAGCCTTCACCGTGATCGCCGTCCTCAGCACCCTGTCCCTCATCACGATCGGCCGCCGCCCCGAACTGCGCCTGCTCCGCCTCGCGGGCGCCGGCCGCCGCCAACTGCGGCGGATGCTGCGCCTCGAAGCGGCGGCCACCGCGGTGACCGGCCTGGCCGTGGGCGCGGCCGTGGCGTCGGTGCCGCTGCTCGCGTTCAGCGTGGCGATGGCCCGTACGGTGCCGTATCTGCCGCCGGTTCAGGGGCTGGTGATCGTCGCCGTGGTCGCCGTGACGGCGGCGGCGGGGACGCTGGCGCCGTCCTGGGCCGCGCTGCGGGGGCGGTATCCGGGGGCGAGCCCGTCCGGTGGCTGAGCGGCGGGAGCATGGACAGAGCCCGGCCCCAAGGCCGGGCTCACCCCTTGTTCAGATACGCCAGCACCGCCAGCACCCGGCGGTGTCCGCTGTCGCTCGGTGGCAGGCCCAGCTTCGCGAAGACGTTGCCGATGTGCTTGCTGACCGCGCGGTCCGAGACCACCAGCGTCTTCGCGATCGTCGTGTTGTCGCGGCCCTCCGCCATCAGATGCAGCACCTCGCGCTCACGCGGGGTCAGGGAGTCCAGGGGATCGTCGCGGCGCCGGGTCATCAGCTCCGTGACCACCTCCGGGTCCAGCGCCGTGCCGCCCGCCGCGACCCGCTCCAGGGCGTCCAGGAACTCGTCGACCCGGCCCACCCGGTCCTTCAGCAGATAGCCGACCCCGCTCGCGCCCCCGCCCAGCAGTTCCGCGGCGTAGGTCTCCTCGACGTACTGGGACAGCACCAGCACCGGCAGATCGGGGATCTCCCGGCGCGCCGCGAGCGCCGCGCGCAGGCCCTCGTCGCGGAAGCCCGGGGGCATGCGCACGTCGAGGACGGCCACGTCCGGGCGGTGTTCGAGGAGGGCGGGCAGTACCTCGGGGCCGCTGCCGGCGACCGCGACCACCTCGTGCCCGGCGGAGGTCAGCAGCAGGACCATCCCCTCCCTCAGCAACGCGTTGTCCTCGGCGATCACCACGCGCACGGCAGCTCCACTTCGATCACGGTCGGCCCCCCGACGGGGCTCGTCACGTCCATGGTCCCGTCCAGCGCCGCGACCCGGCGACGCATGCCGAGCAATCCGCTGCCGCCCGTCCCCCCGCCGGGCGCCGCGGCGGGGGAGGCGCCCTCGGCGCCGCCCCGGCCCTCGTCGCGCACCACGATCCGCAGCCGTCCGGTCGTACGGAGCAGCTCCACCCAGGCGCGCTGGGACCCGCTGTGCTTGGCGGCGTTGGTCAGCGCCTCCGCGATGACGAAGTACGCGGCCGCCTCGACCGCGGCGGGCGCGCGCGGCACGTCCTCCCCCTCGGCCTTCCCCCCGGCCTTCGTCCCCCCGACCCCGTCCGCGTCCACGGCCACGTCGAGGCCGCTGCTGGCCGCGAGCGCGCGGACCGCGCCGACGAGGCCGCGGTCGGTGAGGATCGGCGGGTGGATGCCGCGGACGACGTGGCGCAGCTCGGTCAGCGCCTCCTCGGCCTGGTTCTGCGCGTCGTCGAGGAGCTTGCGCGCCGTGTCGGGGTCCTTCTCGTACGCCCGTTTGGCCAGCCCCACCCGCATCGACAGGGCCACGAGCCGGGCCTGGGCGCCGTCGTGCAGATCGCGCTCGATGCGCCGCAGCTCGGCGCCGTGCGCGGCCACCGCGCCCGCCCGGGTGACGGTCAGCTCCTCGACCCGCTCGGCGAGTTGGGCGCTGCGCCGGGCCTCCGGCGAGGGGGTCAGCAGCGCGGTCGACCAGGCGGCGTCGAGGTCGGCGAGGCGCGAGAGCAGCGGCAGCACGACGGCCGGGCGCCGCAGCAGCCCGCACCACACCCCGTCGACGAGCAGACCCACGGGCCACACGATCAGCGAGACGTACGCCAGGACGAGGCCGTAGCCGAAGTGTGCGAAGAGCCAGCCCAGGTCCCGGTAGGTGCCCGGGTCCTGGGTCGCCGTGCGCACCCGCTCGGACAGCTCGCCGGTGAGCGGCCGGTACGCCTCGGGAACCGGCTTCCCCGACCAGGCGGCCACCTGCCGCCGCTTGAACCCGGCCATCCCGCGCAGCAGCAGCACCGTTTCGGGCAGCACGCCCGCGCCGACCACGATGACCGTCGCGACGGCGGTGAACAGCAGCAACGCGATGAAGAGATACGACACCAGGGCCAGCCCGGCCCCCTTCATCAACTGGACTGTGGCCCGCCCCGCCTGACCGACCGTCTCCCGCATGGCCTCAGGCTAGGTGAACGGCCGTAAGGGCGCGGGTGGGTGATCTCCCCGGCCGTTGGTGTAGCGCGCTACACCATGACGTCGGGAGGGCACTCCCTCGAACTCCCTTGTGCCGAGGCGGCATGGTGGATCTCACAAGCCCACCGGAACCGCCCTCCGAAGGAACTCGCCATGAAGTCTCTGCTCTGGACCCTCCTGACCATCGCCCTCGTCGCCAACGTCTTCACCAGCATCACGCTCAGCGGCGTCACGCAGATGCTCGTCAGCGTCGGCACGGGCGTCGTGGTGCTCGGGTCGGCCGCGGGCCTGTACGTCCTGCGGGAGAAGCACTCCGGGTGATTCGTGGACGTCTTCCGGTCGGTTTCCGGCAGAGCCGATCAATCCCCTCCTGTGTCCGAGCCTGTGGGCCGATGATGGACAGAGCCTCGCGAGGCGAAGGGGGACGGGCTCATGCACGAGAAGGACGTCGTGGCATTACGCGACAGGGCCGAACGGGCCGCGGCCGAGGCCCTGGCCTGCACCGCGTCGAACCGCGCCGCCGATGCGCCATCAGACTCCGCACCACCCGACCCCGCGCGAGCCGACCGCGTACGGTCCGAACTGGACGCACTCGAAGCGGAGCTGGCCGCCGCCGTCCCGGACACCGACCCGCTGCTGTGCACCGTACGGGCCCGGCTCGGCGGCCTGTACGCCGACCGCTACCAGCGGGCCCCCACCGACGAGGACCGGGCCCGGGGGCTGGGGCTGCTGCGCGCGGCCCGCGCCGCCGGGGCGCTCGACCCGCGGGACAGGACCTTCGCCGGCCTCGACCAGATCCAGCTGCTGCTGACGCCCGCCATGGTGACCGGGTGGAACGGCACGCTGTCCCAGCTCACGGAGTCCTTCGAGGTGGGCCGCCGGATATCGGCGGGTGACCCGGAACTCACCGGCGACCTCGCGGAGCTGGTCGGACTGCTGACCGAAATGGCGCCGGCGCTGCCCGAGAGCGTCGCCGAACCCATGGCGTGGATCGCCGAGAACCTTGAGCGGGCCCAAACCCTCGCGCGCTCCGGGGACCTCGAGCAGGTGGCCGACATGGCCGCCCAGATGTCGCAGCGGCTGCCGGGCGGGTACTCCGAGCTGCTGCGGAACCTGGGCGATATGGCTGCCGAATTCGCCGCGGACGGAGCGGGCGAAGGCGGTGGGACCGAGCCGCCGGAGGACTTCACCGAAGAAGAGGCCGCCCTCACCTTCGCCCAGGCCGTTCTTCTGATGGAGCTCCAAGTTCCCGGCACCGTCCGGCCGGAAGACCTGGGCAGCCTGGTCGAGGCGGTGAGCCAGGGCCCGGACGGCGAAGAGGCGGAGACCGCGATGCGGGCCGCGCTGAGCCGCATGGCCCACGGCGTACGCACGGGCGACGCCGACCGGCTGGCCGAGGCGGCGGAGCTGATCAACGGGGCGGTGGTCGACGGGGGATCCGGGCGGCTGGACTGGATGGCCGGCCTCATCTCCCCCGGTCTGCTGGCGGCGGCCACCACGCTGGGCGGCAACCTCAAGGACCGCGACCAGGCGCGCGCCCAACTCGACCGGCTCTTCGGCCCCGCCTCCTCGGTGTTCGACTCGGCACACGCCACCGGGCCCTTCGCGGAGGGGCTGCGGATCTGCAACCAGTGCATGCACCTTCATATGCGCGCGAACCAGGCCCTGGACGAGCGGGACAGCGAAAAGCTGGAGGACCTGCTCGGCGAACTGCTCGACCTGCTGGAGGAGACCGACGACCGCAGCGAGTGGCGGTTCCTGGTGCTCTTCCTCCTCGGCCAGGCCCACCTGAGCCTGGCCATGCTGGACGGCGGGGCCACCGCCCTGCGCACCGCTGTCGCCTATCTCGAGGAGGCGACGGAGCATGCGAAGGTCCCGGCCTTCGCCCGGCCCATGCTGGACGCGGCCTGGGCCCCCGCACTGACCCTGTTCTCCCTGTTCGAACCCGACCCCGTGCGGGTCCGGGAAGCCGTGGCCCGGGCCCGGCGAGCCCTGGACGGCCCCGCTTCGACGGCCGACTGGCATGTCCGTATCCGGCAGGCCCTCGTCTACGCGCTGCTGGCCGTCCACAAGTCGACCGACGACCGCTCTGTTCTGGAGGAGGCGATCGGCGAGCTGGAGCAGGCCCGCCGGGACCTCACCGAGCGCATCAGCCCGGACAGCAGGCAGAAGGTGTTGTGGGACCTGGCCGAGGCGTACCACCTGCGCGGCGACCGGGAGCGTGACGACATCGGCGCCGCCGTCGCCACCGCGCAGGAGTCGCTGCGGGTGCTGGCGGAGGACGTCCTGCTCCAACTCGGCGCCGAACACGGCCTCGAAGTGGCCCGGGCAGGGGCCAGCCGCGGGCTGCTCGCCGCAGGTTGGGCCGCCGCGGACGGGCGGATCGGCGAGGCGGTGGAGTCCCTGGAGAACGGGCGGGGGCTGGTGCTGCGTGCGGCGGCCGCGGCGGCGGGGGTTCCGGAGCAGTTGGCCGCCCGGGGCGAGGCGGAGCTGGCCGAGCAGTGGCGGAGCGCCGTACGGGACCTCCCACCCCAGGCCACACCGGCGGACGGCGGTGCGGGAATCGGCACCGGCACCGGCGCTCCGGAAGACGTCCGGAGCGCGCTCGCGCGCATCATGCCGGCCACCGAGCCCGCCCCCGCCCTCGCCATCCCCAGCACCCTGCGCCGCCGCGCACTGGACGCGCTGCGGCGGCCTGACGGCGGGGCGGAGGGGCTGCGTGGACTGCTCGGCGCGCCCGGGGTCGCGGAGCTGCGGGAGGGGTTGCGGGCCGTCGGCGCCGACGCCCTGGTCTACCTGGTGCCCGGCCAGGGCACGGCCGATGGCGTGGCCGTGCTCGTACCACGCACCAGCGAGCCGACGTCGCTGGTGCTGTCGGGGCTCGGGGCGCTGGGCAGGCAGCCGCTGGAGCGCTATCTGGACGCGGGCGCACGGCGTTCGGGCGTGCCCGAGGGCGACTTGGACGCGTACGACGAGGCCCATCGGCGGTGGGAAGGCGCGCTGGAGGGTTTGTGCGACTGGTCGGGCGAGGCCGTGCTCGGTCCGGTGTTCGAAGCGCTGGGGGTCCGTACGGCGGACGGGCCGGATGGGCGGGCCCCTCTCCGGCTTGTGCTCGTGCCGTGCGGCAACCTCGGTGCGGTTCCCTGGCACGCCGCGCGGCTTCCTGCGCCATCGGCGTACAGGTATGTGTGCCAGGGCGCGGTCGTGTCGTATGCCGCGTCGGGTGGGGAGTTTCTGCGGGCGGCGCGGCGTGGGCGGATGGCGGCTCGTGAGCGTGCGGTGCTGGTGGACGATCCCAGCGGGGAGTTGATGTGGGCGCAGGACGAGGTGGCGGCTCTGCGGGCCGCGTACTATCCCGATGCTCTGTTGTATGGGTGGCATGAGCACGCGTCCGAAGGGGATGGGGGCACGCCCGAGGATGTGCTCTCCCACCTTCCCGGCAGCCCAACGCCCGCCTCGCTGCTGCATCTTGTGGTGCACGGTCTGGCCGGGCTGCGGCCCACTGACTCGGCCCTGCATCTTGCCGAGGGCGCTCAGGGTTCCGGTCGGCTGACGGTCTCCCGAATTCTCGACGTACCGGCCGCGCCCGCCAGGGACAACGGGACCGGCACGGGGCCGTTGATCGTGCTCAGTGCCTGTGAGACGGACCTCAGCAGCCGCGATCACGACGAGGCGCTGACCCCGACGACGGCGCTGTTGGCCCGTGGCGCCACGGATGTGGTGGGTTCGCGGTGGAAGGTGTCGGACAGTGCGTCCGCCGCGCTGATGGTGGTCTTCCACCACCACCTGACCGTGACCGGGCTGGCTCCGCCGGACGCGTTGCGGGCCGCGCAGCTGTGGATGCTGGACACCGAGCGTCGGCCCGTGCCGGGGCTGACGGACGAGTTGCTGGCGGAGACCGAGGGCAATGTGAGGGGGCTGGCCCGGGTCGTGTCCTGGGCCGGGTTCATCCACCAGGGCAACCCAGCGACCCATGCCACCGTGGCGGGAGGACGGCCATGACCACCAACGATCTGCTGGAACTGCTGCGCCGGCATCTGCCGGAGATCCGCGCGTCGCTCACCGCCGCGCAGTTCGCCCGCTTCCAGGACGGTGTGCGACGGCTCCGGAGCGTCGGGGACGACGCCAGGGCCATGGGCCGCGCGGTCCGCGAGGTGCGGCTGTGTCTGCTGCGACTGCCGCGCGAGAACGAACTGCGCAGGCGGCTGGACCAGCTCCGCTCGGCGGGCGCCGCCCCTGCGGCGGTCTTCCCGGACGCAGATCAGCTGGACGAGCTGATACGGCTGCTGGAGTCGGTGGACTGGCCGACGCTCGATCCCGCGAGCGCCGAGATCGCCCGGGGCGTCAGGCGGCGGCTGCTGACCGCCCCCGCGCGCGGCCCGGAACAGCTCACGGGCGCCGCCGCCGACGATCCGGCCAGGGCCGGGCTGATCCGCCTGACCGACCCCGAGCTGGGGGACCGTTACCCGGACTTCCAGTTCGATCCGGATACCGGCGAGCCCCGCCCGGTCGTGCAGCGGATCAACAGACTGCTGCTGTCCGACCAGGACCCCTGGGGCGCGGCGGACTGGTGGCTCGCCGGCAACTCCTGGCTGCGCGACACGCCCGCCGCCCTGGTGGGACAGGTGCCGGACGCGCTGCTGACCGAGGCCGCCGCCGCGTTGGTGGGGGATGGCGCATGGTAGAGCAGGCTCCCTGCGAGGACGCGCGCATGAGTCCGACCCTGGTCGGTCTGGACGCGGGCACCGAGCTGTGGCGGTGTCATGAAACGGCCTACCCCTGCACCGAGTTCAACCCGGTCACCGCGCACTCCCACTTCGGCGGCAGCCGCTTCGACGGCACGGCCGAGGACCCTTATCCGTATCTGTACGCGGCCCTGGAGCCGACCACCACGCTGGCCGAGGTGCTGCTGCGGGACATGGAGTTCACCTGGCCGGCCGGGATGCGCCAGGTGCCGTGGGCGAAGGCGGCGATCCGCTCGCTGTCCAAGCTGCGGGTGACCGAAGACCTCACGCTGGTGCGGCTGGTCAAGGAGGAGGACTTGTCCGGGGTGTTCCAGAACTCGTGGCTGCTGGAGACCGACGGGCCGGGCTATGCGCAGACGCGCGCCTGGGCGCGGGAGATCCGGCGCCAGGCGCCACGGGCCCAGGGGCTGATATGGGAGTCGCGGCGGCACCGGGACCGCCGGGCGCTGGTGCTGTTCGGCGACCGCTGCGGGGCGGAGCCGCTGAAGGCGGTGCCGGGTCAGGTGCACAACCTGGGGACCTTCGAGGGGGCGAGCGAGGCCAATCGGCTCCTGGCTCCGCTGCGGGCGGTCATCGTGCCGCCCGGCATGCGGATGTGAGCGGGCGGGGCGGCACGGGGGTTGCCGCCCGGCCCGCTCAGGCCCGGGTCAGCCGACGCTGGGGCCTGGGCCTGGGCCGTACAGCCGTACGGTGATGCTGATCCGCAGGCCGAGCCGGAGCTGGTCTTCGTCGTGCAGAGGGGTGCGGACGCCCGGCATCAGCTTGGCGCCGTTGAGGAACGTGCCGTTGTGGCTGCCCTCGGGCGGCTCCTCGGCCCAGGCGCTCCCGTCCGGCTCCACCGTGATCGACACATGGCGGCGGGAGACCTTCGGCCGGTCGGCGAAGAGGGCGGCGGTGCGCGGCGCCCAGTCCGGGTGGCGGCCCAGGGTGAGCGGAGGGTCGTCGGGTCCGTGTCTGAGCTCCAGACAGGGGTCGGTGCAGATCAGCACCACATGGGTGCGCGTACTGCCGCAGGATGCGCAGCGGGGGTCCCCAGGGGAGACCTGCGCACGGCATTTCCAGCAGGGTTCCGACACCACGCCCCCGGACGGCCAGTCGTCCCAGTCATCGGCGCCGAAGGCAGGGCCGGGAGGTGCGGCATTTCCCACGGCCACCCACGAGGTTGACGGCTCAGGCTCCGGTCCTTGTGGGTCCTTCGCCCCCGTTACCCCTCCCGCCTCTTCCGCCTCATCGTCCCCGTCATCGGGAATGCGCACCCAGCCGTCCCTGCTCACCGGCCGTCACCCCGTACCACCCGCAGGTCCAGGGCCACCGTCCCATCCCCGGCCGGACGTACGCCGGTGACGGTGACCACCGTGCCCGCCAGCGCCTCCTGGTCGAAGAGCGCCCGGGCCAGCGGGTTGATCAGATGGGTCTCCAGCAGCATGCCGATGCCCCGGCCGCCGTTGTCGACGTCGGCCGTGCAGTGGGCGGAGAGGGCCTGATGCGCCTCGTCGGAGAGGCGCAGATGCACTCCCTGCTCCTCCCGCAGCACCCGCTGGATGTTGCCGACCTGGGAGTCGAAGATCTCCGCGGCCACTTTCGCGTCGATGTAGTCGAAGACCACCACATTGCCGCCGAGCCGGTTCATCAGCTCCGGGCGGCCGATTTCCTCCACGAAGTGCTCCTTGACGTTGCTCAGGATGATCTCTTCCAGCTGGTGGTACGGCATGCCGGGCTGGGCCACCCGCCCCTCGCGCCGGCCCTCGCCGGTCCGCTTCCTCACCCCGAGGTTGGAGGTGAAGATCAGCACGCACTCGCTGAAGTACGTGGTGACCCCCTGCCCATCCGTGAGCCGGCCGTCCTCCAGCACCTGGAGGAACTTGTCGAGCACGCCCTTGTCGGCCTTGTCGATCTCGTCGAACAGCACGACCCGGAAGGGGTCGTTGCGCACCGCCGTGGTCAGCTCGCCGCCCGCCTCGTAGCCCACGTATCCCGGGGGCGCGCCGAGCAGCCGGTCCACCGAGTGCGGGGCGGAGAACTCGCTCATGTCGAAGCGCAGACAGGCGTCCTCGGTGCCGAACAGCACCGTGGCCACCGACTTGGCCAGCTCCGTCTTTCCGGTGCCGGTCGGGCCCGCGAAGAAGAGCACACCGCGCGGGCGGCTGCCGGGGTGGGAGGCCTGGGCGCCGGAGAGGCCGAGGGCGGCGCGCTTGAGGATGTCCAGCGTCTTGCCGACCGCCTTCTCCTGGCCCTTCACCCGTGAGCGGATGTAGGCCTCGCCCTTCCTGATCTGCTTGCGGACGTACTCCGCCTGCCAGGGGTTGTCCTTGACGCCGAGCTGGTAGATCCGCACCGCGTCCCGCATCTCGGCGAACGTGAGCCCGCGGTCGAGCGCCATGTGGGCGCTCTCCCGCATCGCGCGCAGCGTCAGTCCGGCGGTGGCCCGGGCGAAGGTGTCGATGTCGTGTTCGTCCGGCGCCCGGTCCGCGTCCGGCTGTTCCTTGTCGAGCCGCACCTGCCCGTTCACGCGCCCGTCCCCACCCCCGGACTTGGCGGCGTGCTCCTCCGCGAGCAGCTGGGCCATGCGCCGCCTGCCGCCCAGGTCGGGCAGCGGGATGCCGATCGTACGGACCCGCTCGCTGCCGGCCACCAGCCAGGTCGGCAGGTCGCGTTCGCCGTCGGCGAGCCAGATCACGGGGTTGAACAGCCGCCGCCCGCTGTCCGGGTCCGGGATCGGCCGGGCGTCCTCGGCGAGTTTCAGGCAGTTGAGGAAGAAGTCCCGCTCGGGGTCGCTGAGGCGGGTGACGTCGGTGGGGATGCGGGCGGCGTAGTCGATCAGGAGCACCACGCGGTACGGGTGCTGCCGCTGGGGCGTATCGGGGCGCGGACGGACCTCGGGTGTCTTCTTCTGCCGCTGCCCCTGCTGCTTCCAGCCGGTGACGATCGAGCGCAGGGTGCGTTCGGCCTCGGCCAGGTGTACGGGGGTGTCGGCGCGCTGGGCGCGGGCGGCCCTGGGGGTGTCCCGGCCGTGCAGCAGTTCGCGCACCTCCTGGGTCGCGGGGCCGGTCACGACGGTGAAGCCGTCCGCGATGTCGAAGCGGATCAGCGCCTCGTAGCCCTCCTGCCACAGGGCGTTCCACAGGACCTCGGTGAGGGTGTGGTGGGCGTCGTACTGCCGCTCCGCGCCGCCCTCGTCGGGGTTCTTGTCGTGCCGGACGAGGTGGATGTCCCGGATGCTGCCGTGCAGCACGTACTGGGAGTGCACGCTGAGGGTGCCGACCAGCTCTTCGGCGAAGGCCGGGAGGACGCGTTCCTGGCGGCCGGCTGCCGGGGACGCGGGGGAGGGGCCTGTCTCGGTCATCGACGCCGCTCCTGGTCGTCTCGGCTACGGGCTTTGGGCGCGGGCCGGTAGGCACGGACCGGCTGGGGCTTCTCGCGCCGGGCCGGCTGCTCGGGCGGCGCCCCGAGGTCGAACGTCAGGCTGAGGCCCGCCCGTTTGGTCAGCTGCCGCAACGCCTCCAGGTGCTCGGAGGCCTGGGCACAGCGCCGCCGGTCGAGGTCGCGGTCGGCGTCGGTCTCCTCGTCCGGGCCGCGTTCGCGGTGCATGGTGGCGACCCGGGCGGAGCCGTGCGCGTCCACGCTGACGCGGAGCCAGTGTCCGTCGTCCCAGCCCGGTGGGGTCCAGTCGATCACCTGGGCCGCTCCGGACCTGGAGTGCGTGACCGTCTCGGGCTCCGAGCGCTCGACCGCCGCGCGGATCACCTCCGCGGCGTACGCGCGCTGGTACGCGTCGACCCGCTCGCCGACGCGGGCCTCGACCCTGAGGCGCTCGGTCTTCGTCGGCGTGCTGCCCTTGTCCAGGATTCCCTCCAGGACCGCGATCTCCGCCGTGGCGTCGGGCAGCGGACCGGGGACGTCGGGCGGGACGTCCCGGAGGAAGGCCAACTGCTGGGCCGCCCATTCCTCGGTCTCCTGCAGCTGCTCGGCCTCGCGGGTCCTCTGCTCGGCGAAGCGGGCGGCCTCCCGCAGATGGAGCTTGGCGGCGGAGGGCCGCCGGGCGACGATCTCCGCCGCGCTGGTGATCTTCTCCTCGATGAAGCGGAAGTGCGCCGCGGACACGTTGCGCGGGAGCGTGGCCAGCAGGTCGGCGCCCCGCCGCAGGACCTCGTCCTCGGTGAGCGCGCCCGCCGCCGCGGTGGCGGGCTGCCGCTGTGGGGCCGCGTCCCGCGAGTCGGTCTCGGTGGCGGCCCGTTCGTACTCCTCCAGCGCCTGGTGACGCCGGGCGCGCAGCTTGGTGTGCCAGTCGTCGTCGGCGCCGGTGTCGTGGGTATGGGGTACGGACACCGGGCCGCCGGCGGCCACCATCGTGGCCCGTGCGTACGCGGCCTCGGCGCATCGCAGCCGGCGGTCGGTGTCGGCCAGCCGGCGCCACATCTGCTCCAGGCTCATGCCCGTCAGGTCCAGCGGCGGCGGCACGTCGGGAGGGCCGGGCGGGCCGTCGGGGCCGGCTCGCCGGATCCGGGCGCGCAGTGCGTCGGCGCGGGCGTTGGCCCGGGCCGCGGCGAAGGCGGCGTCCTTCCAGCACGCGGCCGCCCGGCAGGCGTCCAACTGCCGCTGTTTCAGCTCCGCCTGGTCCTTGGCGGCGCGGATGGCGGCGGCCGCGAGCGCTTGCGCACCGGCCATGGTGGCGCGGCCGACGAGCAGGGCCCCGCCGAGGGCGCTCATGCCGATCAGGGCAGGCATCACCATGTCGTGTATCTGGTCCATGGCCGCGTCCACCGCGTGCCCGGTGGCGTGGTGGACCGCATCGCCGAGGTGCTGGCCGAGGTGTTGGCCGATTCCCGTGTCGATGTGGTCTGTCAGCCCGGTGTGATGGGTGACATCCTGCGGTACTCCGGCGTCCGGCACTGTGTTCGGGACGGCCTGCGGAAGGGTGCTGGGTTCCGCAATGAGGCTGAAATCCGGAGGGGGCTCCAAGAGATACGGGACCACGTCGTCGACACTGGCGAGGGCTGCTGCTGAACTCATATGACGTTTCCTGTCCGTGGCGTGGTGGCCGCCGTCCCCCGGCGGCCGGGGTGGGCCCGGTCGTCCCGGCCGCGCAGCTCCGCGACGTAGCGGCGCCAGCCGCGCAGCCGGTGCCAGGTCCACCAGGCGAGGACGGCCACGGTGGCCAGCGGCCACACCCAGGCGGCGTAGGCCACGGTGAGCCACATCAGGCCGAGCGGCAGCAGGATCAGCAGGCCGCGGACCGGGAAGCGGACGCCGGGGCTGCGTATGAAACGGGCGGCGGGCAGCGCGCGGCGGATCAGCAGCCCGGCCAGGGAGCGGTCCGGGTGGTAGAAGGGGCTGCCGATGCGGTACGCCGCCCACATCTCCAGCGCCGGGACGGCGGCGGCCGCCGGGAGGGCCAGCATCCAGGCCGTCAGCACGGTGCTCTGCGCGGACCATCCCGCGAGGTCGCTCAGGCCGATCATGAGGATCCAGGGGCAGACGAGGACCATGGCCCCGCCGAGGGCCCAGCCGAGCGTGGGCAGCATGTCCTGTCGGCGCACCCACAGCGTGGCCACGTCCAGATCGCGCTCGGTGCGCAGGGCGGCGCGCTGTTCGTCGATCCGGCCCTGCGCCTCGTCCGACTCCTGCGCGGCGAACCCGGCCAGCCACTCGGCCAGCTGGAGCCGCACCAGGTCGTCGGGGTCGCGCACCAGCCGGTCGTACCAGGCCACCGGCTGCGGCAGCGCGGCCCGGGTGCGGGCGGCCCGGTCCCCGAGCCGCCGCTTGTGCGCCGCGGGAGCCGCGGCGAGCGACAGGAGCGCGGCGAGCCGGGTGTGGTCGAGCCGGGTGGCGGCGCGTACCTCGGCACGTGCGGCGCGCAGCAGGGGCGACTCGGTGACGACTTGGTCGACGGTGTGCTCCCAGCGGGACCGGGCCGTCAGCCACCGCTGGTGCACCTCGCGGAGCCCTTCGCCGCCGGGCCGTTCCTCCAGCAGCGGCAGGATGGTGTGGTCCTGAAGGTCCTTGACGACGGAGAGGGCGAACTCGTCGCCGCGACCGGCCGCCCGCAGCAATTCCCGCAGCCCCGCGGGGTCGAACGGCACCCCGCGGTAGGAGGCGTCGAGGGTGGGGCCGAGCCAGCAGATCAGGCGGACCAGGGTGACAGGGCCCGGTTCACGCGGCGGAGCCGCATATTGTTGCGGTTCCAGAAGGACAAGCAGCGCGGCCAGTTCCTCGGCGTCGAAACCCGGCCTGCCCTCGAACTGGCGCAGCCAGTGGGTGAACTCCCCGCGGGCGCGCCGCCGGGCGAGGGTGTGCCGGGCCTGCCGCCAGTTCTCGCTGAACGCCCTGGCCAGCTGCTTCGGCCGGGTGTACTGCTCGCCGAGGAACGGATACGGCTCGACGTCCGGGTCCTCGGTCGGGTCGGATGCGCCGGGGGCGGTGCCCTCCTCCCAGGGGGCGATCGGTGGCGTGCCGCCCACCAGCCACTGCGCCACCTCGTCGGTGCCCCAGCGGTGTTCGGGGTCGCGGGTGAGCAGCCCCTTGCAGAGCAGTTGCAGTCGGGCGTCGGTGACCAGCGCCAGGTCCGGGGCGCGGGAGCTGATCTCCTCCCGGACGAAGTCGTTGTCGGTGAACGGGACGGGGTGCCGTCCGCCGGCCATCTCGGCCACGATCATCCCGAGCGACCACCAGTCGGCGGGCGGGTGGATGAGCTGGTTGCGCAGCGACGCCTGAGGGGACATGTAGAGCGCGGTGCCGACCCAGCGCTCGTCGCGGGTGTAGCGCTCGGCGGGCTCGTAGGCGGAGACGGCGAAGTCGACGAGGGCGAGGTCCGGGGCGTTCGGGGCGTCCGGGTCGAGGCTGCCGAGCACGACGTTGGCCGGGCTGAGGTCCCGGTGCACGACGTTCAGCTCGTGCAGGGTCGTGAGGGCCTCGTGCAGCTGTCGTACGACGCGGTGGATGAGCGCGGGGTCGACGGGGCCCGGGTTGTCCTTGAGATATCTCGCCAGGTCGGTCTCGCCGTAGGACGGGGCCAGGTCGTACGGATGGCCGTCCGCCCCGGTGTCGTCGGTCTCGGCGAAGTGGGTGAGGTGCCGGCGCGGGTGGTCGCGCAGCAGCTCCCACACCGTGCGGTCCGGGCCGTGTCCGCGGTGGTACCACTTGAGGATGTGGGTGCCGCGGTCGTCCTCGACGCGGTAGACGGCCGCCTGGTACGGATGCTCGGGGCGGCGCAGCACGGCCCGCAGCCGGAACCGGTCGCGCAGCGAGAGCGGCAGCAGGGCGGTGTCCCCGCGCAGGTCGCGTCCCCTGTGCGCGGCCTGCGCGGGTCCCGACCCGGGGACCTCGGCCTCGGTGGGCACCCCGGCCGCCGCGGCCGCCGGGGCCGTGGGCGGGGGCGACGGAGGCGGTGGCTCCTCGTGTTCGGTGGGCGGCGGTCCGGCGCCGTACTCCTGGAACTCGTCCGGCGTGCCGTGTTCCTCGCCGGGGGCGCGTTCCTCCTCTTCCTCCTCTTCTTCTTCCTCTTGTTCTTCCTCTTGTTCGTATTCCGTGGCGGGCGGGTCCTCGTGGGGCTGGGTCATGTCGGCACCTCGTGCGTGGGCGGGCGCTGTCTTTGTTGATCAAGAGCGTCATGGCTACGGGAAATCGGAAATGTGTTCCCGCATGGCCGGGAATTGCCGAGAACGGCAAAGGGCGACGCCAACGATTTCCTCTTTCCGTGGCCGTCGCTAGCCTGGTGACCATGAGTCAGGAGACATGGCCGTCAGATCTGCCCACATACGATCAACTCCTGAACGAACTGAAAGACATCCGCAGGCCGGGACTGGCCGACCTGCGCAGAACCGATCGGCCGGCGCTGCGCGCGGCGGCCTTGGCGGGCGGCTTCTGCGACGGCCCCGACGACGCCCCGGCCGGTATCGAGGCCCTGCTCAAAGAGGCCGTCCGGCGGCTCGGGGAGAACGGTGTGCTGGGCCGCGCCGCGGCCCACACCTTCGGGCTGCTCCCCGACCGCCGGGGCGACCCCGCCGCCGACCGCCGCAAACTGGCCGCCGCCGTGTACGGGGTCAGCACCGAGGGGTTCCGCAAGCGGCAGGAACGGGAGGTGATGGAGCAGCTTGCCGAGGCCGTGCTGGCCATCCTGCGGGAGCGGCTGGGCTGCCCCGGCGGGCAGCCGCCGCCCGGCCCGCCGCCCTCCGACGGGCCTGGCGGACAGGGCGGACAGGGCGAGTCGACGACCGGGCCGGGCGGACAGGGCGGCCGGGCGGGTCAGGAGCCTCCGCTGCGGGTCGAGGGCGTGCCGGTGGTGGACGCGCGTAGCACATTCACCGTGCATGTGTCGCCCATCGAACTGCTGCGGGACATCGAGGTGCTGGTCTCCTCGGAGAACGTCTACCTGGAGATGTCGAAGACCTTCCGCCCCACCGTGTCCGGCGCGCTGCGCCTCGCCGCCGCCGTACGCGACCCGGCCGGGGAGATCGTCGACGACGTGCTCGCGCGCGAACTCGCGGCGTGGCTGCGCGCCCACGGCCGCCCCGGCCTGCCGGTCCGGCCGGGCACGGTGGTGCCCACCTCGTCGGGGGCGCTCGCCTCCCGCGGCGTCCGGCGGATCTACCACGCCGCGGTGGCCACACCGGAGGAGGACACGTACCACGTACGCCCGGAGAGCATCGCCCGCGCGGTCAGCGCGTGCTTCGCGCTCGCCCGGGCGGAGCGCGACCGCTACCAGCCGGCCCTGTCGTCCATCTGCTTTCCGCTGCTGGGCACGGGTCGGGGCGGTCTGCCGCCGGCAGTCAGCGCGACCTGGCTGCGCTGGGCGATCCGCGACGAACTCGCCCGGGATGCCCGCTGGCGGGTGCATCTGGTGGTCAGGAGCCGGGAGACAGCGGAGGCCGTGGGCGCGCTGTAACCGCCACGCCGACGGTGCCGACTCCGGTCGTGCCGACGCCAATCGTGCCGACTCCGGCCGCGACCACTTCCACCCCGGCCACCGTTCAAGGCCGCCAGCTGGGCCCCGTGAGGCGGATCCCCGCCCGCCGCAGCCGGCGCTCCAGCGCCGCCAGTTCGCCGCGCCGCGGCACTCCGTAGAGCCGCACATCGCCCTCCCCCTCGACCACTTGCAGACGGGATCCGCTCGCCGTCCGGGCCAGATGCGCCTGGTAGCGCGCCCGCCCCAGTGCCGTACGCGGCACCATGCGCTGGTTTGCCGAGCCGCGCCAGACCAACTCGGTGGGCTCGGCCACCCGGAAGCGTCCGGTCACCACGACATCGGCGTGGCGGACGGCGGCGGAGCGCGCCGCGTCGCGCTCCACTTCCTCCTCCTCGTATCCCGTGTAGAGGAGGAAATCGACTTCGCGGCCGGACGCCGGGCCGCCCGGCGCCACCGACTCCTCGCGGGCCTTCGCCGCCCCGGCCAACAGAGCGGCCAGCCCGGCCGGTTGATCGAGCGGTTCGCCGCCGCTGACCGTCAGCCCGTCGGCTCCCCGCTCCAGCGCCGCGCGCCACAGCCCGAGCAGGGACGCGACCGTACGGGAGGTGCCGCCCCGCGGGTCCCAGGTGTGCCGCGACATGCACCCGGCGCAGGCCAGCCCGCACCCCTGTAGCCAGATGCCCAGCCGCCGCCCCGGCCCCAGGGTCTCGACCGGGAAGTGCGTCTGGCTGACATGGAGCAGTACCGGCTCCCGGCCCATGGGGGCGATGTCCACCGGCCCGCCTCCTTTCCCGCCTGGTTCGGCCGAACCCGTTGTCAATTCCATGATCGATATTGCGTGATCGATAACGTGAAGTCCGCGGAACCATTCCAGTATGACCTGGCGTCAGGCGACTACGGGGGCGTTCTCCGGTCGGCTTCCGGGCGTTTTCGGGGGTGGCATGGGCGGGGAGCATTCCCGGGTATGAGCTGACCGCTACGGTCTGAACAGGTATTCGGCTCGATTGTCGCGCCGCGTCGGGAAGGGAAGCGGATCGCCGCTTCCGTGATGCTGCCATCCGGAGCCGAATTCCACGCCGAGGGAAATCGGGGGAGAGATACCCATGATCAGATCCGACAGCGTCAACCGTGTGGTGCGGCGGGGGCATCTCGGCCGCACCGCGCGCTTCAGGGCCACGTGGCGAGGCAAGCGCGACGGCGAGCGGGGCGTACCGCGCATCCCCATCCGGTATTTCGAGGGGCGGCGGGACGCGCCGCCCGAGCTCTTCGAGCCCCCGGACCCGGACGAACTGCCGCTCCCCGCGTACGTCA
The DNA here is from genome assembly GCF_033793745.1 of Streptomyces sp. ME19-01-6. Classification (NCBI taxonomy): domain Bacteria; kingdom Bacillati; phylum Actinomycetota; class Actinomycetes; order Kitasatosporales; family Streptomycetaceae; genus Streptomyces; species Streptomyces sp. ME19-01-6. The sequence continues at coordinate 290,622 of NZ_JARAXF010000009.1, read as the reverse complement.
TGGAGGTACGGACCACGGCCCGCCGGGCCATGGAGCAGATGCGCTCCTCGATGATCGGGCGGGAACACACCCTGATCAGCAGGTTGCGCGCCGAGTCGGTGCGCGTGGTCACCCAGTACGACGTCCGGAAGGACCCCAGGCCCGCCGCCCTCGCGCGGTACGGCCATTGGGTGGGCCAGTGGCGTACCACCGTCGACCGCTGCCGCTCCCATGCGCAGGCCGTCGCCGACCAGGCCAACCAGCAACTCGCCTGCTACTGGGACGCGGTGCGCGCCACTCACCCCCAGTTCGTCCGCCTCGCCGGGCGCCCGCCCGGGGACTGGCTGCCCGGCCGGGTGGAGCTGGACCCGTCCTGGCACCGGCCGGACGTCTGGCTGCTGGCCGACGACGAGGGCGCCCGGACGGCCACGTCCCGGGCGCTTCAGATACTCGAGCGGCAGAACACCCACCGCGCCGACGGGAGGAGTGCGCGATGACCGTCAACACCCCAGCACCCAAGGGCCGACCGCGCCCGGCCCCCCGCCGCGCGCTGACCACCGCGCTGGTGCTCGCCCTGGCGGCGACCGCCGCCACGGCCTGCGACGCGGTGTCGGGCGAACCCAAGCGCTACTCCCAGGCCTGCGGTGTGGTGGTCGACGGCTCGGGCTCGGCCGCCGCCGACAAGACCGGCTTCGACGCGGAGGCCAAGCTCAAGGCGACGCTGAACACCTTTCTGTCGGACAACAAGTGCCGCAAGACGTCCTTCGCCCCGATCACCAAGGTCTCCCAGGCGTCCAAGTGCCAGGTCAGCCCGCTCGACCTGGACCCGGACACCTCCAAGACGGCCGACCGCGACCGGACCCGCAAGGCCATGCGGGCGGTCGCCCTCTCCAACGCGCTGAAGCTGCTGCGCTGCGCACAGGATGAGGAGCCCGGCTCCGATGTGCTGGGCGGCCTCTCGCGCATCGCGCTGACCAAACCGTCCGACGACGACTCGTTCGATGTGCTGGTGGTGAGCGACTTCGACCAGGGCGACCCGGACTTCCGGCTGGGACGGCAGGACCTGTCCACCGCCGCGAGCCGGGAGAAGACCATCGACGCCTTCCTCAAGTCCCACCACAAGCCGGAGCTGTCCGGCGCCGATATCTATCCGGTGGGTTACGGCATGAAGTACCACACCGACACCTCCCGGTACGACCAGTTCAACTCCTTCTGGACGGAGCTCCTGGAGGGGAGGGTGGAGGCACATGTCCACACCACATACCGTTAGCGACGATGAGGAGCCGCAGCGGCTGAGACTGCGCCGCCGCAGGCCCGACTCCGACCGCGGGCGCCGCCGGGGCCGTGCCGCCGCGCGCCACTTCCCCGACGGGACGCTGCCGCAGCCGGAGCCCGTCGAGTCGGACCTCATCCGCGCGGGCGACAGCGCCTGGCTGCGCGACCGGGCCCGTAAGCACGGCGCGGCGGCCGGCTCCCGGGAGGTCTACGACCCCTGGGTGCTGGGCAGCCCGGACCGGATCCCGTACTTCGCCGAGCTGGCCAGCCTGCGCGACCGCGTCAAGTACCGGCTCACCGAGGAGTCGGCGCGCGCCGAGGAGGACGGCGCGCTGGAGGCCGGCCGGGTGCGCGCGGCGGCCACCGCCGCGGGTGAGCGGCTGGCGCGGGCGAACCGGCGGCGCACCGGTCTGGAGCGGCAGCAGATGGTCACCACCGCGCAGCTGGACCGGCTGGCGCGGCGGGCCGACCGGTGGCAGACCTTCCGTGACACCGTGCGGGGCAGCTTCGAACGGCGCTGGCTGCGCAACCGGATGCCCCCCGACTGGTCCGACGGCACCGACCCCACCGGCCCCACCAACAACGCGAACGGATCCCACCGCCCCGCCGCCGACCGCCGAGCGGCCCAGTACCGCGACGACGAGCCGGAGACCGCCCGGGACCACGCCCGCTGGCAGGCCGTGTCCGAACACGACCCGGCGGCGGAGGACGCCGACGGGTTCGACCGGGCCCTGTCCACCAGGGCGGCCTGGGAGGGCGCGGCGGCCCGCCCCGGCATGCCGCGCTGGATCAAGATCGGGGTGCTGGGGCTGCTGATCGCGGTCGAGTTCCCCGTCTACTACACGGTGTTCGAGAATCTGCACGGTGTCGGGGCCTTCGCCAACCTGCTCTCCGTCAGCCTCACCGTGGCCGTCGCCGTGGCGATGATCCTCGCCCCGCACATCGGCGGCCGGATCCTGCGGCACCGCTCCGCCACCGGCGCGGTCCGGCTGTCGGCCGTGCCCGCCCTCGCGCTGATCGGCGTGTGGGCGTACGGGGCCTGGGCGCTGGGCGATCTGCGGGCCAAGGTGGCGTTCAAGGAGGAGCCCCCGCTGGAACTGCCCCCCGACGTGGCCCAGGAGGTGGGGGACAGCGTCAGCAACCCGCCGAGCCTCATCGAGTCCCTGCACCTGGATCCACACAGCGTCTCCTTGATGTTCGTCGCGCTGCTGCTGCTCTCCGGAGGTATCGCCTTCCTGATCGGACTCGGCGAGGAACACCCGTATCTCGCGGCGTACCGCACCACCGCCGAGCAGCTGCGGGAGCTGGAGCGGCAGACCGAGGCGGACACCGCCGGTCTCGAGCGCGCCAAGGAGGCCGAGGCCACCCTGGACACCCGCGCCGGAGCCCGCCGGACGGCCCATGAGGCGCGCCTGTACGCCGTCGACGCCTTGTACGAAGCCGCGGCCCACGCCTATCTGGACGGCCTCGCGGGGCAATCCGCGGACCCCGCGGTGACCGAGGCCGCCAAGACGCTGTCCCAGCAGTGGCCGCTGCTGCCGCACTCAGAGGTCGGGTGACCGATGGAACCGGCGGGCGAGGAGCAGTACATCCTCATCACGCAGTGTCTGCAGAACGACTTCTTCCTGAATCTGGACTGTCAGCTGTCGCTGCCGGAGAGCGCGGTGTCCAAACTGCTGCTGGACAGCGAGGGCGGTGAGACCCTCCGCACGGAGGGCCACCGCCGGGTCCTGCCCGAGACGGAATCGCGCCACTCGCCCCTCGCCCGCTTCCTCGACGCCACCGTCGGCTCCCGCATGCGCGGCCACGGCGACGGGGTCCTCCATCTGATCAACATCCGCGACTGGCATGTCCCGGGGGAGGCGTACGACCTTGAACGCAGGCAGTACGGCGCGCACTGCGAGGCCGACACCTGGGGAGCGGCGTACGTCGACGGCCTCACCGACCTGCTGGCCCCGGAACCGCCGGCCCCTGGGGGAGCCGAGGACGCCTGGGGCGGCAGGCTGCGCGTCCACCACGTGCGCTCCAACACCCTCTACGACTTCCAGGACACCCCCGCACGCCCACCCGGCCCCGGCCCCCGCGAGCCCTCCCCGCTGGCCACGCTGCTGGACGAACTCCTGGCCGACGGCCGGCACGAGACGACCCACGTCGTCGTGATCGGCGTCCTCACCGACATCAAGATCCAGCTCCTGCTGACCGGCATCCGCTCCCGCTACGACGTCCGGCAACTTGTCGTCTCCGACGCCCTCACCGCCAGCCGCACCCTGGAACGCCATCTGACCGCCCTGGACTTCTGCCAGCGCGTGCTGCGCGCGGAGGTGATGGGCGGCCTCGCGGAACTGGCCCGCTTCCTCGGCTCCCGCCCGGACGACGACCGCCGGCTGTCCCGGGGCGGGGAGGCGGAGTTCGCCGGCTACTCCTCGTACATCCAGGACAAGCAGGGCATCCTCTCCTACGAGGACGCCCGGCTGCGCGACTACCGCATCCAGACCTCCGAACGTCTCAGACAGGCCCAGCGCACGGTCGGCTTCGCCAGCAAGTTTCTTCTGGGCCTGGGCACCTGCCTGCTGCTGACCGCCCTCCTGCTCTCCCTCCTCGACGTCTTCTTCCCCGGCCGGGTCGGCTGGCAGAGCCCCGCCGTCCTCGGTGCCCTCGGCGCCGGGCAGATCGTCACGCTCTTCTTCACCCGGCCGGTCAGATCCGTGCAGGACGCCCTGGCGGAGGAGACGATCTACCGGATGGTCCTGGAGAGCCGCAGCCTGAAGGTCGCCCTCGCCCGCTACCACGTCACCACCGCGAACGCGCTGCGCAGGCACGACGACATCGGCTCGCAGTCCGATGCGCTGGAGCGGCAGCTGGAGGTTCTGGAGAAGATCGACACAGCGGACTTCGAACGCCTCAAGGGCCTCGGCGTCACCCCTCGCGCCGACCAGCCCGGCCCGGGAACCCGGGGCGCCCGTCGCGCCCGTACGCGCCCCGGCGCACGGTCACCGCAGTAAGTCCATCCGTCGGGCGTGACGCCATGCTTCGCTCACTTGCCGGGTTCGGGGCCGTACCATTGGCGTGCTTGGCCCGTCACGGTCGCGATGCATGCGAAGTCCCGGTCGCGATGGAGCAGAGTCAGCCCCTGCAGTTCTGCCGTGGCGGCGACGACCAGGTCCACGGCTCCGGCGCTGCGGTGCTCCCCGCGCTTGGTGCGCTCGAGGAGCTTCCAGGGTGAGCCTCTCTCGGCGGTTCCCCCGCGGGCCGGATCTCGTAGCGATTTGTCGGCCGCCTTGAATTTGGCCGTGCGGATATCGAAATACCGCGTATGGTCGACTGTTCCCGTGGTGACGCCGGATGTGTTGATGAACGTCCATTCGGCGTGCCAGGGTCCATCTGCCATGCGTGATCACTCCGGGCGAAATGTTCTGCGGGTTCTATCTGCGCGAGGGGCCCCGCCCGTCTGCCGTGGCGCAGAGCTCGGACGGGCCGGTGGCCCTCTCGGTCGTTCGAACTGCCTTGACCTTGCGGTGAGTTTGAGGCAACGACACGCCGATGTCGCGGTGTCCGCGATCAGCTGGTCAAATGGACGGCCGTCCGCTCGGTCCGGCCGAGCAGTTCAGCGAAGCTGGGCACGCTCGACGGCATCGCATGTCTCCCTGATCATCGGGATCATCCGGATTTCCCTTGTCCGTTCTTTCTCGGGCCGATGCACAGCACGATGAAGAAGACGACGGTGCCGATCAAGCCGAGATCCTGCCATAGGGCCGAATAGTAAAGTGCGCCCGGCGTATTGGCTTGCTGCGTCACCGCAACACAGAAGACGAGCCCGATAGCGGACTTCCAGCGTTTCATGCGGCAGAGCCTGGCACGCCCGTAGCGGGACCCCTCCCGGTACGAGATGGGCGGAACCTGGGCCAGAACCTTGTGAGGGCCTGTGCCATTGGCCGGAGCCGGCCACCCGGGCCTGGCGGCATTGTCAGGACGATCAGGAGCCGATTCCCTGGGGGTAGCGGAAGAAGCCGGCCGGGTCGTACTTCCGCTTCACCCGGACCAGCCGGGGGTAGTTGACGCCGTAGTAGGACTCCCGCCAGTCCCTCAGCTTCGGATCGGGGAAGTTCTGGTAGGAGTGTTCAGGGGGCGCCCCCTCGAAGATGGCGTCGTAGAACTCCTGGAGCCAGTGCAGGTTCGCGGCGGCGACATCGGGGGAGTCGTAGTCCGCCCAGGAGGTCTCGGCGGCAAGGATGAACAGGCCGTCGCGGTGTACGAACGCGGTCGCCTGTCGCGGTACCCGGTTGATCTCCCCGCCGAGTGCGAACATCGCGAACCCGGCCCCGTCCGGGTTGCCGCTGCCCGGCCAGTCGAGCAGCCGCTCGGCCGCGGCGCCGACCTGCTGGTCGGTGAGGAGTGTCCGGGAATTCAGGACAGCCGACTTGGCGGCGAATTTCTCCACCGGAGTGGTGGCGCTCAGCAGCGTGCTCGCCTCGGCCGGGGTGACCTCGCGGACGGCGGCGCAGTTCCGTTCGCGTTCCTCCGGTGTGCCGATGGCGAGCAGCGGGGCGAGGATGGCCCGCAGTTCATCGAGGGTCCCGTAGTACTGGCCGATCGCGTTGACGTTGGCGTTCGCGCGGATCTGGTCCCGGGTCCGCCCGCGGGTGCCGATGCCGAGGCGGAGGTGGAACCGCTTGTCGTCCGCGCTCTCGTGCGCGATCCGCTGTGCGGTCGCCATGACCGGCAGTACGGAGTCCAGGCTCCAGCTGAGCCGGTAGAACCCCACATCGCCCTGGAACCGCTCGTACTGGAACGTGAACGAGGTGTGCACGCCGAAGTTGTTGCCCGCGCCGCCCCGGCAGGCCCAGAACAGATCGGGCTCCGAGTCCTCACTGGCCCGGGCCACGCGGCCGTCGGCGAGTACGACGGTCGTGGCGACCAGCCGGTCGCAGGTCAGGCCGAACATCTTGTCGCTGAAGCCGATACCGCCGCCCAGCACAAGACCGGCGACCCCGACCGTGGGACAGCGGCCCGTCGGTACGAAGATGCCCTGGTCCTCGAGCAGTGGGTGAAGGTCGCCGTTGGTGACCCCGGCGCCGACGGTGACGGTGCCCGCGCCGTGGACGACCTTGATCGGCCCGTACGCCCGGGAGCGGGTGGCGCTCCGCGGTGTGGTGACGATGTTCTTCATCCGGCTCATGTTGAGCAGCAGGCCCGTGGTGGCGGAGTAGCCGGCGTAGTTGTGGCCGAGACCGGAGCGGGGCACCGCGGGCAGCCCCACCGCGCGGGCCCAGCGGATCGCCTCGCGTACGTCCCTGGCGGTGGCGCAGGCGACGATGCCGGCGGGATGGATCCCGGCGTACCGGTGGTTGAACGGGAGCGCCAGCGGAGGGTAGCCGGAGTTCTGCGGCCGGTAGAGGGTGGCGCCCGGGGAGAGCGACGCGGCCAGCCGCTTCCAGTCCTGGCGCTGACCCGCTCCGCCGTCTCGGCGGTCGCGGCGGCGGCCGAGACGGGCGCCGCCGCCGCGTCGGGCGGTGCTTTCATGGCCAACGCCCCGGCGCCGAAAGCACTCAGGGTGCCTGTCCGCAATGCGTCCCGCCTGCTGATCACTGTGGCCTGCCTTCGCGAAACGGTCGGAGGCTCGATTGCCTCGCAATCGACTGGTCCATCGATCGTTCACCGACACGGCCGTACGGCGCGGACCGCCCGCGAGCCGGCCACTCGAAAGCGTGCCTGACAGACCGCCTGACAGCCGAGCCCGTCCGGCGTGGATCAGAGCCAGAACTCGCGGATCACGGTGTTCCTGAACACGGCACCGCCATCGATCGTGAACAGCGCGAGCCCGGTGTCGGCAGGGTCCGGGAAGGCCTCGCAGGAGTGGACGTACCGGCCGTCGTCGACGAACATCTCCACGGAGGTGCGGTCGATCAGGATCCGCAGCCGGACCGTCCGCGCGGACGGGTCGAAGGGGCTCCTGCTCTCCTGCCACCGGCCGGAGGCGTCCGGGCTCACCGTGTATCCGCGGTTGACGAAGGCGTAGTCGCTGTAGATCCCGGCGTCGATGTGGCGGGCGCCGTCGGCGGAGCGGCGCAGTTGCAGCCCCGCGCCGGTGAGCTGGTCCCAGGTGATCTCGGTGCTCAGTTCGTAGGCGGTGCCGGTGTAGTCCAGCACCCGCTGTCCGTCGACCTCCAGGTCGCCGAGGTTCACCGTGCGGGAGACATGGGCGTCGAGGGCCGCGATGGGCTTCGAGGCGAGGTAGTACGTGCCGTTCGCGGCGCGCCCCAGGGTGATCTCGCGGACGATCGAGTCGGTGCCGTTGAAGCCGTCGCAGTCGATGGTGGGGGTGGTGTTGGCGTAGTCCCAGTGGTTCAGCCAGCCGATCGCGTAGCGCGCGGACTCGTCCAGGGTGCCGTTCGCGGTCCGTTTCTCGAAGGTGACGGCCGCGTACCAGTCCCAGCCGTGGTCCAGCCACTGCGGGTCGGAGGCGTCGGCTGTGAAGGTGGTGCCGTCGAAGGCGCCGGTCCAGTACGCGTAGGTGCTCGGCAGCCCGGAGCCCTTGCCGTTGGCGCTCACGCCCAGCACCCACTTCCCGGTGCCGTCCTCGGCCGTGATCCGGAACAGGTCGGGGCACTCCAGTACGCCGATGCCGTCCTTAATGAATCCGCCGACGTACGTCCACGACGTCAGGTCGGTGGAGTGGTAGAAGCCCACCTTGTTGTTCTCGGCGAGCGCCATCACCCACCGGCCGCGCTCCTCGTCGCGGATCACCTTGGGGTCGCGGAAGTCCCGGACGCCGGGGTTGGCCAGGACCGGGGCGGTGCCGTGGGGGGTGAAGGTGCGGCCGCCGTCGGTGGAGTAGTACAGGTACTGCGCCTGGGTGTTGGCGTTGTCATCGGGCGACATGGTCACCAGGGCGATCACCGCGCCCGCGCCGAAGCCCGCCGTGTTGTCCGTGTCGACCACCGCGGAACCGGACCAGACGTCGCCGTTGGGAGTGGTGTCCTTCGGCACGGCGACGCCGCGGTCGGTGAAGGAGACCAGGTCGGTGCTGGTGGCCAGGCGCCAGGTGGTGCCCGCGGTCGTGCCGCCGGTCAGGTAGTCGGGGTTGTACAGGTAGTAGTAGTGGTATTCGCCGTCGATCCAGATGGGCCGCTGCGGGTCGTTCATCCACTGGTCGGGGACGGTGAAGTGGTACCCGGCGCGGTAGCTGCCCGTGCACGCGGCCGTGGACTTGGGCTTCGCCGCTGCCGGTCTCGCCGCGGCGGGCAGCAGCGCGCCGGCCGCGCCCGCGGCCGAGGCGACGAAGAGCGATCTCCTGGACAGGCCAGGGCCGTTGGGCATACCCGGTGTACGGACCATGGTGCGGCTCCTTCCCCGACGGCGTCGTCGGGACTGCGGCTCAGTGGTCCGGAACTGTAGACCTAACTCGTTAAAGGTCAACCCTTTCCCGCGCCTTGACAGCCCCGTAACAGGGTTCTCATCATCAGGGAATCACTTTTGGCTAACACGAGTTAGGCTCGTCGATGACCGACTCGCTCATCTCCCGTCGCCGCCTTGGGCGGTACGGGGCGTACGGCGCCGCGGCCGCGGCCCTCGGCGGCGTCGCCGCAAGCTGGGACCGCCTCACCGGCGCCGACATCCCAGGCCGGAACGACGGCTCCCTCGTCGTCGCCACCCTCGGCCCCGCCTACGGACCGGACGCCATACGCACGCTCACCGAGGGCTTCCGGAAGCTGCACCCCGACATCAAGCTCCGGATCAACGCGGTGCAGGCCGTCGACTGGTCCGACTTCTTCGCGAAGATCCTCACCCAGATCGCGGCGGGCACCGCCCCCGACCTCGTCTACGTCGCCACCGAGGGCGTCCAACTGTTCGCGCAACGCCTCGGCGTCCCGCTGGACCGCTGGGTGAAGCGGGACGCCGAGGAGCTGCGCGAGTACTTCGCCGACGTCCATCCCTCGCTGGTGGAGTCGATGATGTACGAGGGGAGCCTCTACCAGCTGCCGGTCGAGTTCAACGCGGCCGACATGTACCTCAACAACCAGGTGCTGAAGCGGGCGGGGGCGGGCTTCCCGGCGGCCGACTGGACCCGTGACGACTTCACCGACCTGCTGCGGGACATGAAGAGGTCGAGCGGCTCCCGGTTCACTCCGTACTTCTGGACCAACCGGCTGTGGGGCGGCGTGGTGCCCTGGCTGTTCGCGAACGGCACCAATCTGCTCGCCGAGTCCAAGGCGCCCGGCGGCGCCTGGCTGTGGGACTCCTTCTACCCGGCCGCCGCACGGCAGGGGCGCGGGGGCGGTTTCCGGTGGACGACCCCGCAGGCCACCGACGCCCGGGTGGAGGAGGCGTACGACTATCTCGCCTCCCTCATCCAGGAGGACCTGTGCACCCGTCCCGAGGGCGGCAACGGCCAGAACCTGGTCGGCGTCTTCTCCACCGGCCGGGTCGGCGTCACGCCCGCGGGCGGCTTCTGGGCGGGGGGTCTGCATCTGGCGGGCATGAAGGCCGACGGCTTCGACGTGCAGTACTTCCCGCGCTGGCGCACCCAGCGCATGCAGTTCGGCGCCGCCGGTTACGCGCTGCTGCGCACGTCGAAGAAGCAGGACGAGGCCTGGGAGTTCATCAAGTACGCCGCACGCCGGGACACCCTGATGCGGCTGTTCGAGACCAACCAGACCACCCCGTCCCGCCGCTCGATGCTGACCGCGGACCGCTACCGGGAAACCGGCCCGAACCACTGGCGGGTCTTCTACGACACCCTCGACAAGTTCCCCGACACCGGGCCGATCCCCGCGCCGCCGCAGGTCGCCGAGGTCGAGCAGGTGCTGCTCAAGCACACCGGCACCGCCCTGGCCTCCCGGGGCGCGGTCGGCTCCGCGCTGCGCCGGATGCAGGGCGACCTGGAGAAGGCCATGGAGCGTGACGTATGACGACGAACACGCAGGCGAACACCCAAGCCCCGGCCGTACGGCCGCGGCCGGCGACACCGCCCGCCGACGCCCCGCGGCCCTCCGCCCGCACCCGGTCCACCCGACTGCTCGCCACGCTGTTCCTGGCGCCCACCATCGTCGGCATCGTGATCTTCACGGTCGTACCGATCGTCGGCTCGGTCGTCCTCAGCCTCTTCCACTGGAACGTGATCGACGACCCGAGCTTCGCCGGAGCCGCCAACTACCGTGAGGTCTTCGCCGATTCGACCGTGCTGATCTCCTTCCGCAACACCCTCGTGTTCATGGTGCTCGCCGTCGCGCTGCAGCTGCTCATCGCGCTGGTGCTGGCGCTGGCGGTGAACGGGCGGATGCCCGTCTGGCTGCGCTCGGTGTTCCGGTCGGCGTTCTTCTTCCCGCTGATCCTGTCCGCCGCGTCGATCTCGGTGGTGATGAAGTACCTCTTCAACCAGGACTTCGGGGTCGTGAACTGGCTGCTCGGGCTGGTCGGGTTCGCCCCCGTGCCGTGGCTGACGTCGGAGAACGGGGCGATGGCCACGGTGATCCTGGTCTACGTCTGGCAGCAGTTCGGATTCTCGTTCCTCCTGTTCGTCGGCGGTCTGAACAACATCCCCAAGGAGATCCACGAGGCCGCCTCGCTCGACGGCGCGACCGGGCTGCGCAAGCACCTCGGCATCACGCTGCCGCTGCTGTCGCCCACGCTGCTGGTCGCGTCGGTGGTCGGCATCATCAACGCGCTGCAGGTCTTCGAGCAGCCGTACGTGCTCACCAACGGCGGGCCCGGCGACTCGACCCGCACCGTCGTGATGGTCATCTACGAGACCGCGTTCGAGCAGCTCCGCTTCGGCCCGGCGTCCGCGGTGGGCGTGCTGCTGTTCGTACTGATCATGGCGGTCACCGCCCTCCAGTTCCGGCTCAGCCGGCGTTTCGTCCACTACCAGTGAGCCGGGTGAGTTCCATGAGCCAAGCGAAAGTGAATCTGAGCCGTGCGCGGTATTCGCTCGCGCCCTGGGCCCGGATCGCCGGGCTGGCCGTATGCGCGCTGCTCACCCTGGGCCCGGTCATCTGGACCGTCTCCACCTCGCTGCGCACCCCGGCCGAGTCCTTCGACCTGCCGCCCAAGATCATCCCTACGCACCCGACGACCGAGTCGTACCGCGGCGTCTTCGACCAGATCGACGTGTGGCTGGTCGCCCTCAACTCGACGCTGGTGACCACGCTGATCGCGGTGGGCCAGATGATCACGGCGGGGCTGGCGGGGTACGCGTTCGCGCGCCTCGAGTTCCGCTTCAAGAAGCCGCTGTTCGGCCTGGTGCTGGCGACCATGATGGTGCCGCTCCAGGTCACCATCGTGCCGGTGTTCCTGGTGCTGAAGTCGATGGGCCTGACCGACACCCTCCTCGGGCTGATCATTCCGGCCTTCCCGACCGCCTTCGGCACCTTCCTGATGCGGCAGTACTTCCTGGGGATGCCGAAGGACCTGGGTGAGGCCGCGATGCTGGACGGCTGCGGCCCGTGGCGGATCTTCCGGTCGGTGTACGCCCCACTGGCCGCTCCCGGCCTCGCGATCGTCGGCGTGCTGGCCTTCAACTACCACTGGAACGAGTTCTTCCGGCCGCTGATCCTCGAGACCTCCGGCCAGAACTACACCCTGCCGCTGGGCCTGGTCTCGCTCCAGGGCAACCTCGGCACCGGCTCCGTCTCGGTGGTGCTCGCCGGTGTCGTCCTCTCCATGATCCCCGCCGTCGCCGTGTTCGTCGTCGGCCAGCGCCCTCTTCGCGAGGGCATCACGTCCGCAGGAGTCAACCGTTGAGCCCTGCCGCTCACTCCCCGGACCCCAGCGCCCCGCGCTTCAGGGTCCGCCCGCCCGCGGGCTGGATCAACGACCCGAACGGTCCCTTCCGCTGGCGGGGCCGCCACCACCTCTTCTACCAGCACAACCCCGACGCCCCCGTCCACGCGAACGTCCACTGGGGCCACGTCTCCAGCCCCGACCTGGTCCGCTGGGAGCACCATCCGATCGCGCTCGCCCCGACCCCCGGCGGCCCGGACGAGGCGGGCTGCTGGTCCGGGTGCGTGGTCGACGACGACGGCGTGCCCACGGCCGTCTACACCGGCGTCGACCGCCACCACACCGGGCTCGGCACGGTCTGCCTGGCGCGGGCGGCCGACCCCGACGACGACGCCCTGGCCGAGTGGAAGCCGTTGCCCACCCCCGTGGTGACCGGCCCGCCCGCCGGTCTGGACGTGGTGATGTTCCGCGACCCGTTCGTCTTCCGGTGGGGCGGGCGGCGGTGGGCACTGGTCGGCGCGGGCCACGCCGACGGGACCCCGTCCGTGCTGCTCTACGACTGCGAGGACCTGGCCGACTGGCGGTTCGCCGGTGTGCTCGTGGACGGCGACGACCCCGTCGCGGCGGAAGCGTTCGGCGACGGGGCGGTTGGCTGGGAGTGTCCGCAGATGTACGCCACGGCAGGCGGGGACTGGGTGCTGGTGGTGTCGCTGTGGGACAAAGACCCGTGCTCCACCGGCTATCTGACGGGGCGTCTTCGCACGGACGATCAGGGCGATGTGCGCTTCGAGGCGCGCACCGGCGGGCGGCTCGACCACGGGCGCGACTTCTACGCGCCCGCTGTGCTCCAGGAGGCGGACCGGGCCCTGATGTGGGGCTGGTCCTGGGAAGCCCGTGAGCGGAGCGAGGTCGAGCGCGCCGGCTGGGCCGGTGTGCTCACCGCGCCGAGGGTCGTCGACGTACACCCGGACGGCGCGCTGCGCGTCGTACCGGCCCCGGAGCTCGAACTGCTGCGGGCGGCCGAACCGTTCGTCACCGCACCGGGCCGGGTTCCGCTCCCGGAGGCGTACGACCTGACCGTCACCGCCTGTGGCCTGACGACCGTGAGCCTGCTGCGGTCCGCCTCGGGTGCGGAGCTCACGGTGCGGCTGGACCCGGACGAGGGCACCGTGACGCTGGACCGCGTCGACTGGCCCCGGCCGCCCGGCCTCGGGACCGGGGGGTCGGGGCCGATCGTGGTGCGGGCGCCGGCGAGGGAGGTGCGCGTGCTCGTCGACGGTTCGCTGGTCGAGCTGTTCGCCGACGACCGGGCCATGGTCACCGAGCGGGTCTACCGGCGCCCGGACGACGTGCGCGAACTCGTCGTGGCGGGGGCCGTGGCCGACGTCACCGGATGGGAACTGGTCCCACCGACGCACGGCTGATCACCGGGCAGGCGAGGCGCCGGGTGGTGGCCAGCGGTGTCCGCCCGGTGTCGATGGCCTCCAGCAGCAGCCGGGCGGCCTCCTCGCCCATCGCCCGGTGCGGCAGCGCGACCGTGGTGAGGGGCGGTGCGAGGAACTCGGCCATGTGTTCCTGGTCGTCGTAGCCGACCACCGACAGATCGCCGGGAACGGCGATCCCCAGCCGGGCCGCGGCGTGCAGGACGCCCGCCGCGACCCGGTCGTTGTAACAGAAGACGCCGGTGGGGCGCCGTCCCGCGGCGACCCCGTCGAGCATCCGCAGCGCGCCCTCGTACCCGCTGGAGATCTCGCCCCCGGTCCGCACAACCCACTCCTTGGGGACGACGATCCCCTTGGCCCGCAGGGCGTCACGGAAGCCGCGCAGACGCTCGGCCGACGCGATGTCGTCCTGGCCGCCGACCATGGCCACCCTGCGGTGCCCCTCGTCCAGCAGGAGCCGGGCCGCGGTACGGCCTCCGGCGCGCTCGGCGGGGATGACGGCCGGCAGGGAGTCGTCCTCGGGCAGACAATTGGCGAGGACGGAGCGGGTACGGTGCAGGCCCTCGGGGACGCGGACCCGGCGCAGCGACATGGTCGCGTAGATGATGCCGTCCACCCGCCGGTCGAGGAGCTCGGCGACGGCCGCGTCCTCCTTGGCCTGGTCGCCGCCGGAATCGACGGTGAGGACGAGATGCCCGCTGTCCCAGGCGGTCTCCATGGCCCCGCGCAGCAGCCGCCCCGCGAACGGCGACGAGGCGATCTCGTCCGTGACCAGCCCGATCACGGCGGTGCGACGGCGCCGCAGCCCGCGCGCGACGGGGTCGGGGCGGTAGCCGAGCCGGGCGGCGGCCTGGCGGATGCGTTCCTGCGTGGCGGGCGAGAGGTTTCCTTCGGCCCGGTCGTTGAACACGAAGGAGACGGCGGTATGGGACACCCCGGCGAGCCGGGCGACATCCCGCGACGTCGGCCGCCCGAGCCCGTCGGCGGGTCCGCCGTGTCCGCCCTCGCCCCTGACCATGACGTTCGGCCGCCCTCCGTCTCCCATCGAGGTCCCCGTCGATGTTCCTGTCGATTCACCCGATCTTACGCACGAGGGTGACCGGAAACGGCGTTGAAGTGGAGTGCACCAAGTGCACAGAGTGCTGTGAGTCACTGATGCTGACAACCACTGATGCTGACAACCACTGATGCTGACAAGTCACTGAAGCCCCCACCCTTCACGGAGGCCCGGAACCATGACCTGGAACCACCCCCAGCCGTCCCGGCGCACCGTTCTCGGCGGCGCCGCCCTCGCCGCGCTCGCGGCGGCGACCGGCGCCGGCGCGGCACACGCCGCTTCCGCCGCCCCGGCGCCGGCCGCGTGGCCGACCGAGTTCCCGCTCCCCGACGGCTTCCTGCCCGAGGGAATCACCATCGGCGGCAAGCCGTACGCCTACATGGGCTCGCGCGCCAACGGCGCCGTCCACCGCACCGACCTGCGCACCGGCGAGGGCACAGTCATCCACGAGGGCGCCCTGGGCACGGCGGCCATCGGGCTGAAGCTGGACGAGGACGGCCTGCTCTACGTCTCGGGAGGCGGCGGAGGGTCCGCGCGCGTCATCGACTCCCGCACGGGCGAACTCGCGACCACCTACCAGCTGACCGACCCCACCGGCCACTTCGTCAACGACGTCATCCTGCTCGGCGACCGCGCCTGGTTCACCGACTCGCGCGACGCCGTGCTCTACGGCGTGCCGCGCGGCCGCGCCGGAGAAGTCCGCCGCCTCCCGCTCAGCGGCGACTGGGTGCAGACCCCCAACGTCAACAACGCCAACGGCGTCGTCGGCACCCCCGACGGCCGAGGGCTGATCGTCGTCAGCAGCTCGCCCGGCCGGCTCTACCACGTGGACCTGAAGAGCGGTCACGCCACCGAGATCGCGCTGGTCGGCGCGGCCGACGTGGCCAACGGCGACGGCCTCCTGCGCATCGGCCGCGCGCTGTACGTCGTACAGAACCGGTTGAACCTCATCGCTGTCTTCGACCTCGACGCCAAGGCCCGCACCGCGACCTTGCGCCGCTCGATCACCGACCCCCGCTTCGACGTCCCCACCACCGCCGCCCGTTGGGGCGATCGCCTCTACCTCGTCAACGCCCGCTTCACCTCTCCCCAGACACCGGAGACGACCTTCAACGGCGTCGCCGTCCCCCTCTGAGTCGGGGCGGTTCGCAGCAGGGCCGAACGGATCGTGACACCGCGCGCCGGGGATCCCCGTTTTCCTGGGACGATGAGCGGCGTGCCGTCGCACACGACAGCAAGGGATTCCGTTCAGGGGTGGGAAAGTGACGATCCGCGTGATGGTGGCGGACGACCAGGAACTGGTCCGCAGCGGCTTTGTGATGATCCTCGACGCCCAGCCGAACATAGAGGTGGTCGCCGAGGCCGGGGACGGCGCGGCGGCGATCGAGGCCGTCCGCCGCCACGCCCCGGACGTGGCGCTGCTCGACATCCGCATGCCCGGGACGGACGGCATCGAGGCCGCCAGAACCATCTGCCGGGAGACCGACTGCCGGGTGATCGTCCTGACCACCTTCGACTCCGACGAGTACGTTCATGACGCCCTGCACGCCGGCGCGAGCGGTTTTCTGCTCAAGGACGTCCGCCGGGACGACCTGGTCCACGCGGTCCGGGTGGTGACCGAGGGCGACTCACTCCTGGCGCCCTCGGTGGCCCGGCGCCTGGTCGCGGACTTCGTACAGCGCCCCCGGGGGACCGCCGCACCGCGCTCCGACCGGCTGGCGGTGCTCACGGCGCGGGAGCGGGAGACCCTCGAGCTGCTCGGGCGTGGCCTGTCCAACGCGGAGATCGCCGCGGAGCTCGTCGTCAGCGAGCACACCGTCAAGACGCACGTCAGCAATGTGCTGACCAAACTCGGGCTGCGCGACCGGATCCAGGCGGTCATCTGCGCCTATGAGACGGGCCTGGTCACCGCGGGGTGAGCGACTCCCTCACGCGAGGGAGCGCCGACCCGCCGGAGATCGGTCGCTCCGGCGATCCGCCGAACGGGCGTGATCACCAGGATGGGAGTCGTTCCCGACACCGCCCCCTTCTCCGGAGCGCACCGATGAGGATCCGCACCCGCACCACGCTGACCGCCGCCGCTGTCGTCGCCCTGGCCATCGCCGCAGGCCCGGCCGCCGTCCCGGCCCTGGCGCACCCGGCACCGACCGGCAGGACACCGACCGCCTCGACATGCACGGCCGCGGCGTCCCCGGCCGCCGCGTCCCCAGCCTCGGCATCCACAGCCGCCGCGTCCCGTGCCTCGTCGCCCACCCTGGACACCGAGGCCCTGCAGCGCACGATCGCCGATCTGCCGGCCGACGACGCCACCGCCGCGATCGTCCGGGTCGGCGGCAGAGCCGGAAGCTGGCAGGGCGCCGCAGGCGTCCGCGACCTCACATCGAAACAGCCGGTCCTCGCCGACGGCCGCTTCCGTGCGGGCAGCGTGACCAAGGTCCTCACCGCCGCCGTCGTCCTGCAACTCGTCGCCGAGCACAAGGTCGCCCTGAACCAGCCCGTCCAGTACTACCTCCCCGGACTGCTCCCCGCCGACTACCCGCCGATCACCGTCGCCCAGTTGCTCAACCACACCAGCGGACTGCCGCCCGCCGACGGCCCCGGCGACTCCTTCGAGGCCCAGTACGCCCACCGCTTCGACACCACGACCCCACAGCAGCTGATCGCCTCCGCCACCGCCAACCCGCTGGAGTTCGCCCCCGGCTGCAAGCAGCACTACCTCAACATCAACTACACCGTGCTGGGCCTGCTCATCGAGAAGGTGACCAGGGACTCGTACGAGCACCAGGTCCAGCGGCGCGTCCTGGACCCCGTCGGCATGCACGACACCTCGTACCCCACCGACCCGCACATCTCCGGACCGCACAACCTCGGTTACCAGCGCACCTCCACCGGATTGGTCGACGTCACCGACTGGAACGTCTCCGCGGGCTGGGCGGCAGGAGACGTCATCAGCACCGCCGCCGACCTGGAGCGCTTCACCGTGGCGCTGTTCAGCGGCCGGGTCGTCCCCAAGGCCCAGCTCCGCCACATGCTGGAGGTCCCCCAGGGCATCACCATGTACGACAGCACCGACCCCGCCTCGTACACCATGGGCCTCGCCCGCTCGGTGCTCCCCGACGGCACCGTCTCCTACGGCAAGACCGGCGAACGCTTCGGCTACGCCTCGGGGATGGGCGCCACCCTGGACGCCCACGGCCGGATCGACCGCACCCTGGTCTTCGTGGTCAACTCCACCGACGCCAAGTCGCCCTCCGGCAACCCCCGCAAACTGCCGATCGTCCTGGCCGCGCTGCAGAACCCCTGAGCCCGCCCCCTGCTCACCCCCTGCGCCAGGCGCCCAGCAGCTCCTCGGGGCCGTACGCCGCCTGGAGTCCGGAACAGCTGATCCCGTTGCGGGAGACCGCCACGAGCGGTACCGGCTCGTCGGTGATCGCCGCCCGGTGCTTCTGCAGTGCGGCAAGATCGTGACTGTCGAACGCGGAGTTCTCCAGCCACTTGACCGAGCCGAGGAAAAGCAACTGCTTGGCCACCGGCTGCCGGTCGGCGCCCACCAAGTCGATCTCGATGTCGTTGCTGCGCGTCCAGTACCCGCCGACCGCCGGGGCGGCGGGCAGGTGCCCGTCCGGCAGGAGACGGGCGAGGGATTCCCGGGCCAGGGGCTCGATCGCGCGACCCCGCCAACTCGTCCACTGCTCCTTGATCCGGCTCAGAGTGAGATCTCCCCGCATCCGCTCGATCTCCGCCATGTGCGGATCCAGAAACGCGAGCCAGAACCGCAGGTAAGGGTCGGCCACTCGGTAGCGGCGTTCCTTCGACGGCCGTAGCGAGAGCGGCAACTCGGCTGCCACCACCCGTTTCTCGGTCAGGACCTCCGTGGCTCGGGTGAGCGTGGTGTGGGCGATGCCGCCTGCGGCGCGCGCGATGTTGGTGAACGTGCGCTCCCCGGTTCCGATGGCCCGCAGGACTTCCCTGCTCATCGCCTGCGGTGGAAACTCCGCGGCGAGTGAGCGCTCGGCGGAGACCAGCAGCGCGGAGATCGGGTTGTCCAGCGAGTCGCGGAGGAACTCCCAGACGCCCGCTCCGGTCCGCCACTCCGCGCAGATCAGCGGAAGACCGCCGGTGATCAGGGCGGCGTCGAAGGCGGCCGCCGGCGACAGGTCGAGCATCTCGCCGATGTCAGCCGGGTTCAGCGGCCCCACGACCATTTCCCGGCCCCGCTGATGGAAGGGGCGGTCGTAGCTGTTCAGCGCCTCCATCATCGACAGGTCGGATCCGACCAGGAGGAGAAGTACCGGCTTGCGGCTGAGCAGGCGGTCCCATGCCCGCTGGAGCATGCCCTCGAAGGCGTCGATGCGGTCCATGAGATACGGAACCTCATCGATGACGACCACGCTCGGGCTGTCGTCGGGCAGGACCTCCGCAAGCAGCCTGAATGCGGCGTTCCACTGCTCCGGGGTCTCCTCCGAGAACAGTCCCCGCTCCGGCAGGGTGGATCTGGCGACGGCGTCGAGCAGCTCGGTCATTTCGTCCTCGGCCGTGCCGCCCGCCGCGGTGAAGAAGAGGTGGGGGGTCTCGGTGCGCCGGAGGAACTCCTCGACGAGGCTGGATTTTCCGACCCGCCGCCTTCCCCTTATGAGGATGCACTGGCCCGGTTTCGCCGACCCAGCGGCATCGTGAACCGCCTGGAAGGCGTCGCGGAGCACGTTCAGCTCCCGGTCCCGGCCGATGAACCGATGCATGGGAAACACCCCCATAGAAGATAGTATCGATAGAGATACTATCCCGATCGCTACTAGGTGGTCACCGCCGAGGCGTGCGGCACCCGTACGACCATGGCCAGCAGGGCCGCGGCGACGCAGACCGCACTCAGCGCGATCCACACCACGTCATACGCGCCGAACACGTCGCGGGCCGTGGCTCCGAGGAAGGCCGAGGCGCTCGCGCCCAGCTGATGGGCGGAGGTGACCCAGCCGAAAACGATGGGGCCGTCGTCGCCGTAGGCGCGTTGGCTGAGGGCGATCACCGGAGGGACGGTCGCGACATCGGCGAGTCCGTAGACGACCACGAAGGCGATCAAGGAGGGGCGGACCGTCGAGGAGAGGACCATGGGCAGCGCCAACAGGGTGAGCGCGCGGACGGCGAAGTACACGCACAGGAGGCGGCGGGGATCGAAGCGGTCGGTGAGCCAGCCGGACGCGAGCGCCCCCAGGGATGAGAAGACACCGATCAGCGACAGCAGGGACGCGGCCATGGTGGCGTGCATGCCGTGGTCGTGGGCGGCGGGGACCCAGTTGCTCCACATGATGCCGTTGGTGGAAGCGCCGCAGATCACGTACATGCCTACGAGCAGCCAGAACGTCCCGGTCCGCGCGGCGCTGAGGAGGACCGTCACCGTCCGGCGCGCCGCCCCGATCGCCGGAGCGGGTTTGGGGACGTACTCCTTCGCCCCGTAGGGCGTCGAGCCGATGTCAGCGGGGTGGTCGCGCAGCAGCAGCCACACCAGCGCGGACACCGCCAGAGCCACCAGCGCCAGGGTCACCACAGGGGGGCGCCACTCGTAGCGGTCGACCACCCAGGCGAGCAGGGGCAGGAAGAGCAGCTGGCCCAGGTGGCTCGAGGCACTGAGCGCGCCGGTGACCAGCCCGCGCCGCCGCTCGAACCAGCGGCCGGTGATTTGTGCCGCGAAGGTCATCGTGAGGCAACCGCTGCCCAGGCCGATCAGCACACCCCAGTACACGACGAGGTGCCAGACCGAGGTCATCACATGGGTGAGCAGGGCACCGGCGGCGATGAGCAGCATCGCGCCGGCAGCGACCCGGCGGATGCCGACGCGGTCCATCAGCGCGGCCGCGAAGGGTGCGGTGAGGCCGAAGAAGATCATGTTGACCGAGGCGGCGAGCGCGATGTGGCCGCGGTCCCAGCCGTACTGGTCGTGCAGCGGGGTGACCAGCAGGCCGGGCACGGTGGTGAAGGCGCCGGCCGTCACGATCGCCGCGCCCGCGACGACGGCGATCATCCAGGCGCGGTGCGGGCGGCGCGTACTGCGCCCTGACATGGGCCCTCGAACGGCCGGTGGGGTCTGTATCCGCTGAGCCATGTCCCAACACTGCGTGCGCCTCAGCGGGGCGACGAGTGGCCATGCAGCCCAGTTGCGCAAGAATATGGCCATGGCTGTTTTCACCCACCCCACCCGCCATCACGTCGCCGTCTTCGCCCGCCAGCGGATGCTCCCGATCGAGCTGGGCATCGTGCACCAGCTGTTCGGGCAGGCCAGACAGGGCGCCTCGGCCGACGGGGAGCCGCTCTACGAGGTCGCCACCTGCGGGCTGCGGGCAGGAGAGGTACGCACGGACGGAGACTTCACCGTCAATGTGCCCCATGGCCCCGAGGCGCTGGCCGAAGCCGACACGGTGATCGTGTTGTCCTCGTACGAGGACTACGAGCAGACGGATACGCGGCTGCCGACGCCGCTGGCCAAGGCGTTCGCCCGAATCCGCCCCGGCACCCGCATGGCCTCGATCTGCACAGGCGCCTTCGTACTCGCCGCGGCCGGCCTCCTCGACGGCCGGGCGGCCACCACGCACTGGCGTCACACCGAGCAGTTCGCGCGTCTGTTCCCGGGGGTCAAGGTGGACCCGGACGTGCTCTACACCGACGGCGACGACGTCCTGACCTCGGCGGGCTGTGCCTCCGGAATCGACCTGTGCCTTCACATGATCCGAAGCGACCACGGGACGGCGGTCGCGAGCGACGTCGCCCGCCGCACCGTGGTGCCGCCGTACCGGGAGGGCGGTCAGGTGCAATACATACGCCACCCCGTACCGGAGCCGTCCTCCCCCTCCACCGCGGTCGCCCGCGGCTGGGCCCTGCAGAGGCTGCACGAGCCCCTCACCCTGGGCGATCTGGCGTCCCAACAGGCGATGAGCATCCGGAACTTCAACCGGCGCTTCCGCGACGAGGTCGGCATGACACCGATGACCTGGCTGACCCAGCAACGCGTCGAACGTGCCAGGGAACTGCTGGAGGAGTCGGACCTGCCAGTGGACCAGGTAGCGGCACGGGCCGGCCTCGGCACGGCGGCCAACCTGCGCCAGCACTTCCAGTCCGCCCTGGGCACTTCCCCGAGCGCCTACCGGGCCACCTTCCGGGGGCCGTGACCCCGGGCCGGGGCGGGGCCGGGGTCATGGCCCCTGGTAGAGGACAGGCCGCGGGGGCGATGCGCACCCGGCCGTGGCCGCGCGCGATCGCTGTGGTGTTCCGCTCCCAGCAGTTCCGCCAAGGCATCGCGAGCGATGGGCGCCCGCGCCGCGAGCACCTCGGCCACGTGCAGGTGCGGGAGCGAGAGGGCTGCCAGTGTTGTTCCGCTGGGCTTACTGGTGGGGGCACCTCGCCGTCGAAAGAGCACGATGGTTCCGGGAGGAGAAGCGGCACCGCACACATGTCAAGGATGGCGGGCAGAGGGCGCCGATGAGATCACACCAATGGGTTCCGAACGCTGTGCGCGGACGGTGCGGGGTCGTAACGCCGCCAGGCGGCCGATGCCCGCCCGAGCGCACGCCGCGGCGACGCCGGCTGACCTCGGCCAGTCATACGTGCTCGTCATACGTGCTCGAGCCGACCCGCTCGCGCCCACGTGATCAGCTCGAACCGGGACTGGAACTGCCGGACGCTTCGTTCGCGGCACGGCGGTACTCGGCGTTGATGCGCTGAGCTTCCTCAAGCTGGTCCTCAAGGATGACGATGCGGCAAGCAGCATCGATCGGGGTTCCCCTGTCGACGAGCTCGCGGGCGCGAGCGGCGATCCGCAGTTGGTAGCGGGAGTACCGGCGATGTCCCCCCTCCGAGCGCAGTGGAGTGATCAGACGAGCCTCACCGATGGCTCGGAGGAAGCCAGGGGTGGTGCCGAGCATTTCGGCGGCCCGGCCCATGGTGTAGGCGGGGTAGTCGTCGTCGTCCAGACGATTACTGAGTGGAGTATCTGCTGCCATGTCACCTCGTAGTGCAACGCGTCGAGGGGCCCTGGTGCCGTACGGCACCAGGGCCCCGAAGGAAATTGAACACCATCTGTCGGCCCTCATGCTGTGCCGACCTTCTGTTTCCGCTACCCGGCCCGACGAGGGGAGGGGTGCGGGGATCGCGGCTGCGTGACCGGGGACCACCATCCATTCCGGGGGTCTTGCGGTACCCGGGCCGAGAGCTTCTCGGGCCGGGCGATCCTGATGGCGTCTGCTCCTCCGTCCTTCCTCTGAACCAACCACTTGGTGAAACGGGTACTGCGGTACTGCTCGGTGATGCTGTTGGCAGCCCCTTGGCCTGCGAGCTGCCCAGTGCGGCTCTCAGCCCCGTCACCGTCCTGCGAACACCTTGGCTTCGGAGCTCCAGAGCCGCGCTGACCTGCGAACTCCAGGTAATGCAACCCGCCAGTTCGTGTCTGCCGGGTCTCGCTTGACCGTGTCAACGAGAAGAAGCTTAACCATGCGATGAGCCAATGTCTACTCTGGCAAGAGTAGATTTTGGCGTTCAGGGGCCACAGGTACCTGTGGCCTGGACAACCAGTCGCTGCGGGCAGTGCGACGCTGCGTCGCCCCTCCGCTCGGCCAGGACCCTTCGCGCGGATGACGAGACGGCGAGGCGGCGATACGACGGTGAGGGCCCTGCCGACACGTGTCGGCAGGGCCCTCACTGGGTCTCTGATGGCGGTTTTCCGCCTGTTCTTCACACCTCCGGGGAGACGGTGCCCCCGAGCAGCGCCGACGCGGTCTGGAGCGGAGTGGGGACACCCACCGGCGCGGTCTCCGGGTGCTCATGGCAGGTGAAGCCGAGGCGGGTCATGGCCCGGACCACTTCGCCGCTGGAGAAGTCGCGGCGATTCTGCCCGGTGATGACCTGGCCTACTTGCTTGACCGGGTAGCGGCGGCGGCCGATGGTCACGGACTCGGCCGTGACGAGTTCGGGCGCGACGCCCTTCATCGAGGCCAGCACCCCGCTCCTGGTCAGCTCGAACGGGTACCGGGCGATGACACAGCGCATGATGCCTCACACAGAAGGAGAAACAGAAGGACAAGGAGGGCGGGCCGACCGGGCGAGGCGGATCAGCGGGCGAGGGTGAGGACGCCCGGGGTCCGGCCATGCTCCTCGACGGCGCCCGGGCGGGGTGAACGGTCCGGCGAGGACGTCCCGTAGACGGATCCGGTCCGTGTAGGTGGGGCTGTCGCGGAGAACGGCGAGCCGGGCCAGGGTGATCAGGCCCGTGCTCTGGTCGTCCCCGTCACAGAGGACGAGGTGATCGACACGGGCACCGGCCATGAGGGACAGAGCCACCTCGACCGTCATGTCGTCACAGACCCGAGGTCCGGACGCGTCCCTGTCGTCGACCACGGCTTTGGGGGAGGGATCCACTGCATGGTGCTGCGTCTGAGCCGGCGTCATAGGTGCCTCCTACCGGAAGGGGGTGGGCTTGTGATCACAGCGGTACTAGGCAGCCGAGCCGAGGCTGGGCTGCCGCTGTGCCCTGCGGCGCGCCGCTTCGCCGACGGGCCGGTCCTGGCCGGCGTGGCCCCGGCGACCCCGACGGCCCTGGGACGATGAAGACGCGCCGCGGGGACGTTCCACGGCTGGCGCGGTGATGACGACCGGGACACCGGAAGGGGCCTGGGCACCTGTGATGCGGCTCAGCTCCGCCTCGCCCGAACGTACCTGGGCGACCCGGGGGGTGATGCCTGCCGAAGCCATCAGTCGGCTCATACCGCGACGCTGATCAGGGGTGACCAGGGTGACGACGCTGCCGGACTCGCCGGCTCGGGCCGTACGACCGCCGCGGTGCAGGTAGTCCTTGTGGTCACTGGGCGGATCCACATTGACGACCAGGTCGAGGTTGTCGACGTGGATCCCGCGCGCCGCGACGTTCGTCGCCACCAGTACCGTCACATGCCCGCTCTTGAACTGGGCCAGGGTCCGCGTGCGCTGCGGCTGGGACTTGCCACCGTGCAGGGCCGCGGCGCGGACGCCGTTGCTCAGCAGGTGCTTGGTCAGCCGGTCCACCGCGTGCTTGGTGTCGAGGAACATGATCACTCGACCGTCTCGCGCCGCGATCTCGGTGGTCGTCCGATGTTTGTCCGCGTCGTGCACGTGGAGTACGTGGTGCTCCATCGTGGTGACCGCGCCCGCCGACGGGTCGACGGAGTGGACTACCGGGTCCGTCAGGTAGCGGCGGACCAGCAGGTCGACATTGCGGTCCAGGGTGGCCGAGAAGAGCATCCGCTGCCCGTCGGGACGCACCTGGTCGAGCAGGGCGGTGACCTGCGGCATGAAGCCCATGTCGGCCATTTGGTCGGCCTCGTCGAGGACCGTGATGCCAACATCGTTCAGCCGGCAGTCGCCCCGGTCGATGAGGTCCTTGAGCCGCCCGGGCGTCGCGACGACCACCTCAGCCCCGGCGCGCAGCGCACCGGCCTGCCTGCCGATGGACATCCCGCCGACGACGGTGGCCAGGCGCAGGCTCACGGAGCGGGCGTACGGAGTGAGCGCGTCGGTGACCTGCTGGGCGAGCTCGCGGGTGGGGACGAGGACGAGGGCGAGCGGCTGCCGTGGCTCGGCGCGCCGCCCCGCTGTACGGGCCAGTGCGGCGAGGCCGAAGGCGAGCGTCTTGCCCGAGCCGGTGCGGCCACGGCCGAGTACGTCACGACCGGCCAGGGAGTTCGGCAGGGTCGCCGCCTGGATGGGGAACGGTGCGGTCACGCCTTCGCGGCCGAGCGTGGCCAGCAGCCGCGCAGGCATGGCGAGTTCCGCGAACGCCCCGACGGCGGGCAGCGCCGGCGTGATCGTCTTCGGCGGCGCGAACTCGCCCTGTACGGCCCGTCCGGCCTGTCGATTTCCGTAGCCCTTGGAACGGCGCGGACCACCCGAGCGGTTGGCGCCGGTGCCTCCTCCGAAACGGTCATATGTGCGGGACGTGTGGGCACGCTTCATGCGGAACCTTCCTTGACGGGGCACGTAGCAAGGAATTCCCGCAGCAGATGAGCGGCGCAGAGAATCTCGAGACGAGCCAAAAACGATGTGGGCCGAGTCGGACCGACAGGGAATGCGCCACCGGTCGGTGATGTGGTGAGCCTCTCCCGTCGCGCGCCCTGAAATGCAGCGAGCCGGGGCCCGCACCCGAGAGGTGCGGGCCCCAGCTGCGAAGTACGCGTCAGCGCCGGTGTCAGGCGGGAACGATGTTCTCGGCCGTCGGGCCCTTCTGGCCCTGCGCGACGTCGAACGACACCTTCTGGCCTTCAAGCAGCTCACGGAAGCCCTGGGCGGCGATGTTCGAGTAGTGGGCGAAGACGTCGGGGCCGCCGCCGTCCTGCTCGATGAAGCCGAAGCCCTTTTCCGCGTTGAACCACTTCACGGTGCCGGTAGCCATTTGTTTCTCCTTCGGAGGCGGTGTCAGGAATTTGCCCTGTGCGAATTCCTTGTCGCCGTGATGATCACCCCGTCGGAAATGAACCTTCTGGCAACCACACCTGCAACTGTGATTGACAGTAGCACGGTGCGATCGGCCCTGCGCGATCGATAATTCCGCTCCGGCCCACGGCCGAGGAATACTTGCTGTGCCCCACACCTATTTCTCATTTCACGGGCACAGATATTGCTCTCCGCGGGCGTGGCCTTCCTGCCGTGCACTTCCGCCCGCAGCCCTGTGACCTCCGTCGAGGGAGATCTGCCGCTGCCACCGTCGTCAGAGGATGGCGCAGCGGCGAATGCGCCGGGACTCCACTGCCGCGATGAACGTCACATCCGGAGGCCGTGATGCGGCCCGCCTGGGCCCGTCTGGAGAGTGGCCAGGCGGCCGAGGTGTGGGCCCAGTCCGCGGAGCGTTTCGCGGCCCAGGCGGCCGGGCCGCACTTCGAGGCGGTGTGTCGTGAGTACATGCTCGGGCCCGGACGGTCCCTGCTCGGCTCGACCTTGGGCGAGGTCGGGTGTGGTGTGGTGACAGACCCTGCTGCGCGGCGGCAGATTCAGGTCGACGTAGCCGTGGTCGAACCCGGGTCGGGGGGCCCCTATGGGTTTCGTCAACCTGCAGGGGCGGGTTGGGGCTGGTAGAAGGTGCCGTCGCGGAGCATCGCGAAGAGCACGTCGGCTCGTCGTCTCGCAAGGCAGAGGAGGGCTTGGGTGTGGTGCTTTCCCTGGCTGATCTTCCTGTCGTAGTAGGCCCTGGAGACCGGGTCGGCCAGGGCCGCGAACGCGGACAGGAAGAAAGCCCGTTTGAGCTGCTTGTTTCCTCGGCGGGAGGGTTGTTCCCCACGGATCGAGGAGCCCGAGCTCCTCGTCGCGGGGGCAAGGCCGGCATAGGCCGCGAGATGGGCGGCGCTCGGGAAACTGCTGGCGTCGCCGACGTCGATGAGGATCCTGGCTCCGGTCCTGACGCCGATCCCCGGCATGGACGTCAGGACCTTCGAAAGAGGGTGGTTCTCCAGCAGTTCCTCGATCCGTCCGGCCAGCAGTTTCCGCTGGTCGAGCACGGCGGTCAGCGAGGTGGCGAGGCTGGGCACGACCAGCGCGGCTGCATCCGTGCCGGGGACGACCACGGTCTGTTCGTCGAGCGCGGTGAAGATGTCGTCGACCAGTCGCTCGGCCATCCGCGGGGCCTTCGGCCGTATCAGCGTCACGAGCCGTCGGCGTCCGGCCTTGCGGATCTGGGCCGGGGATCCGAACCGTTCCAGCAGGGTCAGGACGGCCGGGTGCTGGACACGCGGCCCGAGAACTCGCTCCAGATGCGGGTGGATCTGGGTCATCAGTCCCCGCAGCCGATTGGAGATCCTTGTCGCCTCGCCGGCCAGATCGTCGTCGAAGCCCACGATCATCTCCAGCTCGGCGATGGTCTCGTCTTCGAGTTCGACCGAGCGGAGCGTGTGCGGCATGACGCGGGCGGCGTCCGCGATGACGAACGCATCGCGGGCGTCGGTCTTGGCCTCGCCGGGGTAGAGATCGGCGATCCGCCGCATTGTCAGTCCGGGCAGGTAGGCGACCGGGCAGCCCATGTCGCGGGCGACCGCCAGCGGCAGGGCGCCGATGGAGGCGGGCTGGTCGACGATCACGAGCACGGTTCCGTGCTTGGCCTGCAGCTTGCCGAACACCTCGCGGAGCTTGGGTTCGCTGTTGGGCAGCCGCTTGTCGAACGCTTTCTTCCCGGCCGGGGTGACGGCGGTGGCGTGGTGTTCGCCCTTGCCGACGTCCAGGCCGAGGAAGGCGCCGATGTCACTCACGTTGATCACGTGCGTCCTCCGGTTGTACTCACCCGGCCGTCCCACGGCACCGATCGCCACATCCACATTACGAAGAGCCTCCCGACCTGCGAAGAAGTCGGTGGTCATGCCCCTAATCAGCGGTCTGTCGATGCCTCCGGAGCCGGTGACACCACCCCCCAGGCCATGCGTTCGACAGGGGGAGAAAGTCATGCCAACTCCGGAGGCCGGGCGCCCCATTGCGGGGCCACCAAGAAGGTAATGGGGAACCTGCTGGTCATGCTTACACCGTGACGAGATGGTCCGCGGTGCCCCCGCGCCACTCGACCAGGAAGAGCGTCGCGTCGTCAGTGGTGACCCCGCCGCGTTCTCGCATCAGGGTGTGGGACAGGCCGCGCACCATTTCCTGTACGCCTTCGCCCACGCACCCCGCGCGGTTCACGAAGTCGAGCAGTCGCTCCTCGCCGAACTGCTCTTCGCCGGTGCGGTGCTCCTCGATGAGACCGTCGGTGAAGAAGAGGATCCGGTCGCCGCGGGACAGCGCCTGGTCGCTGATCTGCGGGATGGCCCCACCGAAGCCGACGGGCAGGGTGCCCGGGCTCTCCAGCGCCTGGACGACGCGGTAGTCACGGATCAGCAGGGGTGCCGGGTGCCCGGCGTTGACCCATTGCAGGTGGCCGGTTCGGATGTCCAGGCGCATCATCTGCGCCGTGACGAAGTGGTCGGGCCCGAACTGCTTGTCGATGGCCGTGTCCATGAACATGTACAGGTCGGCGAGGCCGACGTCGGCGCGTCGGGCGTGCCGGTAGGCGCCGACGGCGACGGTCGCCAGCACGGCGGCATCCAGCCCGTGGCCCATGGCGTCGATGACGGCCATGTGCAGGATGTCATCGTTCAGGGCATAGTCGAAACTGTCACCCGCGACGTCGTAGGCAGGCTCGAGGATTCCGGCCACCGCAACCTGCGGGGTGACCATGGTCAGCGGGGGCAGCAGTGACCATTGGATTTCCGCGGCCAGGCTCATCGGCTCACGGCGCCGGGCCTGGAAGAACTGATCGGTATAGCTGTTCTTGGTGACCAGCATGTCGGCGACCAGGCCGGCCAGGCGCCGCAGCAACCGCCGGTCGTCGTTGTCGATGGTGCTCAGGGTGAGGGCCAGCACCCCCACCACGTCGCTGCCGTCCAGCAGCGGCAGGAACATCCGTACGCCATCGGCCTGCGGCTGTTCCACCGTCGCCGCGCTGAGAAAAGCCCTGCCGGCCCGAGAATCGTCGATCCGTTCGGGCTCCCCGACCACGAGTCTCATGCCCCGCAGGGGAGCCAGCATCAGCTGGTCGTAGTCCTGAAGGAGGATCGAGACGTCCCGCCCGCCGATCCTCCCCACTTCCTCCGCGACCAGTGGGGCGATCAGCTGGGGCGGCATCTCGTGAGCCCGGTCCAGCAGCACACCCAGCAGCCGCTCACCGAATCCCTCTGACCGATCCACGGTGACTTTACGGAAGCCCCGTTCACCTTCCGTCATGGCGACCTCGTTTTCGCCGCAACGCCCTCACACAGAGGCGAGCCTCAGTGCTGTTCGCCGCATTTTGGTCCTACTGCCTCCTCCACCCCAGCATCGCGCACATGAGGGTCTGCGACGCCTGCCGCCAGGTCGCCGGAGCACGACCGGTGCCTGAGGCGGCCGAAGAGCAATGCGCCACCCCCGCCGGAGGCGTCTTGTGCCGTGGCTACCGCATCAGTGCTCGGCCTCGATGTGCATGCGCTCGGCCAGCGGGAGAGGCGTCTCGTCGGGGCTGATGACGAACCCGCCGACCATACGCGCGCATATACCCTCACAAGCGAGCAGTTGTTTGCCGCTGTGGTGCGAGACCACCATCGCGTCCGTGTCCCGGTGTACGCCGGTAGTCGGTGTGGCAGATGATGCAGACCTGCCCGGGATGCGCACCCTACTCTCGTCCGGACGCTGGAGTGCGCCTACCGCTTCCGAGTCGCAAGGCAACATGCCTCCTCGGCGTGCGGGGAGTACGGTGAAGAGGACCGAGGGCGATCCGGAATGGCGGTTACCCCTTGGCCGTCCTTTGCGATTCACGACACGGTCCCGACCCACGGGCTCGGAGACGGCATATGCCACTACGGCCCCGATGCGACGCGTGAGCGGAGGACGACGTGCGGCCTGCGAGGGCTGCCCCTCCGACGGCACCGCACGAGCTGCCCGCATCCGCGTGCCGCTGACACCTGACACCTGACACCGATCAGGATCGAGATCCATGGAGTCCTCAGACTTCGTTCAACGCCCCGTGTCCACGCGGGGGCACGCTGGAACCTCATCGACCTCCTCAAGTCCTTCGGCTCCGCAGGCCAAGCTCTCCGGAGACATCACGTGCGGGCCCACGACGACTCGTGATCGATCTGCAGGCAGCGACTACGCTCTGCTCTCTCGCCAGGTCAGAAGCGCAGGGTTGCTGCGGCATCGGCCGTTGCGTTCCGTTACGACGTTGGCTGTCACGCTGCTCCTCCTGACCGGTGGCTGGGCGGCCTTCGTCCTGATCGGCGACTCCTGGTGGCAGTTGACCATCGCCGCTGTGCTGGCTTTCGCCTTCACGCAGTGCGGGTTCCGCGGCCATGAAGCGGGCCACCGCCAGTTGTTCGAGGGCCGGCGGGCAAACGACGTAACGGGGCTGGTGTTCGGTAATCTCTTCATCGGCCTCGGATTCGGATGGTGGGTGGCCAAACACAACCGTCACCATGCCCATCCCAACCATGTCGGCCGCGACCCCGACATCGAGACCGGCGCCGTGGTCTTCATCGATCACGAGGCTCGTGGGCGCGCGGGTGTAGCCGGTTTCGTCACCCGCCACCAGGCCCCCCTCTTCTTCCCCATGCTGCTGCTGGAGGGCTGGGCACTGCACGTGGCCACATTCCGGGCGCTGAGCAGGGGCAGGACGAGCGCTCGCGCTCCTCTTGCGGTCGAGGTACTGGCTCTGCTCGTGCACGTGGCGGCGTATCTCATCGTTGTGCTACTGGTCCTTTCGCCGCTGAAGGCGCTGGCGTTCGTTGTGGTCCAGCAGGCCCTTTTCGGCCTGTACATGGGAGCTTCATTCGCCCCCAACCACAAGGGCATGGCGATGCCGGAGGAGCATGACCGCCCGGACTTCCTGCGCGGCCAAGTCCTCACCTCGCGCAACGTGCGGGGTGGGCGTGTCATCGACTTCGTGCTCGGCGGCCTGAACTACCAGATCGAACATCACCTGTTCCCCAGCATGCCCCGGATCGCCCTGCCGGCCGCCCAGCCCCTGGTCCGTGCCTACTGCGCTGAACTCGGCCTGCCTTACACGGAGACGGGCGTGGTGGACTCGTACCGACAGGCATTGCGCCACCTCCACGCGGTGGGAGCACCCCTGCGAGCCGAACCGCGGGCATGACCCCGGCGTGACGTTGACCCACAGGCCCCCGGACCTTCCCGACACCCCCTTCGCCCAGCGACACACTCTGAAGATCGCCGTGAGCTGCACACCCGTCGGTACCGTGTCGTGATCCTTGGCCTGTAGAGGTGCTCGCACCGTCGAGGCGCAGGCCGAGCGAGGAGCAGTGCAGGGCACACAGTGGACCTCAGGACCGATCTGTCAGCGGATGATGGTGTTCCCGCGGTCATCCGTGTCGTGTCGTGATCGACCCTGCTCCCTGCCGGCGCGCCGACGGCGTCACAACGGCCCCGGCGTAAACACACCGGGGCCGCCCTTTCGGGTCGGTTGCACGTGAGAGTGCACCTACCCACTTACCATGCTATGCCTGGGGTGCTTTTCCGGCATCACGGACTATTTGGGTAATACGGCGCCTGGGCGCAAACGCCCCGCGCCGCGTCAGCCACGTTCCTCCTCCTCGCCCTCCATCAGCCGGATCCCCTGGTGCGTCAGTGTGGCCATCGCGGGTGTATTTCCCCGTGTCCAGTCGACTGTGATGAGCCCCTCGCCCGCCAGATATGCGCAGGCGGCCGCCAGATCCTGCTCAGGGACCTGGAGCTCGTCGCGCAGCTTCGCCCCGGTGACGCCAAGGAGGCGATTGCCTTCCGTGGCCTCGTACAGAGCCTTCATGATCGCTTCGCGGTAGTTCTTCCGCTCCTGCAGTGTTGCCATGGTTGCCGTTCCACACGTGCAGGGCACCGGCGAGGAGTGGACACGGGGCGGCGGTGCCCTGTCCGCACCCGTTGTTGGGCATCGCTTCAGACTTCATCCGTCTGCGTGCGGTCTTGTCCGGAGGACTGACTTGCTACCAGCCAGGACCGCGCCGGCTCTGCCGTGTGAGTGGTGTCCACGGTGAGGTGAAGCCGGGTTCCGCCTCCGGCGCCGGCAGGGTAGCTGCGCTGTTCGGCGCTGGCGAAGCAACGACGGAGTACCTCGGCGACCTGACGGGCGGCCTCGGGGG
Source organism: Streptomyces sp. ME19-01-6 (assembly GCF_033793745.1). Lineage (NCBI taxonomy): Bacteria > Bacillati > Actinomycetota > Actinomycetes > Kitasatosporales > Streptomycetaceae > Streptomyces > Streptomyces sp. ME19-01-6. The sequence continues at coordinate 258,502 of NZ_JARAXF010000009.1, read as the reverse complement.
ACGCGGAGACGATACGCACCTCGGCGCGCCCTGCCGAGGGTGATTCGGGTGGTTGCATGGTGACCTCGTTCCATCAGGAAGACGTGGCGGTGGGCGTGGCCCTCACCTACCCCCGAACACCGCGACGGGGCCGCGAAAGATGCATGACCTTCTGCCTGGGCCGGTGGGTGGGAAGCGAGGCAAGGGGGTGACGACGAGTGATCCGGCGGGCTTCCGGCTGTCGGCTCTTCCGGCTCCGTGTAGTGGAGTGCTGCGATCCGCTCGTTGTGCCGGTCGTTGAGTAGATGGATCGGCAGCACTCCTCTGATGGACATGGAGGTGATCATGGACCCGCTGCTGACGGTCTCCACGTCCTCACCTCCCTTGGGCGGAGCTCAGGAGTCCGGTCGGGTTCGGCTGCCGGCCGCCATAGGGGCGGGCCCGCCATCGGTCTCCCACTCCTCCTCCCGGCTGAGCGCCTCCCGGGCGTCACGGGTGGCGGTTTCGTTCGCCATCAGACCGCTGGCGGTGACGAGGCTGCCGGGGGTGGCTGCGGCGGCCATCAGCCGGGCGGCGGCGGACGCACCCGTCTCCGGCGGGATCACCAGAAGGTCCCAGCGGCCTACGGTGTAGGAGAGCAGAATCAACTTGTGCGGGTCCTGCTCGTCAGTGAACCAGCCCACGTGCACCGTGTGCCCGGTCACAGGCACCTTGCGCGGGATCACGGGCCAATGGACCGGGTTCACGGAGACGCGAGTGATACGGCCCCAGCGTGCGTCGAGCACGTCCGTCAGAGCGGGAAGCTCCCGGAGGAGATCCCGGGAGCGAGGCCACCACGCACCGTCCAGAAGGCCTGGAACCGGGCCCATCGGGATCAGGGACAGGCGGGCCGGTGGCGAGGGCGTGCGCTCATGGATAGTCGTACGGTCGATGGTCACGGTCATGGCGCGAGCCTGTCCCCGGGCGCATCTTCAACGTCCCGGTGTTGTTGCTCGCCGAGAACGACACCCGCGTGGAAGCCGGTGTGCGAAGTACTCCCGGTGTTTTCACTGTACTCCGGGCGTTGGGCCGCTGAGCCCCCGTGTGATCAGCGACTTCTTCAGGAACCCGGGTCTGTATCCGCAGGGCGAGGGTGAGCCTGGGCGTGGGCTCGGAGTACGGCCTGGCGGCCGCGTTCCCGCGACCTACGCGCCGAGCTTCCCGCCCTGGTCACCGCGCTGACCGAGCACCTCGGGCCCGTCATGCGCGTCGGCCTGGACTCCAGCGCCTGGGAAGAACTGCCGACACGAGTGATCATCGACGACCGTATCGTGCACATCGACTCATTCCCGGTGGCTGACGACACCATCCTCATCACCCGAGGCGATCGAGACTACTTCTCCCTGTTGGTGGTCCCGCCGCACGCGACGCCCGACGCGGCACGCGCCGCGATGACCCGGGCCGTCCGCGTCGACAACATCACGCAGGCCAAGCAGATCCTCATCGACACCGGCACCGGCCGAGCCTGCCCGATCGCCGAAGAAGGCCCGCAGACAGGCCAGGAACGCCGCAGCACGTCCTGACGCCTCATCCGGCCGCAACCATAGGCCGTGCATCCGCAGCCCGCTGACGTCCGGTAAGACACCGACACCACGCCCCTGATCAAAGTCCGGCCATAAACTCTTCCGGAATACCGCCGACATCGGGACCATGACGGCTGAACGTGCCTCCTTGACACGCGGTTTGCCCTTGCCCGTCGGCGCATTCATGAGTGGCCTCTGCTCCCGTCCGGGCAGGTCGAAGTCCATAGGGCGTGGTGGTCGGTGTGTGATCGCCTCCTTATGGGCCGTTGTTTACCGCTCTGGAGGGCACGGATGGGGCACGACGGCGAAGCGGAGGGGGAGAAGTGCCTCGCCCCGGCCTGCTCAGGGTGCCTATGCGTGTGCGCCTACCGGGGCTGGAAGGCGACCTTGCAGGTGCAAGCGTCAATGCTCGGCTCGTCATCGGGCGGTCAGTTGCAGCAGTCGCACCCGAGGCGGCAGCCGCAGGCGTCCGTCTCCTGCTGTTGGGCGGGGATCGCGGCGGCCGGGGTCGCGCAGCAGCCCTTGCCCTGCCAGGCGTCGCGGCCTTCCTTGACGGCGATGGCGGCGATGACCAGGGCAGCGATGGGGTCGGCCCAGGACCAGCCGAGGGTGGCGTTGAAGACCAGCCCGGCCAGGACGGCGGCGGACAGGTAGGTGCACAGGAGGGTCTGCTTGGAGTCGGCGACCGCGGAGGCGGAGCCGAGTTCGCGGCCCGCGTGGCGCTGGGCGGCGGACAGGAAGGGCATCACCGCGAGTGAGAGGGCTGCGATGACGATGCCGGGGATGGAGCGTTCGGCCTCGCCGGTTCCGGTCAGCGCGGACGGCATCGGCGGCGACGTAAGCGGCGAGCGCGAAAAAGGAAATGGCGATGATGCGCAGGGTGGTCTTCTCGCGGGCCTCACGCACGGCGTGGTCGCGGGCGGAGAACTGCCAGGCGACCGCGGCGGCGGAGGAGACTTCGATGACGGAATCGAGGCCGAAGCCGATCAGCGCGGTGGAGGAGCGAACGTCCGGATGCGGCAGGCCACGGCCAGCGAAGCACACGGGCGCGGGCTGTGCCCGGTCAACGCGCTGGCTCACTCCTGGCGCGCCGGGCCGAGTCGCTTCGGCGGCACAGTGGTCTCTTTCGTGCTCGCGGATGCCTGGTCTTCCTGATCAGCCCCGGGGCGCAACAGGCCGGTGGTGCGCGCTCTGGGAGTCGCCGAGAGCCGACTGAGACAGATCAACGACGAGGGCCCCGACCATGATCGGTCGGGGCCCTCGTCTGCCCTGCTGGGCGGGTGCGGAGGATACGAGATTCGAACTCGTGAGGGGTTGCCCCCAACACGCTTTCCAAGCGTGCGCCCTAGGCCTCTAGGCGAATCCTCCGCGGGAAACAATACAAGACCAGAAGCAGTGCACGCGAACTCGTTCCCGACCCGGTCCATCCGCTAGGGTGGGGGCCAGCCCCTCACGTGGCGCTATCTCACCGAACTCCCCCAGGGCCGGAAGGCAGCAAGGGTAAGTGGGCTCTGGCGGGTACGTGGGGGGCCCTTGCGTTGTGGGGAGAGGCGCGGGGTGGGGTGGGTGAGGGTGCGGGGCGGCTTCGGATGTCGGTGGGCACCGATATCGTCGTAAGCGTGTCGTCCCTCGCGCTGTACCGCCGCTACCGCCCCGAGACCTTCGCCGAGGTCATCGGCCAGGAGCATGTCACCGGCCCGCTGCAGCAGGCGCTGCGCAACAACCGGGTCAATCACGCGTACCTCTTCAGCGGTCCGCGCGGCTGTGGCAAGACGACCAGCGCGCGCATCCTGGCCCGCTGTCTGAACTGCGAGAAGGGGCCGACCCCGGCGCCGTGCGGGGAGTGCCAGTCCTGCCAGGACCTCGCGCGGAACGGGCCGGGCTCGATCGATGTCATCGAGATCGACGCCGCGTCCCACGGAGGCGTGGACGACGCGCGTGAGCTGAGGGAGAAGGCGTTCTTCGGGCCCGCGTCGAGCCGGTACAAGATCTACATCATCGACGAGGCGCACATGGTCACCTCGGCGGGGTTCAACGCCCTGCTGAAGGTGGTCGAGGAGCCTCCGGAGCATTTGAAGTTCATCTTCGCGACCACGGAGCCCGAGAAGGTCATCGGCACCATCCGGTCGCGTACGCACCACTACCCCTTCCGGCTGGTGCCCCCCGGGACGCTGCGTGACTATCTGGCGGAGGTCTGCGAGCGCGAGGCGATCCCGGTTGAGGATGGTGTGCTGCCGCTGGTGGTGCGGTCCGGGGCGGGGTCGGTCCGGGACTCGATGTCGGTCATGGACCAGCTGCTCGCGGGCGCGGGTGAGGACGGTGTGACGTATGCCATGGCGACGTCACTGCTCGGCTATACGGACGGCTCGCTGCTCGACGCGATCGTGGACGCCTTCGCGGCGAGCGACGGCTCGGCCGCGTTCGAGGTCGTCAACCGCGTGATCGAGGGGGGCAACGACCCCCGGCGCTTTGTCGCGGATCTGCTGGAGCGCCTCCGTGACCTGGTGATTCTCGCGGCCGTGCCGGACGCGGCGGAGAAGGGGCTCATCGACGCCCCGGTCGATGTCGTCGAGCGGATGCAGGCCCAGGCGTCCGTCTTCGGTGCCGCCGAGCTCAGCCGCGCCGCCGACCTGGTCAATGAGGGCCTGACCGAGATGCGCGGTGCCACCTCGCCGCGGCTGCAGCTGGAGCTGATCTGCGCGCGGGTGCTGCTGCCCGCGGCGTTCGGGGACGAGCGGTCGGTACAGGCGCGGCTGGAGAAGTTGGAGCGGGGGGCCCTGGCGGGTGGCCTGGGTGGTCTCGGGGGCGGGTTCCCTGGGGCAGGGGCCGGGGGCCAGGGTCTGCCGGGAGGTCCTGGAGGGCCGGAGGGCCAAGGGCCCGCCATGGGGTACGTGCCAGGGCCCGACGCTCACGCCCCGGCCGCAGGCCCGTCCGGCCCGGCCGCCGCGCGGGCGGCGGTGACGGGCCGCGGTGGGACTGGGGCTGCGACTGGGGCTGGGGCCGGTCAGGGTGCGGCTCCCGGTGCGGCTGGTGGTCCTGCCGCCGGTGGTGCGGGTGCGGCTCCGGCCGATGGCGGGGGTGGGGGACAGCAGCCCGGAGCGTGGCCCGGGGGCGCCCAGCCCGCGGGGGCGAACGGCGGCGGCCAGAGCCCCGGCGCCAGGCCCGCGGCCGCGGGCGGTGCGGGTGCTGGTGGTCCGGCCGCAGGCGGTGCGGGCGGCGGTCATGCGGAGGGCGGCGGTACGGAAGGGGGCGGGGCGTCTGCCTCGTCCGCGGCGCGGCCGGGGGCCTGGCCGACCGCCGCGGCTCCCGGTGCCGCCCAGGGTTCCGGGCGGCAGCCCGGCAGCTGGCCGTCGGCCGCCGCGCCGGGGCAGGGCGGTCCGGCGTCGGGTGGTCCTTCCGGCTCTTCCGGTGCCTCAAGCTCTTCCGGCGCTTCCAGCTCTTCTGCGCCTTCCGCCCCTTCCCCCGGCCCTGCCGGTGCCCCCGCCGCGTCCGCGCCGGGCATGGCGCAGGGCGCCATGCAGGTGCGGCAGATGTGGCCGGACATCCTGGAGGCGGTCAAGAACCGCCGCCGCTTCACCTGGATCCTGCTGAGTCAGAACGCGACCGTCACCGGCTTCGACGGCACCACCCTCCAGCTCGGCTTCTCCAACGCCGGCGCGCGTGACAGCTTCGTCGGCGGCGGCAGCGAGGACGTGCTGCGCCAGGCGCTCAGTGACGCGATCGGCGTTCAGTGGCGGGTCGAGGCGATCGTCGACCCCTCGGGCGGCGCCGGACAGCAGGGCGGGCCCGGCGGTGCGGGCGGCGGTGGCTTCGGCGGGTCCGGGGGCTCCGGAAACTTCAGCGGTTCCGGCGGGGCCGGCGGTGGCTTCGGGGGCGGCGGTGCCCCGGCGACCCCGCCGCGGCAGCCCGCCCCCCGTCCCCAGGCTCAGGCGTCCGCCGCCGCGCCCGCCGCTCCCCGCCCCCAGGTTCAGGCGCCCCCCGCCGGGGCGCCGGCCGAATCGGCGCGGCCGCCCGCGGAGTCGTCGGCGTACCGGGAGCCGGAGCCCCCGCCGATCGCGCCGGAGGACGACATTCCGGCCGAGGACGATCCGGATCTCGACGAGAGCGTGCTCAGCGGCCATGACCTGATCGTGCGCGAGCTCGGCGCGACGGTCATTGAAGAGATCGCGAACGAGTAGGAACGAGCGGGGGATGAGTGGGGGATGAGTAGGGGACGAGTCGCGTACGGGTGGGGATCCGGTGTGTGTCGCTCGCCCTGCGCGGCGCCTGAGTTGAGTACTCGGGCGCCGTTCGCCCTCCTCCCCACGGCGTAGGGCGGGGTGCCCCGTGAGCACGTAGGCTCGGGCTATCGGAAAGAAGAAGTCTGTCGACAGCGCAGGAGTGAGCTCGTGATTCCCGGTGGTGGCCAGCCCAATATGCAGCAGCTGCTTCAGCAGGCCCAGAAGATGCAGCAGGACCTCGCCGCGGCCCAGGAAGAACTGGCCAGGACCCCTGTCGAAGGCTCGGCCGGCGGCGGCCTGGTGAAGGCGACCGTGACCGGTGCCGGTGAGCTTCAGGACCTGGTCATCGATCCGAAGGCGGTGGACCCGGAAGACACCGAGACCCTCGCGGACCTCGTCGTCGCGGCCGTGCGCGATGCGAACAACGCCGCGCAGCAGCTGCAGCAGCAGAAGCTCGGTCCGCTCGCCCAGGGGCTCGGCGGCATGCCGGGGCTTCCGTTCTGAGTGCTGTCCTCCGTTCTGAGAGCGGCCCTCCGTTCTGAGAGCGACTGGCCGCTCTGAGAACGGGCAGAAAACGGCGTCCCCGGTCTGTTCAGAGACCTCACCCGGGCCTTATACCGAAGTCTGTAGGAAGAGAAGCCACCGCGCATCAGCGCGAGATCGGCGAGATGGGAAGCGGCGTGTACGAAGGCGTGGTCCAGGACCTCATCGACGAATTGGGCAGGCTGCCCGGCGTCGGTCCCAAGAGCGCGCAGCGCATCGCCTTCCACATCCTGCAGGCCGAGCCCGCCGACGTCCGCCGCCTCGCGCATGCGCTGACCGAGGTCAAGGACAAGGTGCGGTTCTGCGCGGTGTGCGGGAACGTCGCCGAGGCCGAGCGGTGCCGGGTGTGTCAGGACCCGCGCCGCGACCCGGCCGTCATCTGTGTGGTCGAGGAGCCCAAGGACGTCGTGGCGATCGAGCGCACCCGCGAGTTCCGCGGCCGCTACCACGTGCTCGGCGGCGCGATCAGCCCGATCGAGGGCGTGGGCCCGGACGATCTGCGGATCCGGGAGCTGCTGGCACGGCTCGCGGACGGTACGGTCACGGAGCTGATCCTGGCCACCGATCCGAACCTGGAGGGCGAAGCCACCGCCACCTACTTGGCGCGCATGGTCAAGCCCATGGGTTTGAAGGTGACCCGGCTGGCTAGCGGTCTCCCAGTCGGGGGAGACCTGGAGTACGCCGACGAGGTCACGCTGGGGCGTGCCTTCGAAGGGAGAAGACTTCTCGATGTCTGACGCAACGCTGCACGCCGCCCACCCGGATCCGGACGACTTCGCGGTCCAGATCTCCGATCAGATCGAGAGTTTCATCGTCGCGGTCACCGAAGTGGCGAAGGGCGACGAGCCGGACAGCGCTGTGCCGTTCCTCCTGCTTGAAGTCTCCCAGCTGCTCCTCGCGGGCGGCCGGCTGGGCGCGCACGAGGACTTCGTCCCCGACGAGCGGTACGAGCCGGACGTCGGCCCCGAGGCGGACGTCGACGAGCTGCGCGAGCGCTTCGCCCGGCTGCTCGACCCGGTGGACGTCTACTCCGAGGTCTTCGACCCGTATGTGCCGCGCAGCCAGCCCGTCGCCTGCCGGATCTCCGACGACCTGGCCGACATCGTCACCGACCTGCGGCACGGCATGGCCCACTACCGCAACGGCCGGATCAGCGAGGCGCTGTGGTGGTGGCAGTTCTCGTACCTGTCCAACTGGGGCACGACCGCCTCCGCCGCCCTGCGCGCGCTGCAGTCGCTGGTCGCCCACGTACGCCTGGACAGCCCGCTGGACGAGCTGGACGGCCTGGACACCGACAGCAATGCGGGCGGCGACGAGGAGCTCGCGGAGGAGGCGGGACGGGTCATGGCGGCGGAGATCGCGGCCCCGCTCGGCATCCGGTCCGTGCAGTCCTGAAGCGTGGCCCTGAAAGTGTGACCTGGGTTACCTTTCTGTGTGCTTTGGTGCGGAGCGGGCAGGGTTGGTCGCTGAGCGGGTGGTGCGGGACGAGAAGCGGAGGCGCCGGAATACGGCTCTGCCGCTCGTTCCCGGACGTTTGATCACGAGGTGAGTGATGTGTCTCGCAATGTGATATTGGCGGGGTAATTTCCGGCCACTCGTTAGACTGAGCCGACCGCATTACTGAGAGCCAGGGAGCGCACGTGGGCCTTGTCGTGCAGAAGTACGGAGGCTCTTCCGTTGCCGATGCCGAGGGCATCAAGCGGGTCGCCAAGCGAATTGTCGAAGCCAAGAAGAACGGCCACCAGGTGGTCGTCGTGGTTTCCGCGATGGGCGACACAACGGACGAGCTGATCGACCTCGCCGAGCAGGTGTCCCCGATTCCGTCGGGGCGTGAGTTCGACATGCTGCTGACCGCGGGAGAGCGGATCTCCATGGCCCTGCTGGCGATGGCGATCAAAAACCTCGGCCACGAGGCGCAGTCGTTCACCGGCAGCCAGGCCGGTGTCATCACCGACTCGGTCCACAACAAGGCGCGGATCATCGACGTCACGCCCGGCCGTATCCGGCAGTCGATCGACGCGGGCAATATCGCGATCGTCGCGGGCTTCCAGGGCGTGTCCCAGGACAAGAAGGACATCACCACCCTGGGCCGTGGCGGCTCCGACACCACCGCCGTCGCTCTCGCGGCCGCCCTCGAAGCCGAGGTCTGTGAGATCTACACGGACGTCGACGGTGTGTTCACCGCCGACCCGCGGGTCGTGAAGAAGGCCCGAAAGATTGACTGGATCTCGTTCGAGGACATGCTGGAACTGGCCAGTTCCGGCTCCAAGGTGCTGCTCCACCGCTGTGTGGAGTACGCACGCCGTTACAACATCCCGATCCACGTCCGCTCGTCCTTCTCCGGGCTCAAGGGCACGTGGGTCAGCAACGAACCACAAGGGGACCAGCCGATGGAGCAGGCGATCATCTCGGGTGTTGCCCACGACACCTCCGAGGCCAAGATCACGGTCGTCGGGGTGCCGGACAAGCCGGGTGAGGCCGCGGCCATCTTCCGTACGATCTCGGACGCCGAGCTCAACATCGACATGGTGGTGCAGAACGTCTCCGCCGCGTCGACCGGCCTGACCGACATCTCCTTCACCCTCCCGAAGACCGACGGCCACAAGGCCATGGAGGCGCTGAGCAAGGCGCGGCCGACCATCGGCTTCGACTCGCTGCGCTACGACGACCAGATCGCCAAGATCTCGCTGGTCGGCGCCGGTATGCGGACGAACCCGGGTGTCACCGCGACCTTCTTCGAGGCGCTGTCCAACGCCGGGGTCAACATCGAGCTGATCTCGACCTCCGAGATCCGTATCTCGGTCGTCACCCGCGCCGATGACGTGAAGGAAGCGGTCCGGGCCGTGCACAGCGCCTTCGGGCTGGACAGCGACAGCGTGGAAGCCGTCGTCTACGGAGGGACCGGCCGATGACCGGCCGTGGCGATGCGGGTGGCCGGAAGCCGACGCTCGCTGTCGTCGGCGCGACCGGAGCCGTCGGCACCGTCATGCTCTCCATCCTGTCCGAGCGGGCGGACATCTGGGGCGAGATCCGGCTGATCGCCTCGCCGCGCTCGGCCGGCCGGAAGCTGTCCGTGCGGGGCGAGCAGGTCGAGGTCATCGCGCTGGACGAGGAGGCCTTCGACGGCGTCGACATCGCGATGTTCGATGTGCCGGACGAGGTCTCCGCGCAGTGGGCGCCGATCGCGGCCGGCAAGGGCGCGGTCGTCGTCGACAACTCCGGAGCGTTCCGGATGGACCCGGACGTGCCGCTGGTGGTCCCGGAGGTGAACGCGCACGCGGCCCGGCACCGCCCGCGCGGCATCATCGCCAACCCCAACTGCACCACCCTCTCGATGATCGTCGCGCTGGGCGCGCTGCACGCCGAGTTCGGGCTGCAGGAGCTGATCGTCGCCTCGTACCAGGCGGTCTCCGGGGCGGGCAAGGAGGGCATTGACACCCTCCGCGAGCAGCTCACCCTCGTCGCCGGTACGGAGCTGGGCACCCAGCCGGGCGACGTGCGGCGGGCGATCGGCGACACCGGGCCGTTCCCCGGGCCGATGGCGCTCAACGTGGTGCCGTTCGCGGGCTCGCTCAAGGAGGACGGCTGGTCCTCGGAGGAGCTCAAGGTGCGGAACGAGTCCCGCAAGATCCTGGGGCTGCCGGACCTGCGGGTCACCGCGACCTGTGTCCGCGTGCCCGTGATCACCACCCACTCGCTGGCCGTGCACGCGCGGTTCGAGAACGAGGTGACCGTGGCTCAGGCACACGAGATCCTTGCGGCCGCCCCCGGCGTGGTGCTCTGCGACAACCCGGAGGAGGGGGAGTTCCCCACCCCGGCCGATGTCGTGGGCACCGACCCGACCTGGGTGGGCCGGGTCCGGCGCTCGCTCGACGACCCCAAGGCGCTTGAGCTGTTCGTGTGCGGCGACAACCTCCGTAAGGGCGCGGCGCTCAACACCGCGCAGATCGCGGAGGTCGTCGCGGCGGAGCTGACGGCCTGACGGCCGCGTGACCCGTCACACAGTCTCGGCCCGGCGGCCGCGTACAGTGGTGGCTCTCCAGCCCCGGGCCCCGAAACTGTGAAGTTTCTGTGATCTGGACCATGGCCTGGACCACTTGAACGGGGCTCAAACCGGGGCAAAGATCTACGGATAAGATTCCCTCCCCGCCCGCTGCAACCCGCAGCGGGCGGGGAGCGTCTTTCCAGCCGCCCGGTAGTGGGCGTTGAGTAAACCGGGGCATTGGGGACGGGTTGGTGTGCATGGGGGTATTTGTTGCATCGTCAAAAGTGGTGCCTCACGCGTACAACCCTGACAGGGGGCAGCGTGTCCAACTGGCGTGGCAGCAGAGGCATTCGGTATCGCAACGGTTCCTGGGCGCGGCGGCACGGCAGTGCGGCCCCCGCGTCCCCGCACCCCTGGCGGCATGCCGGTGATCGCGCCATGGTCAACCGCTCGCCCCGCGCCGCAGCTCTCGACAGGGCGCGAGGACGCTGACGAGACGATGGCAGCGGGCACCACAGTCGATCACCTCACCGAGACCTACCGCGCCCACTACCGGTCGCTGCTCGGTCTCGCCGCGCTGCTCCTCGACGACACCGCGTCCTGCGAGGACGTCGTACAGGAGGCGTTCATCCGCGTGCACTCCGCGCGGCGCCGGGTCCGTGACCCGGAGAAGACGCTCGCGTATCTGCGGCAGACGGTCGTCAACCTCTCGCGTTCGGCGCTGCGCCGCCGCATCCTCGGGCTGAAGCTGCTCTCCAAGCCGATGCCCGACATGGCCAGCGCCGAGGAGGGGGCGTACGAGCAGCTCGAGCGGGACCAGCTGATCAAGGCAATGAGAGGACTGCAGCGCCGCCAGCGTGAGGTCCTCGTGCTGCGCTACTTCGCGGACATGACCGAAGCCCAGGTCGCCGAGACGCTCGGCATATCGCTCGGCTCGGTCAAGGCGTACGGATCGCGTGGCATCGCGGCGCTTCGCGTCGCAATGGAGGCTCCGGCATGAACGACGACACATACGAGCCGGCCTCGGGAGACCCCGACCGGCGGGACGGTCACGAGCCGGACGGCAGTGACCGCACCGACGACGGCAACAGCACCGAGGACAGGAACAGCCAGGACGTCATGAACGAGGACGCCCTGCGCCGCCTCCTGCACGGCGCCGTCGACGAGCTGGAACCGTCTCCCGACTCCCTGGAGCACCTGCGCCGCGCCGTGCCCGCCCGCCGTACGCGCCGCCGCCAGGCGCTGGTCGGCGCCGTGGCGGCGGTGGTGCTCGGCGGGGCCGCGCTGCCCGCGCTGGTCCACGTCGCCACCACCAGCGGCTCGGACGACCGCCCGGCCATGGCGGGCAGCAGCCATCGCACCCCCGGCCCCGAGCAGGACAAGCACGGCGAGGGCAGCGGCGGGAAGGAGACCGGCCGGCCCGTCGACAAGGGGAGCGAGGACAAGGAGGACAAGGGCGGGGACGGGAAGAAGGACCGTCCGTCCAAGAAGCCGGAAGGCGACTCGGGCGGCGTGGCCCCCGACCCCTCCAGCACGCTGAACGCCACCTCGCCCACCTGCGCCCGCCCCCAGCTCGGCAGCGCCACCGGGACGGCCGAGGCGGCCGACGCCGAGGGGCGGATCTACGGCTCGTTCCGGGTCGTGAACATCTCCGACACCTCGTGCACGGTCGTGGGCGGCGGCGTCATCAACCCGAGCGCGCAGGACGGCGCGGACGGTTCCCGGATCTTCGTCGTGGACCACACCTCCGGCGACGAGGCCGCCGGTCTGCCCGATCCGTCCACCGCGCCGGGCCAGCTCATCCTGAAGCCCGGCCAGGCGTACGAGGTGAAGTTCGCCTGGATCCCGCAGTCGGGCGGCGGCACCTCCGGCTGCTCCAACACCAGCACCACGCCGACCCCCGAGCCCACGCCGGACTCGGCCGGCGCGGCGGACGAGGGGCCCTCGGACACTCCGGGTGACGGCTCGGGCAGCGGCGGCGGTGACGGCGGCGATCAGCCGGCGGGGAGCGTCCTGCTCAGCTACACGCCCGAGGCCGGTGACCCGGCCGCGGCGAGCGTGACCCTCAGCGGCGCGTGCGCGGGGACGATCTACCGCACCGGGATGCTGGCAGCCTCGTAGGGGGTAGCCCGGGGGCACCTCCCCGCGGTAGCCGAGGCGAACCGAGCCCCCGAAGTACGGCCCGCGGCGCCGGGCCCGTACCGTGGTGGGGTGTACCGGTTTCTGCTGACGCCCCGCTGGTGGGTGATCAACGTCTTCACCGTGCTGGCCATCCCGGTCTGTCTGTTCATGGGCAGCTGGCAGCTCAGCCGCTTCGAAGCGCGCGTCGAGACGCACAACAAGCAGCAGGACCAGGCCTCCGGCACCGAGGACACCGCCGAGCCGCTGCGCGCGCTGCTGCCGGTCACCGACCGGACCGCGGGGCGGCCGGCCACCGCGACCGGGCGCTATGACACCGCGCACCAACTGCTGGTCCCGGACCGGCAGCTGGGCGACCGCGACGGCTTCTATGTGCTCACGCTGCTGCGCACGACGGACGGGGGCAAGGCGCTGCCCGTCGTACGGGGCTGGCTGCCCGGCGACGCCGACGACAAGGCCGACATCGCCAAGGTGCCCGCGCCCCCGGCCGGCGAGGTGACCGTGACCGGGGCGCTGCAGGCGTCCGAGCACCAGGACAGCAGCGGGGTGCGGGCGACGGGCGGGCTGCCGCGCGGCCAGCTGGGCATGATCAGCGCCGCTTCGCTGGTGAACCTCGTGCCGTACGGGGTGTACGACGCGTGGATCACCTCCGCGACCGCCCCCGGGGCCCTGAAGCCGGTGCCCCCGGCCGTGGCGGAGGGCACCGGGCTCGATCTCAAGGCGTTCCAGAACCTCGGCTACACCGGCGAGTGGTTCGTCTTCGCGGGCTTCGTCGTGTTCATGTGGTTCCGGCTGTTCCGCCGTGAGGCGGAGACGGCGCGCGACCTGGCGCTCGGGATCATTTTGTCAAAGACCCCGGTCCCGACCCCGGCTGCTCCGGCTGCCCCTGGAGATCACGCCGCGGATGAGGCCGCAGATGACGCTGAGCGAACTCGATCTCCAAGCGCAACTGCTTGATCCGCTCCTCGACCACCAGCGAGCCGTGCCCCGCGTCGTACCGGTACACCTCGTGCGGGGCGCCGCGCCGCGCCAGCCGCTCCACGTAGTTGTCGATCTGCCGTATCGGGCAGCGCGGGTCGTTGACCCCCGCGGAGATGTAGACCGGCGCGCGCACCGCGTCCACGTACGTCAGCGGTGAGGACGCCTCGAAGCGCTCGGGGACCTCTTCCGGCGTGCCGCCCAGCAGCGTGCGGTCCATCGCCTTCAGGGCCTCCATCTCGTCGTGGTACGCCGTGACGTAGTCCGCGACCGGCACCGCCGCGAGCCCCAGCGCCCACGCCTCGGGCTGGGTCCCGAGCCCCAGCAGTGTCAGATAGCCGCCCCATGAGCCGCCGGCCAGTACCAGCCGCTCGGGGTCGGCGAGCCCCGAGCCGACCGCCCACTGGCGCACGGCCGCGATGTCCTCCAGCTCGATCAGCCCGACGCGGTGTTTCAGCGCGTCCGTCCACGCCCGGCCGTACCCGGTCGAGCCGCGGTAGTTGACCCGTACGACCGCGAAGCCGTGGTCCACCCAGGCCGCCGGGCCCGCCGCGAAGGCGTCGCTGTCGTGCCAGGTCGGCCCGCCGTGGATGTCGAAGACGGTCGGGAAGGGGCCCTCGCCCGCGGGCTTGTGCACCAGGGCGTGCACCTGCCCGCCGGGCCCGTCCACCCACACATCGGTGACCGGCACCGACCCGGGCGCACGCGGCCCCGGCGGGTCGAGCACCACCCGCCCGCTCGTGGACCGCACCTGCGGCGGCTCGGCCGCCGAGGACCACAGGAACTCGACCGTGCCGTCCGGCCGAGCCGTCGCCCCCGAGATGGTGCCGGACGGCGTGTCGAGGCGGGTCAGCTCGCCGGAGGCGAGGTCGTACCGCCACAGCTCACTGCGCGCCTGGTAGCTGTGCTCGACCAGCAGCGCCGTCCCGTCCGGCACCCAGTAGGCGCCGACGTCCCCGGGCAGGTCGATGGCCAGCGCCGTCTCCACGCCGCTTCGGGGGTCCCACACCATCGGCTCCCAGCGGCCCCGCCGCTGGTGCCCGACCAGCAGCCGGTCGTCCCCGGCGACCGGCGCGAACCCCATGACGGACAGGCCCAGCTCCTGGGCGCCGCCCTTGGTGTCGTCCAGCTCCGCGACGGGCGTGCCGTCCAGCCGTACGACCCGGATCGCCGAGTGCATGGCGTCGCCGTGCTCGGTGTGCTCGATCGCGATCAGCGTCCCGTCGTACGACAGGTCGCCCACCCCGGCCGACTCCCGGTGGCGGTAGATCTCCTGGGGCGCGGCCCCGGGCCGTACGACGTGGATGGTGGAGCCGTCCTCGTCCGTGGACCGCCCGACGACCGCGGTGCCGTCACGGCCGAGCGCCAGGCCGGCCGGGTAGGAGGGGGCGAGGCCGGGCGCCGCGGGCTCGTCCGCCGCGGCCGCCTCCTCGGCCCCATCACCTGGGACGACGTGCGCCCCGTCGCCCGGGGCGAACGGCTGGCGCATCCACACCCCGAACTCGTCGCCGTCGGTGTCCGAGAACCACCAGATCCACCGGCCGTCGGGGGAGAGCACCCCGTCCGTCGTACCGTTCGGCCGGTCGGTCACCTGGCGCTGCGCTCCGGTCGCCCGGTCCCACGCGTACAGCTCGTACGTGCCCGTCGCGTTGGACACGAACAGCGCGCGGTCCGGCGCCTCCTCTGCCCAGTCGGGCAGCGAGACGCGCGGGGCCCGGAAGCGTTTCTCCCAGTCGGGCATGGTCTGTGCGTCATTCATCCCCCCATCAAACCCGATCGGACGGCCGCCGACCGCCGTGATCCTTGCTAACGTGCGCATCACTCCGCTCACTCCGCGCGCGCGAAGCGATCCCGATCCGCGTGAAGCGATTCGCGTGAGCGAGACGCAGAGTGAAGTGATACGGGGGCTGAGAATCGTGGCGGCGTTCACCTATACGCATCTCCTCGAGATGGACTTCGGCAAGCTGGGCTCGGCGGTCGCCGACTGGAAGACGGTGGTGAGCGATCTCGAAAAGCTCGGGACGGACGTCGACCGGGGCCTGGTGCGGAAGTCGGACGCCGCGAAATGGGCCGGTCTCAATGCCACGATGACCCGGGACTTCGTGCGCAGGACGGCGAAGGAGTTCCGGGATCTGCACCGGGAGGCGAAGAGCATCTGGAGCGTCCTGGACGACGCGAGCACCGAACTGCGGAGCATCCAGCGCCAAGTCAGAAAACTGGCCGCCGACGCCAGGAAAGAGACTCCCGGGCTGGTGGTCAAGGACTCGGGCGACGGCTCGGTGCGGGTGTCCGAGGCGCTGTGCAACGTCGAGGGCGACAGCCAGCGGACCGAGGACTTGCTCACGTGGTACGCCGAGGCCATCACGGATCTGATCACCCACGCCGCGGAGATCGACGCCGCCGTCACCCGCGCCCTGCGCGCGAGCCACGGTCAGGACTGCCACGACGCGGGGCACGCCGTCTACACCTCGCTGGACGAGGACATGGCCCCGCGCGCGGTCGAGCTGGCCTCGCTGGGGGACAAGGCGAGCCCGGAGGAGCGCGCTCGGCTGCGGCGGCTGTGGGAGTCCCTGAGCCCGCGGGCGCGCGGCGAGCTCTGGGCGGCCCACAAGGACGGCCTGGTGGCGGCGGGCGTGCTGGCCCCGCGGACCAGGCAGATCTCCCCGGACGCCGGGTCGGGGCGGCACGGCGTCGAGTCCCCCGGTTTCGGTGAGCGGGTCACGCTGGAGAAGGCCAAGGCGCTGGCGGAGGGTGCCTCGCTGATGGGGATGAACGACGCGGCGCGGCATCTGACGCATTACCTGGATAATTCCGGCGCGACGCTGGATTTGCCCGTCGACAAGATGATGAAAGGCGACGACGCGTTCCGCAACAAGACTCTCGAGGCCATCATGGACAACGAGGACAAATGGCGCTCGCAGGCGCTGGCGGAATTCAAGAGGAACGGCGGCAGGCCGGTCGCCATCCCGGTGGAGACGGCGGAGAGCGGCTTTCGCTTCAACCGGTCGGGCGACGAGAACTGGTACCTGGCTGTCGGCTCGCTCAGTACGAATATCAGCGGTGTGGTCACGGTGGCACCCGGGGCCGGAGGAAAGCCCCACATAGGTCTCGACTACCAGCTCAACGCGTGGGACCGCTACAACTGGGATTCCGGCAAGGGAACCGAGATAGCCGGGGTCACTTTCACGGACGAGGAGATGGGTCGACTGCACCGGACCGGGCTGGCCCAGGAATTCGACGTGCGGGGCAGCAGCTCGGTCATGCACCGCCAGATCCTGGATGGTCCCGGGAGTCTCAAGCAGGACCCCCTGCCGGACGGGCCGAGGGACTCGGGCGGGCGTACGGATCCGGGCCGGGAGGACCCGTACCGCTGAGCCGCCTCCGGCCTCACCGTCGCCGCCCCCGCCGGGCGCCTCGCGGGGGCGCCCGGCGGCCGGCGGATGACCGGGTGGGGCTACTTCAGCGTCACGGGCAGCGCTTCGACGCCGTACACGATGGACAGCTTCCGGAACGCGAGCTTCTCGGGCGCGACGGCCAGGCGCATCTCCGGGAACCGCCGCACCAGCGCGGGGTAGGCCGCGCGCAGCTCCATCTTGGCCAGCTCGGCGCCGATGCACCGGTGGATGCCATGGCCGAAGGCCAGGTGGGACGAGGTCTGCCGGTGCGGGTCGAACCGCTCCATGTCCGGGCCGAGCTTCTCGTCGCGGTTGGCCCCGCTCAGCGAGCACAGCACCAGATCGCCGCTGGATATCTTCGTCCCGGCGATCTCCATGTCCTCCTTGGCGAACCGGGGGAAGGCCACCTGGACGACCGTGAGGTAGCGCAGCAGCTCCTCGACGAACGGGTCGACCACGTCGTCGTTGTCGCGGATCTCCGCGAACCGCTCGCGGTCGCGGAGCAGCACCAGCGTGCCGAGCGCCAGCATGCTCGCGGTCGTCTCGAAGCCGCCGGTGAGCACCCCGTCGGCCAGCCCGGCCAGCTCCTGGTCGTCGATCTCGTCGCCGTGCTCCTTCACCAGCATCCCCAGCAGCCCGTCGCCGGGCGACTCGCGCTGCTTCTTGACGACTTCCAGCAGATACGAGAGCGAGTCGGATATCGCGCCGAACGAGGCGTCGGCCCCGCTGAACAGATCGAACCGCGCCATGCTCAGCTGCTGGAAGGCGTCGCGGTCCTCGTACGGCACGCCGAGCAGCTCGCAGATGACCAGGGAGGGGATCGGCAGGGCGAAGGCCTGCACCAGGTCGACCGGGCCGTCGCTCGCGGCCATCTCGTCGAGCCGCTCCTCGACGATGGAGTGGATCCGCGGCGTGAGCCTGCTGAGCCGGCGCATGGTGAACTCCGGCGTCAGCAGGCGTCGCAATCTCGTATGCGTCGGTGGATCGCTGAAGCCGAGGCCTCCGGGGTTCTGCTGTGCGGCGATCCCGATGTTTTTCTCCGAGAGGTTGGTGAAATCGGAGCTGAATCCGCTCGTCCGTCCCAGCACGGCCTTGGTCTCGTCGTATCCGGTGACGAGCCAGCCTTTTATCCCGAAAGGCAGCGGAAGCTTGCTTATGGGTTCTTTTGCGCGAGTACGGGACAATTCGGCCGCGGGGTCCAGGCCCTCTCGTCGCAGCGGAGCCAGCGTGGCATCCGGCAAAAACGACATCTTGGACAGATCGAAGCCGGTCTTCTGCATTCTCGAAAAGTACTTGCGACCCAGCCAGGTGATGATGTTTGAGCGGAGATTCGACATGGCCGCAATACTGCCCTGCTTCGGCCGGGTGTCCGTAATGCGTCTCGTAGTGCATCCCGGTGTGATACGCCACAGCGCGTGCGCCGGCGCGCCGCCCGGTGTACGCCCGAGTGGTCGGTCGAGGTGGCGCGCCCTGGAAAAAAGGGAGAAAATCTGGGTAAGACAGAGCTTTCGGGCATCATGTGCGGACGGTGAAGGCTGCGCGCACGCGGGGCAGTAAGGGCAACCAACCCCGCGCACGCGGAGGCGGAGTGAGGTGAGCGGGCGTGGAGAGGCGGGAGCGATTCCGCGCCGTCCAAGGCGCGCCGTGCTGGGTGAGCCTGATGGCGACCGACCTGGACCGCGCCCAGACCTTCTACGGCGACCTCTTCGGCTGGCACTTCCGCCCCAGCCGCCACGGCCACGGCCGCTACACCATCGCGTTCACCCAAGACGGCGCCCCGACCGTCGGCATGGGCGTCCCGGCCGCGACCGGCGTGACCCTCCCCGTCACCTGGACCACCTACTTCGCGGCCGACAGCGCCGACGAGATCGCCTGGCGCGCGCGGGAGCGCGGCGGCACCGTCGCGGTCGGGCCGCTGGAGTTCGGCAGCGGCCGGGTGGCCTGGGCGGCCGACCCGGACGGCGCCGTCTTCGGTATCTGGGAAGGCGAGCTCACCTCCGCCTGGTGGGGCGAGCGCAGACCGGGCGCCCCGGTCTGGCTCGAGCTGCGCACCCGCGACGCGTTCGAGGCCGCGCTCTTCTACGGCCACGTCTTCGGCTGGGACGCCCAGGGCCAGGATCGCTGCGACGTCCGCTTCGAGCACGACCGTGTGGTCCTGCACATCGACGGCAAGGCCGTCGCCGGCCTGCTCGGCGGCGCCCTGGAAGCCGCCCCCGACCCCAATGTCCGCCCCCGCTGGCACATCTACTTCTGCGTCGACGACGTCGACCGCGTCGCCACCCAGGCCACCACCCTCGGCGGCGGCATCATCTCCGCCCCGGCCGACACCCCGTACGGCCGCATCGCGGCCCTCCGCGACCCGGAGGGCGGACTCTTCAGCATCGCGGCGGCGATGGGGGCGGGGGGCCAGGCGGAGACGGCGGGAGATACGGAGTCGTCCGCGGGCGACGTCGCGGGCGACCCCGCGGGCGCGGGGCTCGGCGACGCCGATTCCGCCGCGCTGGGCGACTCATGAGGGCCCCTGGTCCCGGCTGCGGGTCCACTCGCTGCCACATGGCCGGCGGCATCCACAGCCAACGGCTCTTCGTCTCCGGCGTCTGGAACCCGTGGTCGTCCACTTCGGCTCCCAGGCGCACGTGTGCGGGCCCTGCGTGGGGACCCCTCCCGATGCCCGTGTTCTAGGCTCGCCGCCTGACTTCGGACGAGATACGAAGGGCGGCATGCCATGTCGGATCCGACCATGGTGGGGCGCACGCGACGTGCGGCCGGCCGCGTCCTGCTGGCCACGGTCACCGCGCTGGCCGTGGCGGGATGCGGCGATGCGGATGAGAGCACCGACAGCGCCGAGCCCCCGGCCTCCCATGCCTCGCGGAGCCCGTCTCACGCCACGTCCAGCCCGGCCCCGGAAGTGACGGCGGCCGACGGGAGCGACACCGACGCGTGCACCGACGGGAACTGCGAGATCGCGGTGTCCGAGCCGGTGACGATCCGCATCAAGCTCCCGGACGGTCCCGCGAAGCTGTCCCTGACGAAGGTCGGCAAGAACGCGGTCGGCTACAAGGTGACCTCGGGGAACGGCAAGACGGGCGGGGAGACGAGCGGGGAGGCGAGCGGCGACGGCAGCGGCTGCGTCGCCGTCTTCCGCGGCGGTGGCAGCAGCAGTTCGTGCGGGGCGGCGGGAGCGCCGCCGGACAAGGTGGACGGGGCGGTCGTGCTGCAGGTGGTGGCAGGGTCGGGAGGCACCGCCATCCTCCGACTCGTCTCGGCCTGACCCCGCGACCACGTTCTCGGCCCGGGTCTTCGGGCCCTCCGTGCGAGAATGTATGCGTTCTTCGTCCGGCCGTATCCCTTCCTCTCCGCACCGATTCATCGAGGTTTCCGTGGCCAAGCCCGCCGTCCGTGAACCGTTGCGAAGCAATTCGCGGGCCAACCGGGCGCGCATCCTGGCCACGGCCCGGCGGGAGCTCGGGCGGAACCCGGACGTCACTTTGGAGGAGCTGGCGCGCGCCGCAGGCGTCGTACGGCGCACTCTCTTCGGCCACTTTCCGGGGCGTGAGGCGTTGCTGGAGGCCCTCGCCGAGGAAGCCTGCGAGGCTCTGCGGAGCGCGCTGGCGGCCGGTGTGCGGTTCGCGGAGCCGGAACCCGCCGAGCGGGCGCTCGTCCACCTCGTGTTCTCGATATGGCCCGTGGGGGACCGCTACCGCCTGCTTCTGACGCTGGCCCAGCGCGACCTGGGCTCGGAGCGTGTGGCGGAGGTGCTGGCACCGGCCCGTGAGACGGTCACGGCCATCCTGGAGCGCGGGCAGCGAGACGGCGTCTTCCACACGCACCTGCCGGCCGCCGTGCTGAGCGCCGGGCTGGAAGCGATGACCGTCGCGTTTCTGGAGGCGGTCAACACCGGGGCGCTGGAGGACGACGGGACCCGGATCGCCATCGCCACGCTCATCGCGGCCGGGGTGCCGGAGGAGCGGGCGCAGGCCGTGGTCGGCGCTGTCGCGTCGACGGTGGTCGCCGCGGAGTCCGCGGCCGGCTACTAGCCGTCCTGGCCGAACACTCGATGGGGCTCGACTGCCCCGGCATTCCGCTGTGGGGTCCAGTCGTCGATTCCCGGCGTGGCGTCCGGCTGGTGTCGACCGTTGGAGGGCTCCTCGGGCAGGTCGCGCGAGCCGACCAGCACACGGTTCTGACGGCCGTCCACGCCTACACCGTGGAACGCAGCGTGCCGGTCATCCGTCCGTAGAAGTCAGCTGTGCTTCCCGGTCCTGCGGCTCCCGCACGTCCTGCGCGTCCTGCTGGTGGTGCTTGCCGGTCTTGCGGCGGCCGGGCAGGACCGCGAGCACGATCATCGTTCCCGCGGCCATGATGATCCCGCCGACCAGACTGGTGTGGGCGATGCTGTGGGCGAAGGCTTCGTGGACGGCGTCGACCAGGGCCCGTGCCTGCTGCGCCCCGCCGGCGGGGTTCTTCGCGACCTCCTGGGCCACCGCCAGGCCGCCGCCCACCGAGTCCTTGGCCGTCTCCAGCGCGGCGGCCGGGAGGTGTCCGCCGACCAGGTCGGTCAGCTTGTCGCGGTAGGCCGTGCCGAGCAGGGAGCCCAGCAGCGCGATGCCGAGTGAGCCGCCCAGTTCCACCGAGGTGTCGTTGGCGCCGCCGCCGACGCCCAGCTCGGACTCGGGGAAGGTGCCCATGATGGTGTCGGTGGCCGGGGAGACGCTCAGGCCGATCGCGAAGCCCAGCATCATCATGGGAGCCAGGAAGTCGGCGTACGTCGAGCCCTTGTCGACCTGTGTGAGCAGGAAGACGCCGACCGTCCCGATGACCATGCCGGTCACCACCATCGACTTCACGCCCAGCTTCGGGGTCAGCCGCCCGGTCACCGTGGCGCCGACGAGGACGGCACCGGCCAGCGGCAGCAGCCGTACGCCGGTCTCCAGCGGGCCGTATCCGAGGACGAACTGCAGGTACTGGGTGGAGTAGTAGATCGCGCCGAAGGTGCCGAAGAAGAAGAACAGCACCGCGATCATCGAGCCGGTGAAGGGGCGCAGCGTGAACTTGCGCACGTCCAGCATGGGGTTCGGGTGGCGCAGCTCCCAGGCCACGAAGGCCACGAGACCGATCCCGGCGACGACGGCGGCGGTGATCGGGCCGGCGCCCCAGCCGAAGTGCGGGCCTTCGATGGTCGCGTAGACCAGGGAGCCGATGGAGACGATCGACAGCAGCCCGCCGATGTAGTCGATCCGGCCCATGCCCGCCGCCTTGGACGGCGGGATCAGCACCAGCGCGCCGAGGACGGCGGCGACGGCGATCGGCACGTTGATCAGGAACGTCGAGCCCCAGGCGTGGTCCTCCAGCAGCCATCCGGCCACCAGCGGGCCGACGGCGATGGCGAGGCCGGAAGTGGCGCTCCAGGCCGTGATGGCCTTGACGCGCTCCCTCCTCGGGAAGATCGCGACCAGCAGGGACAGGGTGGCCGGCATGACGACGGCGGCGCCGATGCCCATGATCGCGCGGGCGGTGATGACGAGCTCGGTCCGGTCGACGAGGCTGCCCGTCACCGCGCCGCCCGCGAAGATCACCAGTCCGGTGATCAGGGCGCCGCGGCGGCTGTACTTGTCGCCGATCGCACCCAGGACGAGCATCAGCGCGGCGTACGGGACGGTGTAGCCGTCGATGACCCACTGCAGATCGCTGCTGCTCAGGTTCAGAGCCCGGGTCATGTCGGGCGCGGCCACGATCAGCGACGTGTTCGCCATGACGACGATCAGCAGGCTCAGGCAGAGCACGAGCAGTGCCCACCAGCGGCGCGCGTACGGCCCGGTCATCTTCTCGACGGGTGTGGTGGCAAGGAAGGGCACGGGGGCTCCCAGGAGACGAGTTATTTGCACATCGATGAGCAGACTAGTTTCTTGCTCGCCCATGTGCAAATATCTCGGTGACCGCTCCCTCCGCGCACCGAGGTGCCGACGTGACCAGCCCACCAGCCCCACCCCCCGCACGACAGCGCCGTACGACGCGTGCCACCCGCGCCCGCATCCTGGATGCGGCCCTGCGGGAACTGGGCCGTAATCCCGACAGCAGCCTCGGTGACATCGCGGAAGCCGCCGGCGTCGCACGCCGCACCGTCTACACGCACTTCGCCGGCCGGGCGGCGCTGGTGGAGGGGCTCGCCGAGGAGGCCGCGGAGGCGATACGCCTCGCCATCGCCGTCACGAGCGCACCCAGTCCCGACCCCGCGAGCGCCCTGGCGCGCTTCGTCCTCACGCTCTGGCCGGTCGGCGACTCCTACCGCGCGCTGATCGGCCTGGCCGGCCAGGGCCTCGGCCCGGCCCAGGTGCGCGACGTCCTGGCCCCGGCCCGCGAGACGGTCGCCGGCATCCTCGCCGAGGGGCAGCGCCGGGGCGTCTTCCACACCGCCGTTCCGCCCGGCCCCCTCAGCGGCGCCATCGAGGCCCAACTGCTGGCACTGCTCGGCACCGTCAGATCAGGGACCTGGGCCGACGACGGCACGGGCGCGGCCACCGCGGCTCTGATCGCCGCCGGAGTCGACCGTGCGACCGCCGCCGCCACGGTCCGCCGGACGCACCGACCCCACTGACCGACCCCGCTGAAGGAGGGCCCCGTCCATGTATCAGTCCCTGTACGGAGATGACGACGACTCGCGATACGAGCCGTCGCTGTCGCCTTTGCCGCGCTGGCCCGGGCGTTCCAGGAGGGCATGGACACGCCCCTGCCGCCACAGGTCCCTGTGCGCGGCTTCCCCGTCCTGACCCAGGCGGTCTCCGGCACCCTGCGCCACGTGGACATCACCGCTCACGACATACCGGCCCACGGCGCCACGCGCCCGCTGCCGGTGGCCGAACTCGCCCTCCGGATCACCGGGTTGAAGAAGTCCGATGACGACAGCGAGGCCCGAGCCCGCAGCGCCGAGGCGACCGCCTTCCTGTCGTACACGGATGTGTCGAACACCCTGGGTCTGGAAATCTCCCAGGGCGGCCGCCCGGGTCAGGTGCGAGCGGTCGTCCTTGTGCCCCTCGGAAAAGAGGTCGCCGTGACGACGACCGTCACGGCGGCCTCCGGCAATCGCATCGCCGTCGGGCCGGTCGGTCACCTTCCGGCCCGACGGCGCGGCGCAGGACGACACCGGTGACGCCGGTGACGCCGGAGGGTCCGACGCCGTGGCCCGGAGCGTGTGACCGCCTGTCGGCCGGCTCGTCAGCCCAGGTCGGGACTCCACGGGATGGCCTGCCATGTGCCCTGATCCTCATGGCGGTTGAGGCGGCCGGATCCTCTCCCGGACTTCTCCCCAGCGATCGCTGGCCAGGGCACCGCTCGTGGCAGAAGTGTTCACCGTGAAAACCTGTGGAATCACGTGCTTGGCCGTGCCAGGCTGGGCGGCGTCGAAGGGGTGTAGCTCAGAGGCCAGAGCGCCGGTCTCCAAAACCGGATGTCGCAGGTTCGACTCCTGTCACCCCTGCCATAGCTGCATAAAACCGTGAGTAGCTGACTCAGAAGGGCGCGCTGCCCCATCACCGCGCCTTGCACAGCCGGTTGTTGCGGCTCGTCGCGGTCCGACCGCGCCCGCTATCCGCCGCTGCATGCGGCACGGCAAAAGACCTCTACCGTCAACGAGTGCGAGCGTCGGAACGCCTCAGGGGCCCGACCCGCTTTCGCGGATCAGGCCCCTGACCTGGTGTTCCTTCAGTCGGGGTGGCGGGATTTGAACCCACGACCTCTTCGTCCCGAACGAAGCGCGCTGCCAAGCTGCGCTACACCCCGAAGCAACGAGCTCTACTTTAGCGGACCCGTGGCCAGAGACGAAATCCGCTTTTCGCGGCCTCGCAGGTCGGGGCGTCGGGGCGGGGTGACCGGAGGGGTCAGGGGCTGGGTGGGGTCAGAGTGAGGAGGGTGGCCTCGGGCGGGCAGGCGAAGCGGACCGGGGTGTAGCGGTTGGTGCCGCAGCCGGCGGAGACGTGGAGGTAGGAGGTGTGGCCGGCGGCGTGGTGGGTGGAGAGACCCTTGACGCGGCGGGCGTCCAGGTCGCAGTTGGTGACGAGGGCGCCGTAGAAGGGGATGCACAGCTGGCCGCCGTGGGTGTGGCCGGCGAGGATCAGGGGGTAGCGGTCGGCCGTGAAGGCGTCGAGAACGCGCAGGTAGGGGGCGTGGACGACGGCCAGGGAGAGGTCCGCGTCCGATTCAGGGCCGCCGGCCACCTCGCCGTAGCGGTCGCGCTTGATGTGCGGGTCGTCCAGACCGGTCATGGCGATCTCCACGTCGTCCAGCTTCAGCCGGCCGCGGGTGTTCGACAGGTTGACCCAGCCGGCCGTGTCGAAGGCGTCGCGCAGCTCTTTCCAGGGGTTGTGGATCGCGCCGACGACGGGGGGATTGCCGTTCAGACCGTGCTTGCCGCTGGCCTTCTCCATCAGGTAGCGGGCGGGGTTGCGCGGCTTGGGGCCGTAGTAGTCGTTCGAGCCGAAGACGTACGCGCCGGGGAACTCCATGAGCGGGCCGAGTGCGTCCAGCGCCTCGGGCACGCCTTCGGGGTCGGAGAGGTTGTCACCCGTGTTGATGACGACATCGGGGCGCAGCCCGGCGAGGGACTGGAGCCAGCGCTGCTTCTTGCGCTGGCCGCTGACCATGTGGAGGTCGGAGACCTGGAGGACGCGCAGGGGCCGCATGCCGCGTGGCAGTACGGGAACGGTCACCCGTCGGAGGCGGAAGGACCGGACCTCGAAGCCGGCGGCATAGGCGAGGCCGGCGGCGCCGACCGCCGTGATTCCCAGGGGTACTCCGTATCGCGCGCGCATGGTCACCATGGTCGCAGACCGTGGCCGGGCGAGAAATCTTCGGGTGATTCCCGGCCAGGGCTGGCAGACTCGACGCCATGACCACCACGCTCAAGTCCAGGCTGCAGGACGATCTCACCGCAGCGATCAAGACGCGTGACGAGCTGCGCTCCTCTACGCTCCGGCTGACCCTCACCGCGATCCAGAAGGAAGAGGTCGCGGGCGAGACCGCCCGGGAGCTGTCCGACGCCGAGGTGGAGAAGATCATCACGCGCGAGGCCAAGAAGCGGCGCGAGGCGGCCGAGGCGTTCGCGCAGGGCGGGCGGGCGGAGCAGGCCGATCGGGAGCGGGCCGAGGGGGAGGTACTCGCCGAGTACCTGCCCAAGCAGCTCACGGACGAGGAGCTGGACGCGCTGGTGGCGGAGGCCGTGCAGGAGGCAGCGGCGGGCGGGGCGCAGGGGCCGCGGGCCATGGGCGCGGTGATGAAGATCGTGAACCCGAAGGTCGCGGGCCGGGCCGAGGGCGGCCGGGTGGCCGCCGTGGTCAAGCGGCGGCTCGCGGAGGGCTGACTCGCCCAGGGGTGAGACGAAGAGAGATGGACGCGAGCAGCGGGCCCGGACGGTGTCCGGGCCCGCTGCCTTGCCTGCCTTGCCTGCCTTGTCTGGCTTTGCCTGTGTTGCCGCGCCGATCACTCCTCGGCGCTCAGGCCACGCGCTACGGGAAGTTCCAGCCGTTGCTGTTGCCGTTTCCGTTCCCGCCGTTTCCGTTTCCGCCCCGGTTGCCGCCGGACCAGCCGTCGTCTCCGCCGCCGATCACGTCCGGCGGGAGGGTGATGTCCGGCCACGGGTTGTCGGTGCCGCCGTTGTTCCCGCCGTTGTCGCCGCCCGGCTTGTCGCCGTGGCCCTTGTCGTCGCCGCCGGGCTTCTCCGCGTTCGGGTCCTTGATCGGCACGGTGACGAAGTTCTCGGTCGGCTTGCCCGCCAGGGCGCCGCTCATGGCGTCCTTCCAGATGGGGCCGGGGGTGTCCGCGCCGTAGACCTTGTCGTGGAGGATGCCGCCGATCCGGATGTTCTCCATCTTGACGCCCTTGGTGCCGGAGCCGCCGACCCAGACCGCGCCGGCGAGGTTCGGGGTGTAGCCGACGAACCAGGCGGCCTTGCGCTCGTCCGTCGTACCCGTCTTACCGGCGCTCGGCCGGTTCTCCAGGCCCGCCTTCTTGCCGGTGCCGTCCTCGACGACGCCGCGCAGCAGGGTGTTCATGGTGTCGGCGGTCTTCTGCGACATGGCTCGGGTGCACGAGGACTTGGGAACCTCGAGGTCCTTGCCGCCCGGGCCGGTGATCGACTCGATGAAGACCGGGGTGCAGTAGACGCCGCGGTTGGCGAAGGTCGCGTACGCGTTGGCCATCGTCAGCGGCGAGAAGCCGTCGGTGCCGAGGGTGATGGCGGGCACCTGGTTGAGCTTCTTGCCGTCGGCGCGCTGCACGCCCATCTTGGTGGCCATCTCGGTGACCGGGCAGACGCCGATGTCACTGATCATCTGCACGAAGTAGGTGTTGATCGACTTCGCGAGCGCTTCCCTGAGGGGGTACGGGCCCTTTTCGGACGGGTCCTCGTTCTCGACGGTCGAGCCCTTGCTGTTGGACCAGGTGCCGTTGCAGGTGGACACCGGGCTCGGGTACGGCATGTCGTACGGGGACGAGTAGCGCTGGTACGGCTTCTTGCCCTGCTCGAGGGCGGCCGCGGCGGTGATCGGCTTGAACGTCGAGCCGACCTGGAAGCCGTAGTTCGAGCCGCCCATGGCCTTATCCGCGGACAGGTTGATCGTCAGGTCGTGGGGCCCGAAGCCGTACGGCCTGGACTGGCCCATGGCGACCACCTTGCCGGTGCCGGGCTCGACGAGCGTGACGGCGGTGGCGACCGGGTCGTCCTGGTAGACATGGGCCTTGATCGAGTTCTGGACCGACTGCTGGGCCTTCGGGTCCAGGGTCGTACGGATCGTCAGGCCGCCCCGGTCCCAGCGCTGGGAGCGCGCCTCGCGGGTCTTGCCGAAGACCGGGTCGTTGAGGAAGACCTCCCTGACGTAGTCACAGAAGAACCCGGCGCCGCTCACGGCCGTGATGCAGCCGTTCTTGGGTGAGCTGACCTTGAGCCCGAGGGGCTTCTTCTCCGCCGCGTCGGCCTGGGCCTGGGTGATGTCCTTCACATCGGCCATGCGCTGCAGCACGGTGTCGCGGCGGGCCTTGGCCACCTGCGCGTTGTTGACCGGGTCGTAGCTGCTGGGCGACTGGACGAGACCGGCCAGCAGCGCGGCCTCCTCCAGGTTCAGGTCCTTGGCGTGCTTGCTGAAGTAGCGCTGCGAGGCGGCCTCGACACCGTAGGCCTGCTGGCCGAAGAAGGTGATGTTGAGGTAGTTCTGCAGGATCCGCCTCTTGCCCAGCTCCTTCTCGACCTGGATCGCGTACTTCAGCTCCTTGATCTTGCGGCCGATGGACTGCTTCTGGGCCTCGGCGACCGCCTTCTCGTCGTTGCCCGCCTCCTCCACGAAGACGTTCTTCACGTACTGCTGGGTGAGCGTGGAGGCGCCCTGGGACACACCGCCGTCCTGTGCGTTCTTGTTGAGCGCGCGCAGCACGCCCTTGAGGTCGATCGCCCCGTGCTCGTAGAAGCGCGCGTCCTCGATCGCGACGATGGCCTTGCGCATGTATGGGGAGATGTCCTTGAGGTCCACGATGGTGCGGTCGCGGGAGTAGACCTTCGCGATCTCGCCGCCATCGGCGTCCAGGATGGTGGTCCGCTCACTGAGCGGCGGCGTTTTGAGATTGGCCGGAATTTCGTCGAATTGCTCGACCGTTCCCTTGGCCGCGAGTCCGATCGCGCCGACGGCGGGCAGCGCGAGCCCGGCCAGCACCGCTCCCGCGAGCACGCTGACCCCGAGGAACTTCGCGGCCTGCTGAGCGGAGGACAGGCCCCCGCCCGAACGCTTGTTACCCATGGAGGCAGCCTACGTGTCGAATCGCCGGACAGGGGACCACCTGTTCGCATACGCTGATTCACGCCAGTCACTCCGGTGCGGTCGAGCACCATCCCCCCTCTTACTCAAGTGAGTGATGAGAGCTGTCCTGTTTGCGATCTTGTATCCATCCGTGCCCTTTTTAGCGCGGGTGAACTGCCCTTATTTGCGCGGGAAGTCGCATATGTCGCCAGCTCACTCCGTTGGGTGATCTGCCGCGTACCCATAGTCCGTTCGGGCCATCCAAGATTGGGCCCGCAGGGGGTGTTGCACCCTGTCCGCCTTCCGTAACGTCCTCAACTGGCGACGGTGAATATGCCGTTTGTCGCCGTGGGGGAGCTCCGAATCGGGAGAGGACGGCGCCAGCATGGGCTGGGTAACCGACTGGAGTGCGCAGGCCGCCTGCCGCACGACTGATCCAGATGAACTATTTGTTCAAGGCGCGGCACAGAACAGGGCCAAAGCGGTCTGCACCGGATGTCCGGTGCGCACCGAGTGCCTTGCCGACGCACTGGACAACCGCGTCGAGTTCGGCGTGTGGGGGGGAATGACCGAGCGCGAGCGGAGGGCGCTGCTGCGCCGCCGCCCCACGGTCACCTCCTGGCGCCGGCTGCTGGAGACCGCGCGCCTCGAGTACGAGCGCGGCGTGGGCATCCTGCCGCTCGACGACGAGGAGTACGAGCGCTTCGCCGCCGTCGGGTAGCAGGGGTAGCAGGCGGCTGGTGGTCGGCTGAGGGTCTTGGTCCTTGGGCGCCTTGGGTCCCTTGGGCTGCTTGGGTGCCGTGGTGCGCCCGCGCGGCTAGCCCGCTGCGCTCTTGGGCTGCCGCTCTGTCTGGTCCGCCAAGCGCTCGCCGATCGCTCGCAGCCCCACGAGGTCGTGCACGTCACCGGGGAGTGCGGCCACTTCCGCCACGGGAACCTCGGGATGCAGCGTCGTGAAGCGATGGTGTGTGCGCTGCTCCCGGGCGAGCACCTGCATACGCTCCGCGTGCAGCCGCAGCAGCCCCACGGCGAGCCGCTCTGCCGACGTGGGGGAGCCGTCGGGGTCAGATGCCGAGGAGTCGTCCGCCGCTGGGGCGTTCTGCTCTCGAGCATTCCCTGAACCGGGGTCGACAATGCCCTCTTCGGCAAGATTTTCCGGGCTGTTGACGGTGAGGGTCGCGTACTCGGCCCCGCCCGCCTCGACCGCCGGGTCTGCCGGGTCTGCTGAGCCCGGTGGATCTGCCTCGACCGCCGGGTCGGCCGGGTCTGCCGGGTCTGCCGCGCTCGCCGGGTCCGACGCGCCCGATGCCTCTGCCAGGCCCAGGGACAGCGTCTCCGCGGCCGCCAGTGCCCGCTCCGCCGAGAGCTGCACGGCACCACTCCCGTGTACCCGGTTCAGCACCAGCCCCGCCAGCGGCATTTGGTCCGCCGCCAGCCGTTCCACGAAGTACGCCGCCTCGCGCAGCGCGTCCCGCTCCGGGGCCGCCACCACCAGGAAGGCCGTGCCCGGCGCCTGCAGCAGCCGATAGGTCGCCTCCGCGCGGGTGCGGAAGCCGCCGAACATCGTGTCCATGGCGGCGGCGAAGGTCTGTACGTCGCGCATGAGCTGCCCGCCCAGCACCTTGCTGACCGTGCCGGTCATCATCGACACGCCCACGTTCAGGAACTTCATCCCGGCCCTGCCCCCGACCTTCGCCGGGGCCATCAGGATCTTGATGAACTTCCCGTCCAGGAAGGAGCCGAGGCGCTTGGGCGCGTCCAAAAAGTCCAGCGCCGACCGGCTCGGCGGCGTGTCGACGATGATCAGGTCCCACTCGTCGCGGCCCCGCAGCTGGCCGAGCTTCTCCATGGCCATGTATTCCTGCGTGCCCGCGAAACCGGCCGAAAGTGATTGGTAGAAGGGGTTCGCCAGGATCGCGCGGGCGCGCTCGGGGTCGGCGTGCGCCTCGACGAACTCGTCGAAGGTCCGCTTCATGTCGAGCATCATGGCGTGCAGCTCGCCGCCCGCCGCGCCGTCGATGCCCTCGACCCGGCGCGGCACGTTGTCCAGCGCGTCGATGCCCATCGACTGCGCGAGCCGGCGGGCCGGGTCGATGGTGAGGACGACGGCCTTACGGCCCCGCTCCGCGGCCCGTACGCCCAGGGCCGCCGCCGTCGTGGTCTTGCCGACGCCGCCGGAGCCGCAGCACACGATGATGCGGGTCTCGGGGTCGGCCAGCAGTGCGTCGGTGTCCAGTCGCGGTGCCATGTCCATGCTTCTGCCGCCTCCTGCGTACGGCTCGTACCGCTCGCCCGTACCGTTCATGCCGAATGTGCTGATGGTGTCGATCGCGCTGCTCGTGTCACATCGGCCACTGCTTGCGCAGATCCGTCGCGAGCCGGTACAGGCCGGCCAGGTCGACGCCGTCGCTGAGCAGCTCCAGCTCGTACAGGGGCAGCTCCAGGCCCGCCAGCTCCGCCCGCTGCGCCCGCTCCAGGGCGACCCGCTCCGCGTGCTCACGGGCCTGCTTTAGCAGCGGGTCGACCAGGCGCTCGGCGAGCCCGCCGCGGCGCGCGCCGCCCAGCCCCGCCTGGGACAGGGCCTTGGCTACGGCGGCGCGCTGGCCGTTGGCGGCGGTGTCGACGGCCGCGTGGTCGAGGATCGCGGGCCGCACCATGTTGATGATGACCGCGCCGGTCGGCAGGCCGTCGGCGCGCAGCTCCCCGATGCCGTCCGCGGTCTCCTGGACCGGCATCTCCTCCAGCAGCGTGACCATGTGGACCGCCGTCTCGGGGGACTTCAGCACGCGCATCACGGCCTGCGCCTGATTGTGTATCGGGCCGGTCCTGGCCAGCCCGGCCACCTCGTGGTTGACGTTCAGAAAGCGGGTGATCCGGCCGGTCGGCGGCGCGTCCATGACCACGAAGTCGTAGACGAAGCGGCCGTCCTTGCCCTTGCGGCGCACCGCCTCGCACGCCTTGCCGGTCAGCAGGACGTCCCGCAGCCCCGGGGCGATGGTGGTCGCGAAGTCGATCGCGCCGAGCTTCTTCAGCGCCCGTCCGGCCGAACCCAGCTTGTAGAACATGTGGAGGTAGTCGAGGAGCGCGAACTCTGGGTCGATGGCGAGCGCGTGCACCTCACCGCCGCCCGGCGCGCCGGCGATCTTCCGCTCCTCGTAGGGCAGCGCCCCCGTCTCGAAAAGCTGTGCGATGCCCTGGCGGCCTTCGACCTCGACCAGCAGGGTTCGCCTGCCGTCGGCCGCGAGGGCCAGCGCGAGTGCTGCGGCGACCGTGGTCTTGCCGGTTCCGCCCTTGCCACTGACGACATGGAGCCTGCTCACAATGGGGAGCCTAACCAGTCCTCGTCCGGGCCACGCACCAGGCCCCGGCAGACAGGCATTACAGTCGGCCCTATGACCAAGTGGGAATACGCGACCGTGCCGCTGCTCGTACACGCCACGAAGCAGATTCTGGACACCTGGGGCGAGGACGGCTGGGAGCTCGTCCAGGTCGTGCCGGGGCCGAACAACCCCGAGCAGCTGGTGGCCTACCTCAAGCGGGAGAAGACCGCGTGAGCGCGGTCGAGGACAAGCTCGCCGAGCTGGGCCTGACCCTGCCGGAGGTCGCGGCGCCCCTCGCCTCGTACGTGCCCTCGGTCCGCTCCGGGTCGTACGTCTACACCTCGGGCCAGCTGCCCACGGTCGACGGCAAGCTCGGCGTGACCGGCAAGGTCGGCGCCGAGGTGACGCCGGAAGAGGCCAAGGAACTGGCGCGCACCTGCGCGTTGAACGCCCTGGCCGCGGTCAAGTCGGCCGTCGGCGACCTGGACAAGGTCGTACGGGTCGTGAAGGTCGTGGGCTTCGTCGCCTCGGCGCCGGACTTCACCGGGCAGCCGGGCGTCATCAACGGCGCGAGCGAGCTGCTCGGCCAGGCGCTGGGTGAGGCGGGCGTGCACGCCCGCAGCGCCGTGGGAGTGGCGGTGCTGCCGCTCGACGCGCCGGTCGAGGTCGAGATCCAGGTCGAGATCGCGGACTAGGACCGGGCAGGGCAGGGCCCAGGTCCTGCCCGGGCGGTCTTCGTGTTTTCCTTCCCCATCGGATTCGCGAGCCCCCCGCTTCTCGTGCTGCTTCTTCTCGTACTCCTTCGGTTTCCCCGGTTCCCGCGCGGGGCCCGGTGTCCCGCCGTTCCGTATGCGGCCAGAGTGACACCCGCCACTGACATCCGCCCTCCGACGCTCGCACCGGGGGCTGCCGGGCGGGCCGAGCGGCCCAGGGCGCGCCTCTGACAAGGTCGGACAGTCCCGGACTGTCCGGGACGCCGGAAGACCTTGCCGGACGGTACGGCGCCGAAAAAGCTCCTTCATGGGCCCACCCCAGGCCCATGAAGGAGGTCGTGATGACAGAGCAGACGCGGTCGGCCGGGCGGGTGCGAACGGCGACGGCTGCCGCCGTGGCGTTCCTTGGCGCCGTGGTCGCCCGCGTCGCCACCGACGCCGCGCACGGTTCGACGGCGGCGGTCCTGTCACCGACGTCCGCGCCGAGGCCGGTCCTGCCGCGCGGTAGCTGGGAGCAGTCGCGCGCCGGCACCCCCACCACCCGGTCCGGGCTGGTCCCCGGGGACATCGTGCTGTCGGACCGCGGCGGCCACGTCGTGCTCCACATCGGCGGTGGCCGGGTCATCCACGCTCCCCGGCCCGGTACGAGGGTCACCATCGCGCCCCTACCCCCGTCCTCGCAGGTTGTCGCCTACCGCCATATCGGATCCTGAGACGAGGGGAACGACTCATCGTGAACATGTCGTCCGTAGACATGCCCTGGCCAACTCGCGTGCGCATTAGGCTGCTTGGACAGCCCGAACGCATAGGAGCGGTCATGGAGACGGGGCCTGACCCGAAGGCGGCACATACTGCGACCGAGTTCGTCGTCGCGATGCGACAGCTGCGCAGCTGGGCCGATCTGAGCTACCGCCAGCTGGAGCGGAACGCGGAGGCCGCCGGGGATGTGCTGCCACGCGCCACCATCTCTGGGGCGCTCAGCCGGGACGACCTGCCCAGGGAGCAGCTTCTCGCCGCGTTCGTACGGGCCTGCGGCGGGGACGAGGAGACCGTGGACGCATGGCTGGCGGCCCGTCGGCGGCTGTCCATAGCCGCCCCAGCGGCCGCTTCGACCCCGACCGAGCCCGTCGCGCCGACCTCCGGGACCGCTGCCTCCTCCGGGACCGCCTCCGACGGCGCCGACGCCTCCGTAGCCGCCTCAGAGGCCGCGCCGGAACCCGACGCCACAGCCGGGCATGTGCCCGTGCCCATACCCGCCTCCGCCGCCGAGACCCGGCCCGGCGGCCCCACGCCGCCCGACCCGGACGAGCGGAGCCACGAGATCAGCCGTCCGGCCGAGGTGACCGGGGTGACCGAGGTGATCGCCTCCGGCGAGGGGCCCGGCTCGGCACCCGGGGAGCCCACATCCGGCTCGGTGTGGAAAAGACGGTATCTGCCCACGCTCGCGGTCGGGCTGTCCGCCGCAGTGGGGGTGCTGCTGCTGGCCTACTGGCCGTTCTCCGGTTCCGACGGCTCGGGCCCCGACGCCCGGCCCGGGGCCCGCTCCGGCTCGTCCGGCGGCGGGTCGTCCAAGGACGCCGACGCGCCTTCGGATACCTCGGAAACCCCGGATACCTCGGACACCTCGGAGACGCCGGACACCAAGGAGCCCATCGCCGACGACGACACCCCGACCGCGACCCCGACCCGCGACGCCTCCCCGTCGAAGCCCGAGCCCACGGCCACGAGCACCGCCCCCGAGCCCCGACTGCCCGCCGCGGGCCCGATACGGATCCATCCCGTCTCGGCCCCCGGCCTTTGCCTCACCGAGGGCCAGGAACGCAAGACCGGGAGGGCTGAGATCGCCGCTCAGATGCCGTGCGCCGACGTCCCGCTGCCCCGCGTGTCCCTGGACGCGGTCGGCGACGGCGTCTACCGCATCCAGTGGTACCACCCCGGTGAGGGCAGGGGCCTCGGCTGCCTGGCCGTCGACGGTAGCGCGATGGAGTCGGGCGCCCTGCTCGCCCCGGGCAACTGCTCAAACGCCGGCAACATGAAATTCCGGCTGGAGCCGTCCCACGGTGGATTCCGGCTGCGCCCGGTCCACAGCGGGCTGTGCGTCGGGATCCTGCCGCCTCGTACGGAGGGCGCCGAGGCGATCCAGAACACCTGCACCGGCGCGGCGAACCAGGCGTTCCGTTTCACCACGTCCTGAGGCGGCGCGCCGCCCCAGACCCCTCGAACATCCGCGCGCCAGCGCATAGCATCCGGCCATGTCCACTACGAATGGTCAGTGGTATCCACCCGAGTGGTCCGAACGCATCCGGCAGCTGGTGACCGGCGAGCTCACCCCGGTGACCCCGCGCCGGGCGGCCACCGTGCTGCTGCTGCGCGACGGGGCCGAGGGCCCCGCCGTGCACATGCTGCGCAGACGGACCTCCATGGCCTTCGCCGGCGGGGCCTACGCGTATCCGGGCGGCGGGGTGGACCCACGCGACGAGCGCGGGGTGGCCTGGGCCGGGCCCTCGCGCCGGGAGTGGGCGCGGCGGCTGGGTCTGACGGAGGACGAGGGGACGGTGGCCCAGGCCATCGTGTGCGCGGCGGTCCGGGAGACCTTCGAGGAGGCGGGTGTGCTGCTCGCCGGCCCGACCCCGCATACGGTCGTCGCGGACACGACAGGCAGGGAGTGGGAGGCGGACCGCGCCGCCCTGGTTACCAGGGAGCTGTCCTTCGCCGACTTCCTGGACCGCCGCGGGCTTGTGCTCCGCTCGGACCTGCTCGGGTGCTGGGCCCGCTGGATCACCCCGGAGTTCGAGCCCCGCCGCTACGACACCTGGTTCTTCGTGGCCGCGCTGCCGCACGGCCAGCGCACCCGTAACGCCTCGACCGAGGCGGACCACACGGTCTGGATCCGGCCCGCCGAGGCGGCCGCGGGGTACGACCGGGGCGAGCTGCTGATGATGCCGCCGACCATCGCGACCCTGCGCGAGCTGGAGCCGTACGGCGCGGTCGCGGACGTGCTGGCGTCGGCCCCGGGCAGGGACCTCACGCCCGTACTGGCGCGGGCGCGGCTGGAGGAGGGCCGGGTCGTTCTGAGCTGGCCGGGCCATGACGAGTTCACCAAGCACATTCCCACGGGCCCTACGGGGGGAGCGACCTGATGACGTACGCGGCATCCTTGCCCGGCCAGCCGCGAGGCGGCGACGTCGGCGGCCCGGCCACCGACCGGGCGGTGTGCGTCCTCGCGCCGAACCCCTCCCCGATGACGCTCGACGGCACCAACACCTGGATCGTCTCCGAGCCGGACTCCGATCTGGCCGTCGTCATCGATCCGGGCCCCCTCGACGACGCCCACCTCAAGGAGGTCCTGGCCACGGCGGAGCGGGCGGGCAAGCGGGTCGCTCTGACGCTGCTCACCCACGGCCACCCGGACCACTCGGAGGGCGCGGCGCGCTTCGCCGAGCTGACGCGTACGCGCGTACGGGCCCTGGACCCGGCGCTGCGGCTGGGAGAGGAGGGGCTGGGGGCGGGCGATGTCATAACCACCGGCGGGCTGGAGCTGCGGGTGGTGCCCACGCCCGGCCACACGGCCGACTCGCTGTCCTTCCACCTCCCGGCCGACGCCGCGGTCCTGACCGGCGACACGGTGCTGGGGCGCGGCACGACAATGGTGGCGCACCCGGACGGGCGGCTCGGCGACTATCTGGACTCGCTGCGGCGGCTGCGCTCGCTGGCGGTGGACGACGGGGTGAGCACCGTGCTGCCGGGGCACGGCCCGGTGCTGAACGACGCGCGCGGTGCGGTGGAGTACTACCTCGCCCACCGGGCCAACCGGCTGGCGCAGGTGGAGACGGCCGTGGAGAGCGGCTACCGCACGCCCGCGGAGGTCGTGGCGCATGTGTACGCGGATGTGGATCGGTCGCTGTGGCCGGCGGCGGAGCTGTCGGTCCGTGCCCAGCTGGACTATCTGGGCGAGCACGGGCTGATCTGAGGCCGGGCGGGACAGGGGCGCGCGGATCTAGGGGTGCTGCATGAGGAGGGCCCTCGCCGGGCCACGCGATTGCGGCCGGCGAGGGCCCTCCTCGTACGCGTCAGCGGAATACGCGCGCGTGTGTGTCAGCGGGACCGCTTGGCGAGCCGCTCGACGTCCAGCAGGATCACCGCGCGCGCCTCCAGCCGCAGCCAGCCGCGGCCCGCGAAGTCGGCGAGCGCCTTGTTGACCGTCTCGCGAGAGGCGCCGACCAGCTGGGCCAGCTCCTCCTGCGTGAGGTCGTGGACGACGTGGATGCCCTCCTCCGACTGCACGCCGAAGCGGCGCGAGAGGTCGAGCAGGGCGCGGGCGACACGCCCGGGAACGTCTGAGAAGACCAGGTCGGACATCTGGTCGTTGGTCTTGCGCAGGCGCCGGGCGACCGCGCGCAGCAGCGCCGTGGCGACCTCGGGTCGGGCGTTCAGCCACGGCTGCAGGTCGCCGTGGCCGAGGCCGAGCAGCTTGACCTCGGTGAGGGCGGTGGCGGTGGCGGTACGCGGGCCGGGGTCGAAGAGCGACAGCTCACCGATCAGCTCGCCGGGTCCGAGCACGGCCAGCATGTTCTCGCGGCCGTCGGGAGAGGTGCGGTGGAGCTTCACCTTGCCCTCGGTGACCACATACAGGCGGTCGCCGGGGTCCCCTTCGTGGAAGAGGGCGTCACCGCGCGCGAGGGTGACCTCTCCCATGGAGGCGCGCAGCTCAGCGGCCTGCTCGTCATCGAGCGCCGCGAAGAGCGGGGCGCGCCGCAGAACGTCGTCCACGAGTCTCTCCTTGTCGACATGCACAGGGGACCGTCGTCCCCATGATGCCGGACGGTAAAACAGTGCGATCAATCACAAGTTTGACGCACCTGCCTGCGGCACTGTACGGCAGGGGTCCCATTGAGCGGCTCGTTCCGGTGGTCGGAGCGTATGCCAGTGCCGGGGCTTAGGCTGGCCGGGTGTCCAATAGGCCGGTGAAAGCACGGGGCAAGGGGGCCGGACGGGTGAGCGCACCTCGTAATTCCGCTGTGGGCGAACAAGGGTCGGCCGAGCCGACGAAAACGGCAAATCCGCACAAAACAATTAAGCGGTCAAAGGCTGCCGACGCCGCCGAAGCCACCGGCACGGCCGGGTCACGGAAGACCCCCGGCGCCGACAGACCGCGCAAGGCCGCCGCCCGCCCCGAATCCCGGCTCGCGCTCGTCCGCCGGGCCCGCCGGATCAACCGCGAGCTGGCCGAGGTGTATCCGTACGCGCACCCCGAGCTGGACTTCGGAAACCCCTTTCAGCTGCTGGTCGCCACGGTCCTGTCCGCCCAGACCACCGACCTGCGGGTCAACCAGACCACCCCCGCCCTGTTCGCCGCCTATCCGACGCCCGAGGACATGGCGGCCGCCGCCCCCGAGGCGCTGGAGCAGCTGATCCGGCCGACGGGCTTCTTCCGGGCCAAGGCGAAGTCCCTGCTGGGGCTGTCCGCCGCGCTGCGGGACCGCTTCGGCGGCGAGGTGCCGGGCCGCCTTGAGGACCTGGTGACGCTGCCGGGCGTCGGGCGCAAGACGGCCAATGTGGTCCTCGGGAACGCCTTCGGGGTGCCGGGGCTGACCGTGGACACCCACTTCGGGCGGCTGGTGCGGCGCTGGAAGTGGACCGGCCAGGAGGACCCGGAGAAGGTCGAGGCGGAGATCGCCGCGCTCTTCCCGAAGAGTGAGTGGACGATGCTCTCGCACCGGATCATCTTCCACGGCCGCCGCGTCTGCCATGCGCGCAAGCCCGCCTGCGGCGCCTGCCCGATCGCCCCGCTGTGCCCGGCGTACGGGGAGGGGGAGACGGATCCGGACAAGGCGAAGAAGCTCCTGAAGTACGAGCTGGGCGGACAGCCGGGGCAGCGCCTGCGGCCGCCGGCCGACTATCCGGGCCGGCCCGCCGCCCCGCTGGGGGCCGCCGACTCCTTGGGGGCCGCCGCTCCCGTGGAGGCCGCCGAGTGACGAGCACATACGGCGGCGTGGCCGGTGTGACCAGTGATGGGCTGCCCGACTGGCTGATGCCCGTCGCCCGTGCCGCGGGGACGGTGGAGGCCCGGCAGCTGAGCCGGTTTCTGCCGCCCGCGCGGGGCGGCGGCCGTCCCTCCGCCGTGCTGGTGCTGTTCGGGGAGGGCGACCGCGGGCCCGAGCTGCTGCTTATGGAGCGTTCGGGTTCGCTGCGCTCGCACGCGGGTCAGCCCTCCTTCCCCGGGGGCGCGCTCGACCCGGAGGACGGCGATCCGGAGGGGGCCGGCCCGGTGCGCGCGGCGTTGCGCGAGGCCGAGGAGGAGACGGGCCTGGACCCGGCCGGGGTGCAGGTCTTCGCGGTGCTGCCGCGGCTCTACATCCCGGTGAGCGGCTTCGTGGTGACCCCGGTGCTCGGCTGGTGGCGCGAACCCAGCCCGATCCGGCCCGTCGACCCCGCCGAGACGGCCCGGGTCTTCACCGTGCCCGTGGCGGATCTCACGGATCCGGCGCATCGGGCGACCACCGTCCACCCGAGCGGTCACACCGGCCCCTCGTTCCTTGTCGAAGGGGCATTGGTCTGGGGATTCACGGCCGGAGTGATTGACCGGATCTTGCACTTCGCGGGCTGGGAAAGACCTTGGAACCGTGACAACCGCGTCCCGCTCGACTGGCGTGCATGAGACGGTGTCTCGGTGAATGTGCTGGACATCCTGCTGCTGCTCGCCGCCGTATGGTTCGCGATCGTCGGTTACCGCCAGGGCTTCGTCGTCGGCATCCTGTCGGTTATCGGCTTCATCGGCGGTGGCCTCGCCGCGGTCTACCTGCTGCCGGTGATCTGGGACGGCACCACCGATCGGGCGTCCCCGGGCACCTTCGGCGCGGTCATGGCGGTCGTGCTGGTGATCGTGTTCGCCTCGGTCGGCCAGGCCGCCACCACCCACCTGGGCAACAAGCTGCGCCGTCACATCACCTGGTCACCGGCTCGCGCCCTGGACGCGACCGGCGGCGCGCTGGTCAACGTCGTGGCGATGCTGCTGGTCGCCTGGCTGATCGGCTACTACCTGGCCGGTTCCTCGCTGCCCACCCTGGGCAAGGAGGTCCGGGACTCCAAGGTGCTGCTCGGGGTCTCCCAGGTGGTCCCGGACGAGGCGACCACCTGGTTCTCCGACTTCCGCTCGGTGCTCGCGCAGAACGGCTTCCCGCAGGTCTTCTCGCCCTTCTCGAACGAGCCCATCACCTCCGTGCCGGCGCCGGACCCGGCGCTCGCCGCGAGCCCGGTGGCCACCAGCGCCAAGCAGAGCATCGTGAAGGTCGTCGGCACGGCTCCCAGCTGCGGCAAGGTCCTGGAAGGCTCCGGCTTCGTCTTCGCGCGGCACCGGGTGATGACCAACGCCCACGTCGTCGGCGGGGTCGACCATCCGACCGTGCAGATAGGCGGCGAGGGCCGGCTCTACGAGGCGAGGGTCGTGCTCTACGACTGGAAGCGGGATGTCGCCGTCCTGGACGTGCCTTCGTTGAACGCGCCCGCGCTGAAGTTCGCCGAGGGCGACGCGCGCAGCGGCGATGGCGCGATCGTCGCCGGCTTCCCCGAGAACGGGGCCTTTGACGTGCGCGCGGCCCGCGTCCGCGACCGTATCGAGGCCGAAGGCCCGGACATCTACCACGACGGCGCCGTGCGCCGCGACGTCTACTCACTCTTCGCGACAGTGCGGCAGGGCAACTCCGGCGGCCCGCTGCTCACCCCGCAGGGGCGGGTGTACGGCGTGGTCTTCGCCAAGTCCCTCGACAACGCGGACACCGGATACGCGTTGACCGCGGACGAGGTGCGCGAAGACGTCGAGCAGGGCCGCACGGCCCAGGCCCCGGTCGACACCCGGGGATGCGCGCTGTAAAAGCTGCCTGAGCCCAGCAGCGCCGACTGCCGACCGACCGCCGCCGACCTATTCGCCTGTGGCCGGGAGCAGCCGCGCGGCCACAGCACGTGTACGGCACGCCGTGGCGTACCCCGGCACCTGACGGCGTACTACGGTCTACGGCGCACTACGCGGTCTGCACGGTCTGCGCAGTCTTCGCGATCCACGGTGTAAGTGGTCACTCCTGTGTGAGCGGCCGCTACTGACGGCCGCGCGGATGGCGCAGCCGAGCCGAGACCCAGCGGGCCCTGCGGCGGATGATACGCGGGATCCCCATATCGGGGTCATGGCCTGCGGAA
Organism: Streptomyces sp. ME19-01-6; assembly: GCF_033793745.1. NCBI lineage: Bacteria > Bacillati > Actinomycetota > Actinomycetes > Kitasatosporales > Streptomycetaceae > Streptomyces > Streptomyces sp. ME19-01-6. The sequence continues at coordinate 217,701 of NZ_JARAXF010000009.1, read as the reverse complement.
GGCCCGGGACCGCCCCGCTCGGAAACGCTCAGCGCGGCATTGGCAGCAAGCGCGGCTTCGGAGCCGCGGTCGCTTGGTGCGTCACGGTAGTCGTGCGTCCAGCCCATACCTGGGTCTCTGCCCGGGGCCCATGGTCCGTAATCGCCCCTGGCTGCGGCAATTGGCCTATGCTCCAGGCAAGTGGCTGTTCGAGAAACAGGTGTTCGCCCAGCGTGCCGACAGCGAGTCGACGACGTACAGGCGGCATATGGCCTCAGCGGTCGGGCTCGGGGTCCTTGAGCCAGTTGATCAGCTCGGTGGAGAAGGCGACCGGATCCTCCTCGTGCGGGAAGTGCCCGAGGCCGTCGAAGAGCCGCCAGCGGTAGGGCGCCTCCACGTACTCGCCGGACCCCGCCGCGCTGCGGGTGCGCATCACCGGGTCAAGTGACCCGTGCAGATGCAGCGTGGGCACCCGCACCGGCCGCCGCATCCGCCGGTTGAACTGGAAACCGTCCGGCCGCGCCAGCGACCGCACCATCCAGCGGTACGGCTCGATCGAGCAGTGTGCCGTCGACGGGATGGACATCGCCCGCCGGTAGACCTCCACGGCCTGGTCCTCGGGCAGCCGCGGCCCCGACCAGTCCCGGATCAGCCGTCCCACCAGCGCCGCATCGTCCGCGGTCAGCTGCCGCTCGGGCAGCCAGGGCCGCTGGAAGCCCCATACGTAAGAGCTCGCCGCGCTCTGCTTGACGTCCCTGAGCATGGCCGAGCGCCAGCGCCGCGGATGCGGCATCGAGGTCACCGCGAGCCGCCGGACCAGCTTCGGCCGCATCACCGCGGCCGTCCAGGCGAGATATCCGCCCAGGTCATGGCCGACGAGCGCGGCGTCGGGCTCGCCGAGCGAGCGGACCACCCCGGTGATGTCGAGGGCGAGGTTGGCCGGGTCGTAGCCCCGGGGCGTACGGTCGCTGCCGCCCACCCCGCGCAGGTCCATGGCCACCGCCCGGAAGCCGGCCTCGGCCAGGGCGGTCAGCTGGTGCCGCCAGGCCCACCAGAACTGCGGGAAGCCGTGCAGCAGCAGGACCAGCGGGCCGTCACCCAGCTCGGCGATATGGAAGCGCGCGCCGTTGGCCGCGACGTCCCGGTGGGTCCAGGGTCCGTCGAGCCGTACGACCGAGGCGGAGGTGTCAGGGGCCGTCATGCGGTCGAGCGTGTCACATCCCGTGCCGGGCGGCCGCCATTGGACGCGGCGCGCGGGTGTGGCTTGACGCTCCCCAGTACGGCAGCCGTCTCCTTGGCCGAGGCCATGGACTTCTTCGGCGCCTTGACCTTCTTGAACTTGGCGAGCGCGAGACCGCCGAGGATCGCGGCGATCAGCCAGTAGATGCCACCCACGATCAGAAAGCACCAGGCGAGGCCGAGGCCGGTCCAGGCGCGCAGACCGTAGGCGAGGGCGAAGCTCAGCACCGGAAGCGAGAACAGGATCAGCACCCCGGCCACGATGGCCGCGCCGCTGCCGAACAGGGTGCGCCGGGCACTGTCCCGGAATTCGACCTTGGCCAGCGCGATCTCGTCGTGCACCAACGCGGACAGTTCGGTGGTCGCCGTGGCCACCAGTTGGCCCAGGCTGCGGTTGCCGCCGTCGTCGGCTGCGCTCATCGCCATCTCCCTCTGCTTTCACACGTCTTATGCGTCCCGCACGTCTTACGCGTCTGCCACGTCTTATGCGTCTGTCACGTCTTCTGCGCTTCTCCGCGGTCGTCAAGCCTCTCAGATCATGCCGGACCATCGTCACTGGAGTCGGACGCGGCAGCCACTTCGGCAAGTCGGCGGTGTTCGGCGGCCTTGGCCTCGTAGATGGCGGCCATCCGAAGGTGGTACTCCGGGCTGTCCAGTTCGTAGATGTCGGGGATGCCGTCCTGGTCCTCGTCCCGCTCCTCTTCCTCACACAGCTTCCGGTAGGTGTTGTTACGCACCTTCAGCAGGACGCCCGACAGGACCGCGGCGAGCAGCGAGCCGATGAGTACCGCCGCCTTCACCTCAGCGGCGAGCGTGGGGTCGCCGGGGAAGGCCAGCTCGCCGATGAGCAGGGAGACGGTGAAGCCGATCCCGGCGAGCGAGGCGATCGCGAACACATCCGCCCAGGCCAGGTCCTCGTTCAGCTCCGCCTTGGTGAAGCGGGCGGCGAGCCAGGAGCCGCCGAAGACGCCGATGGTCTTGCCCACGACGAGGCCGAGGACGACGCCGAGCGTCTCGGGGCGGGAGAAGACCTGCCCGACGGCGCCGCCGGAGACCGGGACCCCGGCGGCGAAGAGGGCGAACAGCGGGACGGCGAGACCGGCCGACAGGGGGCGCATCCGGTGCTCGATGCGCTCGGCGGGGGAGCGCTCCTCGCCCTCGCGCACGGTGCAGCGCAGCATCAGGCCCATGGCGACACCGGCGACCGTGGCGTGCACCCCGCTTGCGTGCATCAGCGCCCAGATGGCGAGGGCCAGCGGGACATAGATGTATGCGCCGTGGATGCCCTTGCGGTGCAGCGTCCAGAACACGGCGAGGCCGGCGAAGGAGAGGCCGAGGGCGAGGAAGTTGATATGCGTGGTGTAGAAGATCGCGATGATCAGGATCGCGCCGAGGTCGTCGACCACCGCGAGGGTGAGCAGGAACGCGCGCAGGGCGGCGGGCAGGGCGGTGCCGATGACGGCGAGCACGGCGAGGGCGAAGGCGATGTCGGTGGCGGTGGGCACCGCCCAGCCCGTGACGTTCCCGCCGCCGGCCGCGCTTACTGTCACATAGACGAGGGCGGGCATGGCCATGCCGCATATCGCGGCCACGACGGGGAGCGCGGCCGCCCGGGGGTCGCGCAGCTCGCCGGCGATCAGCTCGCGCTTGAGCTCGATGCCGGCCACGAAGAAGAAGACGGTGAGCAGTCCGTCCGAGGCCCAGGAATCGACCGACAGCCGCAGATGCAGCGCGCCGGGGCCGAAGGTGAAGTCCCTGACGTCCTGGTAGAGGCCGCTGAGCGGAGTGTTGGCGAGGAACAGCGCGGTGATGGCGGCGACCAGCAGGATGATGCCGCCGACGGTTTCGGTGCGCAGGGCGTCGCTGACGAAGGTCCGCTCGGGCAGCGACAGACGTCCGAGGAACTTGCGGCGGATGGGCGCGGCCACGGGGAAGCCTCCTGGGGTCGGACCGACGTGTACACGCGTGCGGATACACGTGTGGCATGTGCCGACCAGACTTCCCGGCGCGCCCTCGAAAGCTCGTTCTTGTCGCGCTCTTTACGCGATGGCTTCCCACCCTAACCGGAATGCGCGGAGGGCGCCCCGCCAGGCGGGGGCCCTCCGTATTCGTGCTGCGGTATGTGCCGAGCCCTCGCCAGGTCAGTCCTCGCTGGCGGCGGTGGGCAGCTTGCTCTGGATGAGCTCCATGACCGAGGAGTCCGTGAGGGTGGTGACATCGCCGAGAGCGCGGTTCTCGGCGACGTCGCGCAGCAGCCGGCGCATGATCTTGCCGGAGCGGGTCTTGGGCAGCTCGGCCACCGGCAGGACCCGCTTGGGCTTGGCGATCGGGCCGAGGTGCTTGGAGACGTGCGCGCGCAACTCCTCGACCAGGCCGTCCTCCTCAGCGGCGCCGCCGCGCAGGATGACGAAGGCGCAGATGGCCTGGGTGGTCTGGGGGTCGGTGGCCCCGACGACCGCGGCCTCGGCGACCCTGGGGTGCGAGACGAGCGCCGACTCCACCTCGGTTGTGGAGATGTTGTGGCCGGAGACCAGCATGACGTCGTCGACCCGGCCCAGCAGCCAGATGTCGCCGTCGTCGTCCTTCTTGGCGCCGTCGCCCGCGAAGTAGCGGTTCGTGAAGCGCGACCAGTAGGTGTCCAGATAGCGCTGGTCGTCGCCCCAGATGGTGCGGAGCATGGACGGCCAGGGCTCGGTGAGGACGAGGTAGCCGCCGGAGCCGTCCGGCACCTCATTGGCGTCGTCGTCGACGACGGTGGCGGAGATGCCGGGAAGCGGGACCTGGGCCGAACCGGGCTTGGTCTCGGTGACTCCCGGCAGCGGGCTGATCATCATCCCACCGGTCTCGGTCTGCCACCAGGTGTCGACCACGGGCGTCTTGTCCGCGCCGATGTGCTTGCGATACCAGACCCATGCCTCGGGGTTGATCGGCTCGCCGACCGAGCCGAGGATACGCAGCGAGGACAGGTCGAACTTGGCCGGGATGTCGTCACCCCACTTCATGCAGGCGCGGATCGCGGTCGGGGCGGTGTAGAAGATCGTGACGCCGTACTTCTGGATGATCTCCCACCAGCGGCCCTGGTGCGGGGTGTCCGGGGTGCCCTCGTAGAGCACCTCGGTCGCACCGTTGGACAGCGGTCCGTAGACGATGTACGAGTGGCCGGTGACCCAGCCGACGTCCGCTGTGCACCAGTACACATCCGACTCCGGCTTGAGGTCGAAGACGGCGTGGTGGGTGTAGGAGACCTGGGTGAGATAGCCACCGGTGGTGTGCAGGATGCCCTTCGGCTTACCGGTCGTGCCCGAGGTGTAGAGGATGAAGAGCGGGTGCTCGGCGTCGAACGCCTCGGGGGTGTGCTGGTCCGGCTGGCGGTCGACGAGTTCGTGCCACCAGACGTCACGGCCCTCGGCCCAGCCCACCTCCTGGCCGGTGCGGCGGACCACCAGCACATGACGCACCTTGTCGGTGCCCGGGCGGGTCAGGGCCTCGTCGACGGCGGGCTTGAGCGCGGAGGGCTTGCCGCGGCGGTAGCCCCCGTCCGCGGTGATTACGACGCGGGCGTCGGCGTCCTCGATGCGGGTGGCCAGAGCGTCGGCCGAGAAGCCGCCGAAGACCACGGAGTGGGGGGCGCCGATGCGGGCACAGGCCAGCATCGCGACGACGGTCTCCGGGATCATCGGCAGATAGATGGCGACCCGGTCACCGGTCTGGACCCCGAGCTCGGTCAGGGCGTGCGCCGCCTTGGAGACCTCGCGCTGCAACTCGGCGTAGGTGAGGGAGCGGCTGTCGCCGGGCTCCCCCTCGAAGTGGATGGCCACCCGGTCGCCCAGCCCGTTCTCCACATGGCGGTCGACGCAGTTGTACGCCACGTTGAGCTTGCCGTCGGCGAACCACTTCGCGAATGGAGGGTTCGACCAGTCCAGCGTCTCGCTCGGTTCGGCGGCCCAGGTCAGCCGACGGGCCTGCTCGGCCCAGAAGCCCAGGCGGTCAGCCTTCGCCCGCTCATACGCCTCCGCGGTGACGTTGGCGTTGGCGGCCAGGTCGGCGGGGGGAGCGAAGCGACGCTCCTCCCGAAGAAGGTTGGCCAGGCTTTCGTTGCTCACGACATCTCCCATTCCCAGGGTGACCGTTGTGTCCCAGCCCATAGCTCATCAGCCCGTGGTGCACCCTGACAAGGGTCGTCGGCAAAAATTGGTTTAGACCTGTCATCACATGAGTCCCCCGCCCCCGTACCCGGAACCGCCGCCCGCACCCGCCGCGGCTCCGCTCCTCGCACAGGCAGCGGCCGCCACGCCATGGTCCGGCCGCACGGCCGAAAATCTGCCCGATCCCCCGACCTCCAGCACATACGCCTGAGCCTCCCCCACATGGAAGTACATTCCGTGGAGCACCAGGGCGCCCTCCGCCACACGGCGGGCCACGCAGCCGTGTGCCATCAGATGGTCGAGCTGCTGCACCACATTGACCAACGCCAGCCGCTCCAGCTCATCGGCCACCGGCCTGTCGCCCAGCGCCACCTCGCCGCGCCCCAGCCGCCCGATCCGCTCCATACGGGCCAGGCTCGGGCGGCCGTGGCGCAGCCACCGCACGAGCGGCGTCTGTGTCATGGGCTGTGCCGCGGGAGGCGTCTTCCCGCCGGACGGGGCGGGCATCGCCGAGCCGAGCAGCGCCTGCATCGCCCCGCACCCCGAGTGCCCGCACACCGTGATGCTGCCGACCTTCAGCACCTCCACCGCGTATTCGATGGCCGCGCCCACCGAGTCACAGGCATCTCCGGAGCCGGGCGGTGGCACCAGATTGCCCACATTGCGCACGGTGAACAGGTCGCCGGGCCCGCTGGAGGTGATCATGCTGGTCACCAGCCGGGAGTCGGCGCAGGTCAGGAAGAGCTGAGTGGGCCGCTGCCCCTCCCGCGCAAGCCGCGCCAACTCCTCCCGCACCAGCGGCGCGGTGTGCCGCTGAAAGGCGCTTACCCCACCGAGCAGTTGCCCCCCGTCGTTCTGCACGGCTGTCGGGGCGGGGCGGGTGCAGTGGTGGTTGCGCCAGGGCGTCCACGGTCGGCAGGCGTGGGCGCTGGCCGGCTCGGCGATCGGCCGCCCCGACCGTCCGCCGAGCCTGACCCAGCCGCCGCGCGCCCGGTGCCCCTCGGCCCAGGACTGCAGCGCGTCATACGCGGCGTGGTCCATGAACCAGCCGCCCAGCTCCACCACCACACTCGCCCCGGCCGGCAACTGCGCCAGGGCCCGGCTGAGCCGGGGCACCGCCAGGAACGTCAGCTGCCCACTCACCCGCACCCGGTGCAGCCCGGCCTCCTCGGCCACGGTGATCCGGGTGTGGGCCAGTCGGCGCAGCGCCGTGAAGACCGCGACCGCGACCCCGACCACCACCCCCTGCAACACGCCCAGCAGGACGACCGCGCCCAGTGTGGCCGCATACACCGGGAACTCCCGGTTCCGCTGCACGTTCTTGATGTGCGCGAAGCTGACCATCTTCACGCCGACGACCATGACCAGCGCGGCGAGCGCGGCGAGCGGAATCAGCTCGAGCACCCCGGCGAGCAGCCCCGCGCACAGCGCCACCCACACGCCGTGGAGCACGGTGGACCGGCGGGTCACGGCACCGGCCCGGACATTCGCCGAGCCGCGGATCGCGCCTCCCGCGATCGGCAGCCCGCCCAGCAGCCCGGAGACCACATTGGCCGCACCCTGCCCGACCAGCTCGCGGTCCAGCCGGGCGGGCTGCCTCCCCGGCGCCGCGCCCGGCGCCTCCGTCCGCGGGCCGGGGCTCGCGATCTGCAGCCGGTCGACGGCGACGGCGGACAGCAGCGATTCCATGCTCGCGACCAGGGTGACGGTCAATACGGCGGCGACCAGCCCGAGCACCGGCCCCTCCGGGAGCCCGGGCAGCGCCGGGACTTCCCAGGACGGCAGATCGACGCGCGGCACCGCCATGCCCGCGCTCACCGCGGTGGCCCCCACGACGGCGACGAGTGCCGCCGGCACGGCACGCGCGACCCGCCCGGCCTTCCCCGGCAGCCGGGGCCACAGCGCGAGCACTCCGACAGTGATCGCGCCCACCAAAAGGGCGGCCGGGTGCGGATGTCTCAACTCGGTCGGCAGCGCGGCGATATTGTCGATCACTGAGCTGTCGGGGCTGTCGCCGAGCACCACATGTAGCTGGCCGACCGCGATGACGACGCCGATGCCCGCGAGCATCCCGTGGACGATGGCCGGGCTGATCGCGAGCGCGGCCCGCGCCACCCGCAGGGCCCCGAAGGCCAGTTGCGCCGCGCCGGCGAGCGCGGTGATCGCGCAGGTGGTGCGCCAGCCGTAGCGCTGCACGAGATCGGCGGTGACCACGACCAGGCCGGTCGCGGCACCGCTGACCTGGAGTGGAGCGCCCCCGAGCAGCCCGGCAACGATTCCGCCCACGACGGCGGAGACCAAGCCGGCCTGCAGCGGGGCGCCTGTGGCCAGGGCGATCCCGAGGGAGAGCGGGATCGCGATCAGAAAGATGACGATCGAGGCGGAAAGGTCCCGTCGGCAGGAGACCCCGCCGATCCGGTTCAAGAGCTGCGACATTCCCGTCTCCTCCGGGGCTTCGCGGCCGCGTCCGAGAACACGGCCGTGGGTCACGGCGTACTGCGGTCTGACTCCCAAGCTCGGCACTGACCACCAAGCGTTGGTAAATGAATCGTAATGCCGGGTAAAGTCTGCAGGAAGTCTTTTCGGGCGAAAAGGGTCTATGTTCCACCCAACGGGTGAATAGTCATTTGAAATGGCTTGTCATGCTCTGTCTTTTCTTCGTTCCGTGCGAGCTTGGCTTTCGGTCCGAGCTCCCGCGGCGCGGAACGATGAGAGAGACGAGGTGGCGGCATGAGGACCAGAAGAAACGTCACTGCATGGTTCGCCGTGATGGCCGCGCTGGCCGCGGTGGCCAACTGCACGGGGAGTTCGCACGACTCACAGCGCTCAGGCAGTCCGGGACAGCCGCGGACGGACCGCGAGGCGCAGCGGAACGGACCGGCGGCGCCCAAGTACCCCAAGCGCGCCGGGAAGCAGGGCCGGCTCATCGGTGACGGATCGACCTCCTACACCGGACCGCAGCCCGGGCAGCTCAGCCCCCGACGGCTCAAGCCGGGCGACAAGCCACCTCAGTTCGTGGTCTTTTCCTGGGACGGCGCGGGCCAGGACGGCCAGAAGCTCTTCTCCCGTTTCCGCGCGGTCGGCAAGAAGTACGACGCGACGATGACGTACTTCCTCAGCGGCGTCTACATGCTGCCCACAGAGAAGCGAGACCTCTACGACCCGCCGAGACACTCGCGCGGCTCCTCGGCCATCGGCTTCAACGACGTCAAGGGCGTCAAGGACACCGTCGAGCAACTCGGCGCCGCCTGGCGCGAGGGCAATGAGATCGGTACCCACTTCAACGGCCACTTCTGCGGCCCGGACGACGGGGTGGGCACCTGGAGCCCCAGTGAGTGGATCGACGAGACCCGGCAGGCCGTGTCGTTCGTCGAACACTGGAAGACCAACACCCATCTGCGGGGCGGCGAACCGCTGCCCTTCGACTACGGCAAGGAGCTCGTGGGCGGCCGCGCCCCCTGCCTGGAGGGGCAGGAGAACCTGATCAAGGCGGGCAAGAAGATGGGGTTCCGCTACGACGCCAGCTCCGTGGGCGGCCGCCAGGTCTGGCCGAAGAAGATCCACGGAATCTGGGACTTCCCGCTGCAGGAGATCCCCGTGCCCGGCCACTCCTTCGAAACCCTGTCGATGGACTACAACTTCCTCGCCAACCAGTCCGGCACGACCAAGGGCGACCCCTCCAAGCGCGCCGCCTGGGGCAGGCAGATGCGCGAGGGACTGCTCGCCGCCTTCGACCGGGCGTACAAGGGCAATCGGGCACCGCTGTTCATCGGTAACCACTTCGAGTCCTGGAACGGTGGAACGTACATGAACGCCGTCGAGGACACCATCAAGAAGATCTGCCCGAAAAAGGGCGTGCGCTGCGTCTCCTTCAAACAGCTGGCCGACTGGCTGGACGCGCAGGACCCCGGAGTCCTGCGGCGGCTGCGCAAACTGGACGTCGGGAAGCGGCCGAAGGACGGCTGGGCGGGCTTCTTCGCCGCCGAGCCGGCCTCTACGCACTCCGCGCTGCCGGCTAAGCGGAAGCGGAAGTAGCCGTCGGCCGCCCGGCCCGGACGGATTCGTCCAGCATGAAGGCGGGGTCGACCTGGGCGGCCAGGTCGGCGCCCGTCTTCTCGTTGCCCCAGCTCTGCGCGTTCTTCAGATGGAAGTGCACCATCTGGCGGGTGTAACGCTGCCAGTCCCGCCGCTCGTACGACGCGTCCACCGCCTCGTGCAGCGTCCGCAGGGCGCGGCGGTTGACCTCCTCGAGCTCCTCGAAGCGCTGCGGGCGTCCCTTTTCCATGGCCCGCACCCAGTCGGAGTGGCCGACCGTGGCCAGCAGGTCCTCGCCCACCTCCGCACGCAGGAAGGCCAGGTCCTCCGGGCCCTGCACCTTGTTCCCGACCACGCGCAGCGCCACGTCGAAGTCGGCGGCGTACTCCTTGTACTGGCGGTACACCGCGACCCCCTTGCGCGTGGGTTCGGCGACCAGGAACGTCATGTCGAAGCGGGTGAAGAGGCCCGAGGCGAAGGAGTCGCTGCCGGCGGTCATGTCGACGATGACGAACTCGTCGCGGCCGTCGACCAGATGGTTCAGGCACAGCTCGATCGCGCCGACCTTGGAGTGGTAGCAGGCGACGCCGAGATCGGACTCGGTGAAGGGGCCGGTCACCATCAGGCGCACCTGCCCGCTGTCGAGCCCGACCGTCCTGGCGCAGGCCTCGTACACCGGGTTGTCCTCGTCGATGCGCAGGAGCCGTGAGCCCTCGCCCGGCGGAGTCGTCTTGATCATCGTGTCGGCGCCGAAGATACGGGGATTGGTGCCGCGCAAGTAGTCCTTGATCAAGGGAAGGTGGGCGCCCATGGCGGGCAGTGCGGCGGCCTCCGGCTCGTCCAGGCCGAGGGCCGCACCGAGGTGCTGATTGATGTCCGCGTCGACGGCCATGACGGGGGCGCCGGTGGCGGCGACGTGGCGGATGAACAGCGAGGACAGCGTCGTCTTGCCACTGCCGCCCTTGCCCACGAAAGCGATCTTCATGTTCACCTAGCGTAGGTGAGTGATCGTCCTGGATGGTGGATACGGTGAAGAAGACCACTCCAATGAGGGGTGGGGGCGGTGGGTGCGTAGGGTCGTACTCATGAGTACGACAGCAGACCCGCTTGCCGCCCTTGCCGCGCTCCCCGGCGTCGCCGACTCCGTGGAAGCCGTGCGCGAGGCCGTCGACCGGGTCTACGGCCACCGGGTGATGCGCCGCCGCAGCAATGAGGTCACCTCCGAGGCGGCCCTGCGCGGGGCGCGCGGCTCCGCCGCCCTGGCCGGGGCCGACTGGGCGCTGGAGGAGGTGCGGCGCCGCAGCGACTTCGGATCGGAGGGCGAGCCGCGCGCGGTGGGCGCGGCGCTGCGGCTGACCGCTGAGGCCGGACAGCTGCTGAGCGTGTGGCGGCAGTCGCCGCTGCGGGTGCTGGCCCGGCTGCATCTGGTCGCGGCGGGGGGAACGGAGGCGGCCGACGCGGTGGGGCGGCCGCGGCTGGCGGGTGAGCCGGTCGAGGAGCCGCTGATTGAACTGGCGCTGCCGGGCGCCGATGAGGTGACGGGGCGGCTGGACGGGCTGGTGCGGCTGCTGGTCGCGGGGAGCCGGGCCCCGGCGCTGGTGATGGCCGCGGTGGTGCACGGCGAACTGCTGGCCCTGCGGCCCTTTGGCTCGCACAACGGTCTGGTGGCTCGCGCGGCGGAGCGGATCGTGTTGGTGGGCAGCGGACTTGACCCGAAATCCATCTGTCCGGCCGAGGTCGGACACGCGGAGCTGGGGGCTGCGGCGTACGTCGAAGCGCTGGAGGGCTATGCCTCCGGCACGCCCGAGGGCGTGGCCGCGTGGATCGCGCAGTGCGGGCGTGCGGTGGAGTTGGGAGCCCGTGAGAGCACAGCGGTCTGTGAGGCCCTGCAGCGCGGCGCCGCCTGAGTCCCCGCAGGGTCAAACTTCGCCGGATCGGATCGATTCGGGTCGCGCCCGATCGGACCGCGCCGGATCGAGCCGTGCGGGGTTGGGCTGCTGCGGGCGGGTCCGGACATGGTTGCGGCGGCACCGAGTTCGGTACCGCCGCTGGCACGTCCACCGGGTTACCATGCGTGCACGAGAATTCGCCCATCAGGTCGGGATCTTCGGCCCGTCACCTGGTGCGGCTGGCCCGTAATCGACGGGTCGGCGTCGCGTGGGTGCCCAGTATTCATGCTCGGTCCGTGGGCCTTGGTGCGTCTGGGGTTAATCCTCCGGATGCCCCTGGTCTCGCGGGCCTTCGATTCCTTTCTACTCCTGTGTCAGGCTAAGCGGAAGCTCTCATCGCAGATCTTTGTGATGAGCTTCAAGCGCGGGCATATGGTGCGCGACGCCGACTGGCGTACCACATCAGCCCGGCGGTGGCGGCGGCCGCGCCCACCGCCGCCGCGACGGCCAGCACCGGACGCGGCGGCATGGAGAGGGAGGGCACGCGCTGCTTCAGCCGCACCGGCTTGTTGAACGAGAGGACCGGCCAGCCACGGGCCGCGGCCTCGCGGCGCAGCGCGCGGTCCGGGTTCACCGCGTGTGGATGGCCGACGGACTCCAGCATCGGCAGGTCGGTGGCCGAGTCGCTATAGGCGTAGCAGCGGGAGAGGTCGTAGCCCTCGGACTCGGCCAGCTCGGCGATGGCCTCCGCTTTGGTCGGCCCGTATGCGTAGTACTCCACCTCGCCGGTGAACGCCCCGTTCTCCACGACCATGCGGGTGGCCACCACGCGGTCCGCGCCCAGCAACTCGCCGATCGGCTCGACGACCTCGGCACCCGAGGTGCTGACAATGACCACATCGCGGCCGGCGGCATGGTGTTCCTCGATGAGGGAGGCTGCCTCGTCATAGATGATCGGGTCGATGAGGTCATGCAGGGTCTCGGCGACGATCTCCCGCACCTGCTGGACATTCCACCCACGGCACAGCGCCGAGAGATACTCCCGCATCCGCTCCATCTGCTCGTGATCGGCCCCGCCGGCGAGGAAGACGAACTGCGCATATGCGGTACGCAGTACGGCGCGGCGGTTGATCAGCCCGCCTTGGTAGAAGGACTTGCTGAAGGTGAGCGTGCTCGACTTCGCAATGACCGTCTTGTCCAGGTCAAAGAAGGCGGCTGTCCGAGGCAACGAGTGGTTTTCCACGACGCCGAGCATAGGGCCCACCATTCGGCGTAAGCTGGGCGCGTGGGTTTGCCTGAGAAGGCTCTCGGGTACACCATGGAAGTCACGGATCGTTCGCGACCGTGCTAACCCGGTCCGACTCCTCCCCCCCCGAGTCGGCCGTGGGGACGACCCCCGCTCTCCCCCCCGGCGGGGGTCGTCGCATGTCCGGACGCATTTGCGGTCTTTTCACCTGATCATTTCCCCTCCCGGGCCTCTGCTCGCGCCAGCCGCCCCATCAGGCTGCTTCGTGACTGTACGTAATCGCAAGGCTGCTCTCTGGAAGTCACTGGTTTAGGTGACTGGGATATTCACAACTGATGAGTTGTCCACAGTTTTGGACCAAGATCCCCAGGATTTTCTGGATCGCCGGACGCTGATTCTCCGCGGCGTTCGCGCTCATCGTTCGCGGAAGTGAGAGCGCGTAACGGGATGGGGCGCGTAACGAGATGGGGAGGGGATCGTGGCTGGATCCATCACACCGAATCGACCGGCGACGGATGGGCGACAGCGCAGACCGCTGATCGTCACTGAGGACGAGGAGCTTCTCGACGACTTGCTGCGGCTGTGCGCGGCGGCGGGGGCCGAGCCTGAAGTGGTGCATGGCGCGCCCGCGCGCCGGGGCAGTTGGGAGGGCGCGCCGTTGATTCTGGTCGGCGACGACGCCGCGGCCCGGCTGCGCGGTGGCACCCGCAGGGAGGGGGTGCTGCTCATCGGGCGGGATCTCGACGACCACGGCATCTGGCAGCGGGCCGTCGCCCTGGGCGCGGACAATGTGGCGTTTCTGCCCGATGCCGAGACCTGGCTGGTGGACCGCATCGCCGACGTGGCCGAGGGCGTCGGCCGCCAGGCCTTCACCATCGGGGTCATCGGCGGGCGCGGCGGCGCGGGCGCCAGCACCCTCGCCTGCGCCCTGGCGGTCACCGCCGCCCGCGCGGGGCGGCGCACCATGCTCATCGACGGAGACCCGCTGGGCGGCGGCCTGGATGTGCTGCTCGGCGGCGAGGGCGCGGAGGGGCTGAGGTGGCCCGCCTTCGCCGAATCGCGCGGCCGGGTCGCCGGGAGCGCGCTGGAGGAATCGCTCCCCGAGCTGCACTCCCTGCGGGTGCTCAGCTGGGACCGCGGCCAATCGGTGGCCGTCGCGCCGTCCGCGATGCGGGCGGTGCTCGCGGCCGCGCGGCGGCGCGGCGGGGTCGTGGTGGTGGATCTGCCGCGGCGGGTGGACGACACGGTGGCTGAAGCACTCGACCAGCTGGATCTGGGCCTGCTGGTCGTGCCCGCCGAGTTGCGGGCGGTCGCCGCCGCCCACCGCGTGGCGTCGACGGTGGGCATGGTGCTGCGCGATCTGCGCGCGGTGGTGCGCGGGCCGTGCGGACCGGGGCTCGACGACGAGGAGATCGCCCGGCTTCTGGACCTGCCACTGGCCGGTGAGCTGCCGCCGGAGCCCGGAATGTCGGGCGCGCTGGACGGCGGTGAGCCGCCGGGCGCCAGCCCCCGCGGGCCGCTCGCCCGGTTCTGCGCGGAGTTCTGGGGGCGGGTCCTGGCAGACGCGGAGCAGCAAGGGGGCGGGGCATGAGCGTCAAGCGGCGCGAGCTCGGTGGCGCGAGCGTCGAGTCGCCGGAGCTGCTGGACGCGGTGCGGCTGCGGCTGGCGCGGAGCGGGGCGGAGCCGACGCCCGCGCGGGTGGCGGCGGCCCTGCGTGAGGAGGGGAGGCTGCTCGGCGACACAGAGGTTCTGGGCGTCGTCGCGGCCCTGCGCTCGGAGTTGGTCGGCACCGGGCCGCTGGAGCCGCTGCTCGCCGCCCCCGACGTCACGGACGTACTGGTGACCGCCCCCGACGAGGTGTGGGTGGACCGGGGAGCAGGACTGGAGCGGACGGACGTGAGATTCACCGACGCGGCCGCGGTGCGCAGGCTCGCCCAGCGCCTCGCCGCCGTGGCCGGCCGGCGGCTGGACGACGCCAGGCCATGGGTGGACGCCCGGCTGCCGGACGGCACGCGGCTGCATGCGGTGCTCCCTCCGGTGGCCGTCGGGTCGACCTGTCTTTCGCTGCGCGTGGTGCGGCCCCGGGCGTTCTCCCTGGAGGAACTGGTGGCGGCGGGGACCGTGCCGCCCGGCGGTCAGGAGCTGTTGCGGGCGATGCTGGACGCCCGGCTCTCGTTCCTGATCAGCGGTGGCACGGGCTCGGGCAAGACGACCCTGCTCAGCACGCTGCTGGGGCTCGTCGGGCCCGACGAGCGGATCGTCCTCGCCGAGGACTCGGCCGAGCTCAGGCCGGACCATCCGCATGTGGTCCGGCTGGAGACCCGGCCCGCCAACCAGGAGGGCAGGGGCCAGGTCACCCTCCGGGACCTGGTGCGCCAGGCGCTGCGAATGCGTCCCGACCGGCTGGTGGTCGGAGAGGTGCGCGGCCCCGAGGTCACCGATCTCCTGGGCGCGCTCAACACCGGGCACGAGGGCGGTTGCGGCACGGTGCACGCCAACACGGCGGCGGACGTCCCGGCCCGGCTGGAGGCGCTGGGATCGACTGCTGGTCTCGACCGGGCGGCGCTGCACAGCCAGCTGGCGGCGGCCCTGTCGGTCGTGATCCATCTGGTGCGGGACCGCGGCGGGCGGCGCAAGATCGCCGAGCTGCACGTCCTGGACCGGGACCGGGCGGGCTATGTCACGACCGTCCCGGCCGTGGAGTGGACCCCCGAGGGGTTCGGGAGGGCGGCAGGCTGGGAGCGGCTCCAGCGGCTGTGTGTACGCGGCGGGGGTGCGGCATGACAGGCGCGGGCGGTGGGGTGGCCCCGGAGGCGCTGCCGCTGTGCGCGGCCGTGCTGTGCGCGGGCGCGGCGGCCTGGCTGCTCTCCGGGCGCGACAGGGATCTGCGGCGGGCCAGGCTGCTGTTCGCGGGCGGCGGAGCCGTCGGGCCCGCCGGGGCGGATCCGCGGCGGCGGCTGACCGAGATGGCCGCCTGGCTGCGGGAGCGGTGGCGGACCGCATACGGCGGGCGGATGGGACGCGAGCTGCTGTGTCTCCCCGCGGGATGTCTCCTCGCGCTGGTGGGCGCGTCGGTGCTGCCGCTGCTGGCCGGGGTGGCGGCCGTGCCGGTCGTCGGCCGGTGGCGGCGGGCGCGCAAGCGCGACCGGCGGCGGGATCGGCGGGCCGCGGCGGTGATCGAGCTGTGCGGGGCCGTGGCGGGCGAGCTGCGCGCCGGGCGGCAACCGGTCGAGGCGCTGTTGGCCACGCCCCCAGGGCACATCGGGGAGCGTTGGGGCCTGGTCTCGGCGGCGGCGCGGTTCGGAGGTGATGTGCCGGAGGCGTTGCGCAGGGCGGCCCGTTCGCCAGGTGCGGAGGGGCTCACCGGGGTCGCGGCCTGCTGGCAGGTCGCGGTCGACGAAGGGGCGGGCCTCGCGGCCGGCCTCGACCGGGTCGCGGCGGCGCTGCGGGCCGAGCGGGACCAGCGGCAGAGTGTGCGCTCCCGGCTGGCGGGCGCCCGGGCCACGGCCGTCGTGCTGGTGCTGCTGCCCGTCCTCGGGCTGCTGATGGGCAGTGCGCTGGGAGCGGACCCACTGCACGTGCTGCTGCACACCCCGGCCGGTCTGGCCTGCCTGCTGGTGGGCGGGCTGCTGGAGTGGGCCGGGTTCGCCTGGACCTCGCGGGTGATCCGGGCGGCGGCCGGCGAGGAAGGACGTCGGGGTCATGACGGCTGATGTTATCCACAGCCTGTGGATTATGGCGGCCTTCGCAGCCTCCGCCGTGTCGGTCGCGGAAGCGGTGATTGAGGCCCGCCGGGTGCGGACCGCCCGGCGTCGGCTCACGGCGCTGCTGCCTGAGGCCCACCAGGAGCGGCGGCCGGGGCGGCGGGAGAGATGGCGCGCCGGAGGGGCAGCCGACGCGATACGGGACTGGGTTTCGGCCGTCGGTGCCCTGCTCGCCTGCCTCGTCCTGGTCGGCGGCCCGCTGGGCTGCGCGCTTGGCCTCGCCGCCGGATACGGGGCGAGACGGTGGCAGCGGCACCGCCGGGCCACCGCCGGGCGGTCCGGCAAGCGCGCCAAGAACGACGCGGCGCGCCAGCTTCCGCTGGCCGCCGATCTGCTCACCGCCTGCCTGGAGGCCGGAGCCGGCCCGCGCAAGGCGGCAGAAGCGGTGGGGCGGTCGCTCGGCGGCCCGGTCGGCGAGCGGCTCGCCCAGGCCGCGGCGGAGCTGCGGCTCGGAGGCGAGCCGGCCGCCGCCTGGGGGCGCATGGGGGCTCTGCCTGGTGCACAGAGACTGGCGCGCGCCCTGGAGCGCGCCGGGACGACGGGCGCGCCGGCCGTGGAGCCGGTGTCCCGGCTGGCCGCCGACTGCCGGGCCGAGCAGGGGAGGCAGGCGGACAAACGGGTGGAGCGCGCAAGCGTCCTGGCCACCGCCCCGCTGGGCGCGTGCTATCTGCCCGCGTTCCTGCTGATCGGGGTGGCGCCGGTGATGCTCGGGCTCGCGGGCGCCCTGGCAGGGGGTGGCTGAAGCGGGGGCCGTCCGGCAGAGCGAGCACGGACGTCGCAGGCGAGCACGGAAACGGAAGCGCGGCAGTCAAGCGCGGCAGCCAGAAGTACGCGAGTCAGGGATA
This sequence comes from Streptomyces sp. ME19-01-6, assembly GCF_033793745.1. Classification (NCBI taxonomy): domain Bacteria; kingdom Bacillati; phylum Actinomycetota; class Actinomycetes; order Kitasatosporales; family Streptomycetaceae; genus Streptomyces; species Streptomyces sp. ME19-01-6. The sequence continues at coordinate 200,559 of NZ_JARAXF010000009.1, read as the reverse complement.
CGCGAGTCAGAAGTACGGGATTCAACACAGATCGGGGAGGCCGACATGGTGATGCGTTGGTGTCTGCGGCGGTACGCGGCGGCGAAGGCACGAGCCGACGCGGGGATGGCGACCGCCGAGTATGCGATGGGGACGATCGCGGCATGCGCCTTCGCCGCGGTTCTGTACAAGGTGGTGACCGGCGGGGCGGTCGACGAAGCGCTGCGGTCGGTGATCGGGAAGGCGCTCGATGGGCAGTTCTGATGCGACCGGCGGACCCCATCCAGGAAGTCGGCGCGGCCGGGCCGGACCGGGGGACCGGGGGTTTGTCACGGCGGAGGCGGCCGTCGCGCTGCCGGTGCTGGGGTTGTTCGCACTGATGCTGATCTGGGGCCTGATGGCCGCGTCCGGGCAGATGCGATGTGTGGACGCGGCACGGGCCGGGGCGCGCGCCGCCGCGCGTTCGGAGCCGCGGGCGGCGGCGCTGGCCGCCGCCCGGTCGGCCGCACCACGCGGGGCCCGGGTTGAACTGCGGCGGGAGGGCGACCTGGTGCGGGTACGGGTCGAGGCCCGCGCGCCCGGCCCGGGTCCGCTGGCGGTGCGCCTGAGCGGCGAGGCGGTCGCCTTCGCTGAGGAATCGGTGGGCAGAGGTGAGGAGGCGCCAGGATCGGCCACGGCACCTGCGGGCGAGGCGGGGCCGTGAGGAGGGATTGGGGAGACCGCGGGTCGGCGACGGTGTGGGCCGCCCTGACCGCCACGGCGCTGTGCGCGGTGTTCGCTGTCGTGCTGGCTGCCGGACAGGTCATGGTGGCCCGCCACCGGGCCGGCGCCGCCGCGGACCTCGCGGCACTCGCGGCGGCGGACCACGGACTGGAGGGACCCGAAGCCGCGTGCCGACTCGCACGGCGGGTGGCCGCCGCGCAGGGTGCCCGCGTGGTGAAGTGCGCGCTGCGCGGCGCGATCGCCGATCTCAGGGTGGAGGCACGGGCCGGTCCGTTCGCCCCCGAAGTCCGGTCCCGCGCCGGACCCGCGGAGCCGCCCGGGCTCCAGTCCGGGCGAGGCGCGCCCCGGTGATACGCCGGGCGGGCGGCCGCGGCGGCCGGAGGGGGCCCGCGCCCACCGTCGGGGTCGCGCCGAGGGCCGCAGCCGAGCCGCTGGGCTTGCGCCGGGAGCTTGAAGAGGCCGCCGGGAAGCCTTTGGACACAGGCGCACCGCTACGCCCGCCCGTGACCGTGGTGGCTGCGAGGAAAGGAGAGAGGGCCAGGGAGACGCTGTGAGGGGCCGTGAGGGCCGGGGCGCGGAGGCGGGAACGTTGCCCGGCGCCAGGCGCCAGGCGCCAGGCGCCAGCTGTCGGGCGTCAGGTGGCCCGGTGCCCGGTGCTAGCCGCCCAGAGTCCGGTGCCCACCTGCCCGGCGCCAGACACCCAGCTGTCAGGCGTCAGGTGGCCCAGTGGCAGCTGCTCGGCGCCCGGTGCCGGCTGCCCAGATGCCCGATGGCAGCTGCCCACCGCCGGGTGTCCGCTACCTGCCGTCGGCTGACAGTCAGGCGTCGGTCGGCTGGGGTGGTGCCTTGGTGAGGAGGGTGGTCAGGAGGCGGATGGCGGCCTTCTTGTCGAGCGGGTCGTTGCCGTTGCCGCACTTGGGGGACTGGATGCAGGACGGACAGCCGGATTCGCACTCGCAGGCGGCGATCGCCTCGCGGGTGGCCGTGAGCCAGCCGGCGGCGGTGTGGAAGGCGCGCTCGGCGAAGCCCGCGCCGCCGGGGTGGCCGTCGTAGACGAACACGGTCGGAAGGAGCGTGTCGGGGTGGAGCGGGACGGAGACCCCGCCGATGTCCCAGCGGTCGCAGGTCGCGAAGAGCGGCAGCATGCCGATGGAGGCGTGCTCGGCGGCGTGCAGGGCGCCGCCGAGGGCTTCGGGGGCGACGCGGGCGTCCTCGAGCTGGTCGTCGGTGACCGTCCACCACACGGCCCGGGTGCGCAGCGTACGGGGCGGGAGGTCCAGCCTGGACTCGCCGAGGACCTCGCCGCTGATCAGCTTGCGACGCAGAAAGGAGACAACCTGGTTGGTGACCTCGACCGAGCCGAAGCACAGCCGTGCGTCGCCCCACGGGACCTCGGTGGTGGTCTCCAGGATGGAGATCGCCGTGGTGTCGCGGGCGGTGGTCGAATACGGCGGTGAGGCCTCCTCCACGAGCGCGACGGAGTCCTCCAGGTCGAGCTGTTCGACGAGGTAGGTCCGGCCCTGGTGGAGGTGGACGGCGCCCTCGTGGACGGTGGCGTGGGCGGCTGAGGCGTCCACCGTGCCCAGCAGCCGCCCCGTCGCCGCCTCCACGATCTGCACCGGCCGCCCGCCTTCGCCGCGGATGTCGGTGAGGTCGGCGGCGCGCTCACGGCGGGTCCAGTGCCAGGCGGTCGCCCGGCGACGGAGCAGTCTGCGCTGCTCCAGCTGTGGCATCAGCTCTTTGGTGGCGGGTCCGAAGAGTTCCAGGTCCGCCTCGGTGAGCGGCAGCTCGGCGGCGGCCGCGCAGAGGTGGGGCGCGAGGACGTACGGGTTGTCCGGGTCGAGCACGGTGGATTCGACCGGCTGCCGGAAGAGGGCTTCCGGGTGGTGGACGAGATAGGTGTCCAGCGGGTCGTCCCGGGCGACGAGGATTGCCAGCGCGCCCTGGCCGGCGCGCCCGGCCCGCCCCGCCTGCTGCCACAGGGAGGCGCGGGTGCCCGGGTATCCGGCGACGACGACGGCGTCCAACCCGGCCACGTCCATCCCCAGCTCCAGGGCGGTGGTGGCGGCGAGCCCGAGGAGGTCCCCGGAGTGCAGGGCGCGCTCCAGGGCGCGGCGCTCCTCGGGGAGATAGCCGCCGCGGTAGGCGGCGACCCTGTCCGCCAGGGACCGGTCGACCTCGGCGAGCCGCTCCTGGGCGATCAGGGCGATGAGCTCGGCGCCGCGCCGGGAGCGTACGAAGGCGACCGTACGGACGCCCTGGACGGCCAGGTCGGTGAGCAGGTCCGCGGACTCCGCCGTGGCGGTGCGGCGGACCGGGGCCCCCTGCTCGCCGTGCAGCTCGGTCAGCGGCGGCTCCCACAGGGCGAAGACCACCTCGCCCCGGGGCGAGGAGTCGTCGGTGATCTCCACCACGGGAAGTCCGGTCAGCCGGGTCGCCGCGACGGCCGGGTCGGCGGCGGTCGCGGAGGCGAGCAGGAAGACGGGCGAGGAGCCGTAGCGGGCGCAGACGCGGCGCAGTCTGCGCAGCACCTGGGCCACATGGGAGCCGAAGACGCCCCGGTAGGTGTGGCACTCGTCGATGACGACATAGCGCAGCGCGCGCAGGAAGGAGGACCATCTGGGGTGCCCGGGCAGGATGCCGCGGTGCAGCATGTCGGGGTTGGTGAGCACGTAGTTCGCGTACTGGCGGACCCACTCGCGCTCCTCGACCGGCGTGTCCCCGTCGTACACCGCGGCGCGGATGCCGGTGCCCAGCGGCGCGGCGAGATCGGCCACCGCGCGCCGCTGGTCGGCGGCCAGGGCCTTGGTGGGCGCCAGGTACAGGGCGGTCGTGCCGCGCCCGCTGGGCGCCTCTGAGCCGTCCAGGAGGGCGCTGAAGACGGGGGCCAGGTAGGCCAGGGACTTCCCCGACGCGGTGCCCGTGGCGACGACCACCGATTCGCCTCGCAGTGCGTGCTCGGCCGTACGCGCCTGGTGGGCCCACGGGCGCTCGATTCCGGCGGCCTGGACGGCAGCGACGACTTCCGGCCGGATCTGGCGAGGCCAATCGGCATGGGTCCCGATACGCGGGGGCAAGTGCTCCGTATGAGTGATGCGCGCAGCCCGGCCCGCCCCCGTGGTGAGCCGACCGAGGACGGTCCGGGGTGAGGTGCGTATGCCCGCCTGCCGCGGGAGTTGGTTGTGGGCCATCGACACCGAGTCTGTCACTGGTCTGACGGACAATGGCCTCAAGGCGTCGTGCGCGCCTGCTGGTAAGTGATTGAATGCCATCGCGGCTGCCGATCCATGGGGGGCGACCGCTCGATGCAAGGTGCTGGAGGATCCGTGGACCTGTCCCTGTCGACCCGGACCGTTGGCGACCGCACGGTCGTCGAGGTCGGTGGCGAGATTGATGTATACACCGCGCCCAAGCTGCGCGAGCAGCTGGTCGAGCTTGTCAACGACGGCAATTACCACTTGGTCGTCGACATGGAGGGCGTCGACTTCCTCGACTCCACCGGACTCGGCGTGCTCGTCGGCGGGCTCAAGCGAGTGCGGGCCCATGAGGGCTCGCTGCGCCTCGTCTGCAACCAGGAGCGCATTCTCAAGATCTTCCGAATTACCGGCCTGACCAAGGTGTTCCCGATTCACACCTCGGTCGACGATGCCGTCGCGGCGACTGACTGATCAGTCACCATCGGAAGAACGAGGGGGTACCGGGCGGCTCCGCCCGGCCCCCTGAGATGCACGCCCAAACGCCCGAGGGGGATGGCATGGCCACCGTCGAACTCCGCTTCAGCGCCCTGCCCGAGCACGTCAGAACCGCCCGCCTGGTGGCGGCGGCCGTGGCGCGCCGGGCCGGGGTGGACGAGGCCGTGCTCGACGAGGTGAGGCTTGCGGTCGGCGAGGCATGCACGCGCGCGGTCGGGCTCCACCTGAGCAATGGGGTGGAGGCCCCGGTGCGGGTGGTCCTGACCGACGAGGAGAAGAAGTTCTCCATCGAGGTCGGCGACGAGTCGCCGACATCCGCCGGGCTCACCCCCGGCTCCCATCCCGACGTGGACGAGGAGCCGGCGGCCGAGGGCGAGGACGAGATGGGGCTCGCGGTTATCAGCGGGCTGGTCGACGACGTCGAGGTGACGACGAGCGAGACCGGCGGCCGGATCCGGATGAGCTGGCCCACCGCCCCTCAGTCCCTTCTGCCGTAGCTCCACAGCTCGCGCCGGGGTCCGATCGCGGACGTCGGCGCAGGGTGCTCCGCCCTGCTCTGGCCATGCGCTGAGCAGGGCTTTTTATATGACTTCGAGATCGTTTATATAGATCATTATCTATGCGTCAGCGAATTAGGCGTCTTCCTTCATCCGAGGGAATTTCCGAGGCCGAAACCTATTGATCTTCGCTGGTGCAGGCGAATTCCTATTCCGGTGCCCTGTTTTGATCTGGCGCCGCTCCCTACAATCCGTCCACATCTTGAGCTCAGGACGCCTGAGCGTGGCGGCTCTTCTGCGGTCGCAGAACTGCTGCGCGCCCATGTGCCAAACGTCAAGGAGGACGAATGGCGGGGCAACTCACCCCTCATCCACTGGACCTTCCCCCAACCCTGGCTGCCGCAGAACTGACCGACGACAACAGAGTGATCGTGCTGGTGATCGCCGCGGTCGCGGTGGCGGCACTCGCGGTCGCGGTGGCGCTGGTACGACAAGTGCTCGCGGCCGGCGAGGGCACCGACACCATGAAGAAGATCGCCGCGGCGGTCCAGGAAGGCGCGAATGCCTATCTGGCCCGGCAGCTGCGCACTCTCGGCGTATTCGCCTCCGTGGTGTTCTTCCTGCTCATGCTCTTGCCGGCGGATGACTGGAAGCAGCGCATCGGGCGATCGGTGTTCTTTCTGATCGGCGCCGGATTCTCGGCGGCCACTGGCTATATCGGGATGTGGCTCGCGGTGCGCAGCAATGTGCGCGTCGCAGCCGCCGCCCGTGAGGCGACGCCGGAGAAGCCGTCCGGGACCACTCCCGTCAATGGGAGTTCCCCCTCTTCCGGGCCCCCTTCCACGCCTTCTTCCACCCCGGGTGAATCGGGTGTCGATCTGACGGCCGTCTCGCACAAGGCCATGAAGATCGCTTTCCGTACGGGCGGCGTGGTCGGCATGTTCACCGTCGGTCTCGGCCTGCTCGGCGCGTCCTGCGTGGTGCTGGTCTACGCGGCCGACGCACCCAAGGTGCTCGAGGGCTTCGGCCTGGGCGCCGCCCTGATCGCGATGTTCATGCGGGTCGGCGGCGGCATCTTCACCAAGGCCGCCGACGTCGGCGCCGACCTCGTCGGCAAGGTCGAAAAGGGCATCCCCGAGGACGACCCGCGCAATGCCGCGACCATCGCGGACAACGTCGGCGACAACGTCGGGGACTGCGCGGGCATGGCGGCGGACCTGTTCGAGTCGTACGCCGTGACCCTGGTCGCCGCGCTCATCCTCGGCAAGGCCGCCTTCGGCGACTCTGGCCTGGCGTTCCCGCTGCTGGTCCCGGCCATCGGCGTGGTCACCGCCATGATCGGCATCTTCGCCGTGGCCCCGCGGCGCGCCGACCGCAGCGGCATGACCGCCATCAACCGAGGCTTCTTCATCTCCGCGGTGATCTCGCTGGCGCTGGTGGCGGCCGCGGTCTTCGCCTATCTGCCGTCCAGCTACGCCGACCTGCACGGCGTCACCGACCGCGCGATCCTCGGCCACGGCGGGGACCCGCGCGTGCTCGCGCTCGTCGCCGTCGCCATCGGCATCGTGCTCGCTGCGCTCATCCAGCAGCTCACCGGCTACTTCACCGAGACCACCAGGCGGCCGGTGCGGGACATCGGCAAGACCTCCCTGACCGGTCCCGCCACGGTCGTGCTCTCCGGGATCTCGCTCGGGCTGGAGTCCGCGGTGTACTCGGCGGCGCTGATCGGCCTCAGCGTCTACGGCGCGTTCCTGCTCGGCGGCAGCTCGATCATGCTGGCGCTGTTCGCGGTCGCGCTGGCCGGCACGGGCCTGCTCACCACCGTGGGCGTGATCGTCGCGATGGACACCTTCGGTCCGGTCTCCGACAACGCCCAGGGCATCGCCGAGATGTCCGGCGATGTCGAGGGCGCGGGCGCGCAGGTGCTCACGGACCTCGACGCGGTCGGCAACACCACCAAGGCGATCACCAAGGGCATCGCCATCGCGACGGCGGTGCTCGCCGCGTCGGCGCTCTTCGGCTCGTACCGCGACGCCATCGCGGAGGCGATCGCCGAGACGCATACGACCGTGGCCGGGAAGATGAACCTGAGCCTGGACATCTCGCAGCCGAACAACCTGGTCGGGCTCGTCCTCGGCGCCGCCGTCGTCTTCCTGTTCTCGGGGCTGGCGATCAACGCGGTGTCGCGGTCCGCGGGCGCGGTGGTCTTCGAGGTGCGGCGGCAGTTCCGCGAGAAGCCCGGGATCATGGACTACAGCGAGAAGCCCGAGTACGGGCGGGTCGTGGACATCTGCACCAAGGACGCGCTGCGCGAGCTCGCCACGCCCGGCCTGCTCGCCGTGCTGGCGCCGATCGCGGTCGGCTTCACCTTCGGGGTCGGTGCGCTCGGCTCGTTCCTGGCCGGCGCGATCGGCACCGGGACGCTGATGGCGGTCTTCCTCGCGAACTCCGGCGGCGCGTGGGACAACGCGAAGAAGCTGGTGGAGGACGGCCACCACGGCGGCAAGGGCAGCGAGGCGCACGCGGCGACGGTGATCGGCGACACGGTCGGCGACCCGTTCAAGGACACGGCGGGCCCCGCGATCAACCCGCTGCTGAAGGTCATGAACCTGGTGGCGCTGCTGATCGCCCCGGCGGTCGTGAAGTTCTCCTACGGGGACAACGCCAGCCCAGGCCTGCGGGCCGGGATCGCGACACTGGCCATGTTGATCATCATCGCCGCCGTGTACGTGTCCAAGCGGCGCGGCATCGCGGTGGGTGACGAAGGCAACCCCGAGCGGGTCAGCAAGTCAGCCGACGCCGCGGTGGTGTCCTGACCCCAGGGAGCGGGCCGCGAGCCGGCGGGGAGAGCCCTGCGACAGGCGGGCGGACAATGTGTTTCGGCACGCTGTCCGCCCGCTTCCACGTCCGGCCCCAGGACGAGCGCGTCCGGCCCTCCAGGGTTCGGTCCCCCGGCTCCAGAGTTCGGTCCCAGGGTGAGGCAGACAGCACACCTGGCTTGGTTCAAATGGCCTCAGAAGACCCTATAAGGGACGCTCAACCCAGGGCCCTGGCCGTTCGGCCGTGTATGTTCCGGGGCCGAGAAGAGCCATGGAAGGGACCAATCCGGTGAACAAGAAGCTTGTGGCGGCACTGTCCGGCGGTGCGGCACTCGTCGTGGCGCTGACCGGCTGCGGTGGCGGTGGGGGCGAAAGCAACAAGAAGGTCAACGACTGGGCCAAGACAGTCTGTGACGAGGTGCAGCCCCAGCTGAAGAAGATCCAGGCCGCCAACGCCTCGATCCATGCCGCGTCCAACGAGCAGGACTCCAAGAAGCTTCAGCAGACCGACTCCGAGGCCTTCGGGGACATCTCCGAGGCGTACACGGCGCTCGCCAAGGCGGTCCAGGACGCGGGCGCCCCGCCCGTCGAGGGCGGCGAGCAGACCCAGAAGCAGGCGGTCAAGGAGCTGAACTCCACCGCCAAGGCGTACAAGGACCTGCAGACGACCGTCGACAAGCTCGACACCTCGGACAAGGCGAAGTTCGCGGAGGGCCTCACGGGCATCGCCGACGAGCTCAACAAGCTCAGCAATTCGGGTGACAAGGCTTTGCAGAAGCTGCAGGAGGGCGACGTCGGCAAGGCGATGGCCAAGCAGCCCGGCTGCCAGAAGCCGAAGGGCACCAGCACCGCGTCACCGTCGTAACCACCGTCGCCGTCGTAACCGGCGTCACCGCGCGGGCGGCGCGCCCCCACCGCGCCGCCCGCCGCCGGCCCCACCCCGCGCCCCCAACCGCCCGACGCCGTCCGCCGACTGCCCTTGCCCGGCGTCGCCCGCTGTCAGTGGTTCCCCCGACAATGGGGGCGTGAGTACGCACCGCCTCCCCAGCCCCGCCGGCCCCGAGCGCATCGCCCGCCTGCGCGACGCCCTGCTGGCCGCCGCCTTCACCGCCGACGGCCTGCTGGACCTGCTCGGCGCGCCCGCCTACGCCGCCCTGGCGCGCAGCGAGACCGTCCCCGCCCTGCGCGCCACACGGGGCGACAGCCCGCTGGAGGCGCTGGTGCGGCTCTTCCTGCTGCAGCGCCCGGTGGCGTACGGGCGGGCGGCCGCAGCCCTGCCCGCCGAGGACTGCCTCGCCGACGGCTGGCTGGTGCGCGACGGCGACAAGGTGCGGGCGACGGTCGACGTGCGCCCGTACGGCGGCCCGCGGGGCGAGGACTGGTGGATCGTCTCCGACCTGGGCTGTGCGGTCGGCGGCGCGGGAGGCATCGGCGGGCCCGGTGGATCGCAGGGCGGCGTGGACCGCTCCGGTCTTGTCCTCGGCGTCGGCGGGGCGTCCACGACCCTCGCCGGTCTCACGGTCCGCGCCCCGGTGGCCCGGGCCCTCGACCTGGGCACCGGCTCGGGCATCCAGGCGCTGCACGCCTCCCGCCACGCCGCCTCCGTCACCGCCACGGACGCCAATCCGCGTGCCCTGCGCATCGCCCGGCTCACCCTCGCCCTGTCCGGCGCGGCGGCCGCCGATCTGCGGGAGGGGTCGCTCTTCGAGCCGGTCGCCGACGAGACGTACGACCTGATCGTCTCCAATCCGCCCTTCGTGATCTCGCCGCCGTCCTCCGAGGGGGACCGGCTGGTCTACCGGGACGGCGGGATGTCCGGCGACGACCTGTGCCGCACCCTGGTCCAGCGGTCCGCCGGCCATCTCACCGACGGCGGTTGGTGCCAGCTGCTGGCCAACTGGCAGCATGTGGAGGGGGAGGACTGGCGCGAGCGGATCGCCTCCTGGGTGCCGAGCGGGTGCGACGCGTGGATCGTGCAGCGCGAGGTGCAGGACATCACGCAGTACGCGGAGTTGTGGCTGCGGGACGCCGGGGCCCATCTCGCCGGTCCCGCCGAGTACGCCGCGCGGTACGACGCCTGGCTGGAGGAGTTCGAGGCCCGCAAGACCAGGGCCGTCGGGTTCGGTTGGATCACCCTGCGCAAGTCCGGGGCCGACCGCCCGGCCGTGACCGCGGAGGAGTGGCCGCACCCCGTGGAGCAGCCGCTGGGCGATGCTGTGGTGGGCCACTTCGAGCGGCAGGACTTCCTGCGTACGCACGACGACGCGGCGCTGCTTGCCGCCCGCTTCGGGCTGGCCGACGAGGTCGTCCAGGAGCAGGTGGGGCTGCCCGGGGCGGAGGATCCGGAGCATGTGGTGCTCCGTCAGAACCGCGGCATGCGGCGGGCGACGAAGGTGGACACGGTCGGTGCGGGGTTCGCGGGGGTGTGCGACGGCACGCTCAGCGCGGGCCGCATCATGGATGCGATCGCCCAGCTCCTCGGGGAGGACCCGGTGGTGCTGCGCGACCGCGCCCCCGAGTCGATCCGGCTTCTGGTCGAGCAGGGGTTCCTGCGTCCGGTGGACGAGCCGGTGGACCAGTCGGCGGACTAACCGGGCGGTGGACGAGTCGGCGCACCAGACAGCGGACGAGTTTCGGTGGGCCGGACGGCGGACGGGCGGGGGAGGCAGGGGTAGTGCGCCGGAGCGCGCACGACGCTCCGGGCCCGCCCGGATGGCAAGAAGTTGCCACCCGGGGGCGTGATCATGGCCGGAAGCGCCGGAAGAGCGGGTCGTGCGCTGTTCACCCGCGGTTCGCGTGCACGCCGTGCGCGGGTGCCACGCTCTCCCCATGGAGAGGGGACCCGCGATCTTCGCCGGTGCGGCATTCGTCGTGTTCGGCGCCGCGCTGCTGCTGTGGACAGCGGCGCGAACGCGGCTGCGTGCGCCGGTCGCGCATGGTGTGAGCCCTGTCGCTTCGGCGGTCCTCTCCGTTCTCTTCGGCGCCGCCGCTCTGGGCGGCGGGATCTGGTGCCTGATTTACGCCTGACAGGGCCCTCGCACGGCGCCGAGTGCCGGTCCGGGCGGCAGACAGGACGCTTGTCGGGTTACCGTTCGAGTGGCGTTGCGGGCTTTTTCCGTTTGACACGGGGCCGGGAGGTACCGTCACACTCCGCAGCGTCACCGTAGTGGTGTACGTGTACGCGTAACCATGAGTAGTGCCCGTTCACCGAGCGTCGACCGGAGAGAAGAGCGAAGTTGTCCCCGACCAGCGAGACCGCACAGGGCGGCCGTCGACTCGTCATCGTCGAGTCGCCCGCCAAGGCGAAGACGATCAAGGGCTATCTCGGCCCGGGCTACGTCGTCGAAGCCAGCGTCGGGCACATCCGGGACCTGCCGAACGGTGCGGCCGAGGTGCCCGACCAGTACACCGGGGAGGTCCGCCGCCTCGGTGTGGACGTCGAACACGACTTCCAGCCCGTCTATGTCGTCAACGCTGACAAGAAGAGCCAGGTCAGGAAGCTCAAGGAGCTGCTCGCCGACTCGGACGAGCTCTTCCTGGCCACCGATGAGGACCGCGAGGGCGAGGCCATCGCCTGGCACCTCCAGCAGGTGCTCAAGCCCAAGGTCCCGGTCCGCCGGATGGTCTTTCACGAGATCACCAAGGACGCGATCCGCGCGGCCGTCGCCAATCCGCGCGAGCTGAACCAGCGGCTGGTCGACGCCCAGGAGACCCGCCGCATCCTCGACCGCCTCTACGGCTATGAAGTCTCGCCGGTCCTGTGGAAGAAGGTCATGCGTGGCCTGTCCGCAGGCCGCGTCCAGTCGGTGGCCACCCGCCTGGTCGTCGAGCGCGAGCGTGAGCGCATCGCCTTCCGCTCCGCCGAGTACTGGGACCTGACCGGCACCTTCGCGACCGGCCGGGCCGGGGACACCAGTGACCCCGGCACCTTCGGCGCCCGGCTGACCGCCGTTGACGGCCGCCGTGTCGCCCAGGGCCGCGACTTCACCTCGACCGGGCAGCTCAAGGGCGGCGCCCAGGTCCTGCACCTGGACGAGGCGGGCGCCCGTGGGCTGGCCGCGGCCCTCGTGGACACCGCCTTCACGGTGCGCTCCGTCGAGTCCAAGCCGTACCGCCGCTCGCCGTACGCCCCGTTCCGTACCACCACCCTGCAGCAGGAGGCCAGCCGCAAGCTGGGCTTCGGTGCCAAGGCGACCATGCAGGTGGCGCAGAAGCTGTATGAGAACGGCTTCATCACCTATATGCGTACGGACTCCACCACCCTGTCCGAGACGGCGGTGGCGGCGGCCCGGGCGCAGGTCACCCAGCTGTACGGCGCCGACTACCTGCCGGACAAGCCGCGCACCTACGCGGGCAAGGTCAAGAACGCCCAGGAGGCGCACGAGGCCATCCGCCCCTCGGGAGACCGCTTCCGTACCCCGGCGGAGACCGGTCTCACCGGCGACCAGTTCCGGCTGTACGAGCTGATCTGGAAGCGGACCGTCGCCTCCCAGATGAAGGACGCGGTCGGCAACTCCGTGACCGTCAAGATCGGCGGCAGGGCGAGCGACGGCCGTGACGCCGAGTTCTCCGCCTCCGGCAAGACGATCACCTTCCACGGCTTCATGAAGGCCTATGTGGAGGGCGCGGACGACCCGAACGCCGAGCTCGACGACCGCGAGCGGCGCCTGCCGCAGGTCACCGAGGGCGACCGGCTGTCCGCCGAGGAGATCACCGCCGACGGCCACGCCACCAAGCCCCCGGCCCGCTACACCGAGGCCTCGCTGGTCAAGGAGCTCGAAGAGCGCGAGATCGGCCGCCCGTCGACCTACGCCTCGATCATCGGGACCATCCTGGACCGCGGCTATGTCTTCAAGAAGGGCACCGCGCTTGTCCCGTCCTTCCTGAGCTTCGCCGTCGTCAACCTGCTGGAGAAGCACTTCGGCCGGCTGGTCGACTACGACTTCACCGCCAAGATGGAGGACGACCTCGACCGCATCGCGCGCGGCGAGGCCCAGGCCGTGCCGTGGCTCAAGCGCTTCTACTTCGGCGAGGGTGCCACCGCGTCCGGCACCGAGGGCGGCGCAGCCAAGGCCGGAAACGCCGCCGAGGCCGGAAACGGCGACGGCGACCACCTCGGCGGCCTGAAGGACCTGGTCACCGACCTCGGCGCGATCGACGCCCGCGAGATCTCCTCCTTCCCCGTGGGCGACGGCATCGTGCTGCGGGTCGGCCGCTACGGCCCGTACGTCGAGCGGGTGACCGAGACCGCCGAGGGCGAGACCGGGCAGCGCGCCGACGTCCCCGACGACATGCCGCCGGACGAGCTGACCGTCGCGTACGCGGAGGAGCTGCTCGCCAAGCCGAGCGGCGACTTCGAGCTCGGGACCGACCCGGAGACCGGCCGCAAGATCGTCGCCAAGGACGGCCGCTACGGCCCGTACGTCACCGAAGTGCTCCCCGAGGACACCCCGAAGACCGGCAAGAACGCGGTCAAGCCGCGCACCGCCTCGCTCTTCAAGTCGATGTCCCTGGACACGGTGACCCTCCAGGACGCGCTGCGGCTCATGTCGCTGCCCCGCGTGGTCGGCACCGACCCCGAGGGCGTCGAGATCACCGCGCAGAACGGCCGCTACGGCCCGTATCTGAAGAAGGGCACCGACTCGCGCTCGCTCGACAGCGAGGAGCGGCTCTTCACGATCACCCTCGACGAGGCGCTCGCGATCTACGCGCAGCCCAAGCAGCGCGGCCGGGCCGCGGCAAAGCCGCCGCTGAAGGAGCTGGGCACCGACCCGGTCAGCGAGCGGCCGGTGGTGGTTAAGGACGGTCGCTTCGGCCCGTACGTCACCGACGGCGAGACCAACGCGACCCTGCGCCGTGACGACGACGTCGAGACGATCACCCCGGAGCGCGGCTTCGAGCTGCTCGCCGAGAAGCGCGCCAAGGGCCCGGCCAAGAAGACCGCCAAGAAGACGGCGGCTAAGAAGACGACGACGGCCAAGAAGACGGCCGCCAAGAAGACGACCGCCGCCAAGAAGACCGCCGCGAAGAAGACGACCACGGCCAAGAAGACCGCGGCGAAGAAGACGGCGACGGCGGCCAAGGCGGCCACGAAGCCGGCCGCCGAGGCCGACTGAACGGGCTGGCTGCACCAGACGGGTTGAACCGACTGGCTGGATCAGACGGCTGAATCGGCTGGCTGCACCGGCCGCTGAATCAGACGGCCGAGCCGGGCGCCGCGGCCCACCGAACCCGGTGGCCGAGTCGGCTGAACCCGGCGGATCACGCGGACGCCCGCCCGTTTGTTCGGGCGGGTGGCTGTGTATTCACGTGATCCGGATAGGCTTGCGGGATGACGCGAGAGCAGCCTACGGACGTGACCACCACATCCGGCGCCCTTGCCGCGGATTCCCGCGAGCGTGCCGTACGAGCCCTGCTGCGCCATCCGCCCCTGCGCCGCCTGTGGAGCGCCCAGCTCGTCGGCGGCACGGCGGACGCGCTGGCCGTCCTGGTGCTCGTCCTGCTGTCGCTGCAGGCGTCCGTCGCCACGGGCGCCTTCGGCGACGGCTACCGCGGCGCGGCCCTCGCCGTCGCGGCGGTCCTGGGCGTGCGGCTCCTGGCGACGGTGCTGTTCGGGGCGGTGCTGCTCGGCCCGCTGTCCACGCTGGTCGGGCCGTCGGGGCCGCTGGACCGCCGCTGGACCATGATCGGCTCGGACGCGGTGCGGCTGGCGCTGCTCGTCGTCGCCCCGCTGTGGATCGACTGGACCCCCGACGACGCCGTCGCCTGGCTGCTCATCACCACCTTCGTCATCGGCGTCGCCGAGCGGCTGTGGACCGTGGCCAAGGACGGCGCGGCGCCCGGGCTGCTCCCGGCCCCGCCCGCCGAGGGCGCGGCCGTCCGCCCGCTGCCGGACCACCTCGACGCGCTGCGCCGACTGTGGCTCCGTACCAACTTCGTCGCGCTGCCCATCGCCGCCGCCGCGCTGCTCGCCGCCACGCTCTTCGCCAGGCTGCTCGCCACCGGCGTCGTGTGGTTCGACGGCCACCAGGCGGCCCTGGGGTCGTACGTCGGCGCCGGGCTCTTCGCCGCCTCCGTGTCGATCCTGTACTTCGTCGAGCTGCCCGGCGCGCAGACCCCCCGCGCGCGCTCCCCCCTGGAGGGGCTGCGCCGCCCGCGCGCCGCGTCCGGCTCCGGCCCCGACAAGGGCCGTACCGGCGCCGTCCCGCTGCTGATCCTCGCCTGCGCCGCCGTGGCGGCCGCGGTCGCCGCCGCCGTCGGCGTGGCCGCGCTGCAGGCGGTCGACCTCGGCGGCGGGCCGGTCGCCTTCTCGCTGCTCGTACTGGCCCTCGGCGGCGGCCCGGCCGTCGGCGTCCGCTGGGCCCCCAAGGTCCTGCCCGGCCTCTCGCGGCGCCGCCTGCTGGCGCTCTCGATCGCGCTGACCGGGCTGGCGCTGCTGGTCGCGGGCCTGGTCCACGACACCACGACCGTGGTGCTGATCGCCGTGATCGCCGGGGTCTCGGCGGGTATCGCCGCCAACACCGGCCACATCCTGCTCGACCAGGAGACCGAGGAGTCCCGCCGGGCCCGTACGACCGAGCACCTGCACGCCGTCGTCCGCGTCCTCGTCGGGCTCGGCGCGGTCGCCGCCCCGCTGCTGGCCGCCGTGATCGGACCGCACCGGCTGGGCAGCGGCGACTTCGTCTTCGCCCACGGCGGCGCGGCCTTCACCCTCATGCTCGTCGGCGCCCTGCTGCTGCCCGTCGCCGCCCTCGTCCTCGGCAAGACCGACGACCGCCAGGGCGTGCCGCTGCGGCACGACCTGCGCGAGGCGCTGCGCGGCGCCGACCCCGTGGAGGCACCGGCCGGGACCGGCTTCTTCATCGTCGTCGAGGGCGGTGACGGAGCGGGCAAGACCACCCAGGTCGAGGCGCTCGCGGAGTGGATCAGGGCCAAGGGCCACGAAGTCGTGGTGACCCGGGAGCCGGGCGCGACCGCCATCGGCAAGCGGCTCCGCTCGATCCTGCTCGACGTCTCCTCGGCGGGGATCTCCCACCGGGCGGAGGCGCTGCTGTACGCGGCCGACCGCGCCGAGCACGTCGACTCCGTGGTCCGCCCGGCGCTGGAGCGCGGCGCGGTCGTCATCTCGGACCGCTACATCGACTCGTCCGTCGCCTACCAGGGCGCCGGCCGCGACCTCGCCCCGACCGAGATCGCCCGCATCTCGCGCTGGGCGACCAACGGCCTCGTGCCGCATCTGACGGTGCTGCTCGACGTCGCGCCGGAGACCGCGCGGGAGCGCTTCACCGAGGCCCCGGACCGGCTCGAGTCCGAGCCCGCCGAGTTCCACCAGCGGGTACGGAACGGATTCCTGACCCTCGCGGCGGCCGACCCGGCCCGCTACCTCGTCGTCGACGCCGGCCAGCTGCCCGAGGCCGTCACCGCCGTCGTACGCCACCGTCTTGACCTGGTGCTGCCGCTGTCCGAGGCGGAGGTGAAGGCCCAGGAGGAGGCCCGGCTCAAGGCCGAGGAAGAGGCGCGCCGCAAGGCCGAGGAGGAGGCCCGCCGCAAGGCGGAGGAGGAGCGGCTGGAGCGCGAGCGGCAGGAGGCCCTCGCCAAGGCGCGCGCCGAGGAAGAGGAGCGCAAGCGCCGCGAGCTGGAGGAGGCCCGGCAGCGCGAGGCCGAGCGGCAGGCGGAGGAGGCCCGCAAGCGGGCCGAGGACGCCCGCCGGCGCGCCGAGGAGGAGCGCAAGCGCATCGAGGCCGAGGACCGGGCCCGCGCCGCCGAGGAGGAGCGGCGCCGCCGCGAGGCCGAGGAGGAGGCCCGGCTGCGGGCCGAGGCGGAGGAGCGCCGCCTGGAGAAGCAGCGCAAGGCGGAGGAGGCGCTGCTGCGGGCCGAGCAGGCGCGGCTGGCGGCGGAGGCGGGCACGTCCGGCTCCGCGAGCACGCCGCCCGTCCCGCCCGCTGCCCCGCCCGTCCCGCCCGCTGCCCCGCCCGTCCCGCCCGCCCCGGCGGCTTCCCCTTCCGCAGGTGCTTCCCGGACCTCGGGTGCTGACGCGCCGACCGTCGAGACCCCGGCCGCGGTCCCGCCGGCCCCCGCCCCGGCCGACGACGCGGACACGACGGAGACCGTCCAGACGCCGCGCGTCGACCCCCGGACCGCCCGCCCCGGCGAAGGGGCCACCGACGCCGACGCGACCGCCGTGCTGCCGCCCGTACGGCCGCAGGGCGGCTCGGACGCCGAGGAGACGGCCGTACTGCCCAAGCCGCCTTCCCCGCCCGCCGGGCAGGCGGGCGCGGCCGACGAGACGGCCGTCCTGCCGCCCGTACGGGACGACCGGCCCGCCGACTCCCGGCCCGCCGACTCTGCGTCCGGGGACCCGGCCGACCGGGTGCCGCCGTGGCTGTTCCGTCCGGAGGAGCGGCAGGGGGGTGAGCAGGGCGGCGAGCAGGGGAACGACCTCACCCGCGAGCTCCCGCAGTTCGGCGAGGGGCAGCCGCACCGGCAGCCCGAGCCGCCGCACCGCCCCCGGCAGCGGCGCCGCCCGGAGTGGGCGGAGGAGACCCCGCTGGACGACCTGCCGACGCTGGCCGACGAACTGCTGGGCCCGCGTGACGACGAGGACGGGCGCCGCCGCTGACCCGATGAGGCCGCCCGCGCTGTGGTGGTGCCCGGACGGTGGGTGCTGCCGGTGTGCGTGACGGCGCCGGCAGCGCGTGGCGGTGTTTGTCGGCGCGTGTCGGCGCTTGGCGGCGCTTGTCGGTGGCGTGGCCCACAATGGGATGCCGTAAGGACGAGCGGCGGAGGCGGTCATGGCGGTGTGGGACGACCTGGTCGGACAGGACCGGGTGGCGAGCCAGCTGACCGCTGCCGCGCGCGACGCGGACGCGCTGGTCACGGCCGTCGCGTCCGGCGCCGCGTCCGCAGGTGCGTCGGTCGGCGCGGCCGAGGCGCCGCCCGCCTCGTCGAAGATGACCCACGCCTGGCTGTTCACCGGCCCGCCCGGCTCCGGCCGTGCCGCCGCCGCCCGCGCCTTCGCCGCCGCGCTGCAGTGCGTGAGCCCCGACCGGGCGCTCGGCGGCGCCCCCGGCTGCGGCTTCTGCGAGGGCTGCCACACCTCGCTGGTCGGGACGCACGCCGACGTCGAGGTGGTGCGTACGGACCTGCTGAGCATCGGCGTGAAGGAGACCCGCGACCTCGTCCGCCGCGCCCAGCTCTCGCCGGCCGGCGGCCGCTGGCAGGTGATCGTCCTGGAGGACGCCGACCGTCTGACCGAGGGCGCGGGAAATGTTCTGCTGAAGGCCGTCGAGGAGCCCGCGCCCCGTACGGTGTGGCTGCTGTGCACGCCCTCCCTGGAGGACGTGCTGCCCACGATCCGCTCCCGCTGCCGGCTGTTGACCCTCCGCACGCCGCCGGTGGACGCCGTCGCGGACCTCCTCGTCCGCCGGGACGGCATCGAGCCCGAGCTCGCCGCCACGGTGGCCCGGGCCACCCAGGGCCATGTCGACCGGGCCCACCGGCTGGCCACCGACGAGCGGGCGCGGGCCCGCCGCGCGGCGGTGTTGAAGATGCCGCTCCGGATCGACGACGTGGGCGGCTGTCTGAAGGCCGCCCAGGAGCTGATCGACGCGGCGGCCGAGGACGCCAAACAGGTCGCGGAGGAGATCGACGCCAAGGAGACCGAGGAGCTGCGCGCCGCCCTGGGGGCGGCCGCCGGGACGGGCGGACGGCTGCCGCGCGGCACCGCCGGAGCCATGAAGGATCTCCAGGACCGCCAGAAGCGCCGCGCGACCCGCACCCAGCGCGACAGCCTCGACCTCGCCCTGACCGACCTCGCGGGCTTCTACCGGGATGTGCTCGCGCTCCAGTTCGGCTCCCGTACGGCCCTTGCCAACACCGACGTCCAGGACGCCGTGGAGCGGATCGCGGCCGGCTCCAAGCCGGAGCGGACGCTGCGCCGGATAGAGGCGGTCAGGGCCTGCCGTGAGGCGCTGGACCGCAATGTGGCGCCGCTGCTGGCGGTCGAGGCGATGACCATGGCGCTGCGCGCAGGCTGAGCCCGCCCGCGCCGCCCGCGATCACCCGTACGAGTCCGCCCTGTCCACAGGCGTTATCCACAGGTGTGTCCACAAACGAGCACGGAACGCGTCGATGCGGCTACGCTCCGGATAACCGATCCAACCGAGGACTGCCGATGGACATCAGCCGCAGCACGCTCCACGCCACCGGCGCCGCCTTCGCGGCCGTCGCCCTGCTGCTCTCCGGCTGCACCTCCGGCGCCGCCTCGCCGCGCACCCCCCCGCCGACGAAGGCGGCGGCCCGGGCCGCCCTCGCGGCGTACTACGAGCAGAAGCTGAGCTGGCACGAATGCGGTGGCGGCGCGGGCTTCGAGTGCGCCACGCTGACGGCCCCGCTGGACTACGCCCGGCCCGCCGACGGCCACGACCTGAAGCTCGCGGTGTCCCGCAAGAAGGCCGGCGGCCCCGGCGAGCGGCTCGGCTCCCTCATGGTCAACCCCGGCGGCCCGGGCGGCTCCGCGATCGAGTATCTGCAGAGCTACGCGGGCATCGGCTACCCGGCCCGGGTCCGTGCCCGCTACGACATGGTGGCCATGGACCCGCGCGGCGTGGCCGCCAGCGAGCCCATCACCTGTCTGGGTGACAAGCAAATGGACGCCTTCACCCAGACCGACCAGACTCCCGACGCTCCCGCCGAGACCCGCCGCCTCGTCGCCTCGTACCAGAAGTTCGCGCGCGGCTGCGCGACCCGCTCGGGCGAGATCCTCGGCCATGTCTCGACCGTGGAGGCGGCACGCGACATGGACCTGCTGCGTGCGGTCCTCGGCGACCGGAAGCTCACCTACGTCGGCGCCTCGTACGGCACCTTCCTCGGCGCGACCTACGCCGACCTCTTCCCGCGCCGCGTCGGCCGTCTCGTCCTCGACGGCGCGCTCGATCCGGCGTTGTCCTCCGAGCGGATCAACCGCGACCAGACCGCCGGCTTCGAGACCGCCTTCACCGCCTTCGCCCAGGACTGCGTGCGCCGCACGGGCTGCCCCCTGGGCACCCGGGACGTCGCCCAGGCCCGCGAGCGGCTCACGGCCTTCTTCACCCGCCTGGACGCCCACCCCGTACCCACTGGCGAGAACCGCCGCCTCGGCGAGTCCCTGGCCACCACCGGCGTGCTCGCCGCCCTCTACGACGAGGGCGCCTGGCCCCAACTGCGCACCGCCCTCCGCTCGGCCATGCGCGGCGACGGCAGCGGCCTGCTCACCCTCGCCGACCTCTACTACGAGCGCGACGGCGACGGCTCGTACGCCAACCTCATGTACGCCAACCCCGCCGTCAACTGCCTCGACCTCCCGCCCGCCTTCCGCACCCCCGCCGACGTCCGCAAGGCCATCCCCGTCTTCCAGAAGGCGTCCCCCGTGTTCGGCAAGGCTCTCGCCTGGTCCGCCCTGAACTGCGCCTACTGGCCCGTACATCCCACCGGCACCCCCCGCCCCCTGCACGCCAAGGGCGCCGCTCCCATCGTCGTCGTCGGCACCACCCGCGACCCCGCCACCCCCTACACCTGGGCCCGCTCCCTGTCCTCCCAGCTCACCTCCGCCACCCTCCTCACCTACGACGGCGACGGCCACACCGCCTACGGCCGCGGCAGCGCCTGCATCGACACCGCCATCGACACCTACCTCCTGACCGGCGCCCCGCCGCCCGCCAACAAACGCTGCAGCTGACCTGCGCCGACGCTTCGTACCCGGACCACCCGGCCGTCGCGATCAACCCCGTACGGAGCACCCCTCGAAACTGTGTAGACTTGGCGGCGCTGCTGATGCCAACCTGGCCAGGCAGCATGCCGCCTTAGCTCAGTCGGCCAGAGCGACGCACTCGTAATGCGTAGGTCAAGGGTTCGATTCCCTTAGGCGGCTCCGTGGAAACCGCAGGTCAGGACCTCTGACCTGCGGTTTTTGGTTTTCTTGGCCATGTGAATGGCGGCGCCGAGGCTCTGATGGCCTACGTATCCGAATGCATAGGTCCGAGGTTCAACGGAATGGGCTCGGTCGGCGAGAAAATAGGTTTTGACTTGCTGCTTCTTCAGTAGCCGACTCGTGGCGGCGCCCGCCTTGGGTGAGTTGGGGTGCGCCCGGGGAGCGCATTGGTGCGGAGGGGGTTCAGGGGTGGCGCGAGGAGGGCCGCCGGAATGGTCCGAATTGTGGCAACAGGATGGGAGTGAGGGGCTCCTTGGGCCCTCTCGGGGCCGGCTTGGACTTTGTGGTCGTGCCACAAGGGAAGCGTCGGTGATGGTGCGCATGGAGCCGCAGTCGAGTTGTCACTTCAAGCGAGCGGCGTCGGCGCCGGACGTGGACCCGGGGGTGGCGGGAGTGGTCGGGTTCGGCCACCCGGAGGTCTCTCGGGGGACGGAGGCGGCCTCACGGGGGTGGCGAGGGGGGAGCGGAGGAAGTCGGCGTACGGGCTGGAGCGGTTGGGCCCGGTCGCGGTCACGACGTCCTGGATCACGGCCGAAGCCGCGCCCTGCCGCTGGAACCGTCGGGCGACCGGGTTCAGGGCCGTGTCCGAAGTGAAGTGTTTGATGTCCGGCATGTCTCGCTCCGCCCGCTCGAAACAGGGGTTCTGGGAGGGCTGTCCCCATGGCCCTCAATGCCGAGCCGCGCGCCTTGTGTCAAGCCTGCCGACAGTAGTTCCCTGCTGAGATGCGGAAGGCCATGCAGTGGGCCGGCCGGGAGCTCGCCGACTCTGGCCAGGCCGACAGTCACCTGGCCGCCGGCGCACAAGTCCTGCGCTTCGCCCTGCCCTCGTGGCCGGACGGACGCTGTCCCTGAACGCACTGTTCGCCGACGGCCCGGTCGTCCTCATCTCCTGCCTCGACGCCTGGTGCCTCGTGCTGTGGCATCGCCCTGTGCGTCCTCCGGCAGCGCCGTGACGCAGTCACCGCACGCGGCGCCCGTCCGGTCGTCGCCCGCCCGCAGATCCCCGACCAGGGCGGGGGCCGGCGGCGTTGCCTGGCGTGAGCCAGAAGAGGCGTCGCATTCTCCCAACGGTCGTCACAGATTCGGATCGCTACTTGCAGGTTCCCTATCGAGTCCGATTTTTTATGTGTCGATCGATTGACGGTCGTGTTATGCGTGAAACACACTGCCTCACATCTCACAGCTGATGCATGGCATACGCGAAGGAGGCAGCGCAATGAGATCCACATCCACGCGCACCGCTCGGCGCCCAGAGTTCCTGGTGACCGGTCTGTGCTTCGCGGTGATCGTTTTCGACGGATACGACCTGATCGTCTACGGCGCCACAGTGCCGGCGCTGCTGCAGTACAAGGACTGGGGGCTGACCCCGGTGCAGGCCGGCGTCATCGGGAGCTACGCCCTGATCGGCATGCTGGTCGGTGCGCTGATCGCGGGCGCGGTGACCGACGTGGTCGGCCGCCGCAAGGTCATGCTGGCCGGTGTCGGCTGGTTCTCGGCCGCGATGATCGGGTGCGCGCTCGCGCCCGACGCCACCTGGTTCGGTGCCTTCCGGCTGCTCGCAGGGATAGGGCTCGGCGGCGTCATGCCCACTGCCGTGGCCCTCACCGCCGAGTACTCGGACCCGGACCGCCGCAGCCGCAACAACGCGCTCATGTTCTCCGGCTACGCGGTGGGCGGCATCCTCGCCGCCGTCCTGGCCATGGCGCTGCTGCCCGAGCTCGGCTTCCGGTTCATGTACGCGATGGGCGCCGTGCCCCTGCTGATGCTGCCCCTGCTGCTGCGGTACGTGCCGGAGTCGCTGGTGTTCCTGGTCGCCAAGGGGCGCCATGAGCAGGCCGAGCGGACTGCCGCCCGTTTGGGCGTCCCCGTCCCCGACGCCGCTCCTGTCCCCGACGCCGACGACTCCCCGCGTCGGAAGAGCGGCCCCGCCGCCCTGCTCACCGGGCGCCACGTGGTGCCGGCCCTGCTGTTCGCGCTGACCAGCTTCTTCGGTCTGCTGCTGGTCTACGGGCTCAACACCTGGCTCCCGCAGATCATGCGGAGCGCGGGTTACCCCCTGTCGAGTTCGCTGCTCTTCCTGCTGGTGATGAACCTCGGCGCGGTCATCGGATCGGTGCTCTTCGGGCCGCTCGGCGACAGGTACGGCATGAAGCCCCTCACCCTGCTCTCCTTCCTGGCCGCCGCCGTCTCGATGGCCCTGCTCAGCGTGGCCACCGCCGCGCCGCTGATGTACGTCCTCGTCGCCGTGGCGGGCTTCGGCACCATCGGCGCCCAGATCATGGTCCTCGGATACGTGGCCACGCACTTCCCCGTGGAGATCCGGGCCACCGCGCTCGGCTGGACCCTCGGCATCGGCCGCTTCGGCGCCGTCACGGGCCCCCTGTTCGGCGGCGTCCTGCTGGCCTCCGGCGTCAGCACGGAGTGGAACTTCTACGCCTTCGCCCTCCCCGCCGTGCTCGCCACCGCCGTCGTCCTGCTGCTGCCGGGACGGGCCGCGGCACCCGCCCCCGCCGAGATGGAGGTTCGTACCGCATGAGGAACTCATCGAGGTGGCAGCTGCGCTGCCTGACCGTCGCCGTGGCCCTGGCCACGGCGACGGCCGGAGTACCGGCCGCCACGGCCGCGGAGGACACGTCGTCGGTACGAGCCTGGCCCGGCCCGGAGATCCTGGGCGAGCCCGAGGCCGAGGCCCCCCAGCTCGACAACACCGGAATCTGGAAGGCCGATCCGACCCAGGTCTGCATGTCCAGCGCCTACCGCGAGGGCGAGTTCCTCTACCAGGGCTGCCTGTGGGACGACCAGGGCGCCGGCCTCGACCAGGACTGGCCGGTCAACACCCTCCTGAAGACCTACACCTATCCGACCGACCCGGCCTACCGCTCCAACGCCGCCGACCTGGTCGAGCTGCGCACCAAGCCGCTGCAGGACGCGACCGCGTTCCGCGTCACCTACAACACGATGACCGACCCGGGCCTGGTGGCCACCACCATTGCGCTCGGCGACTCGGACAAGCCGCTGCCGGCCCCGCACGGCGCGAACACCGTGATGCCCGCCCAGGTCTTCGTGACCGTGCACGGTACGACGGCCGACGTGGTGAACGCCGCCGACGGCAAGAAGCTGGGCTCGGCGCCCGTGACCGTCGACAAGGAGCGGCGCCAGGTCGAGGTGCGGGTGCCGCACTCCGCGTACGACCCGACCGGTCGCCACGACGTGCGCCTGGCCGCCGCGGCCGGGCTGTGGGACAGGGACAACGACCGTTATCTCGTACCGCGGTTGACCGCCGACGAGCAGCACCCCGGCGGCGCCTCGGCGGACGTGGTGGACCCCTCGGCCTTCTTCGACGTGGCCTTCCGCTACGGCGAGCCGATGGACAGCGCCTGGCGGGACCGGCTGCAGAAGGCCGCGCTGCTCGAAGGGGACATCAGCCGCTTCCACACGGACGTCGACTTCACCAAGCTGGCCGAGGGCGTCGACGACGACATGAACAACAAGCCCGGCGGGGTGCCGACCCACGGCTACATCCAGCGCATCTTCCCCAGCCACTTCGAACTGGCGCAGGGACGCAGGCAGCCGGGCGACCCGGGCGCGCCGCCGACCGGCACGTTCACCCAGCAGGGCGGACTGAACCTGAACCTGACCGACTCCTCGGAGCTCAGCGGCCAGTTCGGCTGGGCGTGCCGCGAGGACTGCGTGCCGGACCTGGCGGGCAGGCTCCAGCGGTACCTGATCTACGTGCCGGACGCCCCCGCGCCGACGGGGGGCTACGCCTCGCTCACCTGGCTGCCCGGCTACGCGCTGACCCCGAACGAACAAGTGGCCGGTGAGAAGGACCTGTTCCACGCGGTGGGCGACCGCCCGGGCGCGCCGACGGCGGTGATCGCGGTCGACGGACGCGGCAACGACGGCTGGGCCTACGGACAATCCGGGGCAAGCACGTTCGAGACGATGGCCGACGCGGCCCGCCACTACAAGCTCGACGCCACGCGCCGCGTCATCAGCGGCTTCTCCAGCGGCGGCTACAGCGCGAACAAGCTGGCCCTGCAGTTCCCGGAGGTCTTCAGCAAGGCGTTCGTCTGCGACGGCCTCGACCGGGCGCCCTCCTTCCCGGGCCTCAACGGCATCGGCGACACCCTGCCGGTGGACACCATCACCCAACACGAGCCCGGCTCCAAGCTCACCCCGCTGCTGCCGTCCCGGCGCGACCAGCCGGTCATGGAGTGGGCCGGCGCCAACGACGACTTCATTCCGTACGTCATCACCCGTGAACGGGCCGACGCCTACGCCAGGAGCGACTTCTACGACTACGAGTTCATCACCTGGTCGGGTGCCGCCGGCGAGCACCTGATCCAGTGCAACAGCGGACTGTGGGACGTCCTGACGCCCTGGCTCGGCGATGGCGTGGGAGTCCCGACTCCCGCGCACGTGACGTACGTACGCAACCCGCTGATGGACGACGCCCGGTTCGGTCTGGTCGGCGACCGCTCCTACTGGCTCTCCGGCATCAACACCCGTAGCACGGACGGCTCGCTGGGCACGATCGACGTGTTCTCCAAGGGCTTCGGGGTGACCGACCCGACCGCGCAGGCGCAGAAGACGACCGTCGGCGCGACGGAGGGCACCACCTCTCCGGTCAACCCGTACCTGCGGGAGTACCGCCACCTCCCGACTCCGCAGAGCGCGACGAAGGCGAACGAGCTCGTCATCGACGCGAAGAACATCGGCGCCGTGACCGTCGACCCGAAGCAGGCGAAGGTCGACTGCAAGGCCAAGTTGCGGGTGACGAGCGACGGCCCGGTGAAGGTCACGCTCACCGGGTGCGGTGCGGCGCGGGAGTTCGGGGCCGGGACGACCGTCCTGGACCTGGTGGACCTGCCGCTGCCGTAGCGCGCACATGCTTCAGGCCCGCCGCCGTGTGATACGGCGGCGGGCCTTGGTGTGTGCGTCAGGTGCGGCCGGCCGGGCGCCCGTCCGCCACCTCGTCGTAGAACCGCTCGGCGGCGGGCCCGAGGAGTTCGTGGGCCTCCAGGAACATCTCGTGCGCCTCGTGGCCCACCCAGCCCGCCGGGAGGAGCTCGGTCGGCAGGTCGGGGTCGCGGAACGGGAACTTGCGGTAGTCGTACGTGAGTTTCATGCGCTCGACCAGCGCTTCCTCGGGGCTGAGGTGCCCGTTCCGGTACGACGGCATCCGGACGCGGTAGGTGCGCAGCAGCTCCCGGTAGTCCTCGTTCAGCGCGTCCAGGTCCCAGCACCGCGTGGCCATCGCGCGGTCGACCGGCAGCCCGGACGACTCGCAGCGCAGGGTGTCCAGCCGGACGGCCGGCTCGTCGGCGAACTTCTCGCGCACCTGCCGGATCCGGTCGTGCGGCGCGACGTACGTGGAGGGGGCCAGCGGGCCGAAGCCCAGCCAGGCCAGCTCCTTGCGGATGCGGTCGCGCACGCCGCGCTCGGTCTCGGGCACCGAGTAGATGACCATGTGCCAGTGCCGGTCCCAGTCGCCCGGTGCCCGGTCGAAGATGCGCGAGCGGCCCTCGTCCAGCATTTGGAGGCTGCGCGTGTTGAGCGCGTACAGCGTCTCCCTGCCTTCGCGCCGGACGTCGAACCAGCCCTCCTTGCGCAGCCGCGCCAGCACCACCCGCACGGTGCTGTCGCCCACGCCGAAGCTCCCCATCAGGGTGCTGAGGGTGCGCAGCCGGGCGGCGCCGCCGCGGTAGCGGACGTAGTCGCCGAAGAGGTCGAAGACGATGGAACGAGGCTTCACGGAACCGACTATGTCACACGGACGGCCGTGCGGAAGATGCGTTTCCCGGTTCTGGCTGATTCTGGTTCCCCGTTTCTTTGCAGGTGGGAGGGCGGTTAGGCTGCGCGTTCTTTGTGTTTCAAATCGTTGACGTCCGTATGTCTGGTGACACATACTGTTGGTGGGTGTGAGCCCGTGCCCGTTCCCGACGTGGAGGCAGGAGCCATGGTTTCTCGGATCGCTTGTGTGGGAGGCGGCCCCGGTGGGCTGTTCTTCGCGGCGCTGATCAAGCAGGCCGATCCGTCGGTCGAGGTGACGGTCTTCGAGCGGAACCGCCCGGAGGACACCTTCGGCTTCGGGGTGGTGTTCTCGGACGCGACCCTGGCCGCCATCCACGCGGCCGACCCGGTCCTGCGTACCGGTCTCGCCGAGCACGGCCGGCACTGGGACGACATCGAGGTACGGCTGAAGGGGCGGCGCGTCCACTGCGGCGGCAACGGCATGGCCGCGATCACCCGCAAGACCCTGCTCCAACTGCTGCACCAGCGGGCCGAGGAGGTCGGCGTCGAGCTGCGGTTCAGCACCGAGATCCCGGCCGATCCCGCACAGCTCGCCGACTACGACCTGATCGTCGCCGCAGACGGAGCGAACTCCCGCTTCCGCGACCGGTTCGCGGACGTGCTCGTGCCGGAGGCGGAGGTCGCGACCGCCAAGTTCATCTGGTTCGGGACCAGTTACCTCTTCGACGGGCTCACCTTCGTGCACGAGCACGGCCCGCACGGCACCTTCGCCGTGCACGGCTACCCGATCAGCGACGAGGTCAGCACCTTCATCGTGGAGACGGACGAGGAGTCCTGGCGGCGGGCGGGCCTCGACGAGTTCGACACCGCGCAGCCGCCCGGCCCGAGCGACGAGAAGAGCAGGCGGTACCTGGAGAAGCTGTTCGCCGAGCAGATCGACGGCCACGAGCTCCTCGTCAACAACTCCCGCTGGGGCAACTTCCGCACCCGGCGCACCCGGCGCTGGCACAGCGGCAACGTCGTCCTGCTCGGCGACGCCGCGCACACCGCGCACTTCTCCGTCGGCTCCGGAACGAAGATGGCCATGGAGGACGCCATCGCGCTCGCCGACAGCCTGATCGCGCATCGGGACGACCTTCCGACCGCACTGGAGGCGTACGAGGCGGCGCGGCAGCCCTCGGTCGCGAAGATCCAGGGCTCCGCGCGGCCGAGTCTGTCCTGGTGGGAGCAGTTCGGGCGCTATCACGACGCGTTCGAGCCGACGCCGTTCGCCTTCCACTTCATGTCGCGCAGCATCGGCAAGGAGCGGATCGCACGGCGTGATCCAAAGTTCGTCGCGCGGGTGGAGGACGACTGGCGTGCGGGGCATGAGGGGCGGACGCCCCTGGACACGCCGCTGATGGTCGGTGGGCGGAGTTTCGCCGGGCGCCGCGTGAGTGCGCAGGAGATCGAGGGCCTGAGGAAAGACGAGGGCTGTCTGTGGCTCACCGCGCCGGACGCGGAGGCGGGCCTGCCCGAGGTGTACGGCCGCCTGGCCGACGAGGTGCCCGTGGAGCTGGTCGCCGTCCATGGCGGAACCCCGCTCACCCGGTCGTTGGTCGCGGAGCAGGCCCGGCTGGTGCACGGAGTGCCCGCGCTGATCGTGGAGGACGGCATGGACGACGACCGCGCCGAGACGCTGCTGCTGTCGGGGCGGGCCGACCTCGTCGGCTCGACGGTGCGCACGGAGGTCCAGGCATGACCACGAACCTGACCCCGATGTTCGCGCCCGAGGGCGTGGCGGTGATCGGCGCCTCGCGGCAGAGCGGCAAGCTCGGCGCCGCCATGGCCCGCTCACTCGCCGCCTTCCCCGGCGCCCGTGCCCTCGTCAACGCGCGCCGCCCGGATCCCGGTGAGGGCGTGTACGCCTCGGTCGCCGAAGCCGCCGCGCACACCGATGCACGGCTCGACCTGGCCGTTCTGTGCGTGCCGGCCTCCGGCTGCGCGGACGCGCTGGCCGAGGCGGCTGCCGCGGGCTGCCGTGCGGCGCTGGTCTGCGCCGGCGGCTTCGGCGAGGCGGGCCCGGAGGGCGAGCAGTACGCCGACGCGCTGCGCCGGGTCGCAGCGGAGACCGGGATCCGGCTGCTCGGCCCCAACACCTCCGGCTTCTTCGCGCCCCACCTGGGGCTGACGGCCAGCTTCGTCCCCGCGGCGGGGCAGCTTCCGGCCGGGGAGATCGCGGTGGTCGCGGCCAGCGGCGGCGTCAACCACGCGCTCGCCTTCGACCTGGCCGACGCGGGCAACGGGATCAGCCTCGGCGTGGGCATCGGAGCGGGCCTCGACGTGAGTGCCGCGGACGTGCTGGAGCACCTCGCCGAGGACGGCCGTACGACGGCTGTGGCCCTGCATGTGGAGACGGTGCCCGACGGGCCGCGCCTGGTGGCCGCCGTGCGCCGGGTCGCCGCCGTCAAGCCGGTCGTGGCGCTGGTCGTCGGCCGCAGCGACGTCGGCGACTTCGCCCGGTCGCACACCGGCGCGCTGGCCACCAGCTGGCGTACGACGCGGGCCGCGCTGCGGCAGGCCGGGGCGGTGGTCGTGGACGACGAACGGGAGCTGGTGGACGCGCTCACTGCGCTCTCCCGCGTGCAGCTCCGCCCGAACCAGGACCCGGGGCTCGGCATCGTGACCGCCCAGGCGGGTCCGGGGCTGCTGCTGGCGGACCGGGCGGGCGCCGACGGCGTACGCATGCCGACGCTCGCCGAGTCCACGCAGGAGACCCTGGGCGGGCTTCTGCCCCCACTGACCTACCAGCGCAACCCGGTC
Source organism: Streptomyces sp. ME19-01-6 (assembly GCF_033793745.1). Classification (NCBI taxonomy): domain Bacteria; kingdom Bacillati; phylum Actinomycetota; class Actinomycetes; order Kitasatosporales; family Streptomycetaceae; genus Streptomyces; species Streptomyces sp. ME19-01-6. The sequence goes on along the minus strand of NZ_JARAXF010000009.1, from coordinate 171,323 downwards.
GACACCGGCCGGCCCGGCGAGACCTTCGCCCGGGTGCTCGGTACCACCGCCGACGATCCGGCCGTGGACCTGCTGGCCGTCTACGCCCTGACCGAGCCCGACAGCGTCGACCTCGCCTCGGCCGCCCAGGACGCCGGCCTCGGCGCGGACTTCCCGGCCGTGGTGGTCGTCGGCGGCCTCCACGAGGACGTCGCCGAGCAGCGGGCGCGGCTGCACAAGGCGGGCATCCCGGCGCTCACGGGGCCTTCCTCCGCCGCCAACGCCGTACGGGCGCTGGTGACGCATGCGCGGCAGGGAGCCCGGTCGGCCCCCGAGAGGGAGCTCCGCGCGGGCCACCGTGTGCCCGAAGGTCCCCTCGACGAGGATGCCGCCAAGACCTTCCTGGCCGACCTCGGGATCCGCACCCCCGACCGGGTCGCCTGCCGTGACCGCGCCGAGGCGCACTACGCGCTGCGCATGCTGGGCGGGCCGGTGGCGGTGAAGGTCCTCGACGCTGAGATTCTGCACAAGACGGAGATCGGCGGGGTGCACCTCGGCGTCCGCACCCCTGCGGAGCTCGACGTGGCGCTGGACGCCATCGGCTCCGACCGCCGCTACCTCGTCGAGTCGATGGCCCCGTCCGGCGTCGACCTCGTCCTCGGGGTGCGGCGGGACCCGGTCTTCGGGCCGGTCGTGCTGGCCGGGCTGGGCGGCACGGCCGCCGAGGCGCTCGCCGACGTGGCGATCCGGCTCGCCCCGCTGTCCGAGGCCGAGGCCGCGGCCATGCCGGACGAGCTGGCCGCCCGTGCGCTGCTCGACGGCTGGCGCGGCGGGCCGGTGCTCGACCGCGCCGAGTTCGGCCGGGTCGCCGCCACGCTCGCCGCCGCCCTGGCCGCAAGCCCGGACACCGCCGAGATCGAGATCAACCCGCTGCGGCTCACCGCCGACGGCCTGATCGGGCTCGACGCTGTGATCGTCGATCGTCCCCACCGGTAAGGAGAACGACCATGCCGAGGCCCACCAGCAATGGCGCTGTGCCCTGGCCCGCGGAGTACGCCGAGCGCTACACGGCGAAGGGCTACTGGGAGGGCTACGCCATCGGCGACCGGCTCCTGGCCGTCGCCGACGCGAACCCCGAGGCGGTCGCGGTCGTCGACGGCACCCAGCGGCTGACACATCGGCAGCTCGCCGAGCGGGCGGACGCCGCCGCGCTGCGGCTGGCCGCGCTGGGCCTCGGCCCGGACGACCGGCTCGTGGTGCAGCTGCCCAACTCCGTCGAGTTCGCCGTCCTGACGTACGCCTGTCTGCGGCTCGGTGTCATCCCGGTGATGGCCCTGCCCGGCCACCGCGCGCACGAGATCGGCTATCTCGTCGAGCACAGCGAGGCAGTGGCGATCGCGGTCCCGGACTTCCTGAAGGACCACGACCACCAGGCCATGGCGGCCGGGATCGCGGAGCGTTCCGAGACCCTGCGGCACCTCCTCGTCCTCGGCGACAAGATCGGCGACGGGGCCGTCGATCTGCGGGAGCTGTGCGCCGCGCCCGGCACACCTGAGGACCGGGCCGCCGTGGACGCGTACCGGCCCGACAGCCGCTCCATCGCCGTGTTCCTGCTCTCCGGCGGCACCACCGGACTGCCCAAGCTCATCGCCCGCACACACGACGACTACGTCTACAACGCCCGCCGCAGCGCCGAGGTCTGCGACTTCGGCCCCGACACGGTCTACTTCGCGGCCCTGCCCCTCGCGCACAACTTCCCGCTCGCCTGCCCGGGCCTGCTCGGCACGCTGCTGGTCGGCGGACGGGTGGTCCTGGGCTCGCCCAGCCCAAAGAAGGCGTTCGCGCTGATCGAGCGCGAGGGTGTCACCGCGACCGCCGTGGTCCCGGCCGTCGCCCAGCGCTGGCTGGAGTACCGAGAGGACCACCCGGAAGCGGACCTGAGTTCGCTGCGGGTGCTCCAGGTCGGCGGCTCGCGCCTGGCCGACCACGTCGCCCGTCGCGTCCGCCCGGAGCTGGGCTGCACGCTTCAGCAGGTGTTCGGGATGGCTGAAGGACTGCTCAACTACACGCGCCTGGACGACCCGGAGGACGTCATCTGTACGACGCAGGGGCGCCCCATGTGCGAGGACGACGAGCTCCTCGTCGTCGACGAACTGGGCGAGCCGGTGCCCGACGGAACACCCGGTGTCCTGCTCACCCGGGGCCCGTACACACCGCGCGGCTACTACCGTGCCGAGCAGCAGAACGGCCGCGCGTTCACCGAGGACGGCTGGTACCGCACCGGCGACATCGTGCGGCTGCGGCCCGACGGCAACCTCGTCGTCGAGGGCCGCGACAAGGACATGATCATCCGGGGCGGGGAGAACATCTCCGCCGAGGAGATCGAGAACTTCGCCTACCAGACCCCCGGCGTCGCCCGCGCCGCCGCCGTGGCGATGCCCGACGCCCAGCTCGGCGAACGCATCTGCCTCTACGTCGTCCCCGAACCCGGCCGCACGGTGACCCTCGCCGACGTCCATCAGGTCATGGAGCGGGCCGGCACCGCGCGCTTCAAGCTCCCCGACCGGCTGGTCACGGTCCCCGAACTCACCGCCACCAAGGTCGGCAAGATCGACAAGAAGGCACTGCGCGCCGACATCGCCCGCCGCCTGGACGCCGAAGGACTCGACGCCGAAGCCGAAGGAGACGCCCGATGACCATCGACTCAGTCATAGCCCCTCAGGAGACGGACCCCGAACTCCGGAAGCTGTACGACGGCTTCGCCGCGGCCGGTCTCATCCCGCTGTGGACCGAGATCGGCAACCTGATGCCGCTCACCCCGCAGCCGGAAGCGGTACCGCACATCTGGCAGTGGAACACCCTCCTCCCGCTCGCCCGCCGCTCGGGCGACCTGGTGCCGGTCGGGCGGGGCGGTGAGCGCCGGGCGATCGCACTCGCCAACCCGGGTCTGCCGGGACGGCCGTACGCGACTCCCAATCTCTGGGGGGCCGTTCAGTACCTCGGCCCGCGCGAGGTCGCCCCCGCGCACCGCCACTCGCAGGGAGCGTTCCGCTTCATCCTGGAGGGCGAGGGCGTGTGGACGGTCGTCAACGGCGACGCCGTCGAAATGCGCCCCGGAGACCTGCTGCTCACGCCATCGATGCACTGGCACGGCCACCACCACGTCGGCGACGAGCCGATGGTCTGGCTGGACGGCCTCGACATCCCGCTCGTGCACCGACTCGACGCCGGTTTCTTCGAGTTCGGCGAGGACGGGGTGTCCGACCGGTCGACCCCGTCCCGGTCGCGCAACGAGCGGTTGTGGGGCCACCCCGGGCTGCGCCCGATCGCCGCCGAGGAGACCCCCGACTCCCCGCTCATGGCCTACCGCTGGGCCGACACCGACGACGCCCTCACCGCCCAGCTGGACCTGGAGGACGAGGGACACCCCGGCGTCATCGAACCCGGCCACGCCGGCATCCGCTTCACCAACCCCGCCACCGGCCGCGACGCCCTCGCCAGCCTGCGCACGGAGATGCACCGGCTGCGCCCGGGCGCCGCGACCGCCGCCCGCCGCACAGTGGGTTCGTCGGTCTGGCAGGTGTTCCGCGGCAGCGGCACCGTCACCCTCGACGACCGGGTCACCGAGGTCACCCAGGGTGACCTGATCGCCGTGCCGTCCTGGTGCGAGCTGACCATCGAGGCGGCGGACGGCACCGGCCTCGACCTCTTCACCTTCAACGACGCGCCGCTCTACGAGGCGCTCAACCTCGCCCGTACGCAGACCCGTACCCCGTAGCCCCGTACCCAGAGCACCCGGAGTTCCGCCTCATGAAGCTCGCCACCATCCGCACCGCCGACGGCACCGCCGCCGTCCGCATCGACGGCGACCAGGCCGTGGAGGTCGGCGCCCCCGATGTCGCCGCCCTGCTGCGCCGCCCCGACTGGCGCACGCACGCGGCCGCCGCCGATGGCCCGGCCCACGACACCGCGGCCCTCGACCTCGCCCCGGTCGTCACCACCCCGGCCAAGATCTTCTGTGTGGGCCACAACTACCGTACCCACATAGCGGAGATGGGCCGCGAGATGCCGTCCTACCCCGCCCTCTTCGGCAAGTTCGCCAACGTCCTGCTCGGCGCCCGCGACGACATCGCCCACCCCGGCGAGACGCAGCAGCTGGACTGGGAGGCCGAACTCGGCTTCGTCATCGGCTCCCGGCTGCGCCGCCGGGCCACCAAGGAGGAGGCGGCGGCCGCGATCGCCGGCTACACCGTCGTCAACGACATCTCCATGCGGGACTGGCAGTGGCGCACCCCGCAGTGGCTCCAGGGCAAGGCCTGGGAGGCCAGCACCCCGGCGGGCCCCTGGCTGGTCACCGGCGACGAGATCGACGACGCGGCCGACCTGGAGATCCGCCTGGAGGTGGACGGCGAGGTCATGCAGCGCTCGCGCACCTCCGACCTGCTCTTCACGCCGGCCGACATCGCCGCCTACCTCAGCACGTTCACGACGCTGGAGCCGGGCGACCTCGTCCTCACCGGCACCCCCGGCGGGGTCGGTGCGGCCCGTGACCCGAAGGTCTTCCTGAAGCCGGGGCAGGTCGTACGGACCGTGGTCGAGGGCGTCGGCGAGTGCGTGAACACCGTCGTCGAGGAGAAGCCGTGACCACCGTCCCCGTGGGGACACTGCTCAACTGGGCCGAGGAGGGCCAACGGCGGCTGGAGGAGGCGGCCGCCGCACTGCCCGCCCCCGCCGTCGCCGAGCCCTCCGCCCTGCCCGGCTGGACCCGGGGCCACCTCCTCACCCACCTGGCCCGCAACGCCGACGCCCTGGTCAACCTGCTGAACTGGGCCGCGACCGGCGTCCGTACGCCCATGTACGACTCGCCGGACCAGCGGGGAGCAGACATCGAGGCGGGCGCCGACCGTGCGCTCGCCGAGCAGCGGGCCGATCTGCGGGTGTCCGGCGAACGCTTTGCCAAGGCCGCCCGGATGCTGTCCGACGAAGCCTGGCGGGCCACGGTCACCAGCGGCCAGGGCCGCGAGATCCCGGCCGCCGAGGTGCCCTGGCTGAGGGTCCGCGAGGTCTGGCTCCACCTGGTCGACCTCGACGTGGGCGTCGGCATGGAGGCGCTGCCTCCCGAACTGGCCTGGGCCCTGGTCGAGGACGTCGCCGGCTGGATGTCGTCCCGGGTGGGCCCCGACACCGGTGCCGAACTGTCGGCGTACGGCGGTCCGGAGACCGTCGTACTCGGTTCCGCCACACCCCGTACGACGGTCTCCGGACCGCCGTACGCCCTCGCCGCCTGGCTCACCGGCCGGAGCGGCACCGACGACCTGCGCGGCACGGGCGAGTTCCCGAAGCTCCCGCGCTGGCTCTGACCCCGATCAGGGTTGACCCCGATCAGCTGTGACCCGATCAAAGGAGATCGACATGAGCGAGACCAGAGAGACCGGCGAGACCTTCGTCCTCGTCACCGGAGCCTGCCACGGCGGCTGGTCCTGGCGCGCCGTCGCGAACGAGCTGCGAGCCGCCGGACACCAGGTGTACACCCCGACCCTCGCCGGACTGGGCGAGGACGACGACCCGCGCGACGTGACCCTCACCGACTGTGTGAACAGCCTCGTGGACTACGTCGAGCGCGCCGGCCTCAACGACGTGACGCTGGTCGGCCACAGCTGGGGCGGCTACGTGCTGACGGGCGCCGCGCCCCGGCTCGCCTCCCGCCTGAGCCGGCTGGTCTTCTGGAGCGCGTTCGTGCCGAACGACGGCGAGTCGCTGATCGACGCGTGCCCGCCGCACTACGGTGAGATGTTCCGTGCCGTGGCGGCGGCCTCCGGCAACAACGCGGTGACGTTCCCGTTCGAGGTGTTCCAGCAGGCCTTCATGCAGGACGCGGACGAGGAGACGCAGCGGATCGTCCACTCCCTGCTGGTCCCGCAGCCGCTCGGCACCTTCACCGAGAAGCCGGACACGAGCGCGTTCTACGCCCTCGACATCCCCACCGCCTACGTCCTGTCGGAGGAGGACTTCTCCCTCCCCGGCGAGTGGCACTGGGCGGAGCGTTTCCCCCAGCGACTGAAGAACCCGCTGATGATCGAGACCCCCGGCAGCCACGAGGCCCTCTTCACCCGCCCCGCCGAACTCGCCGACGCCTTCGTCCGGGCCTGCGCCGCCCGCTGAACACTGCCGTAAGAGCATTGCCGTAAAACACTGCCGTCCGGCGGCGGGCATCCACTGCCCGCCGCCGGACGTGTTCGTGGGACAGAGTGCAGGTCACAGATACACGGTCTGCGTCTGCTGGTAGGCCGTCAGTCCCTCCGGGCCCAGCTCCCGGCCCAGACCGCTGGCCTTGACGCCGCCGAAGGGGGCCGCCGGGTCCGGGATGTAGCGGTTGACGCCGATCGTGCCGGTGCGGACCCGGTGGGCGACGGCCGCGCCGCGTTCCGGGTCGGCGGTCCATACCGTGCCGCCGAGGCCGAAGTCCGAGTCGTTGGCGATCCGGACCGCGTGGTCGACATCGTCGTACGCGATGAGGGACAGGACCGGGCCGAAGATCTCCTCCTGGGCGATGACGGCGCTGTTGTCGACGTCGGCGAAGACGGTCGGCTGCACGAACCAACCCCTCTCCAGCTCCGCCGGTCGGCCGCCGCCGGTCGTCAGACGGGCGCCCTCGCCACGCCCCTTGGCGATGTACGTCTCGACGCGCTCGCGCTGGCGGGCGGTGGCCAGCGGGCCGATCTGCGTCGCCGGGTCGCTCGCGTCGCCCACCGTGAGAGAGCCCGCCAGTGCCGTGAAGGTGTCCACGACCTCGGCGTAGCGGCTACGCGGGGCGAGGACGCGGGTGCCGAGGAAACAGGTCTGGCCGTTGTTGAGGAGGGTGGAGCCGAACAGGCCCTCGCCGATCTTCGTCAGATCCAGGTCGGCGTCGTCGAGGACGATCGCCGCGGACTTGCCGCCGAGTTCGAGGGTGACCGGGCGCAGCAGGCGTCCGCAGGCCTCGGCGATGGACCGCCCGGCGGGGGTGGAGCCGGTGAAGGCCACCTTGTCGACGGCCGGGTGGGAGACCAGGTAGGCACCCACCTCGCGGTCCGCCGGCAGGATGTTGACGACACCCGCCGGGACCTCCGCCTCCTCGACGGCCTCGGCCAGCAGGTAGGCGTCCAGCACGGTCTCCGGGGACGGCTTGATGACGAGCGTGCAGCCCGCCGCCATCGCGGGCGCGATCTTGAACATGGTCAGGGCCTGCGGGAAGTTCCACGGCACGATGGCCGCGACGACGCCGACCGGCACCCGCCGGACCTCGATCTGGCCGCCGAACAGGCCGGGCCTCGTCTCGTCGAAGGCGGCCTCGCGCGCCAGCGAGGCGTAGTAGCGCAGCACCACGCTCGGATAGCCGATCTCCAGCTGCCGGGCGACCGCGACCGGCATGCCGATCTGGGCGCTGACCCGCTCGACGAAGCCGTCGGCCCGCCGGTCGATCGCGTCGGCGAGACGCTCCATCACTTCGGCTCGCCGCGCGGGTTCCCAGCTCGCCCAGCCGGACGGGTCGTCGAAGGCCCCGCGCGCGGCGGCGACCGCGGCGTCGATGTCGGCCTCGGTGGCCTCCGGCACCTGGCCGAGGGGCTCTTCGGTGCTGGCGTTGACCGGGATGATCGTCCGGCCGGTGGTGGGGCGGACCCACGTACCGCCGATGTAGAAGGTGTCGTAGGTCTTGTAGGTCTCTCGGGCCAGTTCCATTACACGGCTCCTTGGTCGCTCGGGCTTGGGGCTGGGGCGGTCGCTCGGCGTACGGCCGCGGCGAAGGCCTCCGGGGCCTCGACATGCACGAGGTGGCCGGCTCCGGGGATCACCTCGCTGCGGATCGAGGGCACGGCACGGACCAGCCGCCGGTGCAGCTTGTGGAAGAAGGGATTGCTGTTCTCGCTGATCAGGAAGGTGATCGGGGCCTTGATGCCCCGGATGCGGCTGAGCGGCAGGTGCTCGAACATCACCCCGTAGGGGTGCGGGTCGAGTTCCGCCAGGACGTTGCGGGCGTGGGCGAGCAGCCGGTCGCGTTCGTCCTGGGGCGCGCTGTCGCAGACTCTCCCGCCGCCCAGCGGAAGAAGTGCTCGGCTCCTTCCTCCCGCCGTCCGCGCAGCTGGGCCCACTTGGCACGCGCCAGCACACCCGGCAGGGCGGCCGTCGCGTGCCGCAGACCGTGCAGCGGCGGCTCCACGACGATCAGCCGGCGGACCAGGTCGGGGCGGGCGGCGGTGAGCGCGAGGGCGATGTTGCCGCCCGAGCTCCAGCCGAGCACCGTGGCCGGGGCTTTGGCCACCCGTTCGAGCATGGCCGCCGCGTCCGCCACATGGCGCCGGTGGTCGCGCACCGGCGGATGCGCCGACGCCCCGTAGCCGCGCCGGTCGTAGGCGATGACGCGGTGGCCGGCCGCCGCGAGGTCGTCGACGGTCCGGCCCCAGGTCGCGGCCTGGGCCCCGGTGCCGTGGATCAGCAGGAGCGGTTCGCCGGAGCCTCGCTCCTCACAGGCGAGGTCGACTCCCTCGTAGGAGAGGAACACCGGATCCCGCCACTCAGGCGAAGGTCAGGACGGGCTTGAGGGTGGTGCCCTTCTCGGAGTCCTCCACCGCCTGGTTGATGTCCTCGAAGGCGTACGTCTTGATCAGCTTGTCGAAGGGGAAACGGCCCTGCTGGTACAGGTCGACGAGCTTGGGGATGAAGAGGCGCGGCACGCTGTCGCCCTCGACGATGCCGCGCACACTGCGGCCGAAGAGCAGCGAGGACATGTCGAGGGAGGCCTCGGTGCCGAGCGCGGCGGCGCCGATCAGGCCGCAGGTGCCGCCCTGGTTCAGGGCGTCGACGGCCTGCCGCAGGACGGCCGGGACCGCGGTGGTCTCCATGGTGTGGTCGACGCCGAGGCCCCCGGTGAGGTCCCGCAGAGCGGCTACCGTGTCGCCTGCGGCGCCGTTGATGACATGCGTGGCGCCGAGTTCCTTCGCCAGTTCCAGGCGCTGGTCGTTCAGGTCGACGGCGACGATGGTGGTGCAGCCCGCGACGACCGCGGCCATGACGGCGCTGATGCCGACCGAGCCCGCGCCGAAGACGGCGATGCTGCTGCCCGCCGGGGGCTTGAGGGCGTTGAGGACGCCGCCCGCGCCGGTCTGGATGCCGCAGCCCAGCGGGCCGAGCAGCTCCAGGGGCGCGGCCGGGTCCACCTTCACCACGTTGCGCTCGGTGGCGAGGGCGTAGGTGGCGAAGGCCGACTGCCCGAAGAAGACGCCGTGCACGTCGCCCGACTCGCGGTGCAGGGGCGTGCTGCCGTCGGCGCGCGAGCCCGCGAAGTTGTACGCGAAGAACTGGTCGCAGTACGCGGGCCGGCCCTGGGCACACATACGGCAGCCGCCGCAGGAGTTGAAGGTCAGCACGACGTGGTCGCCGGGAGCCACGTACGTGACGCCGTCGCCGACGGCCTCCACGACGCCCGCGCCCTCGTGACCGAGCACGGCCGGAAGCGGTACGGGGTACCACTGGTCGCGGACGATCAGATCGGTGTGGCACACCCCGGAGCTCACGATCCGGACGACGACCTCACCGGGCCGCGGGTCGTCCAGTTCGAGCGGGGCGAGGATGAAGGGGGCGCCTTCGGTCTCGGTCAGTGCGGCTGTGATGCGCATGGTGCGGCTCCTTTGCCGGTGTTCGTCCCAACGGCAAAGTAGGGGCGGGCGCGCACGCCGGACTGTTCAAGTACTGGACACTTCCGGGGTGCCGTGCCGGAGCCCGGCCGGTCCCACATGTCCCACCGGTCCCACTGGTCCTACCCGTCTCATACGGTGATTCGCAGTGCCCGCATGCGGCTGTAGAGCGTCGTCCGGCTGATGCCGAGCCGCTGGGCAGCCCGCAGCTTGTTCCCGTCGTACTCGCGCAACGCGGTCGCGATGGCGTCGTGCTCGGCCCGCTCCAGCGGTGTCATCCTCCGTAGCCGGGGGCTGACCTGGTAGCCCGCCGGCAGGTCACGGAGGGTGACGTCCCCCGCCGAGCGGTGTGCCAGCACGGTACGGACGACGGTGTGGAGTTCTCGCAGGTTGCCGGGCCACGGGTGGCCGGCCAGGGCCCCGAGGGTGGTGGGTGTGAAGCGCACCCGGTCGCCGGCGCCCAGGTCGTCGAGCATGGCCCGCACGAGTGCGGGCAGGTCCTCGGCACGGTCCCGCAGCGCGGGCAGCGCGATCTGGGTGGGGCAGTCGGCGGCGAGGGCCGCCGCGTAGCCGGTGAGCTCGGTGAGCGGGGCTCCGGTGAGGGCGATCCGCCCGGGTGCGCGCTCCATGAGGCGCCGCAGCCGAGCCGCGCAGGCGTCGGACAGCAGGTGGACGTCCTCCACGAGCAGCAGCTCGGGCGCTTCCCCCACGGCGGCCTCGAACGAGGCCAGCCAGGCGGTCTCGCCGAGGGCGGCCGCCTCCGAGGCGTCGAATGCGCGGATCCGGTCCCGGGTGTCGCCGATCCGGTCCGGCCCTGCGCCGATCCTGGTCGCCTTCCTGTCGTGACCTCCGGCCAGTGACCTGGCCGTCGTCGTCCGTCCGGTGCCGGGTGCGCCGCCGATGTACACCGGCGCGCCGGGCAGGAGGCCCGCGGTCGTCGCGGGCCGCGGGATCCGTATCCGCGGGGTGCCTCGGCCGTGTGCGGGGCAGGCCTCACCCTGGGCGGTGAACTCGAACAGGACTCCGTCCGCTCCCGGGTTGACGGCCCGGAACCGCACGTGGACCGACTGCCCCGAGGAGAGCTCGATCGACTGCGCGGCGTGCGGCTCGTGGAGCCTGCCCAGGCCGCTTCCGGACAGGCCGCCCGCCAGCTCGCGCAGCCGGATGTGGTCGACGGGATCGAGCAGTTCCACGGCCGCGGGGTTCGCCAGCACCACGCCTTCACCGAGTACCAGCACCGGACGGCTGCGTCCGGCCGCGGTCATCTGGAAGGCGGCGAGCATCCGCTGCTCGGCACGGCGGGCGGTCTGCAGCAGCCGTTCCTCGATGTCGTGCGCCGCCCGGGCGAGGAAGGGGCCCAGCAACGGGGAGTCGTCCGCGGACAGGCAGGTGATGTCGAGGACGCCCTCGAGCCTGCGGGTCACGGGGTGCCTGATCGGGTGCCCGTAGCAGCTGAACTGCTTGAACGCCTCCAGGTAGTGCTCGTCGCCGTGCACCGCGAGCCCGCGCCGCAGTTCATACACCGTGGCGATGGAGTTGGTCCCGGTCGTCTCCTCCATGAACACCCCGCCGGTCACCACGCCCAGCGCCGCCAGCCGGTCGCGGAGCCGCCGGGCTCCGTCGGGCATGTCCACGATCCTCGACTCCCGGTCCGCGAGCATGACGCAGAAGGCCGCGTCACCGAGCTGGCCGGCGAGCTCCGCCAGGACCGGCTGGGCGGCGGCGACGAGGCGACTGCGCCGGTCCACCGCGTCCGGTTCGACGCGCAGGTCCGGCGCCGCGGGCCCGAGACCGCTCATCCGGCAGCGGCGCCAGGACAGCGCGATCTCCGGCCGCAGGTCGGCGTCGCGTGGTGCGGTGTCGGTGGGGCTCATGGCGGCCTCCGGCGGTGGTGCGTGCGTGGTACGTGAGTGGGAAGTATGGGACCTCAGGTCCGGTTCTGGGAGGAAGTGTGAGGTACGCGGGTCGCTGCCAGGAAGGGGTGGAGCGCGAGCTCCACCTTCCGGGGCTCCTCCAGCGCGAGGTGTCCGCAGCCGACCGTCGTCAGAGTGGCACCGGGGATGCCGCCGGCGAGTTCCCGGGCGTGGTGCAGCGGGGTGGCGACATCCTGGGTGCCGCCGATGACCAGGGTCGGTGCCTTGATACGGCGCAGATCCGCGCGCAGGTCGTAGGCGGCGAGGGCGTCGCAGCAGGCCGCGTAGCCCGCGGGGTCGGTGTCCGCGAGGTTCTGGAGGAGGGCCCGCCCGACGGGGGTGCCGGCCGTGCCCGGATCGGCGAACCAGCGGCCCGGGCTGGCGGCGAGCAGCGGTCCCATGCCCTTCAGCCGTACCGACTCGGCACGCTCCCGCCAGGGCTGCGGCTCCCCGAAGCGGGCGGACGTGCACAGCAGGACCAGCGAGGCGATCCGCTCGGGACACCGGACCGCGAGCTGTGCCCCGATGGCGCCGCCCAGGGAGATGCCCGCGTAGTGGAACCGGTCCCGGCCGTGGAAGTCCACGAGGTCGAGCACCAGCGACGCAAGGTCCTCGACCGTTGTGCTGCCGGGCTCAGGGTCACCCAGCAGCTCGGCCGGCGAACCGCCGTGACCGGGGAGGTCGAAGCGCAGCACGCGGTGGTCGGCGGCGAGGGCGGGCAGATACGCGTCCCAGATCGCCGTCGAGGTGCCCAGAGACGGGCCCAGCACCAGCAACGGCGCGTCGGCCGGGCCGTCGGCCCGGTGATGCGGCAGGCGGGAGGGAGGAGAGGGGCTCACTTCGGCTCCTGCGCACATGTGGGATCAGTCAGCGTTCGAGGACGAGGGCGAGGCCCTGGCCCACGCCGATGCAGAGGGTGGCGACGCCGACTCCGCCGCCCTTGCGGGCCAGCTGGTGGGCGACGGTGCCGGCGAGACGGGCACCGGAGGCGCCCAGCGGGTGGCCGAGGGCGATGGCGCCGCCCTGCGGGTTGAGGATCGCCGGGTCGAACTCGGGCCATTCGGCCACACATCCCAGCACCTGGGCGGCGAAGGCCTCGTTCAGCTCCAGTACGGACAGATCATCAAATCCCTTGCGCGCCTTGGCGAGAGCGCGGTTGACGGCCTCCACGGGGGCGAGGCCGAAGTAGTGCGGGTCGACGGCGTGGACGCCGGTCGCGCTGATACGGGCCAAGGGCTCGCGGCCAACCGCCCTGAGACCCTCCTCATCGACCAGGAGCAACGCGGCGGCACCGTCGTTGAGCGGCGAGGCGTTGCCGGCCGTGACCGTGCCGTTCTCCGTGCGGAAGGACGGCTTGAGCTTGGCCATCGCCTCCAACGACGCATCCGGCCGTACGCTCTCGTCCGCACCGAAGACGACCGGCTCACCCTTCCGCTGAGGGATCGACACCGGCGCGAGCTCGGCGTCGAACAGACCCGCCGCCTGGGTTCTGGCCGCCTTCTGATGCGAGGCCAGCGCGAACTCGTCCTGCTGCTCACGCCCGATCTTGTGCTTCTCGGCGATCAGCTCGGCCGACTCACCCAGCGGGACGGTCCACTGCGGCTCCATCCTCGGGTTGACCATGCGCCAGCCCAGCGTGGTCGAGTACAGCTCGGCATGCCCGGCCGGGAAGGGACGGTCGCTCTTGGGCAGCACGTACGGCGCCCGGGTCATCGACTCCACGCCGCCCGCCACGGCGATGGAGGCGTCCCCGACCGCGATGGCGCGGGCCGCCTGGATCACCGCCTCCAGGCCCGACGCGCACAGCCGATTGACGGTCACGCCCGGCACCGTGGTCGGCAGGCCGGCGAGCAGGCCGGCCATGCGGCCGACGTTGCGGTTCTCCTCACCGGCGCCGTTGGCGTTGCCGAAGTAGACGTCCTCGATCCGCGCCGGATCCAATTCCGGCGTACGGACCAGGAGTTCACGGATGGCGTGGGCGGATAGATCGTCCGGACGGACACCCGCGAGGCCGCCGTTGTAGCGGCCGATCGGGGTACGGACGGCGTCGACGATGTAGACGGTGTTCACAGCAGATGCTCCGCGACGGTCAGTTTTGCATCGGTCTTGGCGGTGATCTCGTCAACGGTCACACCGGGCGCGGTCTCGGTGAGCAGCAGACCGTCCTGGGTCACGTCGAGCACGCCGAGGTCGGTGATGATCCGGTTCACGCACGCCTCGCCGGTGAGCGGCAGCGCGCACTCGGTGAGGATCTTCGGGGAGCCGTCCTTGGCGGTGTGGGTCATCACCACGATGACCGTGCGGGCGCCGTGCACGAGGTCCATCGCCCCGCCGATCCCGGTGATCATCTTGCCGGGGATGGCCCAGTTGGCCAGGTCGCCGGTCTCGGAGACCTGCATGGCACCCAGCACGGCGACGTCGATGTGCCCGCCGCGGATCATCCCGAAGGACAGCGCCGAGTCGAAGAAGGACGCCCCCGGCAGCACCGTCACCGTCTCCTTCCCGGCGTTGATCAGGTCCGGGTCGACCTGGTCCTCGATCGGGTAGGGGCCGGTGCCCAGGATGCCGTTCTCCGACTCCAAGATCACCTCGACGCCCGGCGGGAGGTAGTTGGGGATCAGGGTCGGCAGACCGATGCCGAGATTGACGTACTGGCCGTCCTCCAGCTCGCGCGCCGCCCGCGCGGCCATCTCTCCCCGCGTCCACGCCATCAGTTGCTCACTGTCCCTCGTGCCGGAGGCGCGGAAATCGTGCGCTGTTCGATGCCCTTGTCGGTGGCCTGCGCGGGGGTGAGGGCCACCACCCGCTGCACGAAGATCCCCGGCAGATGCACCGCGTCCGGCTCGATCTCGCCGGGCTCCACCAGCTCCTCCACCTCGGCGATCGTCACCCGGCCCGCCATCGCCGCGAGGGGGTTGAAGTTCCGGGTGGACTTGTTGAAGACCAGGTTTCCGTGCCGGTCGCCCTTGGCCGCCCGTACGAGGGCGAAGTCGGTGCGGATCCCGTGCTCCAGTACGTATTCCACGCCGTCGAACTCCCGCACCTCCTTCGGCGGCGAGGCGAGCGCGACGCCGCCGGAGCCGTCGTAGCGCCAGGGCAGCCCGCCGTCGGCGACCTGGGTGCCCACGCCGGCCGGGGTGAAGAACGCGGGGATGCCGGCGCCGCCGGCCCGCAGCCGCTCGGCCAGCGTGCCCTGGGGGATCATCTCGACCTCGAGCTCGCCGGACAGGTACTGGCGGGCGAACTCCTTGTTCGCGCCGATGTAGGAGCCGGTCACCCGGGCGATCCGCCCGGCGGACAGCAGCACCGCGAGGCCGGAGTCCATCGCCCCGCAGTTGTTCGAGACGACACTCACCCCGGCGACCCCCCGCTCGTACAGCGCCTGGATCAGCACGTTCGGCACACCGCTCAGCCCGAAGCCGCCCACCGCGAGCGACGTGCCGTCCGGCACATCGGCCACCGCCTCCAGGGCCGTGGAAACCAGCTTGTCCATCAGGCCACGACCTCACCGGCGGCCAGGTCGGACGGGTGCTGGGCCAGGGGTGTCACGCCGATCCGCAGATAGGGGAAGAGCGGAAGGCCCCACAGCACGCGGTGCAGCTCCTCGTTGTCCTCGACGTCGAAGACGCTGATGTTGGCGTACTGCCCGGCGCACCGCCAGATGTGCACCCAGGTGCCCGACTTCTGCAGTTCCTGGCAGTACGCCTTCTCGCGCGCCACCAGCTCCGCGCGAACCCCGGAATCGAGGTCGCGCGGAATCTCGACGTCCATCCGTACCGCGAACAGCACCGCGCATCACGCCTTGTCGAGGACGAAGTCGTACGTGACCTCGTGGCCGTTGCCGTCCGCGGCGGGTCCGGGGGCGAGGATGAGTTCGGGCTTCACGGCCGAGGCGATGTCGTCCTCGACGTGGCTGCCGCCCTGGAAGTAGAGCTGGGTGGTGATGAGCTGGTGGCCCGGTGCCGACACCTTCAGGTGCAGGTGGGCGGGGCGCCACGCGTGCCAGCCGGCGGCGGCGATGAGCCTGCCGCACGAGCCGTCCGTCGGGATCTGGTAGGGCGCGGGCTCGATGGTGCGGATCCAGAAGTGGCCGGTGTCGTCGGCGACCACCGTGCCCCGCAGGTTCCACTCGGGCAGACCGGGTGCGAACTGGGCGTAGTAGCCGTCGTTGTCCGCGTGCCAGATCTCGACCGTGGCTCCCGCCAATGGCGTTCCGTCCACGCCGGTGACCTGGCCCTGGAAGAGCAGCGGGGTCCCTGCTTCGTCGTCGCGCATGGGCAGGGTCGCCTCGGCGGGCAGGCGCGGTGAGTCGCCGACGTAGTACGGGCCCTCGATGGTGCCCTTGCTGCCCTCGCGGTTCTCGTTCGCGACCTCCTCCACGACGTGCTCCAGCCACACGTCGAGGAAGAGCGGCCATTCGCCGTCCTCGCCGACCTGGATCAGCCACGACTTGAGCACGTCGTACTCGGCGTAACTGACCTTGTGCCGACGGATGATGTCATGGGTTGCGGCGAGGAGTTCGGAGACCAGGGTGTCGACCCGCTTGGTGTCGACGTCCACGCCCTCGGTCCGCTGCTTGCTGCGGAACTGCTCGGTGGCGGCTGCTCCGGACGCGGCTGCGGTGGCCTGCTCGGTGATGATGTCGGTCATGTCGTCCCGTCTTTCCTGTGTAGGGGTGTGTCAGCGGTCCCGGCGGTAGCGGGCCAGCTTGTCGGGGTCGATGTCGATGCCGAGTCCGGCTCCCTCGCGGATGCGCAGGGTGCCGTCCTTGATGCTCAGTGGCTCGGTGAGGAGGTCGTCGGTCATGTCGAGGAAGTTCGACAGCTCGCCGGCGTGCCGGGTGGTCGTGCGGTGGGCGGCGCCGAAGGCGACCGCGCACAACGTGCCGATCTGGCCATCGATCTGATTACCCAGCATCACCTCCACGCCCAGTCCCTCGCACTCGTGCAGCACACGCTGGGAGGCGGTGAAGCCGGTGCGGGCGGTCTTGATGCTGATGGCGGTGGCGGATCCGCCGAGCAGTTCGCGGGTCACCTCGGCGGCGCGGGTGGCACTCTCGTCGGCGATGAAGGGGACGGGGCTCTGCGCGACCAGCCAGCGGCGCCCCAACACGTCGTCGGCGGGGCAGAGTTCCTCGGCAAAGGTCAGGCCGAGGCCGTCCATCTCGCGCAACGCGCGGGCCGAGTCGGAGGCACTCCAGCCGCGGTTGCCGTCGATATAGAGCTCGACGTCCGGGCCGAGGGCCTCACGCAGCGCATGGCAGGCCTTGACGTCCTCGGTGTAGGGCTGCCGTCCGACCTTCACCTTGAAGGTGGTGATGCCGTACGTGTCCCGGATCCGTTCCGCCTCGGCGACCATCTCCTCGGCGGGCGCGAATCCGACCATGTGGCTCACCCGCATACGGTCGGTGTAGCCGCCGAGCAGTCCGGACACCGGCATGCCCGCGGCCTGGCCGAGGATGTCCCACAGGGCCATGTCGACGGCGGCCTTGGCGGTCGGGTTGGCGACGGTCCGGTCGAGCTTCTCGTGCACCGCCTCCCGCTCCAGGGCGGTTAGTCCCAGGATCTGCGGCGCGAAGATCCTTTCGATCACCGCGACGATCGACTCCTGGGTCTCGCCGTAGGTGTACGGCCGCGGCGGCGCCTCGGCGGTCCCCGTCAGGCCCTCGTCCGTATGCACCCGCACCAGGACATGGTCGGCGGTATGCACCTCACCACTGGCGAATTTCAGCGGCTTCGCGTAGGGAATGGCAAAGGGAATTGCCTCCACCTTGACGATCTTCATGCCACTCCTTCACGTCCTTCAAGTCCCGCACGTCTTCGCGTCCTTCAAGTCATTCAAGAAACACGTCGTTCCGCTCCAGCACTTTCAGGAGATTCCGCAGCAGCGGCGACTCGTCGTCCTCGCGCCAGGCCAGATCCAGCCGGACGGACAGCGCGTCCTCGATCTCCCGGCACAGCACCCCCTCGCGGGGCGCGGAGCGGATCGAGTCCGGGAGCACGGCGACGCCGAGTCCCGCGGCGACCAGCGCCAGGGCGGCCGAGGTCTCGGTGACCTCGTACGCGGGGTGCGGGTAGAAACCGGAGGCAAGACAGCTGCGTACCACCGCGTCGTTGACGACGGAGCCGAGCGCGGCGGCGTACATGATGAAGTTCTCGTGCCGCAACTGCTCCACGCGCACCGAGTCGGCCTCTGCGAGCCAGTGCTCCTCAAGCACGGCCACGACCAGCGGTTCGGCGGCGACGGTGCGGTGGGCGATCCCCTCCTGCCGCACCGGCGGGCGCAGTACGCCGACGTCGAGACGGCGCTCCAGCAGCCCCGCTTCCTGGGCGGGCGTGAGCATCTCGGTGTGCACCTCCAGCATCACTTGCGGCATCTCCCGTTTCAGCAGCCGTGCCAGCGCGGGCAGTTGTCGGTACGACGCCGATCCCGTCAGGCCGATCCGGAGCACTCCCTCCGCCCCGGAGGCAAAGCGCCCGGCCCTGGCCACCGCGTCGTCGACGGCCTTGAGGATGCGCTCCACATCGGTGCGGAACACCTCGCCCGCGCCGGTCAGGGTGACCTGCCGAGTGGTGCGGGTGAACAACTTCACGCCCAGTTCCGACTCCAGGCGACGGATCGCCTGGGAGAGCGGGGGCTGAGCCATGTGCAGGTGTTCCGCGGCCCTGCCGAAATGGCGTGTCTCGGCGACGGCTGCGAAATACCGAAGGTGCCTGAGTTCCATCGGGCTGCCCCCATCCGGTTCCGGGGCCCTCGAATGCGGCCCAGCGTAGGGAGCGATCCCCATACACCACAAATACCTGGTTGCAGCGTATTGAGACGCCGGAGATATCAATACCCCCCTGGGTCAACCCTGGGGAAATGCCTGGGGCCGACCTTTCACCGCGATGCCATGGTGCTGAAAAACAGCCGTAACAAGGAAGCAGCCGTAACAAGGAATCGGAGGGACGGACCATGGCCGAAGCCCGCAGCCGTGCGCGAACCATCCTCGACGACGCTCTCGTGGAGGATCCGGGCAGCGGTGTGTACCGGGTCCGCCGGAGCGTCTTCACCGACGAGGAGCTCTTCGAGCTGGAGATGAAACACATCTTCGAGGGGAACTGGGTCTACCTCGCGCACGAGAGCCAGCTCCCGGAGAACGGGGACTACTTCACGACGTACATCGGCCGGCAGCCCGTCGTCATCTCCCGCGACAAGCAGGGCGAGCTGCACTGCCTGATCAACGCGTGCAGCCACCGCGGCGCCATGCTGTGCCGCAGGAAGACCGACAACCGCACCACCTTCACCTGCCCGTTCCACGGCTGGACCTTCAACAACAGCGGCAAGCTGCTGAAGGTGAAGGACCCGCGCGAGGCCGGCTACCCCGAGCAGTTCAACACCGACGGCTCGCACGACCTCACCAAGGTCGCCCGCTTCGAGAACTACCGCGGCTTCCTCTTCGGCAGCCTCAACCCGGACGTCAAGCCTCTCACCGAGCACCTGGGCGACGCGGCGGTCGTCATCGACATGATCGTCGACCAGTCCCCGGAGGGCCTGGAGGTACTGCGCGGCTCGTCGACGTACCACTACGACGGCAACTGGAAGCTCCAGGCCGAGAACGGCGCCGACGGCTACCACGTCTCCGCCACCCACTGGAACTACGCGGCCACCCAGGCCCGCCGCACGTCCGGCGAGTCCAAGAACGACACCAAGACGATGGACGCGGGCGGCTGGTCCAAGCAGAAGGGCGGCTTCTACTCCTTCGACCACGGCCATCTGCTGCTGTGGACCAAGTGGCTCGACCCCGCCAACCGCCCGCTGTACGACAGGCGTGACGAACTGGCGGCCGAGTTCGGCGCCGAGAAGGCCGACTGGATGATCGGCGTCTCCCGCAATCTGTGCCTGTACCCGAACGTCTACCTGATGGATCAGTTCAGCTCGCAGATCAGGCATTTCCGGCCCATCTCCGTTGACAAGACCGAGGTGACCATCTACTGCATCGCCCCCAAGGGCGAGCCGGCCGAGGACCGCGCGCGGCGCATCCGCCAGTACGAGGACTTCTTCAACGCCACCGGCATGGCCACCCCGGACGACCTGGAGGAGTTCCGCTCCTGCCAGAAGACCTACCTGGCCGAGTCGATGCCCTGGAACGACCTCAGCCGTGGCGCCGTGCACCAGATCGACGGCCCGGACGAGGACGCGAAGAAGATCGGCATCAACCCGATCGCCAGCGGAGTGCGCACGGAGGACGAGGGGCTCTACCCCATCCAGCACGGCTACTGGCTGCAGACCCTGCGCGAGGCCCTGGAGGCGGCGAAGTGACCACGGCAACCGAGACCGTCACGCTCGAAAGCGTCACGCTGGAGGGCATCCGGCAGTTCCTCTACCGCGAGGCCCGCCACCTCGACGACCGCGAGTTCGAGCAGTGGCTGGAGTGCTACCACCCGGACGCCGACTTCTGGATGCCCGCCTGGGCCGACGACGACCGGCTCACCACCGACCCGCAGCGCGAGATCTCGCTCGTCTACTACCCGAGCCGGGCGGGCCTGGAGGACCGGGTCTTCCGCATCCGCACCGACCGCTCCAGCGCGACGAGCCTGCCCGAACCGCGCACCGGCCACAACATCACCAACGTCGAGATCACCGGCCGGGACGGCGACCTGGTGGACGTGCGCTTCAACTGGTTCACGCTCTACTACCGCTACCAGACGGTCGACACGTACTTCGGCACGTCCTTCTACCGGATCGACCTCTCGGGCCCGGACCCGCTGATCATCAGCAAGAAGGTCGTCCTGAAGAACGACTACGTGCACCACATCGTCGACATCTACCACGTGTGAGCCGGCCGCCCCACGACTTGAAATGAGCAAGACCATGTCCTTCCAGGTCGCCCTGAACTTCGAGGACGGCATTACCCGGTTCGTCGAGTGCCGACCGGACGAGACCGTCGCCGAAGCCTCGTACAAGGCCCGCATCAACATCCCCCTCGACTGCCGCGACGGCGCCTGCGGCACCTGCAAGTCGCTGTGCGAGTCCGGCCGTTACGACGGCGGCGACTACATCGACGAGGCGCTGACCGACGACGAGGCGGTGTTCGGCTACTGCCTGCCCTGCCAGATGACCCCGCAGAGCGACCTGGTCCTGCGCATCCCGACCTCCTCGGCCGCCGCGAAGACCGCCGCGGCCACCCACACCGCCACGCTCGCCGCCGTCAAGCGCCACTCCGCGAGCACGGTCGAGTTCGCGCTCGACGTCGATGACCGGGAGGGACTGGACTTCCTGCCCGGCCAGTACGTCAACATCACCGTCCCCGGCACCGACCAGACCCGCTCGTATTCCTTCAGCTCCGGCCCGGATCAGCACCAACTCTCCTTCCTGGTACGGATCGTGGAGGGCGGCGCAATGTCCGGCTACCTCACCGATCGCGCCCGGGTCGGCGACCGGATCGAGTTCACCGGCCCGATGGGCAGCTTCTACCTGCGGGAACTCACCCGTCCCGCCCTGCTGTTGGCGGGCGGCACCGGCCTCGCACCCCTGCTGTCGATGCTCGAACGGCTCGTACGGCAATCGGTCGCGCACTCGGTCCACCTCCTCTACGGAGTCACCACCGACCAGGACCTCGTCCACCTGGACACCCTGGAGGACTATGCGGAGGTCATCCCTGGCTTCACGGTCGACCACTGCGTGGCCGACCCGGCGAGCGGCGCGCGCAACAAGGGTTTCGTCACCGGTCTGATCGATGCCGGGACGCTGTACGACGGTGACGTGGACGTCTATCTGTGCGGGCCGCCCGCCATGGTCGAGGGAGTGCGCGGCCACATCGCGTCCCTCGGCGTGAGCCCGGCGACCTTCCACTACGAGAAGTTCACGCCGGCGGCCGCTTCGGCAGTGGTGGGGGCGGCGCGGTGACCTCGGTGCACATCGACCGGTTCGCCGGGAAGAAGGCCGTGGTCACGGGCGCGGCGCAGGGCATCGGACTCGCGGTCGCCCGGCGACTGAGCGCCGAGTCGGCGGATCTCGTCCTGGTGGACCGCTCCGAGACGGTCCGGGACGCGGCCGAGGAGTTGAAGGCCCACGCGGTCCAAGCCGATCTGGAGACCTATGAAGGCGCGCAGTCGGCGATCGCCGAGGCCCTGGCACGACTCGGCCGGATCGACGTCCTGGTCAACAACGTGGGCGGCACCATCTGGGCCAAGCCCTACGAGCACTACGCGCCCGACGAGATCCAGGCCGAGATCCAGCGCTCCCTCTTCCCCACGCTCTGGACGTGCCGCGCCGTCCTGCCCTCGCTCGTCGAGCAGCGCTCGGGCACCATCGTCAACGTGTCCTCGGTGGCCACCCGCGGCGTCAACCGCATTCCCTACGCGGCGGCCAAGGGCGGCATCAACGCCCTCACCGCCTCCCTCGCGCTGGAGACCGCACCGTACGGCATCCGCATCGTCGCCACCGCCCCCGGCGGCACGGACGCGCCTGTCCGCCGCGTCGCCCGGGGACCCGCTCCCCGCACCGACCAGGAGAAGGCCTGGTACCAGCAGATCATCGACCAGACCGTCGCCTCGTCCCTGATGCAGCGGTACGGATCGGTGGACGAGCAGGCCGCCGCGATCGCCTTCCTGGCCTCCGACGAGGCGTCCTACATCACGGGCACGGTCCTTCCCGTCGCCGGTGGAGACCTCGGTTGACCGTTCCCCCGGGTGTTAGCGTGCTGGCAGATGAATGACCGCCCTGAGCAGCGACGACGGCTGATCGGGCGGGTCGGCGAGGTCGCCGCGCTGACCCGCGCGATCGATGCCGCCCGCGCGGGCCGGCCCTCGATGCTGCTGGTCGAGGGACCCGCGGGCATCGGCAAGACGGCGCTTGTCGAGCACGTACTGCGCACGCACCCGGCCGGTGCCGGGCCGGCCGCACCCCGCGTGCAGCGCGTCGCAGGGGTCTCCTGGGAGTCTGACCTGCCGCTGGGGATCGCGAAGCAGCTGCTGCCGGCCCCCGACACCGGCCCCGACGCACCTCGGGCGGTGCTGGACACGGCCCGGCTCCTGCACCGCCAGTGGGTGGCCCGGCAGGAGCGGGAGCCCGTCGTGGTGATGGTCGACGACGCCCACTGGGCCGACGTGGAGAGTCTGCGCGCGATCCGGTCCGCGCTGCGCAGGATGTCGCACGAGCGGGTCCTCGTCCTCCTGATCGCGCGCGACGAGCCGAACGAGCTGTACGAGATGCGGTCGGCGCACGACGAGCTGCCCCTCCCGGTCCTGCGGACCCTGGAGTTCCTCGACGGCTGCCGCGACGACGCCGTACGACCGGCGCCGCTCGCTCCCGAGGATGCCAGGACCCTGTCCCGCGAGGTCTGCGGCCTCACCCTGGACCTGCCCACGGCCCGGCACCTGTGCCGCCACACCCTGGGCAACCCCCGGTACCTCACCCAGTTGCTGCGCGAACTCCCGCGAGAGACCTGGCAGGACTGGCGGCCCGAGCTGTCCGCCCCCGCCCGCTACGCCGCAGCCGTCCGGCACCGCCTCGCCCAGTGCGGCGCGGCCGCCCGTCAGGTGGTCGAGGCGTGCTCCGTCCTGGGCGACGACACGTCACTCTCCGAAGCGGCGGCCCTGGCGGCCGTCGACGATCCGCTGCCCGCCGTCGACGAAGCACGGGCGGCGGGCCTGCTGACCGCCACCATCGACCCCGGGCACATGCTGCTGTCCTTCCCCCATCCGCTGGTCCGGGCCGCGGTCCTCACCGCCATCGAGCTGACCCACCGCGCGGAGCTGCACCGCCGGGCGGTGGCGATCACCGACGACCAGGGGCGGCGTCTGGCCCACCGGGTGGCCGCCACCAGTAAGGCCGACGCAGCACTCGCCGAGGAACTCGACCGCTACGCGGCCGGGCGTGCCGCCGCCGGGGAGTGGGCGACCGTGGCCGACACCCTGGTCCGTGCCAGTCGGCTGAGCCCCGGCCGCACGGCCCGCGAGGACCGGCTGCTGCGTGCCGTCGACGCCATGGTCGGCGCCGGAGATGTGCCACAGGCCGCGGTCTTCGCCGCCGAACTGGAGAGCTTCCCGGCCGGCACCCTGCGCGATGTGGTCCTCGGCTATCTGGCCATCCTGCGCGGGCGCCCGTCGGAGGCCGAGACCTTCCTGACCCGGGCCGGGGAGCGCTGCGACCCCGAGGCCCAGCCGGACCTGATGGCGAAGATCTGCCAGCGCCGCGTGCTTCACGCCCTGGGCCGCTGGGACGCACGTGATGTCGTCGCCTGGGCCCGCCGCGCCATCGAACTTGCGGACCCCGGCGACCCCTCCGCCATCGAGTCGGAGGCCGTCCTGGGCCTCGGCCTCGCCGCGATGGGCCGTCCCGAGGATGCCTTCACCGCGTACGAGGCGGCCGCCGTCAAGCTGCCCGGCGGCGCCCAGTCGCAGCGCTTCCAGCTCGGCCGCGGCTGGGTGGACCTCGCCCTGGACGCACCGGAAGCCGCCCGCCGAAGACTCGAAGCCGCGGTCCCCACCAGCTACCGGATGGGTTCCACCCGTATCTCCCTGTGGGCGCAGGGCTGGCTGGCCCGCACCCAGTTCGCGCTCGGGGCGTGGCCGGAGGCCGTCGAGACCGTGCAGCGGGCCGCCGCCCGCATCGCCGAGTGCCGCATCGAACTCGCCCGCCCCCTGGTGCACTGGACGGGTGCCCAGATCCACGCCTTGCGCGGCGACTGGGACACGGCCGAACACCACCTGCGTGAGGGTGCCGCCGACCTCCACCACTACGAGGTCATGCTGGTCCCGTCCTGTCTGGCGCGCGCCCAGGTCGCCGAGGCGCGCGGCGACTACGGACGCGTCATAGAGGCGCTGTCGCCCGTGGTCCAGCTGCCCGCACGGGAGTTCTTCCACGAACCGGGCTTCTGGCCGTGGCCGGACGTGTACGCCAACGCCCTGGTGATGAGCGGCCGCCTCGACGAGGCCGACGCCTTCCTCACCCCGTACGAGGAGTTGGCCGCCCGCCGCCGCCATCGCTCCGCCATGGCCTGCCTCGGCCTCGCCCGCGGCCGCCTCACCGTTGCCCGGGGCGGCGACATCGACACCGCACGCAAGGGCTTCGAGCAGTCACTCGCCCACCTGGAGCATCTGCCGCTGCCGTACGACCGGGCCCGGGTGAACTTCGCCTACGGCCAGACCCTGCGCCGCGCGGGCAAGCGTCGCGAGGCCGACGCCGTCCTCCACAACGCCCGCGACGTCTACCTCGCCCTCGGCGCCCACACCTACGTGGAGCGGTGTGACCGGGAACTCAAGGCAGGCGGTCTGCACACCAGCCGCGTCGCCCCCGGCCTGTCGGACCTCACACCTCAGGAACAGGCCGTCGCCCGTCTGGTCGCCGCGGGGGCGACCAACAAACAGACGGCGCTGGAGCTGTACATCTCCGTCAAGACCGTGCAGTACCACCTGACCCACATCTACTCCAAGCTAGGCATCCGCTCCCGCAGCGAACTGGCCGCCCGCTTCAGGGAGGCATCGGCCCGCGATGATCGGGCGGTGCCACCCCTCCTGTGAGATCTCGACACACTGAGCAGACATACTGCTGACGAGGGGCTGCCCGTGCACACGCTCCTCTTCGTCAGGCGGAGGGGAGCGCAAAGGGAGCGCGGACGCCTTTGGACCGTGCAGCACGGGGTGCGGGCACCGGGACCGTGACATGTGCTCTGATCTGGGAAAACGGGACCTGGAAGGACCGAATGGCACCGCTCGGCACGATCTCCACCGCCCTCGTAATGCGTGGGTCAAGGGTTCGATTCCCTTAGGCGGCTCCACTGGAACCCCAGCCCAGACAGTGTCTGAGCTGGGGGTTTTTCTATGCGTGCTCCGAGTGCCCGCCACCCATGTGTGGGCAGCGGTCGCTCTGCCTCTCCTGGTCGGCTCGGCCACCTTGACTGCCGCCCCATCGGCCGGTGCCGCCACCACGGGCACCACCGCATGCACCCACCCGTCCTGGTCCGACAAGGACACCGGGTCCGGCTATCTCCTGAACCGGGACGGCACCGCGCCGCTGCGCAGCGGGGGACACGTACTCTCCGGTCCTCCGCCAAGCGCACGATGTGCATGATCTGCTCGGACATGACATCCGGCCCGCCCACCTGGCGACGCAGCACCGCCTCGTCCAGCAGCGCCCACACTGAGGGCGGGCGGACGGCGATCTCCAAAACCGCACGCATGTACCTCTCTGTCTGAAGAATGCCAGGCACGAGTGTCAGGGCGAACTCGCGGATGGCGGTCGCCTGTTGTTCGAGCTGCCGGGCCGCTTCGAAGTAGTCGGCGACCGGTGCGTCCTCGACTGGCAGGAAGCTGCTCAGCACATTCCCCGTGTTCAGGGCCCGGTCCAGGCGCCGTGCGTTGTTGCTCCCTGGGCCAGTCGCCGTACGTGTTGCCCACCGTCAACCGCCTTGTGACAAAACCGCTGTCACCCGCTGATTACTGGCGACGTACGTCGTCGCCCAGGAACGACGCGAAGAGGCGCGGCGACAGCGGGCACGACGTCGCGCGCTGTGGCTCGCGCTGCACGGTGTCGACATTGGTCCGCGCCTGATCCACGGCGTGGAGGTGACCACGTGATCAGCCTGCCGAGCGGTGCTCGACTGCTCCCGTGGTCCACTTCGGAGGGGAAGCCCTGTTACGTCGTCGGTGACGGGACCGGGTACGTGTCCCGTGTCGCCGACAACGTCGAGCGCGTGCAACTCGACATGGTCGCCAAGCTGCTCGGCCACGCCGATGACATGCTTTCCGACCGCAAGACCACCTCCGTGCAGTTCCGCTTTCTCGCCACACGCCTGGCCGAGGCCCTGCGCGATGCGCACCGGATCGCCGAGAGCCGGGGCGCCCGGCCGCCCGTAGGCTGAGCCGCACCCGCCGAGACCGGTGACGCGTACCGTTCGCGGCCCTGGTACGTGCCACTGGGCTTCGCCACGCCGACGTGGGCCAGCCGGGCACGCCAGGGTCACAGGGTCTGGAAGTGCCTCTTGCGGTACTCGCCCGGTGACATTCCGTAGGCCTTCTTGAAGGCTCTGCAGAACACCGGGTCGTCTCGGAAGCCCCAACGGGCACGGATTACACCGACGGTGCGCCCGGGGTGGGACGGGTTCGTCAGGTCGGCCCGGCAGTGTTCCAGGCGCTGTTCTTGAAGGAAGCCGCGGACCGTCCGCATGTCATGTTGGAAGAGGTGGTGCAGGTACCGCACCGAGATGTGATGCTCTGCCGCGATCAGCTGGGGTGACAGGTGCGGTTCGCCGAGATTCCGGATGATGAAGGACTTGATCTCTTCCAGGAGTTCGGCCCTTCGGGGATGAGGCGGCAGCAGTCCACGCGCCTCGGCCAGGCTGGTGAGAAACGCGACCGAGAGGTCGACCACAGCCGAGCCGAGCCGCCCGGTCGGGGTCGATTTGAGATCTTCCAACTGGTCGGCGAGCCCTTCCAGAAACCGTGCCAGGATCATTCCGGGTCCGGTCCTGGGAGGCACCGGCCGTGTCGTCAGGCTTCGCAGCGCACGCTCCGGTATCGGCACCGTGCCGCGGGGCAGGTTCACCACCACGGCCTGTGCCGGTCCGGGAGCCGGAGCGGGTGGCTCGAAGGGCTGCGAGCCCTCGTGCAGCATCAGGGTCCCGGTTTCCTGGTGAATGCCGTCGGCTTTGTTCATGGCCCCTGGCCGCGGGCGGGAGGACAGGAGAGAGAGCTGCCAGGCCTCCGGAGTTGGACTCAGGAGCGGGCGGCGTGGTCGTGTCGGTGTCAGTTCGGGAAGATTCACCACCGTAACGCGCACCGGGCCGAGTTCCAGCACGCGTATCTCGTCGGTCTTCTCATGAGGCCGCTTTTCTGTCGTGGGCTCTGAAAAGGAGTCGTGCGCTATCAAGGCCGGAAGGTGCCTTTCATTCGGCCGAGTCCTGTCCGGGGGCATGCCACAGGACGCGGGCAGTCAGGGAGGTGCGCATGAGCCGGGCGTGGTGGTCGCCCGAGCGCTCGAACGTCAGCCCCAGCGCGGTGCTGACCTCTAAACTCTTGACCGCTCAGGGCGTCTCGAGAAGGAAAGGGGCGTCTCATGGGATGTCTTGGGACGCCTGGGACGTCCGGAGACGCCGCACACTCCGGATGGCCGCCCGCATACGGCGCACAGGGGGCACAGCATGGGGCAACGCAGATCGGACACACCGGAAGCGCCCCGTCAGGCGGCTGCAGCCCTGACCTCTTCCGCGGGACGGCGACTGGCGGCCGAACTGCGGCGTATCAAGCAGGCATCCGGGCTGAGTTTCGCCAGGCTCGAGGCGCGCACCCACTACAGCAGGGCTTCGCTCGAGCGCTATGTCAACGGCAAGCTGTTCCCCAGCCGCGACGCCGTCGAGGACGTTGCGCAAGCCTGCGGGGCCGATACAAGGCTCCTGCTGAAACTGTGGGACGACGCGCTGGAGGCCGGCGCCCAGCCGCCACCCGACACGGCCTCGGGCACGGCGCCCCCTGACATGGCACCCTCACCGGAAACGACGGCTTCACGCGAAGCGGCGACTTTCTCCGATCCGACGGCTTCACCCGAAGCGACGGCTTCCCCCAGCGGCCGGCCGGGGCGCGGGCGCGCCCCGCGCGGTGCTCGGCGGCGGCTGCTCCTGTTCGCGGGTCTGGGGCTGGTGTGCCTGCTGTCCCTCGGTCTCGCCTTGCTGCCGTTCAGCCCGTTGAGCCCGTTCGGCTCCGAGCCGGCGTCCAAGGCCCCGACGACCGGATGCCGCGACTACGACGCGGACATGCGCGCCTACGCCGTCGGGACGATCTGTTGGAGCTCGGCCAGAGCCACGGTGACCGGATATGTGAAGAACCCGGATGGCACTGGGAAAGCGGTGGTCCAGCTGTGTATCTCCAATCAGCCGAACGTCTGCTCGCAGACCATGGAACTGGCTGTCGCGGGGCCGGGCGGCACCTCCCGGTACCGCCGGACGGTCACTCTTCCGGCCGGGCACGGTGTGTGGATCCGCACCTGCGCGGAGGACCTGTGCACCCAATGGGACTAGGAGCGCTGCCCGGTGTGGACAGGGCTAGTCGTGGTCCTTGGATCTGAGGTCCTTCGCCGCGTCGCGGAGGTTTTGGGCGGTTGCGTCGAAACCGCCGGGCAACCGTTCCAGCGCGGTCCTGATCTGGCGCAACTCCCCGGTGAACCGCTCGGCCGCCGGTCCTGACCACACCTCCCTGCCGCCGGCTCGCGCCCCGTTCCCGAGGCGGCTGGCCGACTTCATCGTCGGACCGCCCAGCAGCTGTTCGACCAGCCCCTTCCAGCCGGAGAACTCCTGGGCCAGCCGGTCCTTGTCGTTCGCGGCAGCACTCACCTTGACGCCCCTCCTCATTCCGCGGACGGTCTGCCGCCGCGCGCTCATGCCGCCGCTACTGCTTCGCCTTGTCGTTCTGAAGTGCCACCAAGGACAGCACGATGTAGCCATCGCGAAAATTCTCGTAGTCACCCGCTGAGTAGCCGAGGTGTGCGTCAGCCAACTGCTTACGCAGCTTCTCCATGTACGTCTTCTCCAACTCGCTCCGCAGCTTGGGGGAAGTGTTGTCCTTTACCAACAACTCGGCCAACTTGTGCTGCGGATCGTTCAGGCCATATTTTATGCCAAAACCGGCGAAGGGGTTACTGACGCCGGGTATGTACCCCGCCCCGATGCCGAGCAGATCGTTGACGAAATCCACCTGCGCGTCGTGGTTGATTTTCGTGACCTTGCCCGCGCGCAGCAGTAGTCCGACGAATCCCGTCTCCGTGGCCTGCGCTCCCTTCATGTCCTCCCAGAAATGGCTCTGTGAATCGTGGTCGCTCAGATGGCGCAGCCGCTCGATCGCCGCCGGCGACAACGCCCGGTGCTCGTCCATGTTCTGGTATGCGGCGTTCTTGAGCGCCATGCGCCCGTCCGCATTGCTGATCAGACCGGCCAGGAAATCCCTCACGTCCGGGAAGAAGTCCTGCGGGTTGGTGTCCAGCCCTGGAATTATCGGCGTGTGCGGCGCGTATCTGGCGACCTGCTCGGGTTTGAGGTCCCTGGCGTTGCTTCCCGCCATGAAACTCAGCCACGGGATGTACGGCTTCATCCCCTCGACCAGTGCCTTCGCCAGGTCCGGCGACTGGGCCATCATCTGCCGTATCGGCGGCTCACCACCGACCTTGATCAGATTCGTCCACGCCTGCTGCCGGCTGGCCAGGCTTCCCGCATCGTTGGCGAGAGCGCCCCGCAGAACGTTCGCCAACTCCTTTTGATACTCCCCGAGCCGGCCGAAGTGGACGATGTCCGGCAGGTACAGCGCCCGGGTGTCCTTGGCGCTGTGCAGGAACAGTTGGACCACGCCAGGTCGGCGCTCCAGCTCTTTGAGCAGGATCAGTCGGCTCGCGGCCCGGTCGCTGGCGTCGCGGCCGCTGAAGGTCACGAGCGGCGCGTCGAGGATGCGCCGGGCCGCGTCCAGCGCGAACCGGTCGCTGTGACCTTCGCTGAGCCGCAAGAAGATGGCAAGCTCGTGCGGCTGCAACCCCTGTAGGGATTCCTTGCGCACGGACAGCGGCAGCGTGCCGCCCCGGTCCGCGGCGGCGAACAGGTCGGCCAGCGGTCCCACCTCCCCGCGCAGCCGCTGGAGGCCCTTGCCCTCGCCGTTGGCCTGGGCCATGCCGGCGCTCGGGCTGATGTGCGTGGCGAGAATCTGATGGAAGGCGTCCTTGCCGAGCGCCTTCAGCAGCGCACCGGCGTAGTAGGGCTCGTACCGGTACGGCCCCAGCTTCGCCAGCTCGGCGGCCAGCTGCGGGAGCGTGGTCGGATTGTTGTGGCACTGCGCCCAGAGTTGCTTGAGCCGCCGGCCCTCCGCCGTGCCGGCCGCCGCGCCCTGCTGCTGTGCCTGCTGGACGCTCTCGTAGGGGAGGTCGGCGGTGTACCGGGTGCGGTCGAAGGCGGAGCCACCGGTCATGGCCTCGATGTACTGGATCCGCCACCGCAGGTCCTGGGTCCAGGAGTCGAGGAAACGCTGGTAGTGCTGAAGCGCCTGGTCGGCAGCCCGAGCATTGCCGTCGAGGTCGGCGCCGGCCTCGGACATCCCGGAAGGCACCCTCCGCGAGAGGTAGGACGCCGGTCCGGCGGCATCGGCCATGGCTTGGAGCAGGGCATGGGCGCCGGCCGGCTCGATGCCGCAGAATTCGGGCACTTGGTCCTCCTGACGGCTTTCCGGTGAGTTCGAAGGGAACGAGCAATTCCGGCGCACGGGTCGCCCATGTGCTCGCCACGCCGCGCCGGTGACCGGCGTATCAGCGGGTGGCGGTCTCGATGTTCTGGGCGCTCTTGTTGACGGCGGTACTGGCCTCGTCGAGAGCCAGCCGCATCTTCTCGAAGGACGCCCGGGCCTCGCTCCAGGCGGTGCGGAAGCGGTCGGCGGCGGGCCCGGTCCAAATGTGTTCGCTCCCGGCCGTGCGGCTGTTCAGGACGCTGATGATGCCGTTCAGCTTTCCCGCGTTCTCCGAGAACATCTTCGACATCAGTCGCATCTCTTCGAGATTGCCGCCGCGGAGATTGGACATGAGTGGTTTTCCCTTCAGCCGTATGGTCTGCCCATTGGTGAGGCATTGGAAGGAGTTTCTTCAGTACGGCCCGGGATGTCATTGACGCCAGGCGCAAGGTTCTTGACGTCCAGCGCACAGAATCAGGCACTGTTCCCTATATCTGCACGCATGGCCGAGCGCAGAGCGGTCATCGCGTCGATGTACGCGCGGTGGACGCCTCGCCATTCGGCAGTGCCAGGGGCGTTGTCCTCCGGCGCGCCGGGGCTGCCGATGGTGACCTCGGCCGCACCCAGGACGTTCCGCATCGCTCGCAGCGAGCGGTATGCCGTGTCGGCGGCGTCGGCTACTGGTGGTGGGGCGACGAGCGCGATCTCATAATTCAGGGACAGCAGGGAGTGACTGCGCCAGGCGGCCCGGAGGTCGGCTTCGTCCACGGGGGTCTGTCGGCGGATGGCAAGCAACTGCAATTCGCTGTCCGTGTTGGTGAGGGCTTCGAGATAGCGGGCGTACAGCTGGCGCCTGAGCTCGTACCGCTGGTGTCCTCGATCACGTTTTGCGCGAACGGTCTCGCCCAGCAGTGTTGATCCGACCCCCACCATCGTGCCGATCAGCGTACTTACGGGCGTAATCCAGTCCATGAGCCGTAAGCGTAGGTCGGACGCGTTCAGGTGAGCCTCCACCGGACATGGCCCTCCACCGGACATGAGCCGACCGGGCCGCGACTCGGCACCTCCCGGGCAAAACGGTGAAACCGCCCCGCGTGCGGATCGATTGACGGCTGCGGCATGCTTGCTGCCCGTCAGGCGTGAGCGAGGCAGGGAGCAGGAATGGGAACGCCCGAGTCCGTCGTGGCCACCGAGGTGAAGGCGGCAGGGGCTCCGCCGTCCCAGCGGGGTCGGCTGGTCAGCTCGCTGATGTGGGGCGTGTCGGTGCCGCTGATGTTCACCGTGGCCGCGTGGCTGGCGCAGTTCCCATCGGTGGGCATCTACATCGGGGTCGTGCTCGCGCTGGGGACGTTCGCCGTCGCGGCGACCGTGGTCGGCGGCATCTGGCACCGGGCGGGGGCGGCGGTGCTGGTGTCGTGCGCGGGTTTCGCGCTGACGCTGTTCGCGGGGCCGGGGCTGTACGAGCTCTACATGAAGACCATGGGGGAGAAGGTGCCCGCTGTGGTCGTGAAGGTCGAGGACCGTGATGAGAAGCAGTACTGCACGGTGAAGGAGACCGCCGGGGACCACGCCGTGCACGAGATATCGCAGCAGCAGAACTGCTTCGACCACATCAAGCGGCTCCAGCGCGTCACGCTCAGCAAGGACCCGATGGGGGTTCTGGAGCCGCGGCTGCCGGACGGGCCCGACCAGGAGGGTCAGACCGCCCTCACACTGGCGATATCCGGCGGGCTGTTCGTGGTGACCGGCACCTCGATGTTCTACGCGGGGCAGCGCAGGCGCTGACGGGCGCTGGAATACGGGGCGGAGCGTACGGAACTGGAACCCGACCCCGAGGGGATTAAATGAGACAACCGGACGCTTCTATTCCGCCTGTCTTTCCCGTGGATCCAGCCAATCTGCATCTGCACCCACAGAAAAATATGTGGGTCAAATGGTCGAGAATGGTTAAAATTTGCCACCGCATGGCGCGTAATCCCCCTGGCTGAAAATGCCCTGACCTCCCACTCGATTCGTACATACGCTCGACGAGCACATCATCGTGGGACGTCATGAGGATGACGCCCACAGAGCAAAGGGAACGCGTTGAAGAGAAACAAGATGTGGGCAGCGGTCGCTCTGCCTCTCCTGGTCGGCTCGGCCACCCTGACTGCCGCCCCATCGGCGGGTGCCGCCACCACGGGCGCCGCCGCATGCACCCACCCGTCCTGGCGCGACGTGGACACCGGGACCGGCTACCTCCTGAACCGGGACGGCGACGCGCCGCTGCGCAGCGGCCCGAACGCCGAGTGCTCGACGAACATCACCGTCTTTTCCGGTCGTCTCTCCTACGACTGCTACGTGGTCAACTCCGCGGGCAACACCTGGACCCACGCGAAATACGACGACACCGGGACCAGGGGCTGGATCTATGACGGCAACCTGAACGACGGCGGTGCGCAGACGCCCTGCTGACGTGATGACGTGGTGAGGCGGGGGCGCCGAACGCTGCTGCCCCGCCCCCCCCGTAAGGACAGGGGCACCCCGAAGGGGTGTCCCTGTCTGCGTGCCGTGGCGAGCGGCGGAAGGTCGCAGCGCAGGCGCTGACGGGCGCTGGAATACGGGGCGCGGACGGGCGGGTTTCCTGGCTGTGGTTGCCAGGGAGCGATTCAGGCGGCTGTCGGAGGTCGTCCGGCGGTCCTCGCGGGCCGGTGGTGCGCGTCGGCGCCGGGGAGCGGACCGCCCCAGGCCTCGCGCGACGGCGGGGGACCGCCGGTGCCGCGGGGCGGCGTGTCGTACGGAACAGGAGCCCGACCCCTGCCCTGACCCCGACGCCGTCTCACGGCTGCGCCGCTTCGGGGAGTCGCTGCTCCGCGGCGACCAGTGGGGGTGAGGCCGGGCGGCCGCGCGTCGCCACCTCGCACAGATCCTCCAGAGCCCGCCGCGCCGCGCACACGGGCAGCGGCGCCAGCGCCGCGCGGGCCTCTTCGGCGTAGCGGTCCGCGGCCACCCGGGCCTGCTCCAGGGCGGGGTGGGCGCGGAGCCGGCGCAGCGCCTCCGCGTAACGCGTCTCGTCTGTCTCGTTGGTGAGTTCGGTGGTGAGCAGCTGGCACAGCTCCCGGTCCTCGGGCGAGCCGGTCGCCGCCGCCCGCGCCCGCAGATACAGGACCGGCAGCGTCGCGAAGCCCTCGTGCAGGGCGGCGCCCGGGCGGCCGCGCGGCATGGCCCCGGCCGCGCCGGCCCCGGCGATGTCCAGCACGTCCTCGGCGAGACGGCAGGCGATGCCCAGCAGTTCGCCGTAGCGGGCGAGTACGCCGGCGACTTCCCGACCGGCTCCGGACGCCAGCGCGCCCAGCCGCCCGGAGACCGCGATCAGCGAGCCCGTCCTGCCCGCGAGGACCTCCAGGTAGTGCTCGATCGGGTCGCGGTCGCCGCTGGGGCCGGCCGTCTCCAGGATCTGGCCGGTGACCAGCTGTCTGAACGCGTCGGCCTGGATCCGTACGGCCTCCGGGCCCAGGTCGGCCAGCAGGTGCGAGGCGCGGGCGAAGAGGAAGTCGCCGGTGAGGACCGCCACCGAGTTGTCCCAGTTCGCTTCGGTGGCGGGCGTTCGGCGCCGGGCGTCGGCGTCGTCCAGCACATCGTCGTGGTAGAGCGTCGCCAGGTGCGTCAGCTCGACGACGACGGCGGAGGGCACCACGCCCGGCGCGTCCGGATCGCCGAACCGCGCGGCCAGCAGCACCAGCAGCGGCCGCAGCCGCTTGGCGCCCGCCCGCACCAGGTGCTGGGCGGCCTCGGTGATGAACGGCACGTCGCTCTTCGTGGCCTCCAGCAGGCCCGCCTCGACCGCCGTCAGCCCGGCTCGGACGCCGGCCTCCACCGTGCGGTCCCGCATGCTCAGCCCCATGGGCCCGAGGAGGGTCACGGGCGGGTCTCCTGTCTGTGGGCGGCGGCCGGCCTCACCGGCATCAGGAACGTAGCAGGGGGCAGGAACGTAGCGGATGAAATGTCTCATATGCCACCGGGCTCGGAGCCCTGGAGCCCTGGAGCCCTGGAGTGCTGAAGTGCTGGAGCGCTGAAGTGCTGAAGTGCTACTGAGGGTTTACGGCTCCGCCGGGACGGTGGCCCGGATGCGGCTGCCCTGGCCCGGCCGGCTGTCCACGTTCAGCGTGCCGCCCACCTCCCGGGCCCGCTCCCGCATGGAGAGCAGGCCCAGATGGCCCGGGAAGGACCTCTGGGAGTCGAAGCCCACTCCGTCGTCGGCGACCGTCAACGTGACGGTGCCCGGTCCGCTCAGCAGATGGAGGTGCACATGGCGCGCCCCCGAGTGCTTGGCGACGTTGTGCAGGGACTCCTGGGCTATGCGGTAGAGGGCGTGCTTGGCCTCCGGCGTCGTCACCGGTTCGGCGCCGAGCGTCGCCTCGGCGGCGATGCCGTACCGGTCGCGGAGCGCCGTCACGTGTCGCGCGAGTGCGGCGACCAGGCCCTCGGCCTCCAGCGTCTCGGGCCTGAGCCGGCCCAGCAGGACCCGTGTCTCGGCGATCGCGGCGTCGGCGAGCTGCCGGACGTAGTCGATCGGCTCGGCCAGCTCCGACATCCCGTTCGTGTCCCGGTCCAGCAGTTCGCGGGCGGTACGCGCGCCCAGGGTGATGCCGTACAGGGCCTGGGAGACGGAGTCGTGCAGCTCTCTGGACAGCCGCCGCCGCTCGTCCAGGGCGCCCTTGTCCCGCGCGGCCGCTCGCGACCGTTCGCCCTCCACCGCGCGGGCCGCGTGCCCGGCGATCCCCTCCAGGAGGGTCAGGTCGAAACCGTCGGGCCGTCGGACGGGCGGGTAGCGGCAGTGCAGCACCCCGGTCACCCGCCCCTCGCCCAGCAGCGGCCAGGCCGCCCCGGTGCGGTCGTCTCGGAGCGTACGGATGACGGGGGCGGCGGAGGCGACGGCCTCCCGGACCTCCTCCGGCGCGTCTCCCGGAGCCGTCCCTTCCGGCTCCAGCAGCCGGACGGCGCATTCCGCCGCGCCCGTATGTGCCACGGCCGCGGCGGTCAGCCGGTCCAGCGTCCGCCACAGGCTGTCCGCGGCTCCGGTGGCGGCCAGTCGGCGCAGCCGGTCCCGGGTACGGAGCTGGGCGGCCGCCAGGGCGGCGGGCTCGGCGAACCGCCTCAGCACGCGCCGGTCGCCCGAGGTGAAGCGGCGCCGACGCCGGTCGGCCACTTCCAGGACGCCCACTGCCCGTCCGCTCACCGTCAGCGGGATGTCCAGGACGGCCGTGAACCCGGCCGTCCCCAGCGCGCGCCGCCGCGCGGCCGCCGATGGGCCGCTGGGAGCGGGTGCCTCGATGCCGTCGGCGGCCCATACGGTCAGAACCTCGCCGGGTGCCGCGGTGTCGCCCACGCCCGGTGCGCCGTCCACGCCCGGTGCGCCGTCCACGTCCGGGGCCTCGCCGGGCTCCGCCACCAGCACCAGCACCCGCGCCGCGTCCGCGCCGACGGCTTCCCGCGCCCGCCGTACGACCAGCCGCAGCAGGTCCTCGCCGGGCTCCGCGTCGAGGACGTGCCGGTGGATGTCGGCCAGCGCGCGCCGCCGTGCCCTGGCCCGGCGCCGGACAGCGATCACGCCGACCACCAGTGGTCCCGCGTCGCGTCCAGGGGCTCGGGCGTGGTGAGCTCCCCGGCCGGCACCAGGCCCGACTGGACGGCGTACACCGCGGCCTGGGTGCGGCTGTGCACGCCGAGCTTGGTCAGGATGTGGCTCACGTACGTCTTCACCGTCTGCTGCCCGATCCGCAGGTCGCGGGCGATCTCCTTGTTCGACTTGCCGCGGGCGAGCATCGTCAGCACCTCGGCCTCCCGCTCGGTCAGCTGTTCCGGCCCGCTCGGCGCCCTGACCTGCCCCATCAGCCGGGAGGTCGCGTCAGGGGAGACCTGGATCCGGCCGGCGGCGGCGCCCTTCACAGCGCTTCTCAACTCGTCGGCCTCGGCGTTCTTCAGCAGAAAGCCGATCGCGCCCGCCCGGACCGCGCCCATGACCATGGTGTCGTCGAGGGCGCTGGTCAGCGCCACGACCTCCACCTCGGGGAGGTCCTGGCGGATCTCGGCGGTGGCCGAGATCCCGTCCATGACGGGCATCAGCAGATCCATCAGCACGACGTCCGGGCACAGCTCGCGGGCCAGTCGTACGGCTTCCCGGCCGTTGGTCGTCTCGCCGACCACCTTGATGTCGTCGTCGAGACTCAGGATCATCCGCAGGCCCTGCCGGACGACCGCGTGATCGTCGGCGATCAGAACTCGAAGTGCCACTTTGGCTCACCTGCTCACGGAACGAGTGCGGACACGGGCACGTGCGGTCGGCCGGGGGCGAGCGCGCCGCGAGGCGGCCGGGTCGGCCGAGCCATCCGCTCCGTCCGAGCCGCCGCTCCGCCACGGCGACGTACGGCTCGACCAGCGGCAGGGCCAGCAGTACCAGGGCCCCGGCCGTCCAGCCGCCCAGCACGTCGCTGATCCAGTGAGTGCCCGGATAGACCGTGGCGAGACCGATCGCGAAGGCCATCACCCCGGTGAACATGTCGAGCGGGCCTCGGGCCCACGGCCACTGCTTGTACGGCTTGAACATCGCCACGTGCCAGTCGAGGCGGACCAGGGGCGAGGTGGTGAGCACGCCCGCCGCGACCGCCGCGTAGCTCGCGGCGGCGGCCGGCAGGAGGATCCGATGGCTGCGGCGCATGGGGAGGAAACCCGGCGCGGGCTGCCCGGAATTCCCCCGAGTGAGTGTTTTGTCTCCCCCGGTTGGGGTCAGCCCCCTGGGCGGGGTCAGCCCGTCAGGGTCGGGTCATTGGGGATCAGCCCCGGCGCCGGCCAGCCAGGTCAGCCGGGTTCCACCTGGCGGAACCCCCAGTCGGCGGCCTTCGCGACCGCCTCCAGCTGGGACCGCACCTCCAGCTTCTCCAGGATCTTGCGCACATGCGTGCGCACGGTGGCGTAACTGATGCTCAGCCGCTCCGCGACGGCCCGGTTGTCCAGCCCCTGGCTCATCAGGGTCAGGATCTCCTGCTCACGCGGGGTCAGGCTCTCCAGCCGCTCGGTCTGCTGGGCGGAGGAGCGCACGGTCTCCCGGTGCCGGGCCAGGACCTCGACGAGGGTGCTGGCCGGGATGAGGGTCTCGCCCTCGGCCGCCGAGCGGATGGCCGCGCCGATCTCGTCACCGCTCGCCGACTTGAGCAGATAGCCGCAGGCCCCGGCCTCCACCGCGGCCAGCAGCGCCGAGTCGCTGGCGTCCGCGCTGAGGATCACGATGGCGGTGGAGGGGTCCTGGGCCCGGATCGCGGCCGCCGCGTCGGCTCCCGTGCCGTCGGGCAGGCGGAAGTCGACCAGTGCCACGTCGGGGCCCAGCTCCTTGGCCATGGGGACAACCTCCGCGACCGAGTCGGCCCACCCCACCACGGTCAGGTCCGAGTACTCCGCGAGCAGCGCCCACAGTCCCTCGGCCACCACCCGATGGTCCTCGACGATCAGCACCTTGGTGAGATCGGCCGGCGCGGTCACGGCTGCGTGTCCCCTTCCGGGCGGTCCAGGAGGGTCAACGAGTCCAGTGAATCCGGCGCGTCCGGTGCGTCCGGCGCGTCCGGTACGTCCAGGGAACCCAAGGAGCCCGGCGGACCCAAAGAGCCCGGCGAACCCAGCGAGCCGGACGGGCCCAGGGGATCCGGGTAGCCCGGGGCGTCCGCGGGGCCGAAGGGGAGCGGGCCGTGGCCGGGGGTCTCGCCCAGCGGTACCCAGAACTCGACCGTGGTGCCCGCGCCCGGCGCACTCTCGATGCGGCACCAGCCGCCCGCGATCTGGGCCCGCTCCTGGATGAGCGACAGGCCCAGATGGCCGGGGCGGGACTCCACCTCGAGCGGGTTGTAGCCCTGGCCGTCGTCCACGATCCGCACCAGGCACCCCTCGTCGAGTCCCAGCAGCTGCACATGGACCGTCTTCGCCCGCGCGTGCTTGCGCACGTTCATCAGGGCTTCCTGCGCGGTGCGGTAGATCAGGGCCATGGTCTCGGGCGGGGGCTTGGCCGCGATCCGGTCCTCCAGCCGGTATTCGACACCGGTCTCGGTGCGTATCTGCTCCAGGAGCCCGCGCAGCGCCGCGGCCAGGCAGCCGTGCTCCAGGCTGGACGGCCGCAGGTCGAAGATCAGCTGGCGCAGTCGGCTCAGTGACAGCTTGAGGGTCTCGTCCAGCTTCTCCATGATCCGCTGCTCGTCCGGGTCGCGCAGCCGCCGCCGCAGCTGCTGCAGCCGAAGGCTGGCCGCCGTGATGACCTGGATGGTGTCGTCGTGGATGTCGGCGGCGATGCGTCCGCGCTCCGCTTCCTGGGCGTGGACGAGATGGCTGAGCAGCGCCTGGCGGTCCCGGTCGGTGACCTCCAGCAGCTCCAGGCTGCGCTCCAGGACGAACTGGGCGCGCTGCACCTCGGTGATGTCCCTGATGGTCAGCACGGTCAGCAGCCCGTCCTCGGTGCGCAGCGGGCTGATGCTGACGTCGGCCGGGAACTGCTTGGCGTCGCTGCGCCGCCCGACCAGCTCCATGCTGTGTCCCATGGGTTCCTCGGAGGCGTCGGCCCAGTCGCGCAGCGAGATGGTCAGCGGCTGGTCGGGGAGGAGCGCCTCGACGGCGCGGCCGATCAGCTGGTCGCGGTCGTAGCCGAACAGGGCCTCGGTGCGGCGGTTGGCCGTCTGGATCCGTCCGGCGGAGTCCACGATCACCATGGCTTCCGGGGAGGACTCGATGACCTGGCGGAACCGGCTCTCGGCCGCCCGCAGCTGGCTCAGGTCCGCGACGAAGACCACACACCGGGGCCGCCTGCCCTGCAGATGGCCGCCGCTGAACTGGGCGGGGAACTCGGTGCCGTCCCGGCGTCGGCCGGTCATCGCGGAGGGGGCGGTGAACAGCCGCCCGATCAGCTGCTCGGCCGCGGTGCGGTACCGGTCGGGGACCAGGTCGCGCAGCCGCTTGTCGCGGAGCTCGGCCGAGCTGTAGCCGAACATGTGCCGGGCGTGTGCGTTGGCGGACTCGATCCGCCCGCGGGCGCCGACGATCAGCACCCCGCAGGGCGCCTGGCCGAGCAGCTCCAGGTACGACTCCTCGAGCCGGCCGCCCACCAGTTCCTCGAACCGCCAGGAGGCACGGTCGGCCCGCCGCAGCGGCTCGGTGCAGGCGGCGACGAGCTCCCCGGCCATGCTGAACTGGTCGCGGGCGGCCCGGGTGATCGCCTCGAGTATCTCCTCGGCGGGAGTGCCCTTGATCAGGTAGCCGGTGGCCCCGACCGCGAGCATGTTGAGCACGGTCTCCCGGTCGCCGTGGGCCGAGAGGGCCACCACACGGGCCCCGGGCACCTGCTCACGGATGGCGCGGACGCTGCTGGGCGCGTCGCCCTTGGGCATGTGCACGTCCATGACCACGACACGGGGGCGGTGCTCCACCGCGGCGCGGACGGCCTGCTCGTGGTTGACGGCCAGGCCCACCAGCGCCAGGTCGGGGTGGGAGTCGATCAGGTCCGCGAGCGCTTCCCGGACCACGGGGTCGTCATCGGCCACCACGACGCGGATCCGGTCGTCGCGCATCAACCTCCACCTCCCTTGAGGACGGCACCCTGGAGCTCCAGGGTGGAGAGTTCGTCGCGCCGGCAGTGCGCCAGCGACGGCATGACGGCGGCCAGCGGGGCGACCAGCACGTTGTAGTGGCTGCCGATGCGGTCGCATACGGCGACCGCCGCCGCGGCGTCCCACACCGCGGCCCAGAAGGCCCAGTCGTGCCGGCCGTGCGCCCGGGCCGCGTCCAGGGCGGCCCGGCGCGCCACGGAGGCGGCGACCAGGATCCGGTACCGCTCCTCGTCGGATGTGGTGCGGTGGACCTCAGCCCACCCCTCGGCGCGGGTCTGGCTGGAGGTTTGCTTCCACAGATCGGCCACGCGGTCGATCTCCTCCGGGGAGAGGTCCTCGATGTGGGTGAGGAATTGTAGGACTCTTCGAGAATTAGGGCCGAAAATAACACTCATAGGACACTCCAGGACATGCATGGTACAACTATGGAACACCGGGCTTGTCTGTGACTGTCCCCGGCCGGCCCCCCCGGCCTGTGCGCACATGTGCCTAGTGCCCCTGGCCCTGGCCACTCGTGTTGTTGATGCCGGCCTTGGCGACCCCGCCGCTCTTGGAGCCGATGAGCTTGAAGGACACGCCGTTCTCGTCGGCCGTGGTGATCCGGTACGAGCCCACGGCGGACGCCTTGCCCCGGCCGTCGACCTGGAAGACGGCGATCTTCCGCCCGGCGACGCTGCCGTTGCCGGCGTAGACGGTCACCGTCTCGTTGGGCGCGAACCCGGCGCAGTAGAAGCTCAGCGTGGTGCCCGCCTTGCCGCCGAAGGTGCTGGGCTCGGCGCTCGGGGAGTACGGCAGCACGGTGAAGCCCGAGCGGACCACGGCCCGGCTCTGGTCGCCGATCGCGGTCAGGCTCTGCCTGCCCTTCAGCCCGAACGGCACGTCGAACGCCACGTCGCGGATCTGGCCGAAGGAATTGGCCTGCGTGGTGAAGGCGGGGAGACCGCTGGTGGCATTGATGTAGACCAGCACCCGCTCGTTCGGCGCGAACCGGTTCCCCGACAGCCTGATCCGCTGTCCGGCCTTCAGCGCGTACGGGGAGGACTTGATCGCCGGGTACAGGCTCAGCATCTGGAACGGCGCGGTGGCCGTGGTCTTGCTCTGCTGGCCGACCAGCACCATGGTGCTCTGGCCCGTCGGGGCGACGCCGACCCTGATGTCGGCGCGGCCCACCCCGCCCGAGCTGTCGGTACGCAGCCTGGCGACGGGGGTGCCGGTGGTCCGGCCCCAGAAGACGTTGATCTGCTCGCCCGGCTTGAAGCCGCGGGCGCTGACCGAGACCACGTCGCCCGGCCTGCCGACCATCTTGTTGATCCTCGCGGTGCCTATCGCGCCGCCGGTGATCAGCTCGGCTTCGGCCGTCCGGCCGCCGCCGCGCTGCTGCGCGACCAGCGTGCCGGGCCTGCCGCCCAGCGATTCCGGCATGGTGAAGTTCGCGTAGAGCGAGCCGTGCTTGTCCGTCCGGACCGTCCGGATGGCGCGGCCCTTGGTGCCCGACCGCTTGGTCTTCAGCAGCAGGTCCACCGTGCTCTTGGGGGCGAAGCCGCCGCCTTCGACCGACGCCTTGCCGCCAGGGGCGACCAGGCCCGGGTTGATGACGATGATCGGGCCGGAGGCCTGCGGGACCCGCTGGTTGCCCAGTCTGATGGTCTTGGGCTTCTTCGTCGGGACGACCTCCTGCTGCTGGGTGTCGCTCTTCTTCTGGCCGCCTCCGCCGCCGGTCGTGTTGAGGGCGTTCCCGAAGCCGCCGCGCACGACCATCTGGACCAGCGATCCGACGAGCGCGCAGGCCACGAGGGTGAGCAGGACCGTCTTCCAGGAGAGCCGCTTCCGCTTCCCTCCGGCGGCGCTCGGCTTCCTCAGGGGAGCCTTGGAAGCCTTGGGGGTGCGCCTGTTCGGGGGCTCGTCGTAGTCGACGTCATCGTCATCGTCGTCGTAGGCGTCGTACTTGTCGGAGCTGTCGTCTCTGTCGTCTCTGTCGTCTCTGTCGTCCCTGCCGTAGCTGTCGTCCCTGCTGTCCCTGTCGCTCCTGTCACCCCCGTGTTGCTCGTCCGCCTCACGGGTGTCGTATCCGTCGTCGTACTCTTCGTACTCGTCGTAGTCGTCGTACTTGGGCATGGTCTTCACCTCCTCTTCCGGCGGGCTATTTGTTCACCCGGTAGATTTCCAGCCTGATGCCACCCCGGACGTCCGCCCATACCCTTTCCGAATTCCGTAGCGCCGCCAGGATCCAGTTCTCCCGGCCGTCGCCGTTGTTGCGGTGAATCGAATTGCGCATCTTGTTGGACATGATGATGTAGTCGACGTTCTGCCATCTCTTGCGGAAGAGCTTGTCCCGCAAGGCAGGGTCGGACGAGGCGTTCCAGTGGGAATGCGCGTACGGATAGAACGGGTGCACGTCATGCAATTCACCCCACATGTCGTCGTCCATGATGATGCGCGCCTTGGGCGAGACGTGCTTGCGTACCCAGGCGATCTGTGCCTGCTGCATATGGGTCAGGGCCAGCTTGGACTGGTACTGGTCCGCGACCGCGACGCGGCCCTCGGTGTTGACGGTCAGGACATATCCGGTGGACGGCGCGGCCAGCAGCAGTACGCCGAGCAGCGCGGGCACCGCGATCCGCACTTTGGAACTCATCCGTCCGAGCAGCCTGCGGAGAACCGGCCGCCTCAGCAGTCGGTCCGTGACCATGCCGATATTCATGGCGAACATCGGAATCAGCGGGGTGATGTAGAAGTCCAGCACCACGCTGCCGCGCAGCAGATAGAAGGCATATCCGAAGGCCAGCGTCCCGGCGACGAAAAACCCCAGATCCCGCCGGTGTTTCCGCATTCCCCACCACAGGCTGATGCCCGTGGCGGCCATCCCGGCCAGCAGCAGGAAGGCGTCCCGGGGCAGCCAGCTGGTGTACAGCAGGCCGTGGTGGCTGAGCAGGCTGCCCTGGCTACGGTTGATCTGCCACCACAGGGTGTAGAGCAGCGAGACGTGGTCCGCGGGCGGATTGGCCAGGTCGAAGTCGAGCCCGCTGGGCAGCAGCTCGTTCTTGAGCAGGGCGTAGGTGATGTACGCCCCGATCGGGGCCGCCGCGGCGAATGGCCACAGCGTTCGGGTGAAGCGCCGGCCCGCGGAGCCCTGGATCCTCCGATAGAGCAGATACATGAAGGTCGGGGCGAAGAAGAGCGCGTTCTCCTTGGTGATCAGCGCGATCCCCAAGGCGATTCCGCCGCCGAACGCGGATCTGATCGTGGTCTCGCGGCGCAGCAGGGCGTACAGGGCCAGCAGCACCCAGAACATCATCAGGTTGTCCAGCAGCACCTGGCGCTGGTAGTACACCGCGATCGGCGAGAGGTTGAAGAAGAACGCGGCGATGGTGGCGGCCAGCACGCTGCCGGACAGCCTCCGGGTGACCTCGAAGAGCAGCACGACCGAGGCCAGGTGCACCAGCAGCATCAGGAACCGGCCGGTGTTGATCGCGTTGCCGAAGGCCTCGAACTGCTTCGGCAGCGGGAACGCCCAGCCGGCCAGCGTGATCCAGCCCGCCGGGGCGTGGTCGTAGTCATAGGTGTACGGGGACAGCCTGGTCTCCCGGACCAGTGACCAGGCCCGCTGCATATAGATGCCCTCGTCGGTGAGGTACAGCGGATAGCGGAACAGGTGGTAGCCGTGGCTGAGCAGCCCGGAGAGCACGGAGAAGAGCAGCGCCAGCCGACCGGTGCGGCCCAGCCGGGGGAAGATGCCGCGCTCGACGGACAGCCGGGGCGGACGCCGCCGCCGGGGGCGCCGCGGGGGCTCCTCGACCGCGACCGAGCGCGGGGGCCGCGGCGGCCGATCACGCCGCT
This sequence comes from Streptomyces sp. ME19-01-6, assembly GCF_033793745.1. Lineage (NCBI taxonomy): Bacteria > Bacillati > Actinomycetota > Actinomycetes > Kitasatosporales > Streptomycetaceae > Streptomyces > Streptomyces sp. ME19-01-6. The sequence continues at coordinate 127,128 of NZ_JARAXF010000009.1, read as the reverse complement.
CGGGTCGCTCAGGGCGCTCGGGTCGCTCAGGGCGCTCGGGTCGATCACGCCGCTCGGGTCGCTCAGGGCGCTCGGGTCGATCACGCCGCTCGGGTCGCTCAGGGCGCTCGGGTCGATCACGCCGCTCGGGTCGCTCAGGGCGCGGGGGCCGCTCGGGCCGCTGGGATGGGGCAGGCCGCTCGGGCCGAGGGGGCCGAGGGGGCCGAGGAGGCCGCGGGGGCAGCGGAGGCGTGGGGTCATGCGACACGGGAGTCCGCCTCCTCGGTACGGGCCCGGTGGGCGCCCACGTGCTGGGTCTTCTCCCAGTCGTGCCGGCCGAGCAGCTCCCGCCGCATGGCGCGCACCGCGGCATAGGCGAGGACCATCTGGAAGGGGAACCAGGAGATCGCCATCTTCACGACCGTCCCCGGTGTGGCCTCCAGCCCGTGCGCCCCGGTGAACTCGTACAGTCCGACCGCGGCCACCAGGAAGTGCGCGCACAGCAACAGGACGGGCAGATAGGAGAAGAGCGCGATCAGCACGGGCACCTTGAGGATGAGGATCATCCCCAGGGAGATCGGCAGATACAGGCCGAGCAGCGCCTGGCCGTGCGGGAACGCGAGGACATAGAAGGCGAGCCATCGCTGTTTGCGCGTGGGCATCTGTTTCCAGGTGCCTTTCTTGAGGGTCTGCATGAACCCCTGGCTCCACCGGGTGCGCTGCCGGATGAAGTGGCCGAGGGTCGGCGGCGTCTCCTCCTTGGTCACATAGCGGTCGTCGTAGACCACGCGCACCCGCTCGCCGCTGGCCGACACCCGCAGGCCCAGGTCCGCGTCCTCGGTGAGATTGCGGTCGTCCCAGCCTCCGAGCCGGACCAGCAGCTCGCGGGCGAAGAAGACGGTGTTGCCGCCGAGCGGAATGGACCCGTAGTGGGCGTGGTAGTGCAGCCGGCTCTTGAACCAGAAGAAGTACTCCAGGACGTTGAGCGTGGAGTACCAGTTGGAATCGAAGTTCATCAGCTGGACGCCCGCCTGCACCACCCGTACCCGCTCCTTGAGCATGACCGTGTTGACCAGCAGAAAGATCTCGGGATGGATGTCGTCCTCGGCGTCGAAGATCGTCACCACCTCATGAGTGGTGTGCGGTAGGGCCACGTTGAGTCCGTGGGGTTTGTTGACCGGCTTGTCGTCGAAGACCACGACCTCGACGTTGTGCAGACCTTCCCGGTTCAGCTCGGCGATTTTTTCTTCCGCCTTTTTGATCGTGCCGGTGTCGTCCTGCGAACAGATCACGAAGACCTCCAGCAGTTCGGCCGGATAGTCGGCCCGCACCACCCGCTCGATGGTGGTCTGGATGACGTCCTCTTCGTGCCGCGCCGGCAGCAGCACGCTGAAGGAAAGACGCGGCCGGACAAAGGTGTCCGGGGCCCTGGCTTTTCGCTCGGCGTCCGCCCGGTCCCAGGTGTAGAGCATCAGGTAGAGCACATGGGCCGACTGAATGGTGAGCAGTACCGAGATCAGGACGAGGCCCAGGTAGATGATGGATGTCATCGGCCCTGCCTCCCCCAGACCCAGCCCGCGCTGGCGGCGAAATTCGCCGTGAACGCGGCGGCGATGCCGAGGCCGTTCGCCAGCAGGAGATGGATTCCCGACCCTTCCAGCAGCCAGACCACCAGAACGTTGACCGCGAGCCCGCCCAGCACGGATACATTGAATTTCAGAAACCGCCGGACGGACGGGGTGGACACCGCGAAGGTCCAACGGTCGTTGAGCAGATAGTTGTGGACCACGGCGAGTTCTACCGCGACCGGGGAGGCCGCCAGCAGCGGCCAGTGGGCCCAGCGGTAGAGCGCGAAGAGCGACGCCGTGTTCACCAGCACACCACCCACGCCGACGACCGCGAATCGCAGGATTAGACCGCTCAGGGCGGCCAGCGGGCCGCTCATCGAGAGCGTTCGAAAGAACACTCCTTTTCGCTTGCGGGTGTTGTCCACCCGTTCGCTCGGGTCGCTGGTGCGATCGCTGCACGTTCCGAAACGCTGCATCGCGACTCCCTACGCAGGGGGCTCTTTCGCCGATGTCAGTCCAAGAGTGCGCCCCCGGATTTCCGAGGACATCACGCCTTCGGGGGAGGGTGTACTCCACCTTCGGTGGAGCGGCTTTCTCCCCCGTTTTGGGGAGGCCCGGAAACAGCGCCTGCAACCGGTCCCCCAAAAAGGGGAGCGGCAGGTCCCCCGCTCGCGGGTGTCCGCACCGCGGAGACCCGCAGAAGATGAGACGGCCAGGCGTCCGCCGACGGCCTCGCGTCCCACGGGGATGAAGGTAGGTGACGTAATGTCAGGTCACGTGATGATGTCGCATCGCTCATTCGCCGCCCGGACCGGGGCAGTTATCGCCCTGATGGCGCTCTCACTCGCCCCCTCGGCGGCAATCGGTGTTTCCCAGGACGTTACCGGGGACGTTCCCCAAGCTGTTTCCCAGCATTCTGATTCCGGAGCGATGCACGATTCCGAATGGGCGCTGACCGCTCTGCAGGCCAAGAAGGCATGGAAAATAAGCAAGGGCGCCGGGGTGACCGTCGCGGTCATCGGCACCGGTGTCGACGCCGCCCACCCGGATCTGCGCGGACGGGTCCTGGCCGGCAAGGACTTCGGGGACGGCCCCAGCGGCACCGGCACCCGGGACCAGGGGCTCGCGACCGAGCAGGCCACCCACGCGGCCGGGATCATCGTGGGGACCGGCCGGAACTACCGGGGCAACGGGCTGCTGGGGCTGGCGCCCCAGGCCCGGGTGCTGCCGCTCGGGGTGTACGAGGGCCAAAAGCCGCTGGCCGACGCCGCCGCCAGGGCCATCCGCCACGCGGTGAGCCGCGGGGCGCAGGTCATCGATGTGGCGGTGTCCTTCAAGAAGCCGAACGCCGCGCTGCGGTCGGCGGTGACGTACGCGATCGCCGAGGACACCGTGGTGGTCGCGGGCGCCGGCGACAACGGCAAGGACGGCAACCGCCCCACCTACCCCGCCGCCTACCCCGGGGTGGTCTCGGTCGTGGCGACCGACGAGAAGGGCGCCGTGTGGACCGACTCGCACCACGGCGGGGCCGTGACCCTGGCCGCGCCCGGCGTCTCCATCCTGACCACCGCGCCGAACAGCGACTACTGGACCGGCGAGGGCACCGCCTACGCCGCGCCGTGGGTCGCGGCCGGTGCCGCGCTGCTGCGCTCGGAGCACCCGCGCTGGACCGCCGGTCAGGTCGTGCAGAAGCTGATCGACACGGCCGACCGCAAGGGGGCCTCGGGCCGTGACCCGCGCTATGGCTTCGGGCTGATCGCCCCGGCCAGGGCGCTGGCGGACCGCGCCGCGCCGCCCCCCTCCACCAGCCCGCCCGGCTCCGGGCAGGCGACCGCCAAGCCGGACCGCGAGCACTCCGCGGCCCGGTCCGAAGATGGATCGGCGCTGGTGGCGATAGGAGCGGTGGCGGGGGGCCTGGCGGTGCTGGCCGTCATCGCGGTCTTCCTGATCAGCCGCCGCAAGCCCCCGCCGAACAACTCCGACAGCTGAACGGCGGACCCGGCGTGAGTGAGAGGACCCCCGGGACGACGGGGCTTCGCGGGCGGCTGGGGTTCTGGCAGCGGCTGAGGCTTCAGGCGCTGCTGCTGGGGCTGATAGTTCTGCCGAGGTGGCTGGGGCTTGTGGTGGTGCCGAGATGGCTGACCCGGCGGGGGCGCCCGGGCCCTTCCGGCCGCGGGCGGCTGCCACGCCGGGAACGCCGGGCGTGGCGGGGGCAGCGGAGGTGGCGGCCGTGGCGTGAGCGGCGGGTGTGGCGGGCGTCGCGGGAACGCCAGGCGTGGCGGGGGCGGCGGCCGGGCCTCCGGTCCCCACTGCGGACGGGCAGAGGCATCGCCCAGCTGCTGGCCCTGACCCTGATGGCCGAGGTCGCGACGGCCGCGACGACGCTCCATCCACCGGCGGGCTGGGCCGGCGACGAGTCCGCCTTCCCGCTGCCCAAGCCGTACTTCCCGGTCACGACCCGGTTCTACACGGACCCCGACAACCCCGCGGCGCAGTGGGTCCGCGACAACCCCCGCGACCGCCGGGCGGCGGTCATCCGCAGGCGCATCGCCGATCAGCCGCAGGCCGCCTGGTTCACGGACACCGACCAGGGCCGGGTCGAGGCCCAGGTACGTCAGGTGGTGCGGGCCGCCCGGGCCCGCGGGCGGGTGCCGGTGCTGGTCGCGTACGCCATCCCGCAGCGCGACTGCGGAAAGCACAGCTCGGGGGGCATGGCGAACCTGTCCGGCTACCGGCACTGGATCGGTGGCTTCGCCCGGGGGATCGGCGCCTCGCGCGCCGTCGTCATCCTGGAACCGGACGCCCTGGCGCATCTGACCTGTCTGAAGCGGCGGCAGCAGGCCGAGCGGTTCTCGGCCCTGTCCCAGGCCGGGCGGACGCTGCGGCAGCAGGCCGCGCACGCCCGTATCTACTACGACGCGGGGAACTCCGGCTGGCTTCCCGCACCGGTCATGGCCGAGCGGCTGGGGCGTGCGGGGATCGACCGGTACGGGGACGGCATCGCCCTCAACATCTCCAACTTCAACGCCACGCGCGACGAGGTCCGCTACGGCCTGTCCGTCCTCAGAGAGCTGCGTCTCCCCCGGCTGGGGGCCGTGATCGACACCAGCCGCAACGGCGCCGGACCCACCCGCGACCACCGGTTCTGCGATCCGCCGGGGCGCAAGCTGGGCACGCCGCCCACCGCCCGTACCGGGATCCCCGGGATCGACGCGTATCTGTGGGTCAAGCAACCGGGCCAGGCCGACGGCTGTGCCGCGACCGCCGGGCTCTTCGTCCCGGGGTATGCCTTCCGGCTCACCCGCTGAGCGCCCCGGGGGCCCTGATCCTGATTCGCCCTCTGACCTCCTGATCCGCTGACCTCGGGGCTTCCGCCTGCCCTCGACGGTCACTCTGTGCAACAGATCCACAGCAGAGCGGAGCGAAGTCGCCCGCCAAAACCGGACATAAAGCCATCAAAGCGGCCGAATTCCGCCTACCTCAATCGAGGTAGGCGGAATTCGGTCGTTTGGCGTGCTCGGAATTCCTGCAATTGAGGTAGCGAGATTTCAGCCATACGTACGGTGATTCGGGCCCGGTGGATTCCCTAATGTCGGTGAGCGAAAGGGAAAGCCGCCCGAAGGAGCTCCACCGATGAAAAGAGTTCTCGTCGTGGAGCACCACCATCTGGTTTCGAGTGCGATCGCCGACCTAGTCGCCGAAACACCGGGACTGGAACTAGCCGGCGCCGCCAGATCGGTCCGTGAAGCAATTTCGCTGGCCGAGCGCAGGCAGCCGGATGTGGTGCTCATCGACGTGGACAAGTCGAGCTGGAAATCGCTCCGTCTCGACCTGTTGGTCGCAGATCTCCTCCCACGTGCGCGGCTTGTCCGGCTGACCGCAGTCTCCGACCCGCGAGTGGAATGTCTGGACCCTCCGACGAATATCCCCAGCGTCCTGAAAACAGCCATACCCCAATTCCTCAGGAGTCTCACCGAATGAATTCCCCCATGGACAACAACGTTCCGACCGTTTCCGAGGCCACCGAGTCGAAGCGTGGCCCGCGCTCCTACCGGCTGCGTGTCGGTATTGCGGCCGGAGTTGTCGTGGCTGCTGCCATCGGTGGCACCGTGACCGCGTTCGCTCTGAATTCCGATTCTTCCTCGTCCGGCTCTTCCGCCTCGTCCGCCAAGGGCTCGGCCGTCGACGGTCCGCTGTCCACCCGCGGTGGCGACATCGTGGACTCCAAGGGCCACAAGGTCGTGCTGACCGGTGTCAACTGGTTCGGCGCCGAGACCGGCAGCTTCGCGCCGCACGGCCTGTGGACCCGCAGCTGGCAGAGCATGCTCGACCAGATCGCGCACAACGGCTTCAACACGATCCGGCTCCCGTACTCCAACGAGATGTTCGCGGCCAAGAGCAAGCCCAATGGGATCGACTTCAAGCAGAATCCGGACCTGAAGGGCCTCACCGGCCAGCAGATCATGGACAAGATCGTCAAGGGTGCCACCGACCGCGGCATGATGGTGATCCTGGACCAGCACCGTCCTGACCAGTACGGCCAGAGTGAGCTGTGGTACAGCCAGAGCCTCACCGAGAAGCAGTGGCTGGACGACTGGACCCAGCTGGCCAAGCGCTACGAGGACAACCCCCGGGTGATCGGCGCCGACCTGCACAATGAGCCGCGTGGCCAGGCCACGTGGGGCGACGGCAACCCGAAGACCGACTGGCGCCTGGCGGCCGAGAAGGCCGGTAACGCGATCCACTCCGTCAACAAGAACTGGCTGATCTTCGTCGAGGGCACCGACCGTCACAAGAACGAGCAGTTCTGGTGGGGCGGCGACCTCCAGGGTGTGAAGAAGTACCCGGTCAAGCTGAAGGAGCCGAACAAGGTCGTCTACTCGGCGCACGACTACGGCCCGGGTGTGTACAACCAGAACTGGTTCATGGCCAAGGACTTCCCGAACAACATGCCGGCGATCTGGAAGAAGCACTGGGCCTACATCAAGCAGCAGAACATCGCTCCGGTGCTGCTCGGTGAGTTCGGTGGCCGCAAGACCGCGGGTAAGAGCTCCGAGGCCGTGTGGCAGAACGCGCTGATGGACTACCTCAAGAAGAACCAGATCAGCTACACCTACTGGTCCCTGAACCCGAACTCGGGTGACACCGGTGGTGTCCTCAAGAACGACTGGAAGACGGTCGACAAGAACAAGATGAAGATGCTGTCCAAGTACCAGACGCCGCTTCTGTCGGCGAAGGGGAAGACGTCGGAGTAACCCCGAGACGGTACGGCCGCCGCACCCCGGCGGTGGACAGCGAGGGCCCGCAGGCATTCCGCCTGCGGGCCCTCCGTCGTGTCCCCGTAGGGTCGGGTCCCCGTAGGGCAAGCCGTGGGCTGTCGAAGCGCGGCCTCGGCAAAAACGCGGGCTCATCGGGAAGCGACAGGTCACCTCGCCGGGTTTCCTGTCCGGGCCCGCTTTCCGCGCCGGCCCCGACGGCGCGCGGAGGCCGGCCGCGAGGAGGCCGACGATGAAGCCCCAGCAGCGCACCGGCCGCGTACTCTTCCCGCTGGCCGCACTCGTGGCGGCGGCGGCCGACCAGGTGAGCAAGGCCTGGGCGGTGGCGGCCCTCGGCGGCACCGTGGGGCCGCAGGGCGAGTTCGGGCCGGTGCACACCTTGCTGGTGCGCAACACCGGGGTGGCCTTCGGGCTGGGGCGGGGCCGGCCCCTGCTGATCGTTGTGATCACCCTCGTGGGGGCGGTCGGGACGCTGGCCGCCGTGGGCGCGGGGCTGCGGGTCCGCAGCCGGTCCCGGGCGCTGGCCCTCGGGCTGATCGCCGGGGGCGCGCTCGGCAACGGCGCCGACCGGGCCGTACGACACCCCGGGCCGCTGCGGGGCGCGGTCATCGACTGGATCATGGTGACGGCCCGCGGCCCGGTGTTCAATCTTGCCGACGCCGCCCTGGCGATCGGCGCCTGCCTGATCCTCCTCGTCCTGCTGCGCGACCTCACCCTCCCGCTTTGGGGACCGCGCTCTCGCTGGCGCCCGGCTCCCCGGGCGGCAGCGGCGCCTCTTTGGACGCCAGGTCCGGAGACGCCAGGTCCGGGGCCCCGCCCCGAGGCCGCTCCAGACCCTGGACCCCGTCCTTTACCCGGTCCTGGATCCGGTCCTGGGCCCCGTCCTGGGACCGCTCCTCGGCCCGGCTCCGGACCGGGTCCGCGAGGGAGCTCGCGAGATCGCGGAGCCGTCCGAGCGCCGCTTCGTCCGGGCCCTCGCGGGCCCCGCGGGAGGCCAGCGCGTTCGTGACGCGCTGATGCGCGGCCAGCTCCCGCGCACAGCGGTGGCACCGGGCCACATGGGCCCGGACCCGGCGCGCGGCCGGCGCGTCCAGCTCACCGTCCAGGTACGACTGGAGCTCCGCGCCGTCCGCGAGGCACTCGCTGGCCTGCCGGCGCTCGGCGCTCCGCCACCACATCCACCACCTGCTCATGCCCCACCTCGCTGTCCTTGAGGTCCCGCGGCCACCAATCGATCCCGGATTCGTTTGCGCGCCCGGTGCAGCCTGCTCATCACCGTCCCTTTCGGCACGCCCAGCACCCGCGCGGCCTCCGCGTACGACAGCCCGTCCACATGCACCAGCCGCACCACCTGCTGGTCGCGCAGCGGCAGCGCGGTGAACGCGGCGTCCACGGCCTCGTCGAAAGCCGTGTCGACCACCAGCTCCTCGGGTGTCGCGCCCGGGGCGGACGCGAGCCGGTCGAGTTCGGTGTCCGGGTCGTCGAGCAGATGCGGTCTGCGCTGACGGCGCCGGCTCACCTCGGCGTGCCGCATGATCGTCAGCAGCCAGGCGCGCGGATGGCGGCCGTCGAACCGGCCGACCGCCCGGTAGGCCCGGAGCAAGGTGTCCTGTACCAGGTCCTCGGCGTCGGCGGGCTGCGCGGTCAACGACATCGCCACCCGCAGCAACACCTCCACCTCGGGCAGCACGTACTGGGCGAACATGCGCTGTTGACGGGCATCCGGGTCAGCCACGGGTGCCTCCTCGGATCCTGACCCCCGGGACGCGGTGACGACTGTCACACCCTGTGTAACACCGCGCTCACATCGGCGCACGCCACGATCGGCGGATCGAGTGAGGGCCGGGGCGGTCGGGGGAGGGGAGGGGGAGGGGACTGCTCGTACTCAGACCTTCACGGAGACCAGGAGCTTCCCGTCGAGCGTGCGGATCTCGAAGTGGTCGATGTCGGCCAGCTTGTAGGCCGCGCCGCCCTGGGTGAACAGGGGGGCCTGGGCACTCTGGTCAGGGCTGTCCGCGATGCCGTACCCCTGAGGGGGCACCGACCAGGTCGTCATGACCTGCTTCTGGCCGCTCTTGGGGACCGCGATCAGGCTGCACGCGAGGGGGCCCTTGACGTTCTTCAGCCGCAGCATGGCGTCGAGGCCCCACTTCTTGTCCTTCAGGGCGATCGCCGCGTTCACCTTGGTGCCCGGGTCGGTGGCCTCGACCTTGGTGGGCATGTCGTCGAAGACCTTGCTCGCGGTGGTCGCGGCGGTGATGGTCGTATTCGAGCCGTCGTCGGAGGTGAGAGCCACGGCGCCGAGCGGTCCGCCGATGATCAGGACGGCGGCCGCGGCCACCAGGGAGAGGTGCCGACGGCGCCGACGACGACGGACCACGGCGACCTCGCCGACCATACGGTCCAGCAGCCCGGGGCCGGGGCGCGCGGTGAGCGTCTCGATGGCGTTGGGGGTGGAGGTGAAGGAGTGCGGGACGCCGGTGAACCCGGGCCGGCCGGGGGCACCGTGGATGCCGGGGACGTCGGAGGCCAGCTCCGCCAGCATGGGTTCCAGCCCCGCCAGCTCGTCGAGCCGGCGTCCGCACTGTTCACAACCGGCGAGGTGCTGCTCGAAATACGTGGCGTCCGCGTCGTCGAGGACGCCGAGTACGTACGCGCCGACGGCGTCGTGCCCGGCGTGGTGCGCCTGCGCGGTCATGCCGTCACTCCTCTTTCCTCGAGCGCGAGCTTCATGGAGCGCAGCGCGTAGAAGACCCGGGACCGCACGGTCCCGCTGGGTATGCCGAGCGTCTGGGCCGCCTCGTTGACCGTGCGGCCCTTGAAGTACGTCTCGACGAGCACCTCGCGGTGCGCGTCGCTGAGGTCGTGCATCGCGTCCGAGAGGGTCATCAGCCGAAGGGCGCGGTCGATCTCGTCCTCGGCGGGCATGAGCTCCAGCGGTGACGGGTCGACTTCCTGCGGACGTGCCTGGCGGCTGCGGTGCCCGTCGATGACGATCCGCCGGGCCACGGTGACCAGCCAGGGCCGGATCGAGCCGGTGGCCCTGCTGAGCTGGTCGGCGTTGCGCCAGGCACGGACGAGGGTCTCCTGGACGACGTCCTCGGCCCGGTGCCGGTCGCCTGCCACCAGACGCAGTACGAAGGCGAGCAGCGGCCCGGCGTGCTCCTGGTAGAGCGCGCGCATGAGCTCCTCGTCCGGCGTACCGCGCTGGGATCTCGACCGATGTGCATCGGTCACGGCGGCGTCGTCGCGCACCAGAACCTCCAGGACGGAACCCGAGTTGGACATCATCAGCAGACACTCCCGGTGTGTTGGCCGGGGGTGTGTGGCCCGGACGGCCTCTTCCTCCATCACTACGGACGGGGCGGGACCGCCGCTCAACTCGTGGCGAAGATTCTTGAAGTGCCGCGGACGGCGCCGTGCGGCATTGGCCGCCAGGCGTGCCGTACTGGCCGCCAGGCGTGCCGTACTGGCCGTCAGGCCGCGCCGCACCGGCCGTCAGGAGGCCAGGGGGTCCAGGACGACGGGCCTCACCGAGCCCTCGATCATCGCGCCCAGCCCCTCGACCGCGCAGGTGTCGGGGCGTTCGGCGATGTGCAGCGGCATACCGGTCGCCTCCCGCAGGAGATCGTCGAATCCGGGCAGCCCCGCGCTTCCGCCCGCCAGCATGATGCCGCGCTCCGCGAGGTCGGCGACCAGGTCGGGCGGGCAGCGGCGGAGCACCGCGCCGACCGCGTCGAGCACCCCGGTCAGCGGGGTCTGCACCACGGCCCGGATCCCCTCGATGTCGATCTGCACCGAGCGGGCGAGGCCGGTGGCCACGTCCCGGCCGTGCACCTCGGTGTCGTTCACGGCCGTGCCGGCGGCGCCCAGGGCCAGGTGCAGTGGGCGGACGGCCTGGCTCGGCAGCATCAACGCGTGCTCGTTGCGCACATGTTGGACGACGGCGTGGTCGATCGTCTCCCCGCCGACCGGCACCTGCTCGGCGGCGACGATCGAGCCCAGCGACAACACCGCGACCTGGGTGGTGGCCGCCCCGCACACCACGATCATCGTCGCCTCGGGCCGCTCGACCGGCAGGCCGCAGCCCACGGCGGCGGCGATCAGGGCGTCGACCAACTCCACCCGCCGGGCGCCGAGCCCGGTCAGCGTCTCGACGGCGGCGCGCTCCGCCAGCGGGTCCGCGTCGTGCGGGACGCAGACGGCCGCGCTCAGCAGCGGCTTGCGCCGCCAGGCCCGGCGCAGTTTGTTGCCGACGAGGAACCGCAACATGCGCTGGGCCATGGCGATGTCGACGACCCTGCCGCCGGACACAGGCCGTACGACCCGGATATGGGCGGGGGTACGGCCCGTCATGCGTTCGGCGAGCGACCCCACCGCGATCAGCCCCCCGGTGCGGGTGTTCACGGCGGCGACGGTCGGCTCGTCGACGACGAGGCCGGTGCGCTTGAGATAGACCCGGGTCCTGGCGGCGCCGAGGTCGACGGCGATGGAGCAGCGGCGCAACCGATCGAGGCTGATGTTCATGTCAGGTCTCCCGCGTGGTCAGGTCTCCTGTGTGATCGGGTCTCCGGTGTGGGCGGCGCGTCGGGCCGTCGCCCTGGCGGCCCTGTGATCATCGTGTGTACGGGAGCACGCGCCTCGCCTGCGGTGCTGCGCCGGTCGGGCGAGTAACGGCCGTTTGTCTGCCGAATTATGCGATGCGTGGGCCGTATGGGCCGTATGGGATGTGTTCGGCTTATTCGCCGGCGTCCGGGGAGTCCTTGGCGTCCGCGTAGCACTCCACGGCGGCCGCGGTGAGCGAGAACCGCACGGGCGTCTCACCGAAGGCGATCCGCCCCGCCGTCTCGCCCGCCGCCGCGATCGCCTCCCGCACCTGCGGGACCTCCTCGGCCGGGCAGTGCACGATGACCTCGTCGTGCTGGAAGAAGACCAGCTCCGCGCGGAGCCCCGCCCCGGCGAGCGACTGCCGCAGCGCGGCGAGCAGCAGCACCGCCCAGTCGGCGGCGCTGCCCTGGACGACGAAGTTACGGGTGAACCGCCCGCGGGCGCGGGCGCCGGCCGTGCTGCCGTACGTCGGCTCCTCCTCCTGGTCGCGCGGCAGGCCCGCCTCGTCGGCCGGGTCCCCGTCGGCGGAGGCGGGCGGGCAGGTGCGGCCCAGCCAGGTGCGCACCAGCCGCCCCTCCTCGCCCGCCCGGGCCGCCTCGTCCACATACGCCACGGCCGCCGGGAAGCGGCGCCGCAGGGCCGCGAGGTGCTTGAGGCCGTCGCCCGAGGTCTGGCCGTAGATCGCGCCGAGGAGCGCGAGCTTGGCCTGGTCGCGCCGGCCGGAGAAGGCGCGGTCGGACAGCGTCGCGTACAGGTCCCGCCCGCTGCCCGCGATCTCCATCAGGCCCGGGTCGCGGGAGACGGCCGCCAGTACACGCGGCTCCATCTGGTCGGCGTCGGCGACCACCAGCCGCCACCCCTCGTCGGCGACCACCGCCCGCCGCACCACCTTGGGGATCTGCAGCGCCCCGCCGCCGTTGGTGGTCCAGCGGCCGGAGACCGTGCCGCCGGGCAGATACTCGGGCCGGAAGCGGCCGTCCCGCACCCAGGACTGCAGCCACGCCCAGCCGTGCGCGGTGTGCAGGCGGTAGAGCTTCTTGTAGCGCAGCAGTGGCTCCACGGCGGGGTGGTCGATGCCCCGCAGCTCCCAGGCACGGGTGGAGCCGAGCGCGATGCCCTCGCGCGCGAACGCCTTGACGACCTCGGCCGGCAGATCGGGCCGCACCCGTACACCCCCGAAGGCGCGGGACACCTCGTCGGCCAGCTCGGCCAGCCGCTGGGGCTCCAGGCCGCCCGGATATCTCTCGCCGAGCAGCTCGTCGAGCAGCTCGCGGTGGCGGTCGGCCCGCCAGGGCAGCCCGGCCCGCCGCATCTCGACGGCCACCAGCATCCCGGCCGACTCGGCGGCTGTCAGCAGCCGCATCCGGCCGGGGTGCTCGGCCGCCTCCGTACGGGCCAGCTGTCCGGCGTAGACCGCGAGCAGCGCGTCGAGGGGGTCGGTGCCGGGCGGCAGCGGCACCGGGCCGGGCTCGAAGAGCGACGGCTGGGTCTCGGCGGCCCGCACCGGCGGGTCGTCGGGGACCGCCAGCCCGCGCAGCCGCGCCCATGCCGCGGCCAGCGAGCGCGGCTCACCGGACCGCCCCTCGTGGCCCAGCAGCAGCGCCTCGGCGGCCTCCAGGTCGTAGCACCGCTCGACGCGGACGCCGGCGGCGAGGAGCCGTGGGTAGAGCTCGGAGGTCGACCGCCACACCCAGCGCTCGACATCCGGCCGGGACCGTATGGCCTCGACGGCACCGCCGGCCGCGGCCGTGACCTCGGCGATGGGGCCGGCGGCCCGCCCCGCGGGGTCCAGTGGACAGAGACGAGCACCCCCGTCGCCCGTCTCCGCCACCGCCCATCTCATGTCGGTGAGTGTGACAGGAGGGTCTGACAAGACCGCGGAGGTGCGGCATGGACGGCAGTGAACGAGGTGCGGCCGTAGCTACGGCTGTGAAAGGGGTTGACCTTGAGACGCGGCAGCTCTATTTTCCGTCCGGAGTGACGAATGGCGTTCGAAATCTCGAACCTTGGAGCCGTCAATGACCCGCACCCGTACCAGAGCGCTGCCGCTCCTCGCAGCGGCTCTTCTCGCGCTCCTTGCCTTACTGCAGACGGGCGGTGCGCCCGCGGCCAGGGCCGTTTCGCCCGCAGCCGGAGCCGACTCCGCTGTGGCGGCCGGGACGTTCACCAACCCGATCGTGACGCAGAACGGCGCGGACCCGACGATCATCCGCTACGCCGGGTACTACTACCACCTCGGCACCACCTGGGCCTCCCACTGGGAGATGCGCAGGGCCACCACGCTCGGCGGCCTGAAGACCGCGGCCCCGACCACGATCTACCGCGAGACCGTCGCGTCCCGCTGCTGCAACTTCTGGGCGCCCGAGCTGCACCGCCTCAACGGTCCCAACGGCCTGCGCTGGTATCTGACCTACAGCGCCGGCGTCTCCGCGGACATCGACCACCAGCACGTCCACGTCCTGGAGAGCGCCGGAAACAACCCGCTGGGCCCGTACACGTACAAGGGCCAGGTCGATCCGTACGGCGACAACCGCTGGATGATCGACAGCAGCTATCTGTCCATGCCCGACGGCCGCCTCTACATGCTCTACTCCTTCTGGGAGGGGGGCACGCAGAACCTGTACGCGGTCAGGATGAGCAACCCGTGGACCCCGACCGGCGGCGCCGTCCGCATCGCGAGCCCCACCTACAGCTGGGAGAAGGTGGGCTCCGGGGTCAATGAGGGGCCGACCATCCTCCAGCACGGCGGGCGGACCTTCCTGACCTTCTCCGCCTCGCACTGCAATACCCCCGACTACAAGCTGGGGCTGATGGAGCTGACCGGTAGCGATCCGCTTGCGGCGGGGGCGTGGAAGAAGTTCGCCAACCCGGTCTTCCAGCGCAGTGACGCGAACGGGGTCTACGGGCCCGGCCACAACTTCTTCTTCCCGTCGCCCGACGGGAAGGAGGTCTGGATGGCTTACCACGCCAATTCCAAGGCCACGGACGGCTGCAGCGGCACCCGGACCACCCGGGCCCAGAAGGTGAACTGGAACGCCGACGGCACCCCGAACTTCGGCACGCCGGCCTCTACGTCCACCGCCCTGGCCGAGCCCTCCGGGACACCGGCCGCCGCCGGGCGCTGACCCCGCCCGAGGTGAGCGCGAGAACCGCAGGCCACACCGGTGGCCTGCGGTTCTCGCTGTGTCTGGAAGATCTTGTGCGCTCGGGAGCTTTTGGACGCCATGCCTGGAATGGCGTGATCCGGAAGAATTTCCGGGTGTGGGCGAACCTGTCGGGCCTCTCCTGCGTCACCTCTGTCGACCGTATGTGTGGACCGTCTGCGTCGACCGTACGGACCGCCGTTGCCCTACGCTTCCCAGTGATCATCGGGTGATCGTCCGGATACGCATGGTGCACGTGCATCTGCTGGTGCATCTGCGAATGCATTTGCTCATTCGAATGCTCATGCATTCGCAGGCCAACAAGGTTATGATCCGGGTCAGTTGACAGCTGCACTCATCAGTGGAGAGCCCTGTGCGCGACCACCCGTACAACGGCATGGCGGCCGCGGACCTTCAGGAGGCCGCCTGGCAGAAGAGCAGCCACAGCAATTCCCAGGGCTCGTGTGTGGAGTTCGCCAAGCTGCCGGGCGGACATGTCGCCGTACGGAACTCCCGCTACCCGGACGGCCCGGCCCTCATCTACACCCCGGCCGAGGTCGAGGCGATGCTGCTCGGCATCAAGGACGGCGAATTCGACCACTTGGTGCGCGACCCGGCCTGACCCGGCCCGGTCTGCCCCGCCCTGGCCTGACCTGACGCGGCCCGATCCGGCCCCGCCGCGGTGAGCGACACTGGTAGATGGGTGTGATGCCCGGCTGGATGAGACGGCTGGGGTGAGACAGCTATGAACGGGTCGATGCGCGTCGGACATGTTCTCGGGGTGCCGCTGCGGATGCACTGGAGCGTCCCGGTGCTGGTGGCCCTGCTCGCCTACGGCCTGGGTCATGAGACGCTCCCGGCCTGGACCCCGGGCCACTCGGACGCCGCCTACGCCGCCGCCAGCGTGATCGGAGCCGCGCTGCTGATGGGGAGCCTGCTGCTGCACGAGGCCGCGCACGCGGTCGCCGCCCGCAGGAAGGGTGTCCCGGTCGAGGATGTGACGCTGTGGGCGCTGGGCGGCATGACCCAGATGGGACGGCCGCGGACCGCCGGGGTGGCGCTGCTGGTGGCCGTCAGCGGTCCGATCACCAGCCTGGTGATCGGGGGCGCCGGGATCGGGGCCGGGATCGGGGTGAACGGCCTGTTCGGCTGGGGGATACCCGCGGCGGTGCTGGTGTGGCTGGGGTGGGCCAATCTGCTGCTGGGTGTCTTCAATCTGCTGCCCGCCGCGCCGCTGGACGGGGGGCGGGTGGTGCAGGCGGTGCTGTGGTGGCGCACGGGGGACCGGGAGCGGGCCGAGCGGGCGGCTGGCCGCAGCGGACAGATCTTCGGCATGGCGATGATCGCCTTCGGCTGGGTGGCGTTCATCCGCGGGTCCACGGGCGGTCTGTGGTTCGCGCTCATCGGTCTCTTCATGGTGATCATTGCCAACGCGGAGCGTCAGCACGCCACCGTCACCGCCGCCCTGCGCGGGGTGCGGGTGGCCGACGCCATGTCCCACCCGGTGGCTGTCGGGGCCGACTGGCTCACCGTGGACCGCTTCATCGACGAGGTGGCGGCGCCCGCCCGGCATTCGGTGCTGCCGGTCATCGACTTCGAGGGCCGGCCGAGCGGGCTGGTGAGTCTGCGCGGCCTCGCGGCGGTGCCGTCCGAGACACGGGGGGCCCAGCGGGTGCGCGATGTGGCCACGCCGGTCTCCCGGTGCACGCTCGCCGTGCCGGGCGATCTTCTGAACGAGGTCATGGAGCGGGGGGCGCGACCCGGGGGCGGTATGCCGATTCTGGTCGTCGACCATGGTCATCTGGAGGGGATCGTCACCGCCCACGATGTGACGCGGCTCTTCCAGCTGCACGCACTGGGCATGTCGGCGGCCCCGCCGAAGTCCAGCCCTCTATGAGAGTCCGGGCCCGGAGGGAACGCCTAGCGCGGGCGCGGCAGCAGGAACAGCGCCCAGACGACCTTGCCGCGCAGCGTCCCGGCCAGCGGATGCCAGCCCCAGTCGTCGGTGAAGGACTCCACGAGGTAGAGCCCTCGCCCCGACTCCTGGCTGGAGTCGGCCTCGCCGGCCGCCGGGCTCTTCTCGCTCGGGTCCCGGACCGCGCACACCAGGCGTGAGCGCCAGCGCATCAGATGCAGACGTACCTGTGTCTCGGCCTCCGTGCCCGGCGGGCCGTCCGGGCAGGCGCCGGGGACGGCGTGGCGCAGGGCGTTGGTGACCAGTTCGGAGACGACCAGGGCGACCTCGTCGAACATGTCCGGGAGTTCCCACTGGTCGAGCGTGGCTCCGGTGAACCGCCGGGCTCCTTGGACCGCTTCGAGGCGGGCGGGCAGTGGACAGGAGGCGGAACCGGAGATGCCGGGGGCGTCGATCGGGGGGAGCCCCAGCCACACGGGCTCCAGCATGGTCGAGCCTTCGGTCCCCATGCGAGCACTCCTGCATCCGTGGCCCTGACGAATCCTGGCCAGATCTCGTACGAGCTTGCACGTGCGCAAGGCCTATGGTTCCGAATGCGCACAACGGATGCAAGGGCAGATGCACGTGCACGCCGATTTTTTGAGACTATGTACCCAACTTCGACACAGATCCTCCCTACGTCCTCTTGCGTACGTCTCACACTTGAGTAACGACATGTGCACAGGGCGGAGCCCGAATAGTGGCAGACTTCGGCCTCGGGGCTGCGGGGGGTCGCCTTCGGAAGGGTGCGTTCCGTACAGGGAGGGTCGCAGACATGAGCGCAAGCGAGTCGAGCGGATCGGTGGTGCGCCGGATTCTCCTGGGCTCTCAGCTCAGGCGGTTGCGCGAGTCCCGCGGCATCACGCGGGAAGCGGCGGGTTATTCCATCCGGGCCTCCGAATCCAAGATCAGCCGGATGGAGTTGGGCCGGGTGAGCTTCAAGGCGCGTGACATCGAGGACCTGCTCACGCTCTACGGGGTCACGGACGAGGCCGAGCGCGCGCCCCTGCTGGGCCTGGCCCGCGAGGCCAATGTCGCGGGCTGGTGGCACAGCTATGGCGATGTGCTGCCGAGCTGGTTCCAGACGTATGTCGGTCTGGAGGGTGCCGCCTCGCATATCGCCTGCTACGAGGTGCAGTTCGTCCACGGCCTGCTGCAGACCGAGGGCTATGCCCACGCCGTCGTCACCCGCGGCCAGCCTCATGCCTGTCACTCCGAGGTGGAGCGACGGGTCGCGCTGCGGATGGAGCGGCAGAAGCTGCTGGTCTCCGAGCGGGGTCCGGCCTTCCATGTGGTGATCGACGAGGCGGCGCTGCACCGGCCCTACGGCGGGCAGGCCGTGATGCGAGCCCAGATCCAGCACCTCATCACGGTCTCCGAACAGCCCAATGTCACGCTGCAGGTGATGCCCTTCTCCTTCGGTGGACACGCGGGGGAGAGCGGCGCGTTCACCCTGCTGCGCTTTCCCGAGTCCGACCTGCCGGACATCGTCTATCTGGAACAGCTCACCAGCGCGCTCTACCTCGACAAACCCGAGGAAGTGGGGCAGTACCGGCGGGTAATGGAGCGGCTGAGCGCGGACAGCCTGTCCGTGGAAAAGAGCCGTGACTTGCTGCGGGGCCTCCTTCAAGGACGTTGACACGCCAGTAGGATGACGTTCTGTCAGCAATCCCCCACGCGTACGCGGTGTCCTCGAGCGACACTCCGTCCTCCAGATAGGGATGGCATGTCCTACTTCTCCGAGCTGGCCCTTCAGTACATCGACGGTGAGTGGCGGACCGGCAGCGGTTCCTGGGACATCGTCGATTTCAACCCCTACAACGGGGAGAAGCTCGCCTCCATCACCGTGGCCACCGTCCAGGAGGTCGACCTGGCCTACCGCGCCGCCGAGCGGGCGCAGCCGGAGTGGGGCGGCACCAACCCGTACACCCGGCGCCTGGTCTTCGAGCGGGCCCTGCGGATCATCGAGGACCGCGAGAAGGAGCTCACCGAGGCGATCATCGCGGAGTGCGGTGGCACGCATGTGAAGGCCGGGTTCGAGCTGCACCTCGCCAAGGAGTTCCTCCGCGAGGCGATCCAGCTGGCGCTGCGGCCCGAGGGGCGCATCATGCCCTCACCGGTCGACGGCAAGGAGAACCGCCTCTACCGGCTGCCGGTCGGTGTGGTCGGGGTCATCAGCCCGTTCAACTTTCCCTTCCTGCTGTCGATCAAGTCGGTCGCCCCGGCGCTCGCGCTGGGCAACTCCGTCGTGCTCAAGCCGCACCAGAACACTCCGATCTGCGGTGGCGGGCTGGTCGCCAAGGTCTTCGAGGACGCCGGGCTGCCCGCCGGACTGCTCAATGTGGTGGTCACCGACATCGCCGAGATCGGCGACGCCCTGATCGAACACCCGGTGCCGAAGGTCATCTCCTTCACCGGCTCGGACAAGGTCGGCCGCCATGTCGCCACCGTCGCGGCCTCCCACTTCAAGCGCTCCATCCTGGAACTGGGCGGCAACAGCGCCCTGGTCGTCCTCGACGACGCCGATGTGGACTACGCGGTGAACGCCGCCGTCTTCAGCCGCTTCGTCCACCAGGGCCAGGTCTGCATGGCCGCGAACCGGGTGCTCGTGGACCGCCGGATCGAGCGCGAGTTCACCGAGAAGTTCGTGGCCAAGGTCGAGTCGCTGAGGGTCGGCGACCCGAGCGACCTGACGACACACATCGGCCCGCTGATCAACGAGGGCCAGGCCGAGGCCATCAGCGCCCTCGTCGACCAGGCCATCGCCGAGGGCGCCACCGCGCTGGTGCGCGGGCGGACCAAGGGCACGCTCGTCGCCCCCAGCGTGCTCACCGGGGTCGCGGAGGACGCCGCGATCCTCGGCCAGGAGATCTTCGGCCCGGTGGTCCTGCTGATCCCCTTCGACGGGGACGAGGACGCCATCCGCCTCGCCAACGCCACGGAGTACGGGCTCAGCGGCGCCGTGCACACCGGCGACATCGAGCGCGGGGTGCGCTTCGCGAAGCGCGTGCGCACCGGCATGATCCACGTCAACGACAGCACGGTTCACGATGAGCCGATCGTGCCCTTCGGCGGGGAGGGGAACTCCGGGCTCGGGCGGCTCAACGGCGACTCCTTCGTCGAGGACTTCACCACCACCAAGTGGATCTCCGTTCAGTACGGCCGCAGCCAGTTCCCGTTCTGAGTCGAGGCGTCGGGTGAGTTGAGGACAGAGGCTGACCGCAAGGGTCCGTAGTGTCGGAGACATCGGGAGACGGAACTCCCGAAGGACCGACGGAAGGCGGACCCATGCCCACTCTGGTGAATCAGGAAGCCCACGGCGACGAGGCCGGAGCCCTCCTTGGCTTCGTCGACGCCCAGCGCGGCGCCGTCCGCCGGACGCTGCACGGCCTCACCGACGAGCAGGCGGCCCTCAAGCCGTCCGCGAGCGAGCTGTCGCTGCTCGGTGTCCTCAAGCATGTCGCCGAGGTCGAGCAGGGCTGGGTCGAGGACGCCCAGCAGGTGCCGCACTCCATCCCGCGAGACCCTTCCAACTGGCACATGAGCTTCGAGCCCGAGGAGGGGCGGGCCACGATCAAGGAGGTGCTCGCCTTCTGGGACGAGGTCGCGGCCGAGACCGAGAGGTTCATCCGCTCGCTGCCCGACCTGGACGGAACCTTCCCGCTGCCCAAGGCACCGTGGTTCCCCCCGAACAGCGTGCGCTCCGTGCGCTTCCTGCTGCTGACCTTGATCCAGGAGATCGCCCGGCACGCCGGTCACGCCGACATCATCCGCGAGACCATCGACGGCAAGACCGCCTTCGAGCTCATCGACGCGATCGCGGCGGGCCGGTAGCCGGCTCACCGTCGCGGGGTGAGCCGGGGCCGCAGCGCGCACCAGGCGGGCAGAACGGAGGAGACCACCGCCAGCAGCGCGCAGGCGGCCACCGCCGCGCCCACCGCGTCCCAGGGCACCGCGAGCGCGGCCGGCACCGACAGCCGCCCCAGCGCGCCCCACAGGCCGAGCAGTTGGACCCCTGCCACCGCCGCCCCGAGCAGCGCGCCCACGGCCACGGTCAGCACCGCCTCCGCCGCCACGGTGCGCAGCACCTGGAAGGTGGTGGCCCCGGCCAGCCGCAGCGCCCTCAGCTCCGGTATTCGGTCGGAAGTGGCCATGACCAGCGTGCCGACGAGCGCTATGCCCGCGTAGACCAGGGCGATGCCGACCACCACCAGCAGGCCCAGCCGGGTCTGGGGACTCGTCCGGGGATGGACGGCCGCCACCCAGGCGTCCCGGGTGAGCACCCGCCCGCCCTCGGACCGCACCGCGGCCCGCAGCCCCTCGGCGACGGCGGCCGTGTCGGCCCCGGGCCGCAGCCGCACCTCGATCCGGTCCACCGCGGCGCCGCGCGCGTTCCGCCAGGTGACATACGCGCCGTTGTCGCCGGTACCGGTCCGCAGGACGGCGACGATCCGCAGTGTCGCCTTCCGACCGTCGCCCAGCCAGACGGTGACCCGGCGGCCGACCGTGGGCCGCTCCCACTCCCCGTTCACCACGATGCCCTCGTCGTCCAGGTCACGGACAGCCCCGGAGGCCACGGGCAGCCGCCCGACGGCCGCGAGCCGCGCCGGATCCACCGCCCGCGCCGCCGACCTGACCAGCGCCGAGTCGCCGTCACGGGTGAACACGGAGGTGGTCGCGGACGCGGACGCCAGCGCTCCGGGGACGTCGGACACCCGCCGCACCGCGCTCGCGCTCAGGCCCTCGGCGCCCGCCCCCGCCGTGACCACGAAGTCGGCGCGGGTCTGGGCGCGCAGTTCGGCCGCCTTCGCCTGGCTCACCGTCGCGGCCGCGCCCAGCAGGGATCCGGTGAGCGCGACCGTGATCAGCACTGGCGCCGCGACGGACGCGGTCCGCCGCACCCCGGCCGAGGCGCCCTCCCGGGCCAGGATCCCCGTCGCGCCGGGCAGCCGGGCCGGAAGGTGGCCCAGCGCCCGCACCACCGGCCGTACCAGCAGGGGCGCCAGCAGGCCGACCGCCGTGATCAGCACCATGGGCTCAGTGGTGTAGGTCTTCCGCTTGAGCAGCTCTCCCGGATCGTCGGCCAGCGTCCACCCCAGCGTCGCCACCCCGGCCAGCAGCAGCCCGGTGCCCAGCAGCCGACGGGCGAGCGGCATGGTCCGGCTGTCCACGGCGGCCTCGCGCAGCGCCTCGGCCGGCTCGACCCGCCCGGCGCGCCGCGCCGCGGCCCACACCCCCGCGAGCGCCACCAGCAAGCCGGTCGAGAAGGCCACGGGAAGCGGCCAGAAGTGATCGTCGATGGTGAACCACTCGGGCGCCACCTCGCCCTCCACCAGCCGGCGCGCCAGCCATGGCGCGCCCCAGGTCCCCAGCGCGCAGCCCGCGGCCGAGGCGAGCAGCCCCACCGCCGAGGCCTCCGCGAGGACCACCCGTCTGAGCTGGCCGGGGGTGGCCCCCGCCATGCGCAGCAGACCGAACTCCCGGCGCCGCTGGGCCACCGCGAAGGCGAAGGTGGAGGCGACCACGAAGACGGAGACGAAGCCGGTCACCCCGGCCGCCGTGCCGAGCAGCGCGTTCACCGTGAGCAGGGCCCGGCTGTCGCGGTCCGGGTCGGGGTCGGCCCGCCGCCGGTCCGCACCGGTGAGGACGCGCACCCCTTGCGCACCCGCCACCGCCTCGCGCACCTCGGCGGCGGGAGCGCGCACCACCAGCGCGTCGATCCGGGGCGAGAGGCGGGCGGCCTCGTCATCGGTGAAGAACACCGCGCTCTCGAAGGCCGACCGGGCGACCGTGCCCACCACGACGCGGGTTCGGGGCCCCGAAGCGGTCCCCACGCCGATCCGGTCGCCGATCTGAACCCCGCTTCCCGCGACGACCACCTCCCCGGCCCTCTCCGGCGCCCGCCCGGCGGTCAGCCGGTACGGGGTGAAGGCCGCCGCGGACCAGGGGTGGCCGACGGTGTCCTGGGGCAGCGCGGCCGAACGCACGGGGAACGTGCGGTCCAACGTCACGGGGCCCAGCCGCTCGAGTCGCGCCACCAACTCGGGCGGCACCGGGCGGGGGTGGGCCAGCGGAGCCGAGACGTCCTCGATGTCCGGTCCGCGCCGCACCGGGACGGTGAGGGTGTCGGCGCCGCGCACCACCACCGGCGCGGCGGCGAACCGCTCCGGGCCCCGCTGGGGGGCGCCCAGGGTGGAGGCCAGGGCCAGGCACATGGTGGCGATCAGCGCGACCCCGAGGCCCAGCGCGACAAACGTGCCGACGAGTGTGATCCATCGGGTCCGCAGACCGCCGAGCGTCATTCTCAGCACGGGACCGTCTCCAGCCGCGTCATCCGGGCGGACACCTGCTCGGCGGTCGGCCGCTGGAGCTCTCCGCTCACCCGCCCGTCGACGAGGAAGATCACCCGGTCGGCATACGAGGCCGCCACCGGGTCGTGGGTGACCATGACGACGGTCTGCCGCTCGGCGTCGACCAGCTCCCGGAGCAGCCGCAGGACATCGCGGCTGGTGGCGGAGTCCAGGGCGCCGGTCGGCTCGTC
Source organism: Streptomyces sp. ME19-01-6 (assembly GCF_033793745.1). NCBI lineage: Bacteria > Bacillati > Actinomycetota > Actinomycetes > Kitasatosporales > Streptomycetaceae > Streptomyces > Streptomyces sp. ME19-01-6. Next base: position 104,059 of record NZ_JARAXF010000009.1, on the reverse strand, counting down.
GCCGAAGAGCACCTGCGGCCGGGCGATCAGGGCGCGGGCGAGCGCCACACGCTGCTGCTGGCCGCCGGACAGCTGGCTGGGCCGGTGCCCGGCCCGGTCAGCCAGCCCCACCCTGGACAGCGCCCCCTGTATTTCCGCGCGCGCGGGGGCGCGGCCGGCCAGCCGCAGCGGCAGGGCCACGTTCTGCGCGGCGGTCAGCGAGGGCAGCAGATTGAAGGACTGGAAGACGAAGCCGATCCGCTCCCGGCGCAGTCGCGTCAGCCGGGTCTGGCTCAACCCCTCCAAAGGGGTGCCGCCGATCGACACGGAGCCGGAGTCGGGCCGGTCCAGGCCCGCCGCGCACTGCAGGAGTGTGGACTTGCCGGAGCCGGAGGGGCCCATGATCGCGGCAAAGCTCCCCGCGGGAAAGGAGAGGCTGACGTCGTCGAGCGCCGTCACCCCGCCCGTGCCGGAGCCGGAGTCATAGCGTCGGCTCACCCGCGCGAGCCGGACCGCCGCGGTGTCCAGGTCAGTTCGTGTCATGCCTTCCAGACAACCGGCCCCGGCCCGTCCGTACACGACCACTGGGCATAGTTCCGGGGTATGGCCAGCCATACCCCCAAGACGCCTACTGGACCGACTGTGGCGGGGGGTTGGCGGGTCGTACCGTTCTCGCATGTCCACACGAAATGTCCGGCAGGCGTTGTATCAGCCCGGCTATCTGCGCTCCGCCTGGCCATGGCGCGCGGTGCTGTATCTGATGAGCAGCGCGCCCGTCGGGCTCCTCGCGCTCCTCGGCATCGTCGTCTTCGCCTTGGTCGGAGGGGTGTTGACGATCGTCGTGATCGGGCTGGTGGTGCTGGCCGCGCTGGGGCTGGCCGGGGTGCCGGTCGGCGCGGTCGAGCGCCGCCGGCTGCGGCTGGTGGACAACAGCCCGGCCCGCAACCCGCACCGCACCCCGGACGAGCCGGGCCTTCTCGCCTGGGCGCGGGTGCGGTATCAGGAGCGGACGACCTGGTACGAGCTGGCGTACACGGTGCTGTTCGCATTCGGCCTGTGGATGGCGGACGCGTTGGCCCTGCTTGGCGCGCTGGGAGCGCCGCTGGGGATGATGGCCACTCCGATACTGCTGGCCCTGGACGGCGGGGGTCAGGCCCAGGTCCTCAAGTACTGGACCGTCACCTCCTATCCCGAGGCGTCCGCGTGGTCCCTCGGGGGAGCGATGCTGTTGCCGGTGGCCCTCTACTGTCTGGGCGTCTTCGCCGGGCTGCGCGCCGCGTTCGCTCATCTGCTCCTCGTGGGTCCCGAGGGCGAGTTGCGTGAGGAACTGGGGGAGGTGGCCCGGTCGCGGGCCCGGCTGGTGCACGCCTTTGAGGCGGAGCGCCGGCGCATAGAGCGGGATCTGCACGACGGCGCCCAGCAGCGACTGGTGGCGCTCACCATGACGCTGGGCCTGGCGCGGCTGGACGCCCCGCCGGGGCCGCTGGCCGACCAGCTCGCCAAGGCGCATGACGAGGCGGGCAAGGTGCTGGCGGAGCTGAGGGAGCTGATTCATGGAATACACCCCCAGGTGCTCGCCGACCGGGGCCTGGAGGCGGCGCTGGGAGACGCCGCGGATCGTTCGCCGGTCCCCGTGCTGGTGAATGCCTCGGGGCTGGGGCGGCTGCCCGAACCGGTCGAGAAGGCGGCGTACTTCGTGGTCTGCGAGGCGCTGGCCAATGTCGCCAAGCACAGTGGCGCGGCGCAGGCCGAGGTGGGGGCCGAGGTGCGGGACGGCTCGCTGTTCGTGTCCGTTGTGGACGACGGGGCGGGTGGTGCGCTCCTGCTGCCGGGCGGCTCGGGTGGTGGCTCGGGTGGTGGCTTGGGTGGCAGCGGGCTGACCGGGCTGTCCGACCGGGTGGCCGCGCTCGATGGGACACTGTGGCTTTCCAGCCCGCCTGGCGGGCCGACGATTCTGGGCGTGGAGATACCGTGCGAGCCGATCGAAGTCTTCGGCTAGTCCTGGCTGAGGACAGTGTGCTGCTGCGTGAGGGTCTGGTGGGGCTGCTGGCCCGGTTCGGGCATGAGGTCGCCGCGGCCGTCGGCAACGCTCCCGCGCTGCGGGCGGCGGTCGCCGAGCACTCCCCGGACCTGGTGGTCACCGATGTGCGGATGCCGCCGGGGCAGAGCGACGAGGGGCTGCGGGCGGCGGTCGCCCTGCGCAAGGAGCGGCCCGGGATGCCGGTCCTGGTGCTGAGCCAGTATGTGCAGCGGACGTACGCGACCGAGTTGCTGGACTCCGGCGATGGCACGGCGGTGGGCTATCTGCTCAAGGACCGGGTCGGGCAGGTCGAGGAGTTCATGGACGCGCTGCGCCGGGTGGCGGACGGCGGCACGGTCGTCGACCCGGAGGTCGTGCGCCAGCTGTTCCGCCGTCGGCGCGACCCCCTGGAGCGGCTCACCTCGCGTGAGCGGGAGGTGCTGGCCCTGGTGGCGGAGGGGAAGTCCAACGCGGCCATCGCCCGTGAGCTGGTCGTCTCCGAGGCCGCGGTGGGCAAGCACATCGGCAACATCCTGGGCAAGCTCGATCTGCCCCCCGGCGAGGACACCCACCGCCGAGTCCTTGCGGTCCTGGCGTTCCTGCGGGCGTAGCGGGCCCAGGGAGGGTCCGGCTGAGACCGGGAGAGGGGCGGCTGCGGCGGGGAGTCGGCTGGTTGTGGGCAGGAGTCGGCCGTCTAGCCTGGACAGCGGCGGGCCCTCGGAGGGGTCCGGGAGGGAGAGAAGGCGGGCGATGTCAGCGATCCGGCTGCTGGTGCTGGGGGCGGTGCGCCAGCACGGGCGGGCCCATGGCTATCAGGTCCGTAACGACCTGGAGTTCTGGGGCGCCCACGAGTGGTCCAACACCAAGCCCGGATCGATCTACCACGCGCTCAAACAGATGGCCAAGCAAGGCCTGATGCTCGCTCACGACGTCGCGCCGAGCACGGTCGGCGGCCCGCCGCGCACCGAGTACGAGCTGACCGACGCGGGGGAGGAGGAGTACTTCCGGCTGCTCCGCGAGGCGCTGGTGCGCCATGACCAGAAGATCGACGAGCTGTCGGCCGGGGTCGGCTTCATCATCGACCTTCCGCGTGCCGAGGCGATCTCCCTGCTGAAGGAGCGGGTCGCGGCCCTGGAGGAGTGGCGGGCCGCGGTCACCGCGCACTGGATGCCGCCGGAGGCCACACCCGACGCATGGGGCCACATCGGCGAGATCATGGAGCTCTGGGTGCACTCGGCCGACAGCGGGGCGCAGTGGACGCGCAGGCTGATCGAGCGGCTCGAGGGCGGGGCGTATGTCATGGCGGGCGAGGGGAAGCGCTCGGTCGATGTGCTGATGGACAGCGTGGAGAGCGCGGTCGGCGTCGAGGACCCATGTGCGCCTCCGAGCGGCGAGGACGACGCCGAGGCCGAGCGGGACGCTGGCTAATCAAGTTTGACTAGTCCCTGGATCGGGAAGTATCTTTCCCGCCTCCGAGTAGTCAAATTTGATTAATGCTCAACGAGGGGAAGAGGAGAAGACCTTGGCCGACAGCATCAGCGAATCCGCCATCGTCGTCGAGGGACTGCGGAAGGCATACCGAGGCCGGCCGGCGCTCGCCGGGCTCGACCTGACTGTCCCGTACGGCACGGTCCACGCCCTGCTGGGTCCCAACGGTGCGGGCAAGACCACCTCCGTACGGATCCTGTCCACGCTGCTGCGCCACGACGGCGGGCGCGCGGAGGTCGCCGGATACGACGTACTGCGCCACCCCGACGAGGTCCGCTACCGCATCGGGCTCCTCGGCCAGCACGCGGCCCTCGACGAGGGACTCAGCGGACGGCAGAACCTGGAGATGTTCGGCCGCCTCTACCACCTGGGAGCCCGGGGAGCCGGGCGCCGCGCGGACGAGCTCCTGGAGCGGTTCGGCCTCAGCGACGCCGGCCGCAAACCGGTCGGCCAGTACAGCGGAGGCATGCGGCGCAGGCTCGACCTGGCGGCCGGCCTGATCACCCGGCCCCGGGTGCTGTTCCTGGACGAGCCGACCACCGGGCTCGACCCCCGCGGCCGCGCCGAGGTGTGGACCGCGGTCCGGTCGCTGGTCGGCGGCGGCACCACCGTGCTGCTCACCACCCAGTACCTGGAGGAAGCCGACCAGCTGGCGGACCGCATCTCCGTGATCGACACCGGCCGGGTGATCGCGGAGGGCACGGCCGACGAGCTCAAGGCCCGGCTCGGCGGGGACCGGATCGAGGTGGTGGTCCGCCACACCGGTCAACTGGACGCCGCCGCCTCACTGATCGCCGCCGCGGCCCACGCCCGGGCCGGCGCCGTCGAGACCGACCCCGACACCCGGCGGATCAGCCTGCCGGTGGCCGACCGGATGACCGCGCTCACCGAGACCGTACGGGCCCTGGCGGCGGCGGAGATCGAGGCGGAGGACATCGCGCTGCGCCGCCCCACCCTCGACGAGGTCTTTCTGCACCTCACCGGGGAACGCACCAACACCACGGACACCGCTGACCCCACAGACACCGCTGACCCAACAGACACTGCTGACCCCATGGACACTGCTGACCCCACGGACACCAAGGAGGACGCGGCCGCATGACCACCGCGACATACGCCACAGCAGCCCAGGGGTGCCTCGGCAGGGCGGCCACCGACTCCTGGACCATGACCCGGCGCGGTCTCGCCCACTGGGCGCGGCTGCCCGCCCCGTTGGTCGTCGGCCTGGTCTTCCCGGTGATGATGCTGCTGATGTTCGCCTACTTCCTCGGCGGCGGCATGACCGTCCCGGGCGGCGGCGACTACAAGGAGTACCTGGTGCCGGGCATGCTCGCCCTCAACATGGCCTTCGGCATCGAGTCCACGATGATCGCCGTCACCCAGGACCTCAACAAGGGCGTCATCGACCGGTTCCGCTCCATGCCGATCGCCCCCTCGGCCGTGCTGGTCGGGCGCAGCGCCCTGGACATGCTGCAGTCGGCGCTGGGCCTGCTGGTCCTCATCGGGACCGGTCTCGCGATGGGCTGGCGCTGGCACGTCGGCCCCGGGGACGCGCTGGCCGCGGTCGGGCTGCTGCTCCTGCTGCGCTTCGCCATGCTGTGGCTCGGCATCTACTTCGGCATGGTGGCCGGACGGCCCGAGATGGTCCAGGCGGTGCAGATCCTGATCTGGCCGGTCGGGTTCCTGTCGAACGTCTTCGCCTCGCCGGAGTCCATGCCGGGCTGGCTCGGCGCGATCGCGGACTGGAACCCGATGTCGGCGACGGCCACCGCGGTCCGGGAGCTGTTCGGGCGCCCTGGCCAGGGCGGCGGTCCCTGGCCCGTCGAGCACGCTCAACTGCTCGCCGTCTGCTGGCCGCTGGCGCTGCTGGCGGTCTTCCTCCCCCTGGCCGTGGGCCGTTACAAGAACCTCAGCCGCTGAAACGAGTCCAGACACGCCCGAATGCCGCGTGAGCCACACCATCACCCGTCGTGGGTGGTTCCGGATACGGTGCTGACATGGTGAACGACAGGGGGGACACGGGCGCGAGGGCGACGGGCGGGGCTGGTTACGCCCTGCTCGTCGCCGCCGCCCCGGGGGGCAGACAGCGGCTGATGGACGCGGCCGGGGCACTGCACCAGCTCGCGGCCGTACCGCCCGCCGCGCTGCTGGGGACCGCGGGCGGGGCGAGCGTCGTACAGCTGGTGGATCCGGCCGACCCGCAGACGGTGCTGACGCATCTGCGGACCGCGGCCGCCCACGAGGGTCCGGTGCTGATCTATCTCGCGGGCCAGCTCACCTTCGACGCCAAACAGCGGTTGCCGCACTTCGCGCTGGCCCGTACGACGCCGAGGACCGCCCGCTACACCGCGCTGCCGTGGCACTGGCTGGCGGCCGAGCTCGCGCGGCGGCCGCCGGGCAGCGCCACGGTGCTCGTCGATCTGGTGGCCGACGAGACGGCGTGGCCGCGGCTGTCGTCCGACCCCGTCCTGGCCGGACGGCTGCTGGCGGCCGAGCTGACCCTTTACGGCGCCCTCGCCCCCGCTCCGGCCAAGCGGCGGACCGCGGCGCCGCTCTACAGCCGGGCGTTCGCCGCGGCCCTGAGGGGCGCGGCCGAGGACGCGTCGTTCGCGCTGCTGCACGAGCGGGCGGTCGCCGAGGCGGGTCTCGGCGGCGGCTCGGAGCTGCTGTTCGACGGGTCCGCCGTCGCGGCCGACGCTCCGGCGGCCCCCCTCGCGGGCGTCCCGCACCAGCCCGAGGCCGCCGGTCTGAACGGCAAAGTGACGCGCGTTGCGGACGGCGCGACGCAGGCGGAGGGGGAGGGGGACGCAGAGGCGGAGGAGGCCGCCCCGGCGCCCCGCCCGCAGGACCGCCTGCCGGAGGTGCCGCCGCCCGCGCTTGTCGCCGCGCTACCGCCCCCGCCGTCGCCCGCCGCGTGGGAACGGACCCCTCCGCCCGCGCCGGATCCGCACGCCGCGATCTTCGAGGCCGCGCACGCCGGGCGGCACAGCGAGGCCGCCTCCATGGCGGCTGCCTGGGAACAAGAGGCCCTCCGCTCGGCCGGCCCGCACTCCGGCGAGGCCATCCACTGGCGGGAGGTACGGGCCGACCTCGCGCGCCTGGCCGACGAGCCCGCCCGCGCCTGCGAGCTGTGGATGTCAGTGGCCGACGCCCGGCTGGGCAACGGCGAGGCCGCCGACCACCCGGACGTCGAAGGGGCCGTGGACCGGGCCCACCACCAGTGGCAGTACGTCCAGGACCCCGCCAGGGCACGCTCCCTCGCCCCTTTCCTGATATCGCTGCGCGGCCGGGTGCCCGGCCGCAGGCCCGGCGCCCTGGAGGCGGTCCGGCGCAGGGCCGAGATACTGCAGGAGACGTCGCAGACGGGCTGACAAACCCGGCCTCGGGGCCCGGCCGGCTCAGTGGTGGAAGGCCGTGGCCAGGTGCTCGGGCCGGCCCAGCGGGTGGGGCTGGCGCCGCAGCTCGGGCAGCAGCGTCTCCAGGTCCTCCAGGAAGAGGTCGGAGAGGTCCATCGAGAAGCCGTTGCGGCACACCACCCGCAGTACGGACAGGTCCTGCCGGTTCGGCGGGAAGGTGTAGGCGGGCACCAGCCAGTTGTGCTCGCGCAGCCGCCGCGACACATCGAACACATCGAAGTTCTCCACGCCCTCGGCCGTGGTGAAGGCGAAGACCGGCAGGTCGTCCCCGCGCGTCAGCAGCCTGAAGTCGCCCAGCGCCTCGATCCGCTCCGCGAGCGAGCGCGCCACGTCCCGCGTGGTCTGCTGCACCGCGCGGTAGCCTTCCCACCCCAGCCGCAGAAAGGTGTAGTACTGGGCGGCCACCTGGGAGCCGGGCCGGGAGAAGGTCAGTGCGAAGGTCGGCATTTCGCCGCCCAGATAGTTGACGCGGAAGACGAGCTCCTCGGGGAGGTCCTCGGCCGTGCGCCACAGCGCCCATCCCACGCCGGGGTAGACCAGGCCGTACTTGTGCCCGGAGGCGTTGATGGAGGCGACCCGGGGCAGCCGGAAGTCCCACACCAGGTCCGTATCGAGGAAGGGCGCCACCATCGCGCCCGACGCGCCGTCCACATGGACCGGGATGTCCAGTCCGGTGCGCTCCTGTAGGTCGTCAAGCGCCGCGCAAACCTCCGCGACGGGTTCGTACGAGCCGTCGAGCGTGGACCCGAGGATGGTGACGACGCCGATGGTGTTCTCGTCGCACAGGTCGGCGGCCGCCTGGGGGTCGAGGTGGAACCGGTCGCCCTCCATGGGCACCTGGCGCGCTTCTACTTCCCAGAAGTTGCAGAACTTGTCCCAGCACACCTGGGCGTTGACCCCCATGACCAGGTTGGGCCGGGCCGCCGCCGGATAGCGCACCGCATTGCGCTTGGCCCAGCGGCGTTTGAAGGCCATTCCGGCGAGCATGCACGCTTCGCTCGATCCGGTGGTGGAACAGCCCATGGCCGAGTCGGGGTCGGGGGCGTGCCACAGATCGGCCAGCATCACGACGCAGCGTCGCTCGAGCTCGGCGGTGCGCGGGTACTCGTCCTTGTCGATCAGGTTCTTGTCGCGGCACTCGAACAGCACCTGGTCCGCCTGCGGCTCCATCCAGGTCGTGACGAAGGTGGCGAGGTTGAGCCGGGCGTTGACGTCCAGCATCAGCTCGTCGTACACGAGCTTGTGGGCGGTGGTGGGCGCCATGGGGCCGTCGGGCAGCCGGTTGCGCGGCACCTCGTCGGCCATGCCGCCGACCGGGTCGGCCGCCCCGTAGAAGGGGTTGACGGCGACACCGCGCCGCCGCCTGTCCTCGTCCCGCTTGCCGTGCCTGCCCGAGTGGAGCGTCATGGGCCGCCCAATCCCCTCAGTCGTGCGAGAGCCGTCGGCTGACCTTGGCGACAATACGGGTATATGGGTCGAATATCCCGTTCCCGCGCCGCTCCCCGGCAGTTCCCCCCGCCGTTACCCCGTCACGCCCCCGTCGCGCCCCGTGCCGTCACCCCGCGCTGCTCAGCGAGGCAGGATGCCAGGTGCCCGGGACACCTCCCAGCGAATTTCCGGCATCCGGACTTGCACCTCACGCCACGTGAGGGCGCACCGTGGAGCGCGTACCGAGGAAGGAGCGGACGGGCCATGAGCTACTCCGTGGGACAGGTGGCGGGCTTCGCCGGGATCACGGTGCGCACCTTGCACCACTACGACGAGATCGGGCTGCTGAGCCCGAGCGCCCGCAGCCTGGCCGGGCACCGGCGTTACGACGACGCCGACCTCGACCGGCTGCAGCAACTCCTGTTCTACCGGGAGCTCGGCTTCCCGCTCGACGAGGTGGCGGTCCTCCTGGACGACCCGGACGCGGACCCGCAGGAGCACCTGCGGCGTCAGCACGCTGTGCTGACCGAGCGGATCGAAAGACTCCGGAAGATGGCCGCCGCCGTCGAACACGCCATGGAGGCACGGAAGATGGGCATCAACCTCACGCCGGAGGAGAAGTTCGAGATCTTCGGCGGGAACTTCGACCCGGATGACTACGCCGAGGAGGCCGAGCAACGCTGGGGCGGCACCGAGGCGTACCGGGAGTCGCAGCGCAAGGCCGCCTCGTACACCAAGGACGACTGGCTGCGGATCAAGGCGGAGTCGGACGACATCAACGCCCGGCTCGCCGCGCTGATGGAGTCCGGGGTCGAGCCGCGGTCCGTGGAGGCCATGGACCTCGCCGAGGAGCACCGGCAGCACATCTCCCGTTTCTCCTACGACTGCGGCTACGAGATCCACAGGGGGCTCGCCGAGATGTATGTGGCGGACGAGCGCTTCACCGCCACGTACGAGGCGGTCAGGCCCGGTCTCGCCACGTACATCCGGGAGGCGATCCTCGCCAACGCCGACCGCATGGCTTGACCGTATGGCCTGGCGGCGTGGCTCATCGCCGAGATCCGTACGGCCGGGGGCGATAGGGGCGCGCCCCGGCCGGCGGAACCATCAGCGGGAACCGGAGGAACGCACACGGCGTTGATAGCTTTGGGCGGCACACTGTGAAGACCACACCCTGTCCGCCCCCACCCTGCGGCCGGGCCTCGCACGAGCCTGCACCCCTCGACCCAGGAGCCTGTCACCCGTGACCACTCTCGCGCTCGGCCCCAGTTGGCTGGACCCCGACTACCTCATCGAAACCTTCGGCCTGCTCGGCGTCCTGGCGATCGTCTTCGCGGAGTCCGGCCTGCTCATCGGCTTCTTCCTGCCGGGCGACTCGCTGCTGTTCACCACGGGCCTGCTGGTCACCACGGATGTGATCAAGCAGGACCTGTGGCTGGTCTGCGGCGGCGTCGCCGCCGCCGCGGTCATCGGTGACCAGGTCGGGTATCTCTTCGGCCGGAAGGTCGGCCCCTCGCTCTTCCGCCGCCCGGACTCCAAGCTCTTCAAGCAGGAGAACGTGGAGAAGGCCCATGAGTTCTTCGAGAAGCACGGGCCCAAGTCGCTGATCCTGGCCCGCTTCGTGCCCATCGTGCGCACGTTCACGCCGATCATCGCGGGCGTGAGCCGGATGAACTACCGCTCCTTCATCATCTTCAACATCATCGGCGGCATCGCGTGGGGCGTGGGGGTCACCCTGCTCGGGGCCGCGCTCGGCAAGGTCGACTTCGTCCACACCCACATCGAGCTGATCCTGGTCGGCGTCGTGCTGCTGTCGGTGATCCCGATCGTCATCGAGTTCCTCCGCGCCCGGGGCAAGGCCAAGAAGGAAGCCGCGTCGGGCCTGGCGGAGCCGGCCGGCGCCCAGGGCCCCGCGGCGGGCCCGGCCGGGCCGGGCACCGGCCCCGAGGCGCGCTACCAGGCGCAGCAGCCCTCGGGCCCGACGGTGCGCGGCCGCCACGCCAAGCGCTGACACCCAGCAGTCCCAGCCCCTCCCCAGCGCGACCCTTTTCCCACCGCCCCACGCCCCTCTCCTCCCACCGCCCCCCCCTTCGGATGGCGGCCGCCGACCCGCACAATGGGCTCAGTGGCCGCCATGATGCATGGTGGCCGGGGTACATCAGGCACAGAGGCGGGTGAGGAGCGAAGAGACGTGGGGTCCGAACGACAGCGCGGTCAGCGCGGTGTGAGCGTGCCGGAAGCGGAGGCGGGGAGCCGTAAGCCGCAGTCGGACGAGGCGCACAGCGCCTTCACCCCGCCGCTCGGGATGCCACTGCCTCCCGTGCCCGAGGACGACCATCCCACCTCCGAGTTCGCCGTCCCCGAGGGGCTGGCCCCCGAGCCCGCCGCCGACACCGAGGGCTCGGCCTTCGTACCGCCCGCCGGGGTCAAGACCGGCCCGCAGACCGCCCAGACCGCGAACTTCCCGGCGTTCACCCCGCCCAATGGCATCCCCGTCGTCCAGCTCACCAAGGAAGGCCCCTGGCAGGACCGGATGCGCACCATGCTGCGCATGCCGATCAGCGAGCGTCCGGCCCCCGAGCGCCAGGAGCGGCAGGACGAGGCCGGGCCCGCCGCGCCGCGCGTGCTGGACCTGACCCTGCGCATCGGCGAGCTGCTGCTCGCGGGCGGAGAGGGGGCCGAGGACGTGGAGGCGGCGATGTTCGGCGTGGCGCACGCGTACGGGCTCGACCGCTGCGAGCCGACCGTCACCTTCACCCTGCTCTCGGTCAGCTACCAGCCCTCGCTCGTCGACGACCCGATCACCGCCAGCCGGACCGTGCGCCGCCGGGGCACCGACTACACCCGGCTGTCCGCCGTCTTCCGCCTGGTCGACGACATCACCTCCAGCGACGACTTCACCCTGGAGGAGGCCTACCGCCGCCTCGCCGAGATCCGCCGCAACCGCCACCCCTACCCCGGGTGGGCGCTCACCGTGGCCGGCGGCGCGCTGGCCGGTGCGGCGAGCATGCTGGTCGGCGGCGACTGGCCGGTCTTCTTCGCGGCGGCGGTCGGCGCGATGCTCGGCGACCGGCTGGCCTGGCTGGCCTCGGGGCGCGGTCTGCCGGAGTTCTACCAGTTCGTGGCCGCGGCGATGCCGCCCGCCGCGATGGGCGTCGCGCTCAGCCTGGCCGGGGTGGGGCTGCAGGCGTCCGCGGTGATCACCGGCGGGCTGTTCGCGCTGATCCCCGGGCGGGCGCTGGTGGCGGGCGTCCAGGACGGGCTGACCGGCTATTACATCACCGCCGCGGCCCGGCTCCTGGAGGTCGTCTATCTGATCGTCGGGATCGTGTGCGGCGTGCTGACGGTGCTGTACGGGGGCCTGCAGCTGGACGCGAAGCTCAACCCGGAGGCGGCGCTGCGGCACGTCGACCGGCCGGTGGTGCAGATCGTCGCGGCGATGCTGCTCGCGCTGACCTTCTCCGTCCTGCTCCAGCAGGAACGTCACACCGTGCTGTTCGCGACCCTCAACGGCGGGGTGGCCTGGGTCGTCTACGGCGCCCTGCACGACACCGCGGGCGTCCCCGCGGTCGCCGCCACGACCGTCGCGGCCGGGTTGGTCGGCCTCTTCGGCCAGATGCTGTCCCGTTACCGCTACGCGTCAGCGCTGCCGTACGTCACGGCCGCCATCGGGCCGCTGCTGCCCGGTAGCGCCACGTACTTCGGCCTGCTCGCGCTGGCTCAGGGCAATCTGGACCGGGGTATCACCCACCTCACCCAGGCGGTGGCGCTGGCCCTGGCCATCGCCATTGGGGTGAACCTCGGCAACGAGGCCGCGCGCCTGTTCCTGAAGGCCCCGCGGCCCGAGACCGAGGCGACGGGCCGCCGCGCCGCCAAGCGCACCCGCGGCTTCTGAGGCCCGACGCGACAAGAAGTAACAAGACGAAGGCGGCAAGACCAAACACAAAGGGCGGGCCGGAAAACCGGACCGCCCTTTGTCGAAGCCCTCAAAGCCCTCAAAAGCTCTTAAGACTCAGCGCAACTCAAGCGCAACTCAAGAGAGATCAGCACGCTCAGTGTGCGCCGCCCGCGGCCTCCAGGCGCTTCACGGACGCCTCGACCTCGGCCTCGGCCTCGGCGCGGCCCACCCAGTTGGCCCCCTCGACCGACTTGCCCGGCTCCAGGTCCTTGTAGACCTCGAAGAAGTGCTGGATCTCCAGGCGGTCGAACTCCGAAACGTGGTGAATATCACGCAGGTGCTCGACCCGCGGGTCGGACGCGGGCACGCACAGCAGCTTGTCGTCGCCGCCCGCCTCGTCCGTCATCCGGAACATGCCGATCGCACGGCACTTGATCAGACAGCCCGGGAAGGTCGGCTCGTCCAGAATGACCAGCGCGTCCAGCGGGTCGCCGTCCTCGCCGAGGGTGTTCTCCACAAAGCCGTAGTCAGCCGGGTAGCTGGTCGAAGTGAAGAGTCGACGGTCGAGACGGATGCGTCCCGTCTCGTGGTCCACCTCGTACTTGTTGCGCGAACCCTTCGGGATCTCGATGGTGACGTCGAACTCCACGGGTGGCTCCTCCATGATCAACACATACGTCTGGTGATTAAGTGTCCCCCACGCAGGTGTGTGGTGGCGAAAGGGGCTGGTCCGACGTGCCTGAAGCCAGATCGTGGCAGGTCAGGTGGTGGCAGAGCCGGTGGCAGAGCGCCACGGGCCGGTGGCGGAGCGCCACGGTGGAGCAGCGGCTGACGTGGCGACTGTCGGCGGTCTCCGCCGTCGTCGGCCTGGTGGTGGCGGTCGCGTCGGTGTTCGCGGCCGGGCCGTGGGACTCCGGGCAGCGTACGGCTGAGCGGGCCCGCGCCGCCGGGAGTCCGGGGACAGGTGGCGAGCGTCACGGCGGCGGCCCCCCGCGGCCCGCGCCCAGCGCCTCGCCGGTGCTGGCCCCTCTGGGCACGGCCGCCGTCGCGCCCTCCCCGGACAGCGGCGACGACGCGGTCCCGCAGCCCACCCGGGCGGGCCTGGCCGACGCGCTGGAGCCGCTGCTGGACGACGGCGCGCTGGGCAAGCCGCGCTCGGTGTCCGTCGTGGACGCGGCGACCGGGCGGCAGCTGTACGGAACGCAGTCGGACACCCAGGCCGTGCCCGCCTCGATCATCAAGCTGGCCACCGGCGTCGCCGCGCTCTCCGCCCTCGGGCCCGACCACCGCATCGAGACCACCGTCGTCGTCCCCAAAGACGCCGGGAGCGGCGAGAAGGGCGAGGGCGAGGCCAAGAACGGCACGACCAAGGACCGCATCGTGCTGGTCGGCGGCGGCGACCCCACCCTCACCGCCCACGCCACCAAGGGCGCCGACGCCCCGGCCAGCCTGCGCAAGCTGGCCGACAAGACCGCCTCCGCGCTCAAGAAGAGCGGCACCGAGAGCGTCCGGCTGGGCTACGACACCTCGCTCTACTCCGGCCCGGTCCTGCACCCGATCGGACCCAACGAGAACATCTCGCCCGTCACCCCCCTCATGGTCGACGAGGGCCGCCTGGACGACAGCGACCACGGCCCGGCCCCCCGCTCCCAGGACCCCGCCGCCGACGCGGCGGAGGCGTTCGCCTCGATGCTGCGCGACCGCGGGATCGACGTGCGGGGCGAGCCGCGGTCCGTAAAGGCAGGGAAGAAGGCGCGGCCGCTCGCCACCGTCCGCTCCCAGCCGCTGTCCGGCCTGGTCGAGCGGGCGCTGACCAACAGCGACAACGACATCGCCGAGGCCCTCGCCCGGCAGACCGCCCTCGCCGCCGGAGAGCCCGCCAGCTTCGACGGCGCGGGGCGGGCCGTCATGGACCGGCTGAACAAGCTCCGGCTGCCGCTGTCGGGCGCCCGTATCGCCGACGGCAGCGGTCTGGACCGCGCCGACCATGTGTCCGCGGCCCTGCTCGCCCAGGTCCTGGTGCGCGCCGCCGACCCCGACCACCCCGAGCTGCGCCCGGTCCTCACCGGCCTGCCGGTGGCCGGCTTCACCGGGACGCTGCGCGGCCGCTATGCGCAGGAGGCGGTCGGCCGCGGCGTGGTCCGCGCGAAGACCGGAACCCTGACGGGCGTCAACACGCTCGCGGGCACCGTCGTCGACGCGGACGGCCGCCTTCTGGTCTTCGCGTTCATGACGAACGGAACCAACGACCCCCAGGGCGCACAGCGCGCGCTGGACCGCATGGCGTCCGCACTCGCGAACTGCGGCTGCCGCTGATGCCCTCGTCGCCTCCCGGAAGGACCGCGCGCCACGTACCGTGAAGCCATGACGAGCATCGGTGGTGCGGAGATGGTCGACTGGAACCTCGCGGTCGCGACCGCGACCCGGCTGGTGCGGCCGGGCCCCGACGTGAGCCGGGACGAGGCGCGCGCCGTCGTCGCGGAGCTGCGCCGGTACGCCAAGTCGTCGGAGGAGCACGTCCGGGCGTTCACCCGAATGGCCCCGGCGGGCGGACCGGATTCGGACACCCCGGTTCTCGTCGTGGATCGCGCGGGTTGGATCAAGGCGAATGTGGCGGGCTTCCGCGAGGTGCTGAAGCCGCTGCTGGGCAAGATGCAGGAGCGGCGCGGCGGGCTGCCGGGCGGCGCCGTGCTCGGCGCGGTCGGCGGCAAGGTCACCGGGGTGGAGCTGGGGATGCTGCTGTCCTTCCTGGCCTCCCGGGTGCTCGGCCAGTACGAGACCTTCGCGCCGCCGAGCCGCGAGCTGCCCGCCTCCTCGGGCGGCGGGCGGCTGCTGCTGGTGGCGCCCAACGTGGTGCATGTCGAGCGCGAGCTGGACGTCGCCCCGCACGACTTCCGGCTGTGGGTGTGTCTGCACGAGGAGACGCACCGCACGCAGTTCACCGCGGTGCCCTGGCTGCGCGACCACATCGAGTCGGAGATCCAGGCCTTCCTCGGCGAGACCGAGGTGGACCCGGCCACCCTCCTGGAGCGGTTCCGCGAGGCCGTGCAGTCGCTGGGCGGCGGCCGCCCGGAGTCGGACGGCGACCGGGAGGGCAGTACGCCCAGCATCATCGAGCTGGTGCAGACCCCGGCCCAGCGGGAGATCCTCGGCCGGCTGACGGCCGTGATGTCGCTGTTGGAGGGGCATGCGGACTATGTGATGGACGGCGTGGGGCCCGAGGTCGTGCCGTCCGTCGCGGAGATCCGCGAGAAGTTCCAGAAGCGCCGGGCCAGCGGCGCGGGCCGGCTGGACCAGGCGCTGCGCAAGCTGCTGGGGCTCGATGCCAAGCTGCGGCAGTACCGGGACGGGGAGCGGTTTGTGCGGTCCGTCGTGGACCAGGTCGGGATGGACGGCTTCAACCGCGTCTGGACCTCCCCGAACACGCTTCCGACCAAGGCGGAGATCAGCACACCCGCGGACTGGGTCGCGCGGGTGCACCGTAGGTCGGAGCCGTAGGACGGGCGGGCCATAGGCCGGGGCCGTAGGCCGGGGTGCAGGACGGAGTTACGGAGCCGTAGTACGGGGACGATCAAGAGCGGGAGAATGCCCCTCTTAATCACTCGTCCGAGGGACCATGAGCGACGGGTAGGCGTGCGATGCTCGGGGAACAGCGTGCTTCTGTCACCATCGACGTACTCAGCGTGACGAAATCCTCGTAACGGCCCCGAGGCACCCCCTCGAACGACAGATGGGAAACGGACATGGGTCCCCATCCAGCGGTCGCCGCGATACGCCTGGCGGTCCGCCGCGTCCTCCATGACGTAATCGTCGACTTCCCGACCGCCCCGACCTCGCAGCCCGCGCCGGCCCCCGCCCGCGGCTCGGCCCCCGCCCCCAGCTCGGTCCCCGCCCCCTCCCCGGCTCCCGCCGATGGTGCCGCACCGCTGGTGCTGGTCGCCTGCTCCGGCGGCGCCGACTCCATGGCGCTCGCCTCCGCCCTTGCCTTCGAAGCTCCGAGGCTCGGGGTGCGCGCCGGAGGGGTCACCGTCGACCATGGCCTGCAGGACGGCTCCGATGTGCGCGCCGCCGAGGTCGCCGAGCGGCTGCGGCTGCTCGGGCTGGCGCCGGTCGAGTCCATCGCCGTGTCCGTCGGCCGGGACGGTGGCCCCGAGGCCGCCGCCCGCGACGCGCGCTACGCCGCCCTCGACACCGCCGCCGAGCGCCATGGCGCGGTCGCCGTGCTGCTCGGCCACACCCGCGACGACCAGGCCGAGACGGTCCTGCTGGGGCTGGCCCGCGGCTCCGGCATCCGCTCGTTGTCCGGCATGGCCCAGGTCTCCGGGGCGGGTGGCCGCTACCGCCGCCCCTTCCTGCGGCTCGACCGGCAGACCGTCCGCCGGGCGTGCCTGGCCCAGTCGCTGCCCGTATGGGACGACCCGCACAACGTGGACCCGGCCTACACCCGCTCCCGGGTCCGCCACGAAGCGCTGCCCATTCTGGAGAAGGCCCTCGGCAAGGGCGTCGTCGAGGCGCTCGCCCGCACCGCCCAGCTCTCGCGCGACGACGCCGACGCCCTCGACGACTGGGCCGCCCGGGCGGAGGCGGAGGTGCGGACCGATGTACGGCCCGCCGGGGCCGCCCCGGCCGGCGGCGAAGCCCTCGCCGAGCCCGACGCCGTGGAGCCCACCGCCGTGGAGCTGGACGCGGTGGAGCTCGACGCGGTGGAGCTCGACGCCGTCGGGCTCCACGCGCTGCCCCCCGCCGTCCGCCGCCGGGTGCTGCGCCGCGCCGCGATCGCCGCGGGCGCCCCCGCCGGTTCGCTCTTCGCCCGCCACATCGAAGAGGTGGACCGCCTGATCACCGGCTGGCGCGGGCAGCGGGCCCTCAACCTCCCCGGCCGCGTGGAGGTCCGCCGGGAGGGTGGCAGACTGGTCATCCGGCAGGGCTGACCCGCCCAGCCAGTGAAGCCGGTAACCCTAACGAGAGTGGCGCGGGTGGACGACAAGGACATGGGCACCGACCTGAAGTCGGTCCTCATCACCGAGGAAGAGATCAACGCGAAGCTGGCTGAGCTGGCCGCCAAGATCGACGCGGAGTACGCGGACAAGGACCTGCTGATCATCGGAGTCCTCAAGGGCGCGGTGATGGCCATGGCGGACCTGGCGCGCGCCCTGTCCACCCCGGTCACCATGGACTGGATGGCCGTGTCCTCGTACGGCGCGGGCACCCAGTCCTCCGGCGTGGTCCGCATCCTCAAGGACCTGGACACCGACATCAAGGGCAAGCACGTCCTGATCGTCGAGGACATCATCGACTCCGGCCTGACGCTGTCGTGGCTGCTGTCCAACCTGGGCTCGCGCGAGCCCGCCTCGCTGAACGTCTGCACCCTGCTGCGCAAGCCGGAGGCGGCCAAGGTCGCCATCGACGTGAAATGGGTCGGCTTCGACATCCCCAACGAGTTCGTCGTCGGCTATGGCCTCGACTACGCCGAGAAGTACCGCAACCTGCGCTTCGTCGGCACGCTCGCCCCGCACGTCTACGGCGGCTGAGCCTCTTCCGGGGCTCCGGGGAACCTGGCGCGGTTTCCCGCCGTTGGAGCAGGGGAAGGCGGATTTGTTAACAGTCCACGGCGGCGTCGGGTGACAATGCTGGGGTACCGTCCGAAGGTCAGTCTTTTTTGAGACTGAGGATTACACAGCTCATACACCGCAAATACACCGCAATACACCGCACGCACAGGCGCCCCTCCAGGGCTGCCGTGCCTCACTGTGGCAGGAGGGACGGGGCGAAATCGCCCCGTATGGATGGACGTGAAGCGCTACTTCCGTGGGCCGGTCATGTGGATCGTGCTGGCCGTCCTCGCCGTGGTCGTGTTGATGCAGGTCGTCGGCTCGTCCGGCGGCTACAAGTCGGTGGACACCAGCCAGGTCGTCAAGGCGATCAACAGGAACCAGGTCCAGTCCGCCGAGCTGACGACCGGCGACGAGCACAAGATCAAGATCAAGCTCAAGGAGAATGTCGCCAAGATCTCGGGCAGCGACAAGCTCCAGGCCACCTACATCGGTGACCAGGGCCTCGACATCGCCCGGACCTTGCAGGCCAATGCCCAGAAGCAGGGCGGGATCCCGGACGGGTACAACGTCTCGACCTCGAAGCAGAACCCGTTCGTCGGGATCCTGCTGTCGCTGCTCCCGTTCGTGCTGATCGTCGTGGTCTTCCTGTTCCTGATGAACCAGATGCAGGGCGGCGGCTCCCGGGTGATGAACTTCGGGAAGTCGAAGGCCAAGCTGATCACCAAGGACACCCCGAAGACGACGTTCTCGGACGTGGCCGGGGCGGACGAGGCGGTCGAGGAGCTCCATGAGATCAAGGAGTTCCTGCAGGAGCCGGCGAAGTTCCAGGCCGTGGGCGCCAAGATCCCCAAGGGCGTGCTGCTGTACGGCCCGCCCGGCACCGGCAAGACGCTGCTCGCGCGCGCCGTCGCGGGCGAGGCGGGTGTCCCCTTCTACTCGATCTCCGGCTCCGACTTCGTCGAGATGTTCGTGGGTGTGGGTGCCTCCCGCGTCCGTGACCTGTTCGAGCAGGCCAAGGCGAACGCCCCGGCGATCGTCTTCGTCGACGAGATCGACGCCGTCGGCCGCCACCGCGGCGCCGGCATGGGCGGCGGTCACGACGAGCGCGAGCAGACGCTGAACCAGCTGCTGGTCGAGATGGACGGCTTCGACGTGAAGGGCGGCGTCATCCTGATCGCCGCCACCAACCGGCCCGACATCCTGGACCCGGCGCTGCTGCGCCCGGGCCGCTTCGACCGGCAGATCGCCGTCGACCGCCCGGACATGCAGGGCCGTCTGGAGATCCTCAAGGTCCACCAGAAGGGCAAGCCGGTCGCGCCGGACGTCGACCTCTCCGCCGTCGCCCGCCGCACCCCCGGGTTCACCGGTGCCGATCTGTCCAACGTGCTGAACGAGGCCGCCCTGCTGACGGCCCGCAGCGACAAGAAGCTGATCGACAACCACTTCCTGGACGAGGCGATCGACCGCGTCGTGGCCGGCCCGCAGAAGCGGACCCGGATCATGAGCGAGAAGGAGAAGAAGATCACCGCGTACCACGAGGGCGGTCACGCCCTGGTCGCGGCGGCTTCTCCGAACAGCGACCCGGTGCACAAGGTCACCATCCTCTCCCGCGGCCGGGCCCTGGGCTACACCATGGTCCTGCCGGATGAGGACAAGTACTCGACCACGCGCAACGAGATGCTCGACCAGCTCGCCTACATGATGGGCGGCCGCGCCGCGGAAGAGCTCGTCTTCCACGACCCGACCACGGGCGCGTCCAACGACATCGAGAAGGCGACGGCCACGGCCCGCGCGATGGTCACGCAGTACGGCATGACCGAGCGGCTGGGCGCGATCAAGTTCGGCTCCGACAACTCCGAGCCGTTCCTGGGCCGTGAGATGGCTCACCAGCGCGACTACTCCGAAGAGGTCGCCGCGCTGGTCGACGAGGAGGTCAAGAAGCTCATCGAGGCCGCGCACAACGAGGCGTGGGAGATCCTCGTCGAGAACCGCGACGTCCTGGACAACCTGGTCCTGGCGCTGCTGGAGAAGGAGACGCTCAACAAGGAGGAGATCGCCGAGATCTTCGCCCCGATCGTCAAGCGCCCGGCCCGCCCGGCATGGACCGGCTCCTCGCGGCGTACGCCCTCCACCCGCCCGCCGGTGCTCTCCCCCCGGGAGCTGGCCCCGGCCAACGGCGCCCAGCCTCCCTCGGCGGCCGGCCTCGCGAAGGCCACCACCCCCGAGGACAGCGCGGAGCGCCCGGAAGAGGCCGGACCCGAGAGCTGACCCACGGTCCGTATCGGCCCTTAGCGGCCCATACCGGCCCGGAATGAAGGCCGCGCCCCCCAGGTTTTAGCCTGGGGGGCGCAGCATTTTGCGTTTTCAGGTTTCGCAGGTTTTTCACGTTTTCCCGTGCGCATGAGGAACGAGGCAGCTCCATGACCGACCCCATTTCGCTGGACGGCCAGGGCCCCGTCGGCGTCTTCGACGAGAGGCGCGCCGAGCAGGCGGTCCGCGAGCTGCTCATCGCCGTCGGCGAGGACCCTGACCGGGAGGGGCTGCGGGAGACGCCGGGGCGGGTGGCCCGGGCGTACCGGGAGATATTCGCGGGGCTGTGGCAGAAGCCCGAGGAGGTCCTGACCACAACCTTCGACCTGGGCCATGACGAGATGGTGCTGGTGAAGGACATCGAGGTGATGTCCTCGTGCGAGCACCACCTGGTGCCCTTCGTGGGCGTCGCCCACGTCGGCTACATCCCCTCCAACGACGGCAAGATCACCGGCCTGTCCAAGCTCGCCCGGCTGGTCGATGTCTTCGCCCGCCGCCCGCAGGTCCAGGAGCGGCTGACCACACAGATAGCCGACTCGCTGATGCGGATCCTGGAGCCGCGCGGCGTGATCGTGGTGGTCGAGTGCGAGCACATGTGCATGACCATGCGCGGGGTGCGCAAGCCGGGGGCCAAGACGCTCACCTCGGCCGTGCGCGGCCAGCTGCGCGACCCGGCGACCCGCGCCGAGGCGATGAGCCTCATCATGGCGCGCTAGCCAGATCATGGCGCGCCAGCCGGATCGCAGCCGGCGCCCAGCGGCCCCCCAGGGCGCGGCAGGTCTACGCCCGGGCCGCCGCGCCGGGTCCGTCCCCGGTGTCGGTGTCGTCGTCCTCGGGCAGCTTGCAGACCCGCTCCAGGAAGAACGCGGCGGCGACCACGGCCGCCCCCGCCAGCACCGAAGCCGCCGCGTAGATCGCCTGGTCCTTGCGGGCCGGCACATCGAGCTGCTCCATCAGCAGAAACACACCGACGCCGCCGTACATCCCCGAGACCAGCGCCGCCACCAGCGCGCTCGCCTGGCCGAAGACCACCGCACGGGCGGCCACCAGCGGGTCCACGCCCTTGGCGCCGGGCCGGCGCTCACGCTGGGCGCGCAGCCGGGCCCGCAGGGACAGGGCGGTCGCGACCAGCACGACCGCGATCAGGGCCAGCACGATCGGCGCGGCCACCGGCACGCTGGGCAGCGAACCCAGCGTGTCCCACAGCCGGGCGCCCGCCCATGACACCACGCCGGCCACGGCGAACAGCCCGACCAGCACCCTGATCCGAAGTTGCCTCACCGAGCGGTCGCCCCTCAAGTCGTGCGTCATCGCGAAGTCGTACGCAGTCGCGCGGAATCTGTCGCGCGAATCTACGGAATCAACGTCTATTCGGGCAGCCGCAGTTCCAGGTCCGCCCGTGCCTGTACGCCCTCCCGGCCCACCTCGCCCAGCAGCCCCGAGACCGACCCGAGCCCCGGGACCTCGGCCGCCGGGTCCACGTCATGCCAGGGGACGAGCACGAAGGCGCGCTCGTGGGCGCGGGGGTGCGGCAGGGTGAGTCCCGGGTCGTCGGAGATCACGTCCTGGTACGTGACGATGTCCACATCCAGCGTCCGGGGGCCCCAGCGCTCGTCGCGCACCCGTTCGAAGGCCTCCTCGATGGCGTGTCCCCGCTCCAGCAGCGAGGAGGGCGGCAGCGTCGTCTTGATCAGCACCACCGCGTTGAAGTACGTCGACTGGGCGCCGGGGTCCACCCCCCACGGCTCGGTCTCGTACACCGGCGAGACCGCCTTGACCCGCAGGCCCGGGGTGTCCTCCAGCGCGTCGACCGCGCCCTGCAGGGTCTCCAGGCGGTTGCCCAGATTGCTGCCGAGCGAGATCACCGCCCATTTCGGGTTCGACAACGTCACATCGGCGGCGTCCACCCGCTCCACGACGGAGGCTGGGACGGGCTGCACGGTCGGGTCGCTGCTGCTCATGCTCGGCTCCGGGTGATGGTGATGGTCACGTCGTCGAAGGGCACGGTGATCGGGGCCTCCGGCTTGTGCACCACGACCTCGACCTCCCGCACCTGCTCGTGCTTGAGGCACCGCTCGGCGATCCGGTCGGCGAGGGTCTCGATCAGGGCGACCGGCTCCCCCTCCACCACCTCCACGACCTCCTCGGCCACCACGCCGTAGTGGACGGTCTTGGTGAGGTCGTCGGTGGCCGCGGCGGGCCGGGTGTCCAGGCCGAGCACCAGGTCCACGACGAAGGTCTGGCCCTCCTCGCGCTCATGGGGGAAAACCCCGTGGTGCCCGCGGGCCCTCAGGCCGCGCAGCGCGACACGATCCACCCGAATCACTCCTGCTGTCGTCGGTCGGGGCACGTCCG
The DNA here is from genome assembly GCF_033793745.1 of Streptomyces sp. ME19-01-6. Classification (NCBI taxonomy): domain Bacteria; kingdom Bacillati; phylum Actinomycetota; class Actinomycetes; order Kitasatosporales; family Streptomycetaceae; genus Streptomyces; species Streptomyces sp. ME19-01-6. The sequence continues at coordinate 81,610 of NZ_JARAXF010000009.1, read as the reverse complement.
ATCTGCCCGGAACGCACCACCCGTCCCCTGCCGTCGGCGGGGGTACCTCCTTCGAATCTACCTGCGAGCAAGGACGGCACTCGCCCACGGGGGGCCGTGGCGCGCGCTCCTGCAGCCCCCGCGCCACTTCCCCTACCCGCCCATGGCGCAGATCTCACGCATCTTTTAACGGGCCGGGCGCGCGGTGTGAGGTTCCGGGCACGGCGCTCAGGGCAGCAGTTGGTCCGGATCGTCGTCCGGGCCCTCGGCGTCCGCTGCGGACGCGGCATTGTTCTCGTCCTGCTCCGCCAGCACCGGCGACCCGTGGTGCGCCCACACCTTCCAGCCGTCCTCGGTCCGCCGGAAGACGTTCGTGGCCACCACCAGCTGCCCCACCAGCGGGCCGAGCTGGCCCTCCTCCTCCGCCGGGGCGCCGCTGAGGATGTTCTCCGTGCAGGTCACCATCGCGGTGTCGGACATGATCGACACCTCCACATCCGTCAGGAAGAACTGGATGTAGTCGGTGTTCGCCATGATCAGCGCGTAGGAGCGGAGCACTTCGCCGCGCCCGCGCAGCACCGGCCAGCCCGGGTGCACACAGGAGACCTCGGCGTCCGGGTCGTCGAGCCACAGCCGCGACATCGCCCCGTGGTCGCCCTGCTCCATGGCCTCGTACAGCGCGGTGTTGGCCAGGGCCACCCGCTCGCCGTCGGTCAGGGAAGTCACGCCGCTCCCGCCGCTTCGATCGCCCGGGCCACACGCACCGCGTCGGCGCTCGCGCGCACCTCGTGCACCCGCACCGCCCACGCGCCTTCCCGCGCCGCGATCGCCGAGACCGCCGCCGTCGCCGCGTCCCGCTCCCGGGCGGGGGGCGGGCTGCCGCCGTCCCCGGCCAGGACGCGTCCCAGGAACCGCTTCCGCGAGGCCGCCACCAGCAGCGGCCGCCCCAGCTCCCGTAGCGCGCCCAGCCGAGCGACGAGCGCCAGATCGTGCTCGGCGTCCTTCGCGAAGCCGAGGCCGGGGTCGACCACGATCCGCTCCGGATCGACGCCGCCGGCCACCGCCCGCTCCAGGCTCGCCCGCAGTTCCGCGACGACCTCGCCGACCACATCCCCGTAGACCGCGCGGTTGTTCATGTCGATCGACTGGCCGCGCCAGTGCATCACCACGAAGGGCACCCCTGCGGCGGCCACCACCGGGATCATCGCCGGGTCGGCGCCGCCCCCGCTCACGTCGTTGACCAGCCGCGCCCCGGCCTTGACCGCGCGCTCGGCGACCGAGGCGCGCATGGTGTCCACGCTGACCACGAGCCCCGCGGCGGCCAGCTCGCGCACCACCGGGACCACCCGCCGCAGCTCCTCGGCCTCGTCGACGCGGGGCGCGCCCGGGCGGGTCGACTCGCCCCCGACATCCACCAGGTCCGCCCCGGCCGCGACCAGGTCCAGGCCGTGCTTGACGGCCAGCTCGATGTCGAACCACTGTCCGCCGTCGGAGAACGAGTCGGGCGTGACGTTGACCACGCCCATCACCGCGCACCGGTCCCACTCCGGCAGTCCGGCCACCCGCCCCCGTTCACACAACGTCCTCATGACCCCAGCCTAGGCGTACACCGGCGAGCTGCCTCGCCCGCGCCCGGTCGTGCGGGCGCGTCACGCGGCCTGTTCGAGGCTGCCGCGCGGGGCCGCGGCGGCCTGGTGGGCGCAGGGCCTCGGCTCGGCGCGCCGCCCGCGACGCAGCAGCCGGGGCAGGGCCAGTGAGACGAAACCCTCGGCCTGCATCGCGGCCAGGCCGATTCGCGGCAGGTCGCGCGTGTGGCGGAAGACCACGAAGCGCGGCTCCCAGCGCGGCTGGAACTTGGCGTTGAACTTGTACAGCGACTCGATCTGGAACCAGCGCGACAGGAACACCAGCAGCGCCCGCCAGCCGCGCAGCACCGGCCCCGCGCCCAGCTTCTCGCCGCGTGCCAGCGCGGAGCGGAACATCGCGAAGTTCAGCGACACCCGGGCGACCCCGAGCCCCCCGGCGGCCTGCAGGGAGGCGACGATCAGCAGCTCGTTCATGCCCGGGTCGGCGCCGCGGTCGCGGCGCATGAGGTCCAGCGACATCCCGTCCCGGCCCCACGGAACGAAGTGCAGCACGGCCTTGAGGTCCCCGTACGGGCCGGGCTCGGTGCCCTCATCGGGGGCCTTGTGGGCGGTGGCGATGACCGAGTCCCCGTCCGCCGGGTCGCCGATCCGGCCCAGCGCCATGGAGAAGCCGCGCTCGGTGTCGGTACCCCGCCAGTCCGCCGCGGCCCGCCGGATGGTCTCCAGCTCGTCGTCGCTCAGGTCGCAGGCGCGGCGTACCCGGGTCTCGTACCCGGCCCGCTCGATGCGCTTGACCATCTGGCGGACGTTCCGCATGGCGCGCCCGGACAGTGTGAAGTCCGCCACGTCCACGATCGCCTCGTCGCCCAGCTCCAGCGCGTCGAGGCCGGTCTCCCGGGTCCACACCTCGCCCCCGGTCTCGCTGCACCCCATGACCGCCGGGGTCCAGGAATGCGCCCGCGCCTCCTCCATGAAGCGGGAGATGGCGCCCGGCCAGGCCTCCACATCGCCGACCGGGTCGCCGCTGGCGAGCATCACACCGGAGACGACCCGGTAGCAGACCGCGGCCTTGCCGCTCGGCGAGAAGACCACGCCCTTGTCGCGGCGGAGCGCGAAGTGACCCAGCGAGTCACGGCGCCCGTGCGCGGCGAGCAGGGCGCGCAGCTGCTCCTCGTCCGCGGGGGTCAGCCGGGCGGCGGGGTGCTCGGGGCGGAAGGCGAGGTAGGCGGTGGTCGCGACGGTCAGCAGGCCGAGCGCGCCGAGGGAGTAGCCGACGGTGTAGTCCGCGCCGTCCCGGTAGCCGATCGGCCCCTCGAAGCCGAACAGCCCCCACAGCACATGCTCCAGCTGCTCACGGAACGACGGCCGTCCCACGACGTCGTCGGGGTGCGAGCGTACGATCAGCAGCCCGATCCCGACGCTCGCCGCGCCCAGCACCACGAAGTTGGCCAGCGCCATCCAGCGGCTGCGCGGATCCGGCAGCGCCGCGAACTCCCGGCGGTAGCGGATCATGACGCCCAGGAGCACCAGGGAGAGAACCGCCCCGCATATGGAGTGCCGGTACAGCAGCTGGGCGGCCGCGCCGACGGGCAGCAGCCCCACGGCGGCGACCCAGGCGCGCCGCTTACGCCGCTTCAGCCCATGGGCCAGCATGAGCAGCAGCAGCCCCACCACGATGGACGCGGCGGCGGCCAGCGAGCTCACCGCGCCCGGCAGCACGTCGGCGAGGGCGTGCACCTTGCTGTAGCGGAGGCGTGGGAAAACGATGTTCAGCAGCCCGATCAGCGTGCAGGCCGTGCCCACGGCGGTCGGCACAGCCTCCGGCCGGGGTCCGCGCGGCAGCCTCCGCACCCGGGAGGCAACCCTTCCGGACTTTTCGGCATCTTGCCTGTCAGACATTCGCTTTCCCGTCGCTCCGGTCTAGAGACCCGTCTCTGACGCAGCATCTGGACATTTTGCGCCTACCAAGACGGACTTTGACGGGGCGGGGTTCCATCGCGGCACGGGGGAGCCGGCCGCCCGGCAGAAAGATAGTGATGGGTCTTACGAGCAACAACGTCGTGATGGTGTCAGTCGTCGCGTCGGTGCTGCTGTTCGGCGCCACGATCTGGCTCTGGCCCCGGCTCGCCCGCCGCGGAGTGGCTCCGGTGCTCGGCCGGGTCGGCATGCTCTTGGTCACGCAGGTGTCGCTGTTCGCCGCGTTCGGCCTGTTCGCCAACCAGTCCTTCGGCTTCTACGGCTCCTGGTCCGACCTGTTCGGCACCGAGACCACGCCGGGTGTGGTCGTGAACCACGACGCTCCGGGCAGCACCCGGGTGCAGGTCACCGACATCCGGAAGATGAACGTGCCCGGCGGCTCGGCGCCGGCCTCCGCCGGGCGGATCGAGAAGGTCACCATCAAGGGGCCGCTCTCCGGGCTGGCCAGCGCCGCGTATGTCTATCTGCCGCCGGAGTACTTCCAACCGGAGTACTCCCGGCGCGACTTCCCCGCCGCGCTGGTGCTGACCGGGTACCCGGGCACCACCGAGGCGCTGATCAACGGCCTGAAATACCCTCAGAATGCCCATAAATTGGTCAGAGGCGGCAAGACGCAGCCGGTGATCCTGGTGATGATGCGACCGACGGTCGCCCCGCCGCGCGACACCGAGTGCATGGATGTGCCCCAGGGCCCGCAGACCGAGACGTTCTTCACCAAGGACGTGCCGACCGCCGTGGCCGGCCACTACCGGGTGGGCGTGCACGCCCGTAACTGGGGCGTCATCGGGAATTCCACCGGCGGCTACTGCGCGTTGAAGATGGCCATGCGCCACCCCGAGGCCTTCTCCGCCGCGGCCGGTCTCTCCCCCTCGTACAAGGCCCCGATCGACGTGACCACCGGCGATCTGTTCGGCGGCAGCAAGCAGTTGGAGCGGGAGAACAACCTGATGTGGCGGCTGGACCACAAGCCCGCGCCGCCGGTGTCCCTGCTGGTCTCCAGCAGCGAGCACGGTGAGAAGAACTACAAGGACACCGTGAAGTTCGTCGAGAAGGTCAAGGAGATCAACCGCCGGGGGGAGCCCACCAGGATCTCCTCGATCATCCTGAAGACCGGCGGCCACAACTTCAACACCTGGAAGCGCGAGGTGCCCGGCGCGCTGGAGTGGCTGGGCGGCCGCGTGAGCGACCGCTGAGCTGTGTGGGATTGCGTTGTGTCAGCACCCGCTGAGCGGCGCGGGAGCAGGCACCCGCGCCCGCTGAGCCGCGCGGGAGCGTGCGCCGAATCCCGCTGAGCCGCGCGGGAGCAGGCACCCACGCCCGCTGAGCCGCGCGCGCCGGGCCGCCGCGCGCGTTCACACGTCGGCGACCGTCTGCAGCTCCACCTCCGCGCGGGCGATGCCGCCCGCGTCGGCGTCGATCGAGCGGCGCAGCGCCTCGTGGAGGCGGGCGGGGGTGAGCACGCCGACGAATCGGTCGTCGTCGAGGACCGCTATCCAGCCCGCGTCGTGCTGCAGCATGGTGCTGAACGCCTGCTTGAGCGAGGAGCCGACCGGCAGCCACGCCTCCATGCGGCGGGCGTGGTCCCGTACGGTCCCTCCGGCCGGGCCGCCGCCCGTCGCCTTGCCCGCCGTGCCTGTCTCGCCCGCCTCCTCCGCCGCGTCCGCAGGGATCCAGCCGTGCAGCCGGTCCGCGTCGTCCAGCACGACGGCCCAGCGCGCCCCGCCGGCCGACAGCCGGGCGGCGGCCTTGGCCAGCGGGTCGTCGAGGTGGACCACCGGGGGCTGTTCGAGGTCGCCCGGCTCGATGGGGGTGACGGACAGCCGCTTCAGGCCGCGGTCCGCGCCGACGAAGTCCGCGACGTACGGCGTGGCGGGCGCGCCCAGCACGGACGCGGGCGTGTCGAACTGCTCGATCCGCCCGGCCCCGTACACCGCGATGCGGTCGCCGAGCCGGACCGCCTCCTCGATGTCGTGGGTCACCAGCAGCACCGTCTTGCGGACCTGGGACTGCAGCCGCAGGAACTCGGTCTGCAGCCGCTCGCGCACCACCGGGTCCACGGCCCCGAACGGCTCGTCCATCAGCAGCACCGGCGGGTCGGCGGCCAGCGCCCGGGCCACGCCGACCCGCTGGCGCTGGCCGCCGGAGAGCTGGTCGGGGTAGCGGTCACCGTAGACGGAGGGGTCGAGGCCGACCAGGTCGAGGAGTTCGGCGGCGCGGTCCCGGCCCTTCTTGCGCTGCCAGCCCAGCAGCGCCGGGACGGTGGCGGTGTTCTCCAGCACGGTCTTGTGCGGGAAGAGGCCGACCTGCTGGATGACATAGCCGATGCGGCGGCGCAGCTTCACCGGGTCCACCGCGGCGATGTCCTCGCCGTCCAGGAAGATCCGGCCCGAGGTCGGCTCGATGAGCCGGTTGACCATCTTCATGGTGGTGGTCTTGCCGCAGCCCGAGGGGCCGACGAGCGTGACCAGTTCGCCCTCCGCGACCTCGAAGGACAGCTCGTCCACGGCCGTCGTGCCGTCGGCGTAGCGCTTGGTGACGTTCTCGAAGCGGATCATGACTCCCCATTGTGGCCGCATTCCGGGTTTGAATTGTTGCTGTTGTGTGGCGAGCCGACGAGATTGTCGGTGCCCGGGGTTAGGGTCGCCAGGTCACCGGAGACTGACGGGGAGGTGACCGAGTGGCCGGGCAGAACTGCCTGATCAGCAATGACTGGATCTGCGGGGAATATGTACGTACGCGCAGTCAGGAGCTGACGGACGCGACGGTCCAGCATGTGTGGATCACGGTGGCGTCGGTCGCCATCGGTTTCGTGGTCGCTTTTCCGCTGGCGCTGCTGGCCCGCCGATGGCGGTCCGTGGCGGGACCGGTGCTGGGGCTGACGACGATCCTCTATACGGTGCCCTCGCTGGCGATGTTCTCGCTGCTGCTGCCCTTCTTCGGGATCTCGGCCGCGGTGGTGATCACCGGCCTGGTGCTGTACTCGCTGACGATCCTGGTGCGCAACATCATGGCCGGGCTCGCCTCGGTGCCCGAAGAGGCCCGAGAGGCGGCCCGCGGCATGGGCTACGGCCCGGTGCGCCTGCTGCTCGGCGTGGAGCTGCCGCTCGCGCTGCCCGCGCTGATGGCCGGGCTGCGGATCACCACGGTCTCCACCGTCTCGCTCACCACGGTCGGTGCGATCGTCGGCTACGGCGGCCTCGGCAACCTCATCTACGAGGGCATGAACAGCTTCTTCAAGGCCCAGGTGCTCACCGCGTCGGTGCTGTGCGTGGCCCTGGCGGTCGTGGCGGATGTGCTGCTGCTCGCCCTGCAGCGGGTGCTCACGCCGTGGGCGCGGGGAGGAACAAAGAAGGCGCGGAAGGCGCAGAAGAGGGCGCAGGAAGAGGCGCGGGAGAGGGCACAGCAGAAGGCGAGGACGGCCTGATGGGGGTCATCGGCGAGGCCTGGTCATGGCTGGCCACCGGGTCGCACTGGTCGGGCACCGACGGCGTGTGGCATCGGCTCGGTCAGCATCTGTACCTCACCTTCGTCTGTCTGGCGATCTCGTGCGCGATCGCCCTGCCGGTCGCCGTCGTGCTCGGGCACATCGGCAAGGGGGGCGCCCTCGCGGTCAACATCTCCAACGCGGGCCGCGCGGTGCCCACCTTCGCGGTCCTGGTCCTGCTGCTGCTCAGCCCGCTGGGGACGCACGGCGACTGGCCCACGATCATCGCGCTGGTGCTGTTCGCCGTTCCGCCGCTGCTCACCAACGCCTACGTGGGGATGCGCGAGGCGGACCGCGAGGTCGTCGAGGCGGCGCGCGGCATGGGGATGACCGGCGGTCAGCTGGTGGCCAGGGTCGAACTGCCGCTCGCCTTCCCGCTGATCATGACGGGGGTGCGCTCGGCCGCTGTCCAGGTGGTGGCGACCGCGACGCTCGCGGCGCTGCCCGGCGGCGGCGGGCTCGGCCGGATCATCACGGCGGGCTTCCGGATCACCGACACCGCCCAGGTCGTGGCCGGGGCGGTGCTGGTCGCGGCGCTCGCGCTGGTGGTCGAGGGCGTGTTCGTCGGCCTGCAGTGGCTGCTGGACCCGATGCGCCGCAGGCGCGTCAGGCCTGCGGCCACGGAGCGGCGCCCGCCCGCGGACCAGGCGCCGAAGGCTCCGGCTCTGACCGGCTCGGCAGGTCGGCCCTCGTAAACAGGTGTGCGGTCCACGGCGATGTGGGCGTGCTGAATATTCGTGACGTCTCATGACATCTCATGTCATCTATAAACAGGGAATTCCAATGAGCAAGATCTTCCGCGTGGCCGGGGTGGCCGCGACCGTCACGGCGCTGGCGGCCGGCCTCACCGCGTGCGGTGGCGACAGCCTGGAGAAGAAGAGCGAGGGCTCGGTGGTGGTCGGTTCCGCCAACTTCACCGAGTCCAAGATCCTCGCGGCGCTGTACGTGGGGCTGCTGGAGGACGCGGGCTATAAGGCGTCGATCAAGACACTCGGCTCGCGTGAACTGTACGCACCGGCTCTGGAGAAGGGCGAGCTCGATGTCGTGCCGGAGTACGCGGCCACGATGGCCGAATATCTGAATCTGAAGAAGAACCCGAAAGCCAAGCCTGTCGCTTCCCCGGATGTCGACGCCACGGTGAAGGCGCTCCGGGAACTCGCCGGGCCCCGCGGGCTGAAGGTGCTGGAGCCCGGCAAGGCCGTCGACCAGAACGCCTTCGCGGTGCGCAAGGACTTCGCTACGGAGCACGGTCTCAAGACGCTCTCCGACCTCGGAAAGTCCAAGCAGAAGATCAAGTTGGCGGCGGGCGACGAATGCCCCAAGCGTCCCTTCTGCCAGCCCGGCCTGGAGAAGACGTACGGGATAGACATCACCGGCATCGACTCCGTGGAGGTTGGCAGCGTCCAGGCCAAGCAGGCGGTCAAGGACGGCAAGGACCAACTGGTGCTGACCACGACCACCGACGCCACCCTCAGCCAGTTCGGACTCGTCCTGCTGGAGGACGACAAGAAACTGCAGAATGCCGACAACGTCCTGCCCGTCGTGAATGCGAAGTCCGCGGGCTCGAAGAAGATCGCGAACGCGCTCAACAAGCTCAACGAGGTGCTGACCACCGCCGATCTCACCGAACTCAACAAGAAGGTGGACGCGCAGCGGCTCAAGGCGTCCGACGTCGCCGAGGACTACCTGAAGGAGAAGGGACTCGTGAAGGACTAGTTCCGTGAAGAACTAGTGAAGTGCTGGGTCGGGATGGGTTATTGCCAGGGCCCGCGCGCACTTCGCCGGCCTATCGACGGCGGATGGCACGGTGGTTCCAAGGCGGATCCCTGACGGATCTATGGCGGATCCACGGCGGATCGGGCGCGGAATTTGGCGGGGCGGGGCCCCATAGGGGCCGCCCGCACGGTAAGTTTCGGGCCATGCCACGTGGACGCCACCGCCAATCCCCACCTCTGCACAGGCTACTTCCCCCTTTGTCGGTCGCAGCCGCGTCAATAGCGTGCGCCTCCGGTGCCTGGCTGGTCGGCGATACGGTCGTGATCCGTGGCCTCGCGGCGACCGCGGCAGCCGCCGCGGTCGTCGGCGCCGTCCTGATGCGCGGCTGGGACCGCTCCGCCGGGCGGCGGGTCGCCGAGGTCGCGAGCGAGAGCGCGCGGCAGGAGCTGAAGTACGAGGACCGGATCGCCGAACTCGAAGCGGACGCCGAGAAGGCCGCCGAGCTGCAGACCGCGCTCAACACCAAGCTGCGCGCCAAGCGGGCCGAGCTGGCCCGGCTGCGCAACGAGCACGCCTCGCTGCTGCGCCGCTACGCCACGGCCGAGACGGAGCGGGCCAGTGCTCTGGAGGGCCGCCGCCGGCTGGCGCTGGAGGCCGCGGCCCCGGCCCCGGCCGAGGAGCTGGAGTACGAGCCGTCGACGCCCCAGGCCCCGGCCTCTGAGGCCCCGGCCCCCGGCGCCCCCGTGGCAGGGGCTCCGACCGCCGAGGCGTACGCGCGGGCCGACGAGGCGCTGCGTCACCTGGTGCGCAATGCGCGCAGGCAGCGCGAGGAGCGCGAGCGGGTCCCACGCCAGCCGCGCGCCGAGGAGCGCGCGGAGGGTGAGCGGGCGGAGGGCACGGCGGGCGAGCGCGCGGACGGTGACCGTGCGACAGGTGACCGCGCGACAGCTGACCCTGCGACAGGGGACCGACAGCAGGTCGTGGACCAGCCGGTTCAGGACCAGTCGGTTCAGGACCAGCCGGTCGAGGGCCAGGCGGCTGCCGCCGCGCCCGTGGCCCGGGAGTCCCGGCCCCACGCCCGTACGGCCACCTCCGCCGTGGTTCCCTACGCCGCGGCGCGCCGGGCCGCCTCCCGCGCGGAGGGCGGCTTCGACTACTTCGGTACGCAGAAGAAGCAGCCCAAGAAGCAGCAGCCAGAGCCTGTCGAGCCCGCTGCCGAGTCGCTCGCGCCGACCGAGCCCGCCGCGCCGGACGAGGACCTCGCCGACGTGATCGGCGCGGAGACCCTCGCGGAGGCCGGGAAGGGCGCCGTGGGTGAGGTCATCGACCTGACCGAGCACGACGAGACCGAGCACATCGAGATGCCCGAGCTGCGCAGCGCGATCTCGTAGGGCCGCCGCAACGTCCCGTCGGCTACTTGTACCGGTTGTACCGGCTGCTTATTTGCTGATCATTTGTCGATGTCGCCGACGACGAAGAAGAGCGAGCCGAGGATGGCCACCATGTCGGCGACCAGCGTGCCCGGCAGCAGTTCGGTCAGCGCCTGGATGTTGTTGTACGACGCCGACCGCAGCTTCAGCCGGTACGGCGTCTTCTCACCCTTCGAGACGAGGTAGTAGCCGTTGAGGCCGAGCGGGTTCTCGGTCCAGGCGTAGGTGTGGCCCTCGGGCGCCTTGAGTACTTTGGGCAGCCGCTGGTTGATCGGCCCCGGCGGGAGCTCCGCGATCCGGTCCAGGCAGGCGTCCGCGAGGTCCAGGGAGTTGTGGGTCTGCTCCAGCAGGCACTCGAAGCGCGCCAGGCAGTCGCCTTCCTCGCGGACGACGACCTTCAGGGTGTCCCGCAGCTCCCCGTACGCCAGGTACGGCTCGTCGCGCCGCAGGTCGAAGTCGACGCCCGAGGCGCGGGCGATGGGGCCGCTGACCCCGTAGGCGTGCACCGTCTCGCGCGCCAGCACGCCCACTGAGCGGGTGCGCCCCCGGAAGATCTCGTTGCCGAGCACCAACCGGTCGTACACATCCATGCGCGAGCGGACCTCGGCCACCGCCTGGCGCGCCCGGCCGAGCCAGCCCGCCGGGAGGTCCTCCTTGAGGCCGCCGACCCGGTTGAACATGTAGTGCATCCGGCCGCCGGAGACCTCCTCCATGACGTGCTGGAGGTCCTCGCGCTCGCGGAACGCGTAGAAGATCGGGGTGATGCCGCCCAGCTCCAGAGGGTAGGACCCCAGGAACATCAGGTGGTTCAGCACCCGGTTCAGCTCGGCCAGCAGGGTACGTGTCCATACGGCGCGCTCGGGCACCTCCATGCCCAGCATCCGCTCGACGGCGAGGACGACGCCCAGCTCGTTGGAGAAGGCGGAGAGCCAGTCGTGGCGGTTGGCGAGCATGATGATCTGGCGGTAGTCCCGCGCCTCGAACAGCTTCTCCGCGCCGCGGTGCATATACCCGATCACCGGCTCGGCGCTCTGGATCCGCTCCCCGTCCAGGACGAGGCGCAGCCGCAGCACGCCGTGGGTGGACGGGTGCTGCGGGCCGATGTTGAGCACCATGTCCGTGCTCTCGGCGGCACCGCCGATGCCGACTGTCGTCTCCGTCATGAGCCCAGTCTCTCAGCCGCCCCTTCGCCACCCTGCCGCCCCGGCCCCAGCAGTCCGCCGCACGCCGCGACCGTCGGCTGCAGCAGCCAGGTGAAGCCCCCGAGCCCCGCCGGGTCCAGCAGCTCCGCCGCCTCGCCCGCCCCGCTCAGCGCGCGTACGTAGGCCGCCGGGTCGCTGGCGGCCAGCGCGAGCGGCGGCCGCCGCCCCTCGACGCCGAGGGCGCGGAGCGCGTCGCGCTGGGGGAGGGTGACGGGGGCGAGCGAGGGATCCGTAGGCGGGGTATCCACGGGTGAGGAATCGACGGGTGAGAGATCTACGGGCGAGGGGCCCATGAGCGAGGGATCTACGGGCGAGCGATCCACGGGCGAGCGATTTCCGGGCGAGCGATCCGCGGCCGAGCGATCCGCCGCCCTCAGCACGGCCGCCGCGCCCGCCGCCGCGCACGCGTCGATCGCCACATGGGAGGTCAGATCGCAGGAGCCGTCCGGCACGGGCCGCACCTCACGCCCCTCGCGGAAGCCGGTCAGCGTCCCGAAAAGGGGCCGCGCCCCGCGCTCGTGCGCGTAGTCCACGGCGACCGCGAGCCCCGACCGCAGGGCCCGTACCGCCGCCGCCCACGCCTCGTCCCGCGGCCGGCCGATCTCCGCCCGCAGCCCGGGCTCGTCCCCCGCCGACGGCCACCAGCGCGCCAGCCAGTCCGCGTCCGCGCCGCCCACCGGCTCGCCCAGCCGTTCGGCGCCGTCCTCGGGGGCGACCAGGACCCGGCGCGGAACCCCGTCCGCATCGGTCTCCGCCACATCGACGGGGACGTTGTCGAGCCATTCGTTGGCGAAGAGGAGCCCGGCGAGGCCGTCACGCGGTAGCTCATCGAGGTCCCCCAGCCAGGCGATCCGGGGGTCGAGGCCGGGCGGCCGCGGCGCGCGCTCCACGGCGTACGGGCGCAGCCGCTCGGCCAGCGGCTCGTCCCGCCGCCCGCCCGGCCGCCCGCCAGGCGGGGGGGCCGGCCGGGCGGGCATCCCCGCCGCGCACGCGAGCACGCCGGTCAGCAACTCGCCCCGCCCGGCGCCCACATCCACGAAGGCCAGCTCGTCCGGGTGTCCCAGCGCCCGGTCCACCCGCGCCAACAGTTCGGCGACCGCCGCCGCGTACCGGGGGGAAGCATGTACCGATGTACGGAAATGCCCGGCTGGTCCTTCCGTACGCCGGAAGAACCCTTCCGGTCCGTAGAGGGCGTGTTCGGTGGCGTCACGCCACCCCGGCCATGCCCGCGTCTCGCTCGCCACACCCCTACGCTAAGCGGAGCGGCATCCACCTTGGGTCGTAGGGCGGCGGCTCACGGATCGCCCGTCCGGCTGACCCTCGGACGTATCCGCCATGCCTACGCTGGGTGACGTGCAGCGCCTCTACGATTTCCTCCGCAGGCACCCGACAGGGGTGGACAGCTTCTGGGCCGTCCTCCTCTTCGGTTTCTCACTCCTGTGGATCGTCAAGGCGCCCATGCCCTCGGTGCCGCGCGCCGCGGCCGTGCCGGTCGTCCTCGCGCTGTGCGCCGCCGTCGCACTGCGCCGCCGCGCACCCGAGAAGATGCTGATCCTCGTCACGGGGTGCGGGCTGGCCCAGCTCGCGCTCAACGTGGAGCAGAACCCCGCCGACTTCGCGATGCTGGTCGTCGTCTACACGGTGGCGGCCGAGGGGGAGCGCTGGGCGTCCCGCTTCGCGCTCGTCGCGGCGCTGGCCGCGCCGCTCCTCGCCACCCTCCGCTGGCCCGGCGCGGACCACCCCGAGGGCGGGGAACGGACGTGGTGGGGCGCCGCCATCGCCACGGTCTTCACGACCATCCCGTTCGTCCTGGCCTGGGTGCTCGGCGACTCCATCCGCACCCGCCGCGCCTACTACGCCCAGCTGGAGGAGCGCGCCGCGCGTCTGGAGAAGGAGCGCGAGGCGCAGGCCAAGGTGGCGGTGGCCGCCGAGCGGGCGCGGATCGCGCGCGAGCTGCACGACGTGGTCGCGCACAACGTGTCGGTGATGGTGGTCCAGGCCGACGGCGCCGCGTACGTCATGGACGCCGCCCCCGACCAGGCCCGGCAGGCCCTGGAGACGATCTCCGGCACCGGCCGCCAGGCGCTCGCCGAGATGCGGCGGCTGCTCGGCGTGTTGCGCTCGGGGGCGCCCAGCGACGACAGCGACTACGTCCCGCAGCCGGACGTGGACCAGATAGACGACCTCGTGGAGCAGGTGCGCGGCGCCGGGCTGCCGGTGGACTTCAAGATCGTGGGCAGTCCGCGCCCGCTGCCCAGCGGCGTCGAGCTGACCGCCTACCGCATCGTGCAGGAAGCGCTCACCAACACCCGTAAGCACGGCGGCCCGGACGTCGGCGCCAGCGTGCGACTGACCTACTTCGACGACGGGCTCGGCCTCCTCGTCGAGGACGACGGGCGGGGCGCGCGGCAGGAGGTGTACGAGGACGGCGGCGCGGACGGGCAGGGGCACGGCCTGATCGGGATGCGGGAGCGGGTCGGCATGGTGGGGGGCACCCTCGACGCGGGCCCGCGGCCGGGCGGCGGCTTCCGCATCAGCGCGCTGCTGCCGCTCAAGTCGGCCGGCTGAGCGGCCGCACCGACCGGCCGCACCGACCGGCCGCGCGGCCGGTCAGTAGTGTCACCACGCACACCGTGATCCGCTCACCGTGATCCGCTCACCGAGACCCGCTCACCGAGACCCGCTCGCTGAGGGAACGCTCGTTGAGGGAACCGAGGGAAGGGACCCGACCGGATGCCGATCCGCGTCATGCTCGTCGACGACCAAGTGCTGCTGCGCACCGGCTTCCGGATGGTGCTCGCGGCCCAGCCCGACATGGAGGTCGTCGCCGAGGCGGGCGACGGCGCGGAGGCCCTGGAGGTGCTGCGCACCGCCGAGGTGGACGTCGTCCTCATGGACGTCCGCATGCCCAGGCTCGACGGGGTGGAGGCGACCCGCCGCATCTGCGCGCAGAAGGACGCGCCCAAGGTGCTCATCCTGACCACCTTCGACCTCGACGAGTACGCCTTCTCGGCGCTCAAGGCCGGGGCGGGCGGCTTCATGCTCAAGGACGTGCCGCCCGGCGAGCTGCTCGCCGCGATCCGCGCCGTGCACAGCGGCGACGCGGTCGTCGCCCCCAGCACCACCCGCCGCCTGCTGGACCGCTTCGCGCCGCTGCTGCCGGGCGCGGCCGGCGGATCGGCCCGCCCGGAGCTGGAGCGGCTGACCGACCGCGAGCGCGAGGTCATGCTGCTGGTCGCGCAGGGGCTGTCGAACGGCGAGATAGCGGCGCGCCTGGTGCTCTCCGAGGCGACCGTGAAGACCCACGTGGGCCGCATCCTCACCAAGCTGGAGCTGCGCGACCGGGTGCAGGTGGTGGTCATGGCGTACGAGTCGGGGCTGGTACGGGCCCAGGGCCCGGGCGGCGGCTCCCGGCACTGACGCCCGGCCACCCTGACGTCCGGCCACCCTGACGTCCGGCCGCTCCGACACCGGGGGTCGCGCTACCTCAGAACGCTCTCCAGGAAGTCGCTGCCCAGCCGCGCCACCGCCGACAGGTCCAGCTGGTGCAGCACGTACCGGCCGCGGCGGCGGGTGGTCAGCAGCCCCGCCTTCTTCATGACGGCGATGTGGCGGGAGACCTCCGGCGGGGTGATGCCGCACCTCTCGGCCAGCTCGCCGGGGGTGTGCGGGCCTCGGGCGAGGCTCTCGCACATGCGCATCCGCATCGGGTGGGCAAGCGCGTCCATCCGGCGCTTGACCAGTTCCAGCGCGGCGGGCGGCGGCAGCTCCGGGGCCGCGACCGGGTATTGGATCACCGGACGCCAGCGGGGCGCGTACACCACGAGCAGATGCGGCCAGCCGAACGCGGTCGGGATGAAGGTGACCCCCTGGCCGGCCGCCGTCGTCCCGCCCCCGGCGAGCTTGTCCACGAGGATGCGCTGTGCCCCGCCTTCGCCCGGCACCACGGACAACGCGGCCGACGTCGCCGCCAGCGCCTCACCGAGTCCCTTGCGCCGCAGCAGCTCCCCCTTGTGGCGGGCGTCGGCGGCCAGCTGGATCCGCACCCGCCGCCAGGTGTCCGCGAAGAACGCCTGGTCGCAGTCCTCCAGCAGGCGGCGCAGCCAGACCCGCAGCCCCGCCGGGTCCTCCAGCATCCGGTCGACGAACGCGGCCTGCTTCGGTCCACGAGCCGCCGCCAGCTCTCGCACCCGTGCCCGCTCGCCCGCGTCGACCAGCGGCGACGGCGTGGGAAGCGCATACGAGGTGGGGGAGCAGGCGATCTCGAAGGCGGCCGCCACGAACGTCTCGTCGTCGATCCGGTCCAGCGCGTCCAGCTCCTCCGCGAGCGTCGCCCCGGGCTCGGCGGGCAGCAGCAGGTCGGAGCGGGAGTAGAGCCACAGGAAGTCCGCCTCGTGGAGCCGGTCGGCGAGGTCGGGCTTGAGGCCCGCGGCCGTGGCGGTGGCCCAGTTGTGCAGCCCCGGGTGGTGGCCGGGCCCGGACAGCACGTGCAGCGCGGCGCCCAGCTCGGCGAGCGGGGAGGGGCTGAAGACGATGCGCTCGGGCGGCAGCCCGGTGATGTCGATGACGTTGGCCATGGCTCCCATGGTGCGGTCCGCGCCGACGGCCTCCGACGTCGCTTGACGGCGATCGTCAATCGAGGCGACCGGCGGCCGGGGGCGGGCGCAGCCTCGTGCCATGAGCCTCACCGAGCAGTACGCACTGGACCTGTACCGCGCCGCCCGGCGCGGCGAACCCGCCCCGCCGGCGCCCCGCCCCGGCGACTGGCGCACCATCCGCGAGCTGAGCCGGTACCGCGACGTCCGCGCGGTGGGCGAGGAGCGCCCGGCGCGTGGAGCGGCCCGGCGGGCCGTACGCGCCCGGCTGGCCGCCCTCTTCGCCCGCCGCCGGGCGGCGGGCGAGGCGGCGGTCACCTCAGCCGACCGCCCGGCCACCCCGCGGAATCCGCTCCAGGAAGGCGACGACCGCGGCCGCGACGTCGTCCGCCGTCCACTCCAGTGCGGATGAGGCGACCGTCACCTCGGTCATGGCCAGGCCCGGCGGCCCCGGCTCCCACCACCGGCCGAACAGCGTCGTCCGCGTCTCCTCCGCCAGCCGCAGCCCCGCCTCGTCCAGGTCATCCGCCGGATACGGCAGCCACACCTGGAACCGGTGGATGTGCGGCTCCCGCGGATACACCCGGAACCAGGCCACCCCGGCGGCCGTGAACGCCTCGTCCAGCGCCTTCGCCACGACCTTGGCGTGCGCCACGTACGACGGCAGCCGGGGCAGGTCGCGGTCCAGGCCGGCCAGCGCGGCCAGCGCCGCGGGCCACTGCTGGAACACCTGCCCGCCGTACCGGTGCCGCCATGCCTTGGCCTCCTCCACCAGAGCCTCGGGCCCGGCCAGCGCGGCCCCCGAAATGCCGTCCAGCGACTTGTAGAACGACACATACACCGAGTCCGCGAGGGCGGCGATCTCCGACAGCTCACGCCCGAAGTGCGGGGTGCACTCCCACAGCCTCGCCCCGTCGAAGTGGACCACCGCCTCCCGCTCCCGCGCGGCCTCCACCACGGCGGTCAGCTCGTCCCAGGTGGGCAGCACAAAGCCCGCGTCGCGCAGCGGAAGCTCCAGGGCGAGCGTCCCGAAGGGCTCGTCCAGCTCCCGGACCTCGTCGGCCGTGGGCAGCCGCGGCTCGCTCGTCGGCCGCACCGCGCGCAGCCCGCTCACCGTCAGATAGGCGTCGCGCTCATGCACCTCCAGATGCGAGAGCGGATGCACCGCCACGGCCGGACTGCCGGTGCGCCCCGCCCAGCAGCGCAGCGCGATCTGCTGGGCCATAGTGCCGGTGGGGAAGAAGGCCGCGGCCTCCATGCCGAGCAGCTCGGCGACCCGCCGCTCCAGCTTCTCGACGACCCCGTCCCCGTAGAAGTCCAGCCAGTCGTCCAGGTCGTACGCCCCGGCCGCGTCGGCCGTCAGCCGGGCCAGCCGCTCGCCGATCCTCCCCCAGCTACCGCTGGGGGTACCCCCTACCCACCGCGAGGCTGGTCAGCGCCCGCGTCGAGCCGTGCCACGCCGCGAGCCTGCGGGCCCGTGCCGTTTCCGGCCGCCCCTGCTGTTCCGGCTGCTCCGTTCCGTCTGTCATGGGCCGAGCATGTCGTAGCCGCGCTCGCGCGGGCCACGGGGTTTTCCACAGCCCGGGGGACAGGATCGGATCATCCGGAAGCACTCGCGTAGCATGGCGGGGAATCGTCCGGTACCCCCTGAGGACTGGAACGGAAGGCCGTCGTCGAGTGAACGCACATCCACTTCCCGAGCCGCAGGACCGCCCGGCCCGGCTCACCGTCGGGGTCGTCGGCGCCGGTCGGGTCGGCCCCGCCCTTGCCGCCTCGCTGCGGCTCGCCGGGCACCGCCCCGTCGCCGCGTCCGGCGTCTCCGACGCCTCCGTGCGCCGGGCCGCCGCGCTGCTCCCCGAGGTCCCGATCGTCCCGCCCGCCGAAGTGCTGGCGCGGGCCGAGCTGGTCCTGCTGACCGTCCCCGACGACGCGCTGCCCGACCTGGTCAGCGGCCTCGCCGAGACCGGCGCGGTGCGCCCCGGGCAGCTGCTCGTCCACACCTCCGGGCGGTACGGCACGGCCGTGCTCGACCCCGCCCTGCGCGCCGGGGCGCTGCCGCTCGCGCTGCACCCCGTCATGACCTTCACCGGCACCCCCGTCGACGTCCAACGGCTCGCGGGCTGCTCCTTCGGGATCACCGCCCCCGAAGAGCTGCGTATGGCGGCCGAGGCGCTGGTCATCGAGATGGGCGGCGAGCCCGAGTGGATCGCCGAGGAAGCCCGGCCGCTCTACCACGCCGCCCTCGCCATCGGCTCCAACCACCTGGTCACCCTCATCGCCGAGGCCATGGACCTGCTGCGCGCCGCCGGGGTCGGCACTCCCGACCGGATGCTCGGCCCGCTGCTGGGCGCCGCCCTGGACAACGCCCTGCGCAGCGGCGACGCCGCGCTGACCGGCCCGGTCGCGCGCGGCGACGCCGGCACCGTCGCCGCCCATGTGGCCGAGCTGCACCGCCACGCGCCCCAGGCCGTCCCCAGCTACCTCGCGATGGCCCGTACGACCGCGGACCGCGCGCTCGCCGCCGGGCTGCTCAAGCCCGAGCTCGCCGAAGACCTGCTGGGCGTCCTCTCGGACGTCTCCGACGTCCCCGGCCTGGGAGGGGCGGGATCGTGAGCCCGAAGCTGTGGCACAAGGCCGGCCCCGGCGAGCCCGATGTGGAGCTGTTCACCAGCCGCGCCGACTTCGACGCCGCCCTGGCGCAGTTCGCCACCCCGGGGCGCGTCGCCGTCGTCATGACCATGGGCGCGCTCCACGAAGGACACGCCTCCCTCATACGCGCGGCCCGAGCCCGGGTCGGCGCCAAGGGCGTGGTGACGGTCACCGTCTTCGTCAACCCCCTGCAGTTCGGCGCGGGCGAGGACCTGGACCGCTATCCGCGCACGCTCGACGCCGACCTCGAGGTCGCGGCCGCCGCCGGCGCGGACATCGTCTTCGCCCCGCCGGTCGAGGAGGTGTACCGGGGCGGTGAGCCGCGGGTGCGGATGACCGCCGGGGCCATGGGGGAGCGGTACGAGGGCGCCTCGCGCCCCGGGCACTTCGACGGGGTGCTCACCGTCGTGGCCAAGCTGCTCCACCTCACCCGCCCGGACATCGCGTTCTTCGGAGAGAAGGACGCCCAGCAGCTGGCCGTGATCCGCCGCATGGTGCTCGACCTGGACTTCCCCGTCGAGATCGTCGGCGCTCCGACAGTCAGGGAGGCCGACGGCCTCGCGCTCTCCAGCCGTAACCGCTACCTGTCGCCGCAGGAGCGCAGCACCGCCCTGACCCTGTCGCGCGCGCTGTTCGCGGGCCGCGACGCGGGGCGGGACGCGGGACCCCCCTCCGTAGCCTCCCCCCAGGCGGTCCGGTCGACCGCGCGCGCGGTGATCGACGAGGCGGCCCCCCTCCAACCACCCCTCACCCTCGACTATCTGGCGCTCGTCGACCCCTCGGACTTCAGCGAGGTCCCCGACGACCACACCGGCGAGGCCGTCCTCGCCGTCGCCGCCACGGTCGGCACCACGCGCCTGATAGACAACGTCCGCCTGTGGTTCGGAGCCGCGCGATGATCCAAGAGAAGAAGCCGACGGCCGTCGGCACGGCCCTGCGTGCCCCGGCACCCGGCTGGGCCATCGAGGCCGACGTCGTGGTCGTCGGCTCGGGCGTCGCCGGCCTGACCGTCGCGCTGCGCTGCGCCGCCGCCGGGGCGACGGTCACCGTCGTCACCAAGGCCTGCCTCGACGACGGCTCCACACGCTGGGCCCAGGGCGGCATAGCGGCCGCCCTCGGCGAGGGCGACACCCCCGAACAGCACCTCGACGACACCCTGGTCGCCGGCGCCGGGCTCTGCGACGAGACGGCCGTACGCACGCTGGTCACCGAGGGCCCCGACGCCGTACGCCGACTGATCGGCACCGGTGCCCGGTTCGACGCCGACGACGACACCGGCGAGATCCTGCTGACCCGCGAGGGCGGCCACCACCGCCGCCGTATCGTGCACGCGGGCGGCGACGCGACCGGCGCGGAGGTCTCCCGGGCGCTGGTCGAGGCGGTGCGCGCGGCCGGTATCGAGACCGTGGAGAACGCGCTGGTGCTCGACCTGCTCAAGGACGCGTCCGGCCGCGCGGCGGGCGTCACCCTGCACGTCATGGGCGAGGGGCAGCGGGACGGCGTCGGCGCGGTGCGCGCGGGCGCGGTGGTCCTCGCGACCGGCGGCATGGGGCAGGTGTTCTCCGCCACCACCAACCCAGCCGTCTCCACCGGCGACGGCGTGGCCCTGGCGCTGCGGGCCGGGGCGGAGGTCTCCGACCTGGAGTTCGTGCAGTTCCACCCCACGGTGCTGTGGCTGGGCCCGGAGGCGGAGGGGCAGCAGCCGCTGGTCTCGGAGGCGGTGCGGGGCGAGGGCGCGTACCTCGTCGACGCCGACGGCGTCCGCTTCATGCAGGGGCAGCACGAACTGGCCGAGCTCGCGCCCCGCGACATCGTCGCCAAGGGCATCCTGCGGCGGATGCTCGAGCAGGGCGCCGAGCACATGTACCTGGACGCCCGCCACTTCGGCGCGCGGATGTGGGAGCAGCGCTTCCCGACCATCCTCGCCGCCTGCCGCGCCCACGGCATCGACCCGGTCACCGAGCCCATCCCGGTGGCGCCCGCCGCGCACCACGCGAGCGGCGGCGTACGCACCGACCTGAGCGGCCGCACCACGGTCCCCGGGCTCTACGCCTGCGGCGAGGTCGCCTGCACCGGCGTCCACGGCGCGAACCGGCTCGCGTCCAACTCCCTCCTGGAGGGCCTGGTCTTCGCGGAGCGCATCGCCGAGGACATCACCTCAGCCCCGCCCCCTCAGGCAGAGCAGCCCCCTGTCGCCCAGGCGCTCGTCGCCCGGGCCGCCATCATGACCGAGGGGCCGCTGCTGCCGCCCGAAGCCCGGTACACCATCCAGCGGATCATGACCGCCGGGGCCGGGGTGCTGCGGTCCGCCGAGAGCCTGGCCCACGCCGCCGCCCAGCTGGAGCAGGTCCACGATGAGGCCGCCGAGACGCTGCGCCGCGACGGCAAGACCGCCGAGCCGGGGGTCGACACCTGGGAGGCGACCAACCTCCTCCTCGTCGCCCGCGTCCTGGTGGGCGCAGCCCTCCGCCGCGAGGAGACCCGCGGCTGCCACTGGCGCGAGGACCGCCCCGACCGGGACGACCCGGCCTGGCGCCGGCACCTCCTGGTCACCCTGCGTCCGGACGACACGCTGGACGTCCGTACGACGGACTCCGAGGCGTTCCCCGCGACCGAGGCGTTCCCCGCGACCGGGGCATCCCCCACCACCGGGGCGTTCCCCCCACTCACCACCCCCCGAACGAAGACGGAGTCCCACCCGTGAGCAGCACCCCCGACGACCGCCCACAGCCAGTGGCCCTCCCGCTGCTGCAGATCGGCCTCCCCGGCGGGGGCCCCGGCTGCGGTGACGCGTGCGGCTGTGGCGCCGACGACGAGGCGTACGACCTCGATCCGATGGAGTGCGGCCTGGACCCCGACCTCGCCCAGCTCCTGGCCGACGCCGGGCTCGATCCCGTCAAGGTCGAGGACATCGCGCACATGGCGATCGAGGAGGACCTCGACAACGGCGTGGATGTGACGACCGTGGCCACCATCCCCGAGGACGCCATGGCCACCGGCGACTTCACCGCCCGCGAGGCGGGCACCGTCGCCGGGCTGCGCGTCGCCGAGGCGGTGCTGTCCATCGTCTGCACCGACGAGTTCGAGGTCGAGCGGCATGTCGAGGACGGCGACCGGGTCGCCCCCGGCCAGAAGCTGCTGACCGTCCGCACCCGCACCCGCGACCTGCTCACCGCCGAGCGCAGCGCGCTCAACCTGCTGTGCCGGCTGTCCGGCATCGCCACCGCGACCCGCGCCTGGGCGGACGCCCTGGAGGGCACCAAGGCGAAGGTCCGTGACACCCGTAAGACCACCCCGGGGCTGCGCGTGCTGGAGAAGTACGCGGTGCGCTGCGGCGGCGGCGTCAACCACCGTATGTCGCTGTCGGACGCGGCCCTGGTCAAGGACAACCATGTGGTCGCGGCGGGCGGCGTGGCGCAGGCGTTCAAGGCCGTGCGCGCCGAGTTCCCGGACGTGGACGTGGAGGTGGAGGTCGACACCCTGGACCAGATCCCGCCGGTGCTCGACGCGGGCGCGGACCTGATCCTGCTCGACAACTTCACCCTGGCGCAGACCCGGCAGGCCGTCGAGCTGGTCGCGGGCCGCGCCGCCCTGGAGTCCTCGGGCCGCCTCACGCTGGAGACCGCGCGGGCGTACGGCGAGACGGGCGTCGACTATCTCGCGGTCGGCGCGCTCACCCACTCCTCCCCGATCCTCGATATCGGCCTGGACCTGCGCGAGGCCGAAGAAGAAGGGGCCGAAGCAGAAGGGGCCGAAAAAGAGGCCAAGGGTGAGGCCGAGGGCGAGGCCGGGGCGAACTGAC
Source organism: Streptomyces sp. ME19-01-6 (assembly GCF_033793745.1). NCBI lineage: Bacteria > Bacillati > Actinomycetota > Actinomycetes > Kitasatosporales > Streptomycetaceae > Streptomyces > Streptomyces sp. ME19-01-6. Next base: position 59,190 of record NZ_JARAXF010000009.1, on the reverse strand, counting down.
CATGCTGCTGACCATCGACGTGGGAAACACCCATACCGTGCTGGGCCTGTTCGACGGTAACGAGATCGTCGAACACTGGCGGATCTCCACGGACGCCCGCCGCACCGCCGACGAGCTGGCCGTCATCCTGCAGGGTCTGATGGGCATGCACCCGCTGCTCGGCGAGGAGCTGGGCGACGGCATCGAGGGCATCTCCATCTGTTCCACCGTCCCCTCCGTCCTGCACGAGCTGCGCGAGGTGACCCGCCGCTACTACGGGGATGTGCCCTCCGTCCTGGTCGAGCCGGGGGTGAAGACCGGTGTGCCGATCCTGATGGACAACCCGAAGGAGGTCGGCGCCGACCGGATCATCAACGCCCTGGCCGCCGTCGAGCTGTACGGGGGCCCCTGTGTAGTCGTCGACTTCGGCACGGCGACGACCTTCGACGCGGTCAGCGCGCGCGGCGAGTACGTGGGCGGGGTGATCGCGCCGGGCATCGAGATTTCGGTCGAGGCGCTCGGCGTGCGTGGCGCGCAGCTACGCAAGATCGAGCTGGCCCGGCCGCGCAGCGTCATCGGCAAGAACACCGTCGAGGCGATGCAGGCCGGCATCCTGTACGGGTTCGCCGGCCAGGTCGACGGCGTGGTCCGGCGGATGGCGCGCGAACTGGCCGACGACCCCGAGGATGTGACGGTCATCGCCACCGGGGGCCTGGCCCCCATGGTGCTGGGCGAGTCCTCGGTCATCGACGAGCACGAGCCGTGGCTGACCCTGATCGGCCTGCGTCTGGTGTACGAGCGCAACGTCTCGCGGGGCTGATCCCGCCCCCGCCTCACCCCCTTCCACCCCTCCCCCTCCTGCCTCTCCCCTTCCTAACCCCTGCTCACAACTTTCCGTTCACCGGAGGGCAACCATCCGGTCAGCTGAACCGTCTGGCGAGCGAAGGTGGTTGGGCAATCGCGAGATAGGCATGGGACGCATGTGGCATAAGGGGAAAACCATTCACATGGCGGCCGCCGGGGCGGTGATCGCGCTCGGTACGGCCGTCGGCGTGCCCGCCGCATACGCGGAGGACGAGCCGACCCAGCCCTGGGCCGAGATCCTCGCCCCCGCGCACATCGCCCTCCCATCGGCGGCCGACGGCCAGGGTGCCGTCGCCCCGAGCGTGACTTATTCGTTCGCCGACGGCGGGGCCGAATTCCCCCTGCCGAAGAACGCCAAGATGGTCATCGACGCGAGTGGCCTCGAGGGCGTCGCGACGATCAAGGCGAACAACGAGCAGTGCACCGCCTCCGGCGCGGTCGTCACCTGCCTCGACAACGGCAACCTCCACGGCCCCTGGGAGCCGTTCACGCTCACCGCCGACTCCGGCGCCAAGCCCGGCGCCTCCGGCACCATCAGCTACGAGGTGACGGCCGACGGCGCGACCGACGACAAGGACTCCTCCAAGGTCGTGGTCGGCTCGCCCCAACTGGTCGTAAGCAAACTGCCGGACCGCGACGGCCTCAAGACCGGCTCCACTGTGGACCTGCCCCTGGCGGTGCGGAACACCGGGAATCTGCCGGCCGAGCGCGTCGACATCCAGCTGACCAGCGTGCCCGGCGTCGTATTCACCTCGAAGCCGAAGAACTGCCGCTTCGACTCCGAGTGGGACGACTCCGCGCGCGTCTACTGCTCCATCGACACGGCCATCGAACCGGGCCAGTCCGCGAAGCTCAGCACCCCGCTGACCGTCAAGGTCACCAAGGCCGCCCTGGCCCCGTGGATCGACTACGAGGTCGAGGCCGTCCCGGCGGGCAGCGAAGAGAACCCGAACGGCACCCCCGGCACCGGGTCCCCGGTCGGCTTCACCACCACCTCCGGCGGTGACTTCGAGGCCGACGGCAAGAGCAGCGTCTCCCTCCGCACCGACAACCACGCCGACTTCCGCGCCGTGGGCGGCGCCATCGACCCGGAGGCCGACAACGGCACCACGGGCGGGCTGAAGTTCGGGCTGACCAACGACGGCCCGGCTGCCGCGTACCGCAAGGACCGCAAGCCGCTCCTGTACGCCGACATCACGCTGCCCGAAGGCGTCACCGGGCTCACCAACCGAATCGACGAAGAGCCGGACCAGGACACCACCGGCGAGTGCCTGACGTATGTGAGCGAGACCGAGACCAAGAAGTTCGAGCCGGGCCACCGCCGCTATCTGTGCCCCGAGGCATCGACCGAGCTGCCCGGCGAGGGCCAGCTGTACGGCCTCGGCGTGAAGATCGCCAAGGACGCCGACAGGAACGCCACCGGCACCGTCAAGCTGGTCCACGGTCCGGCGGGCTTCAGCACCAATGACCCGAACTCCGCCAACGACACCGCGAAGATTACCTTCAAGGGCGCGTCCGGCGGTTCCGGCGGGTCCTCCACCGGCGGCGACGACACGGATGACTCGACCAGCGGCTCCGGGTCCGGCTCGACTTCCGGCTCACAGGACGGCGGCACGTCCGGCTCCGGCGGCTCCGGTGACGGCGCCACGAGCGGCGGCTCCTCCGACGGCGGCTCCACCGGCGGCACGATGGCCCTGACCGGCGCGGGCGGCATCAGCCTGATGGCGGGCGGCGCCGCGGCGGCGCTCGCACTGGGCAGCGCCGCGGTCGTCGTCACCCGCCGCCGCCGAGCGACCCGCGGCTGACACACCCCCGGTGCCCCCGGCACTCCGGCACTCCGGCACCCCCGACGCCCCCGGCCGCCGGCCTGCTCGCACAGAGAGCAGCCACGGCCGGGGGCGTCGGCGCGACGGGGGCCTGCTGCGCCTGTCACCCCTGCTGTGCTGGCCGTACGGTCTGCGGCTGCCGTCTGGGGTGTGCCTGCAGTCTGGGCCGTGCCTGTCGTGCCGGCCGTCCGGCCGTGTCAGCCGGGCCGGCCGCGCCGGCGGTGCCTTCCGGTGCCCCGCGGCACTGTCCCGCGCCCGCCCGCGCTACCCCCGCGCCCGTCTCTCTTCCCTCCCCGTGCCGGTCATACCCTCCGGGCCCGCCGCGCCGTCCCGCGCCTTCCGCGCGTTCCCTGCCTTTCCGTAACGCACCGCACCTTTCCGCAACGCGCCGCACTGGCCCGCGCTCAACGAATTTTGTCCGCTTAGCACTTAAAGTCGGCCCATGCCCACGCCATATGGATCCCGCGGAGGAATGGCGTTCAGTGCGGATGAGCTGCGTGTGCTCCGACGCGCCCTCGCCATCGCCCTCCAGCCCCATCCCGTCACACTCTCCCCCGGCCACGGGGGCCCGGACCGGACGGAGGAGGTCCGGGACTGCCTCCGCCTCGCCGAGGCCGTGGACGAAGCGGTCCGCGAGGGCGGGCGGCTGCGAGCCTTCCTGCTCGACGAGCTCGCCCGCTACCGCGCCGCCCTCCCCGGTGCCGCCGTCGGCTACCTCGACCAGCTCGAAGGCGTCCTGGCGGCCGGCTACGAGCCGCTTCCGGAGGACCTGGCCGCGCTGCGCCAGCTGTGCCGGTCCGCCGCCGGGACCGGCGAGGCCGAGCGCCGCCGCACCCTGCTGCGCCACTGTGAGCGGCTCGCCGAGCGGGGTGTACGGGCTCGGCTCGCGGAGCGCGCGGCGGGGGCCCTGCGGGCCCGCGACGGCCGATCCTCGGCGGTTCGGTTGAGGGTGCTGCCCGGTGGAGCCCCCGCGGGTGGCGCCGGGGCGGTGCAGGAGAGCGGCGAACCCGGCCGGGAACCGCGCAGGAAGCCGTCCGCCCCCAGCCACGGCGGCAGCCGCGAGGAGCCCAAGCGTGACGAGTCGGCACAGGGTGAGCCCAAGCAGAGTGAGGCCAAGAAGGGTGAGTCCAAGAAGGGCGAGCCGGCACAGGGTGAGCCCAAGCAAGCCGATCACCCCAAGCAAGCCGACCCCAAGCGCGAGCAGCCGAAGCAGAGCGAACCCAAGAAGGGTGAGCCCAAGCAGAACGAGCCCAATAGAGGCGAACCCGAAAGAGGCGAACCCGAAAGAGGTGAGCCCGAAAGAGGCGAGCCCGAAAGAGACGAGCCCAAGAAAGGCGAGCCCAAGCGCGGCGAACCCAAGCGTGCCGAGCCGACGCGTGCCGAGCCGGGGCGCCGCGAACCGGGCCGTGGCGAACCCGGCCGTGGCGAACCGGGCCGCAGGGCGCCGCGCCCGGGTCGTCCGGTGCCCACTCCCGCGGAGGTCTTCCCGCCCAAGCGCCGCCGCCCGGCCCAGCCGCCGGAAAGCGACTCCCGGCTCGGGCGGGTCCCGGCCTGAGCCGGGGCCGGCGCACCCCGTAATCTGGAGGCCTCGAGATCTGGAGGCCTCGAGTCAGCTCGAGCCAGAAGGAGCGACAGCCATGGATTACATCTCCGCGCTGGTCCCGCCCGTGGTGATGGCCGTGGCCTTCACCGCGCTGATTGTGACGATCGTGAAGAGCCAGGGCGGTGCCAACAAGGCCAAAGAGGACGCCGCGGTGGACGCGGCGCTCGCCCGCGCAGAAGCCGAGCAGCAGGCGCGGTCCAGCACTTCCTGATCCGCCCGGAGCCTATGGGGCCGTACGTCCCGGGATGACAACATCTCGGGATGTACGCCCTTTTTCGCGCGCATGAACCCGACATTCGAGACATCTCCCACTATTATTCACGTGTGCCTCGGCCATTGGGAGATCTCGAAGACGCGGTCATGACGCGGGTGTGGAAGTGGAACCGCCCGGTCACAGTCCGGGAAGTCCTGGAAGACCTTCAGCAGGAACGCTCGATCGCCTACACGACGGTCATGACCGTAATGGACAACCTCCATCAGAAGGGCTGGCTGCGCCGTGAGGTGGAAGGGCGCGCCTATCGATATGCCGCGGTCTCCACCCGCGCCGCCTACTCGGCCGCACTGATGAACGAGGCATGGTCCGCGAGTGACAACCCGGCCGCCGCGCTCGTCGCGTTCTTCGGGATGATGTCTGAAGAGCAGCGAGATGCGCTGCGAGATGCGATGCGCGTCGTCCAACTCGAAGAGCCCGGTGAGAGCCCCGGTGAGTCGAGGCGATGACAGCGGCGATAGCGTCCAAGCATGTCCTTGGCTCAATCTAAAGCAGTCACCGTCCGCCGCGCCCGGACCTCAGATGTGAGGGCCGTGCGCCGCCTCATCGACCTCTACGTGGCTGATCGCATCCTCCTCGACAAAGCGACGGTGACGCTTTACGAGGACATCCAGGAGTTCTGGGTGGCGGAGCGGGACGGCGACGCGGAGGTCATTGGCTGCGGGGCACTGCATGTCATGTGGGAAGACCTCGCGGAGGTTCGCACTCTCGCGGTGGATCCCGCCGTGAAGGGCAGTGGTGTAGGCCACCTGGTGCTCGACAAGCTGTTGCAAACGGCGCGCTGGCTCGGCGTACGGCGCATTTTTTGCCTCACCTTCGAAGTCGACTTCTTCATCAAGCACGGCTTCGTGGAGATCGGCGAGACGCCGGTCGATGGTGATGTCTACAGCGAGCTGCTGCGTTCCTATGACGAGGGCGTCGCTGAGTTCCTGGGTCTCGAACGGGTGAAGCCGAACACCCTTGGCAACAGCCGGATGCTCCTGCAACTGTGATCGCGGTCCCTATGTCCGAATCGCTCCCCTATCACATAGCTCCGGAACAGAGGGTTCCCCTGTGGTCCATCGACCGAACCTTCCCGGGGGGTTTGTGTTTTTCCGGGAAAAGCGGTTTCCTATTCTCCCGTAGTGTAATTACCTGGGGGGTGGGGACATCAGCGCCTAACGCTGCGGCCCGAGCTCCCCGGTTTCTCGGAAAGGAACCCCATGGCACAGAAGGTTCAGGTCCTTCTTGTCGACGACCTCAACGGCGGCGAGGCGGACGAGACTGTGACGTTCGCGCTGGACGGCAAGAGCTACGAGATCGACCTCACCACGGACAACGCGGACAAGCTCCGTGAGGCCCTGGAGCCCTACACCAAGGGCGGCCGTCGCACCGGTGGCCGCGCGGCCGCCACCCGCGGCAAGGCGGCGCGCGTGACGACCGGCGGCAGTCAGGACACCGCGAAGATCCGCGCCTGGGCCAAGGAGAACGGCTACGAGGTCAACGACCGCGGGCGTGTTCCGGCGACTGTGCGTGAGGCATACGAGAAGGCCAACGCCTGAGCGCGTCACCTTCTTCTGCTTCTCCGGCTCGCCGGGCTCCCCGCTGTCCCGGCAGCAGTCGACCGCGCAACAACCGGGCACGGTGGCACTCCGTGGCCGCCGCGCCCACGAGCCGTACGAGATCGGGGGCGTCCCCATCGCCCCCGAACCCTGCCACCGGCAGCGTCGGCTCCACCCCGCCCCCCGGCTCGGGAGGTCGCAGCCATACGGCGGCCTCCTGCGGATTTGGTTCTCCGAGCGCCGTCCGAGACGGCCGGGAGGAGGGGCACGGTGCAGTGATCCGGCCGCCCGCACCGATCGCGGTCAGATCGAGGGGGATACCGCCCCATTCCAGCCAGTCGAGCAGCCCCGGCAGCTCGTCGGCGCTGCTCGCGGCCACCAATAGCCGCATTCTGGGGCCCTCCACCGCGACCGGACCGGTCCGCGGTACGCGCCGCAGCAAGGCGAAACCGGCGTCGGCCGGCAGCTCCAGTACGTCGAAGCGCACCCCCGTGAGCAGTTCGACGGGATCGCTGCCGGTCGTCGGCCATTCCAGCTCGTTCTCGTACCACTGAGCCCACGCGCCCAGCGCGGCGGGGGCGGCGAGGCTGCCCGCAGCCGGGGCGCCCGAGGCCGGGGAGTCCGGGGTCGTAAGGGCCATGCCCGGAGCAACTGCGTCCCTCTTCGAAAGTTACGTGACGTCACGAGAAGTCACGCGCTTCCAGGTTTGCTCAGTGTCGCGACATGTGCACACGGCGTGCCCACCAGGGGGCTGACGGGAGTGGTGAACGGGCGCAAGGTTGTTCGCCCGTAGCGGAGGGAACTGGCTCGCGCCGCATGGAGTGTCAGCCCATGCGGGTAAGAGATGCCTAGTGGGAGGGGCGGTCCACGGGCCGGGAGGCGGTCGCGTTCGCCACGGGCGTAGTGGCGGCGGGCGTAGATGCCTGGCCTGCGGGAACATCGTCTCGCACCATCGGGTTGGAGCTGTTGTCGGCTGTTCGGGGAAACGGAGCCATCGGGCTGCCTTCCTCGCGAGAGCGGGGGGGTGATCCGGACGGGTGTCGGCAGTTGGAATGAGCGGTCCCCGCTTGCGGGACTAAGCTGCGGAAGGACAGAGAGGGGAGCGCCCCCTTACTGCCTGACCGCTCTGAGGAGCGATTAACGATGTTCGAGAGGTTCACCGACCGCGCGCGGCGGGTTGTCGTCCTGGCTCAGGAAGAAGCCCGGATGCTCAACCACAACTACATCGGCACCGAGCACATCCTCCTGGGCCTGATCCACGAGGGTGAGGGTGTCGCCGCTAAGGCCCTGGAGAGCCTCGGGATTTCGCTCGAGGCGGTCCGCCAGCAGGTGGAGGAGATCATCGGCCAGGGCCAGCAGGCCCCGTCCGGGCACATCCCCTTCACCCCCCGTGCCAAGAAGGTCCTGGAGCTTTCGCTCCGCGAGGCCCTTCAGCTCGGCCACAACTACATCGGCACGGAGCACATCCTGCTCGGCCTGATCCGCGAGGGCGAGGGCGTCGCAGCCCAGGTCCTGGTGAAGCTGGGCGCCGATCTGAACCGGGTCCGGCAGCAGGTCATCCAGCTGCTCTCCGGCTACCAGGGCAAGGAAGCCGCCACGGCCGGCGGCCCGGCGGAGGGCACCCCCTCCACCTCGCTCGTCCTGGACCAGTTCGGCCGCAACCTCACCCAGGCCGCCCGCGAATCCAAGCTCGACCCGGTCATCGGGCGCGAGAAGGAGATCGAGCGGGTCATGCAGGTGCTCTCGCGCCGCACCAAGAACAACCCGGTCCTCATCGGCGAGCCCGGCGTCGGCAAGACGGCGGTCGTCGAGGGCCTGGCCCAGGCCATCGTCAAGGGCGAGGTGCCCGAGACCCTCAAGGACAAGCACCTCTACACCCTCGACCTGGGCGCCCTGGTCGCGGGCTCCCGCTACCGCGGTGACTTCGAGGAGCGCCTGAAGAAGGTGCTCAAGGAGATCCGCACGCGCGGCGACATCATCCTGTTCATCGACGAGCTCCACACCCTGGTGGGTGCGGGCGCCGCCGAGGGCGCGATCGACGCCGCGAGCATCCTCAAGCCCATGCTGGCCCGCGGCGAGCTGCAGACCATCGGCGCGACCACGCTCGACGAGTACCGCAAGTACCTGGAGAAGGACGCGGCCCTGGAGCGCCGCTTCCAGCCCATCCAGGTCGCCGAGCCGTCGCTGCCGCACACCATCGAGATCCTCAAGGGCCTGCGGGACCGCTACGAGGCGCACCACCGCGTCTCCATCACGGACTCCGCCCTGGTCGCGGCCGCCACCCTGGCCGACCGCTACATCTCGGACCGCTTCCTGCCGGACAAGGCGATCGACCTGATCGACGAGGCCGGCTCCCGGATGCGTATCCGCCGTATGACCGCACCGCCGGACCTGCGCGAATTCGACGAGAAGATCGCCGATGTGCGCCGGGAGAAGGAGTCCGCGATCGACTCGCAGGACTTCGAGATGGCCGCGGGCCTGCGCGACAAGGAGAAGCAGCTCCTGGCCGCCAAGGCGAAGCGCGAGAAGGAGTGGAAGGCCGGCGACATGGACGTCGTCGCCGAGGTGGACGAGGAGCTGATCGCCGAGGTCCTGGCCACGGCCACGGGCATCCCGGTCTTCAAGCTCACCGAGGAGGAGTCCTCCCGTCTGCTGCGCATGGAGGACGAGCTGCACAAGCGCGTCATCGGCCAGAAGGACGCCATCAAGGCGCTCTCCCAGGCCATCCGGCGTACGCGTGCGGGTCTGAAGGACCCCAAGCGCCCCGGCGGATCGTTCATCTTCGCGGGCCCGTCCGGTGTCGGTAAGACCGAGCTCAGCAAGACCCTCGCCGAATTCCTGTTCGGCGACGAGGACGCGATGATCTCGCTCGACATGTCGGAGTTCAGCGAGAAGCACACCGTCTCGCGGCTCTTCGGCTCCCCGCCCGGATACGTGGGCTACGAGGAGGGCGGCCAGCTCACCGAGAAGGTGCGCCGCAAGCCGTTCTCCGTGGTCCTCTTCGACGAGGTCGAGAAGGCCCACCCGGACATCTTCAACTCGCTGCTGCAGATCCTGGAGGACGGTCGCCTGACCGACTCCCAGGGCCGGGTCGTGGACTTCAAGAACACGGTCATCATCATGACCACCAACCTCGGCACCCGGGACATCTCCAAGGGCTTCAACCTGGGCTTCGCCGCCCAGGGCGATGTGAAGACCGGCTACGAGCGGATGAAGGCGAAGGTCAACGAGGAGCTCAAGCAGCACTTCCGGCCCGAGTTCCTCAACCGTGTCGACGACACGGTCGTCTTCCACCAGCTCAGCGAGGAAGACATCATCCAGATCGTCGACCTCATGATCGCCAAGGTGGACGAGCGGCTCAAGGACCGCGACATGGGCATCGAGCTCAGCGGTGACTCCAAGAAGCTGCTCGCCAAGAGGGGCTACGACCCCGTGCTGGGCGCCCGGCCGCTGCGCCGGACCATCCAGCGCGAGATCGAGGACGTGCTGTCGGAGAAGATCCTCTTCGGCGAGCTGCGCCCCGGTCACATCGTGGTCGTGGACACCGAGGGTGAGGGTGAGGAGAAGAAGTTCACCTTCCGCGGCGAGGAGAAGTCGGCCCTGCCGGACACCCCGCCGATCGAGTCCGCGGCAGGCGGCGCGGGCCCGAACCTCAGCAAGGAGGCGTGACCTCCCGCCCGACCTCCCACCCAGGAGTCACGCGGAGCGTCCAGAGGCTGCCCCGGACCGTTCACACGGCCTCCCGGGGCAGCCTCGTTTCATAAACCCCCAGGAAGGCTCCTGAAAGCCCTCCTGGGGCCCTGGCGGGGCTGCGGCGGCCCCCTTCGGCGCGGCCCTCGGGCCGGCAACCCCTCAGGGCCCCGTCACGATGACCTGTACGCCCTCGGGGACCCCGGTCACCCCGGCGTTGCGGGAGCTCAACCGCAGCGTGTGCAGCCGGGGGAAGGCGGCCAGCCACTGCAGGTCCAGATGCGTCCCCAGGTCATAGGCGAGCCACAGCTCGGTCAGCCGGTCGGCGACCAGGCCCTCGACCAGCCGGCGCGGGGTGAAGGCCCCGGCTATCTGTACGCAGGGGCGCCCGCCGAGGCGCCGCAGGGCGTGCAGCTCCTCCAGATTCGACACCGGAAAGTCGAGTTCCCGCTCATCGAGATGGGCGATGATTTCATCGGCGTAGCGGTCGGTGTCATAACGCCGCCAGGCGCTGGCAAGCTCGGAGCGTACGGCCCAGGAAGTGCGGTCCCGCAGCCGGACGAGATAGTCGATGGCCCGGTCGTCGGCTATCGAGGTCGCGGTGACGGCCAGCCGGTGCGCTTCCTCGTCCGAGGCAACTGTCGGATCGGGCAGCATTTCCAGCACGATGGGGCCGATCCAGCCGAGCGCCCGGGCCCCTTCCAAGGTGGTCGGGCGGACCAGATCCCGGGTATAGCGGTGCACCCGGGCGCGTACCTCCGGGTCCAGCTCGGTCGCGTGTTCCAGGCAGGCCGCCGCAAGCAGTTTCCGATGGCGCGCCTGTACCGGGCGCGATCCTTTCCGGGCGGCGATCAGGCCGTCCAGGATGTACGCGCATTCATCGGGCCGGGCCAGCGCCACCGACATTCTGATCACCTCTTCCCAGTCGTCCTGGTGGGCGTGTTCGATCAGGAAGTCGAAATCATGCCGTTCAACGACCGCTCTCGCGCTCAGATAGTCCTGGAAGGTCCGGTGCACGAAATCGACCGCGCCCGGCGCGGGCTCGCGCAATAGTCCGGTGCGGTTGAGCAGATGACGGTAGATCTCCTCCGGGCCGCCCTGCTGTGCCGCATGCGGAATCGCCGGAAGGTGCTGGGCGAGGGTGGAGACGGCGGTCGGCCGGTCCATTTCCGCCCTGCCGTTGACGAGCATCCAGCGCGCGAGCTTCTGCAGCAGCTGGATCTTCGGTTCCTGAGTGAGATCGATTCCGTCCGGCGGCGGCATGGAGCGCTCGCGATCACGGCGTTCCAGGAGCATGGAAAGAGCCGCGTCGTAGAGCGCTTTGCGGCCGCGCGGAAGATAGCCGCGCCGGTCCCGGTGCAGTGCGCAGATCAACCCGCACATCAGCGGATTCGTGGCCAGCCGCCCCAGCTCCCGGTTAATCCGGACCGCGTCCAGCAGCGTTTGCTCGTACGCGTCCAGCCGATCCAGGTCCGCCGCCGCGTCCTCCCGCGCCGCGGCATGCCAGCGTTGGATGAATGCGGCCACGCCCTCACGGCTGAGCGGCGCGAGTCTCAGCTCGGTGAATCCCTCCGAAGCCAGCCAGTTCTCCCGTACGGCGGACGGGCGCGAGGTGACCAGCCAGACATTTCCCGGATAGCGGGCGAGCGACCGGCGCAGCGCGTGCCGCAGCCGCTCCCGGTCCTCCTCGGGCACCTCGTCGACCCCGTCGACGAGCAGCAGCCCGCGCCCGGCCGACAGCACCCGCTCGGCCCACCCGGCCGGCTGCCCGCCCGCCCGGGGATGGCGTACGGAGGCCAGGAAGTCCGCCGGCCCGGGAAAGCCGTCCCGGCCGAAGCGGCGCACCTGCAGAACGAACGGCACCCGGCCGCGCAGCCCCTCCAGCTCCTGAGGCAGCTCCCCGCGCGCCACGGACACCGCGAGCCACTGCACCAGTGTCGTCTTGCCGGAGCCCGCCACGCCGCGCAGCAGCACCCGTTCCCGCCCCGACAGCGCCTGATCGGCGGGGGCGGAGGGGCCCGCGTCGGTCTCGGCCTCCAGGCTCAGATACGCGCTGTCCAGCGGCCAGCTGTCGGGGGAGTGCGCCAGGTCGATGCCGTAGATGGTGAGGTGGTCGTGGCCGGTGACGATGTCGTGCGCGTACCGCTCCTCGAAGGCGGCGTCGTCGGCGGACGTGGCGGATGTGGTGGACGTGGTGGTGGATGTGGTGTCTGCGGCCGACTCGCTCTGCCGACCGCCGGAGTCGGCCAGCGCCCGGGCGACGAACGCGGACCGCCGGGTGAAGAACCGCAGCATGTGCAGGCAGGCCAGCTCCAGCAGCGCGCCGTGCAGCCGGGCGGCGCCCGCGGACAGATCACGTCCGGCGTCCGGCGCGGCCACCGCCAGATGCCGGGCGAACCGCTCGGGCCCCAGCCGGACCGCCTGGACGTCGTTCAGGTCCACTGTCCCCAGGGCGTGCAGCGTGCGCGCGAGCGCGTCGACCACGGCCCGCCCCTCGTCGCCGGCCGGCTTCGCCTCACCGGGCGCCACCGCCCCCAGCACCTCGCGCACCAGCCGGGCCGCCAGCCCGGTCAGATCCCGCTCGGTCAGCGTCCGCGCGTCCCCCTGGAACGACACCAGCCCACTGATTCTCACCGGCCGGTCCACCGGCCCCGCCCCCGGCCCCTCCCGTACGAACAGCTCCTCCACGATCGGGGCCACGGCGGTCGAAGCGGCGGCGCCCGAGTCGGCGGCTAAGGCGAGGCGGGCGGCTATGGCAGCGGGATCCATGTCTTCCCCCGACCGCTGGTTCCAGCGGCTCCGTTGGCACGTCGTAGATCCCGGTACGTACCCCACCACCGCACGCCGAACCTCGGGAGGCGGCCGATCCGGGGGCGCGCCCGGTCAGGGTGAGGCGAAGGAGCGCTTCAGCGGAGTGTGACCTCCCTCGGACCGTTGAACGGCGCCAACGACAGTACTGTCTTGGGCGTCCGCAGCCCCGCTTCCCCCTCGAACAGCTTCCGTGCGGCGCTGAAGGGCACGTCGTCGCCCGCCACCAGCGCGGCCCGGTCGTGCAGTGCACGGAGGGCGTCCGTCACCTCCATATAGTCGCCCGTTCCCGTTCCCCAGATGTCCCACTGGAGCGTCTCCACCTTGTTCAGCGCGGCGAGGTCGAGCCGGAGGGAGTGCGCGACGAACCATTCCCCGAAAAGCGGCCCCTCCTCCGGCGGGTGGAGCCCGAAGGTCTTCGGGTCCGCCTCGCCCGCCCGGATGGCCCGCCACGCCTTGCCCGCGACCAGAAAGCGGTCGCGCGGCACGTCCATCGGGTCGAAGTCCACCTTCCATGCGTCGACGACCATCGGGTCGGCCAACTGAGGATCGGCGAGCAGCCAGCCCCGCTCGTCGTCCCAGTACTCGGTCACCACGTGGTCGCCGTGGAAGCCGTCCGCGCCGACATAGCCGGCGAAGCCGCACCGCTGCCGGGCGGGGATGCCCGCGTGGCGCAGGAACGAGCAGTACAGCAGCGCGAAGTCGCGGCAGATGCCGACGAAGCGGTCGCCGGCCTCGCGTCGCCGCGTCAGCGGGGCGTCGTTCCGCTCGATGACGATGCGGCAGATTTCGTCGACATAGCGCGTCTCGGCGTCGTTGTGCAGGCGATCCTCCGGAATGGCCCAGCGGAACAGCTCGCCTTCCCAACGGTGGATCACCAGGTCGCGTGCCACACGGGCGAGTTCGGCCGGATCGTCTGGCAGGTCGGCGTAGAGCGGGGCGTGGGCGCCGGGATCGGAGAAAGCACTCTGTCCGGCGTAGAAGGCTGCGGCGTCCTGGTCGAGGCGGGCGGATGACAAGGCTGGACCCCCATGAAGCATCGGCCACATGTTCGATTAATGGGCCGGTGCCCTTCACCGTGTCAAAATCTGCCCGAAAATGTCCAGCAGCCTGGAAAGCCTGAGTTGCGGTGAGTATGGGAGAGATGAATCGCCGCCAGGGCGATTCGTTGTCCACCGCCAACTGCTCGCAGAGTGTCACAAGGTGATGCGATAGTGTGTGAGGTATGGCCACTCACGTGAAGCGGGCGTTCAAGTACCGCTTCTATCCGACGGATGCGCAGGCGGCGGAGCTTTCGCGCACGTTCGGGTGCGTGCGCAAGGTCTACAACATGGCCCTGGCCGCCCGCACGGAGGCGTGGGCCAGACAGGAGCGGGTCAACTACAACGCCACATCCGCGATGCTGACGGCGTGGAAGAAGACCGAGGAACTGGCCTACCTGAACGAGGTCTCCTCGGTTCCGCTCCAGCAGGCGCTTCGGCACTTGCAGACGGCGTTCGCCAGCTTCTTCGGCAAGCGGGCCAAGTACCCGCGTTTCAAGTCGAAGAAGAAGTCGCGGAAGTCCGCCGAGTACACCACCAGCGCATTCCGCTTCCGCAACGACGGGCTTACCCTCGCCAAGATGGCGGAACCGCTGGATATCGTGTGGTCTCGTCCGCTTCCCGAGGGTGTGAGCCCTTCGACAGTGACCGTGTCCCAGGACAGTGCGGGACGCTGGTTTGTCTCCCTGCTGTGTGAGGACCCCGCCGTCAAGCCCCTCCCGGTCACTGGTCAGGCGGTCGGGGTGGATGTCGGTCTGGACCACCTGCTGACTCTCTCCACCGGGGAGAAGATCGCCAACCCGAGGCATGAGCGTCGCGACCGCGCCCGGCTCGCCCGCGCCCAGCGGGAGCTGTCTCGCAAGGCCAAGGGGGATGGGGCCAACCGGGCCAAGGCCCGGCGGAAGGTCGCCCGCATCCACGCCCGTATCAGCGACCGCAGGCGTGACCTTCTGCACAAGCTCACCACTCGACTCGTCCACGAAAACCAAGTGGTCGTGATCGAGGACCTGACCGTTCGGAACATGGTGAAGAACGGCACGCTCGCCCGCGCGATCAGCGACGCGGCATGGCGCGAGTTCCGCACGATGCTGGAGTACAAGGCCCAGTGGTACGGCCGCGAAGTGATCGCGGTCGACCGCTGGTTCCCCTCCTCCAAGCTGTGCTCCACCTGCGGCACCTTGCGGGAGAAGATGCCGCTTCACGTCCGCACCTGGACGTGCGAGGGCTGCGGGGCGACCCATGATCGGGACGTGAACGCGGCGAAGAACCTTCTGGCGGCCGGGCTGGCCGTGTCTGTCTGTGGAGCCGGTGTAAGACCTCAACGGAGAACTCCGGGCGGGCAGTCGGCGACGAAGCAGAAACCCTCACGGCCCGAGCCGTGAGAATCCCCCTCCTTCAGGAGGGGGAGAAGTCAACTCGACCGAGTACTACACGCGCGCGGCTGGAGCAGGCCCGCGCCCCGCGTCCGTCCCGCGAAGTGCTGGCCGACTCGCCCGCGCCCTGCGCCTCGCCGACGCCGAGCGCGACCACCTCCACCACCTGGCCGGCGCGCCCCCGGGCCCGCCGCCCGGACCCTCGCGCCAGGTGCGGCAGTCCATCGTCGACCTGCTGGACCGGCTGCCGCAGGCCGCTGCGATCGTGATGTCCGCGACGTACGAGGTCATCGCATGGAACGCGCTGGCCGCTGCCCTCATGGAGGACTTCTCCGCCCTGCCGCGGCGCGATCGCAATCTCGTGCGCCGGGTCTTCCTCGGGCCGCACCGGGAGGGGCGGCGGCTGTACGGGGTGTCCGACGCGGACGCGTTCGCCCGCAGCTCGGCCCAGCGGCTGCGCGCCACCGCCGCCCGCTACCCGGACGACCCCGAGGTGAGCGAGCTGGTGGAGGAACTCCTCGCCGGAAGTGAGGAGTTCGCCCTGCTATGGGCCTCCCGTGACGTATGCGCCGAGCCCACGCTGTGCAAGACCTTCCAACATCCGCTGGTCGGCCCGGTCAGCGTCAATTGCGACGTCCTCGACATCACGGACCGGGACCAGCAAGTCGTCATCTACACTGCCGACCCCGGATCGCCCTCCGAGGAGGCGCTGCGGCTGCTGTCGGTCATCGGCACCCAGCGCATGGACGTGGCCCGCTGACCGCTGGGCCACGCGCCGGGCTCTGCCCCCGTAGTACTCCACGAGGTATTCCACCAGGACTCCACCAGGACTCCGGCAAAGCACCTGGGCCACGCGAGCACACTGCGGTGAGTGTCATGTGCTCCGCGCCGGGTGCTGGGTGTGCCCGGTCGGGCACCCGTGCAAGGAAGGAGCCCATTTCATGCTCAGTGTCCGCTCGTTCGCCCTCGCCTCGGCCGCCCTCGTCGCGGCCCTCGGCACCGCCTCCACCGCGGCCGCAGCCCCCACGGCACCGGCCCGCCCGGCGGCCTTCAGTTGCTCCCCGGGGTACTTCTGCATTTACAGCGACTGGGACGGCGGCGGCACCCGATGTCAGTGGTCGCAGCCCAGCAAGGCGAACACCGCCGACGACTGCTCCTTCATCCGGAACGGCCAGAACGTCCGCTCCGTGTGGAACGGAACGGGGCAGCGGAAGCAGTACTACACCCAGACCAACTACCACTCCCGCGTGGGGTCCACGCCCGCCGGCGCGGGCGGCAACCTCCAGGGCAGCTACCAGATCCGCTCCTTCAAGCCGCAATAGCGGCCGGTCGGCCGGAGCTGCTGCCGGTGCTGGGCGACTTTCAGGAAGGGTGGGGGCTGGACGGGGCCGGGCGGCGGCAGCGAAGTTGGCCGCCGGCCGACGCACGGCGTGCAACTGGACGCCCCAGGCCCGCGCCGGGCACGCGTCGCTCCGCGCCAGGTGAGTCGCGCGAGGCGGGGTGGGCCCGGCAGGGTAAGCGGGTGCGCTGCTCCGCCTCGCGCCCCGGTCAACTCGTTGAACGCTCCGGGACGCTGGTGGCCTGACCGATCTCAAAGGTCGCACCCGGTGCGGCGTACTCGACGGGCCCGTCGAAGCGCGCCGCGGCACGTGCCACGGCCTCCTGCGGCGTGAGGAACCGGCCGACGTGTGTGACGATCAACCGGCCGGCCCGCGCCGCGTCGGCGGTGTCGCCGGTCTCCTCGGGCGTGTGATGAACCTGCTCGCCCTCTGCGGGTGCGTACGCGCTCTCGGCCTCACACAGCAACGTGTCGCATCCCTCGGCCAGGTCCGTCAACGCGGCGCACGGTGCCGTGTCCCCGGAGTAGACCAACGCCCGGCCCCCCGCCTCCACGCGCAGCGCGAAGGCCGGGATTCCGTGCGCCACTGCCCGGCTGGTGAGCTTCATCGGACCGACGGTCACCTCGTGCCCGTCGTGCAGCTCGGTGACCGCGAAGGCGGATTCGACCGGGCTGCGGTTCGGGCTGTTCGTGAGGAAGCCCGCCAGCCGGTCGGCGATTCCGGGCGGGCCGTAGAGCGGGATCGGCGCGGTGAGGCGGATATCCGCGAACAGAAGCCCGTAGTAAGCGGTGAGCAGATCGGCGCTGTGATCGGCGTGCAGATGCGAGATCCAGATCGCGTCCAGCTCGTCCAGCCGGGTGTGACGCTGTAGCGGGCCCAGGGTTCCGGTGCCCGCGTCCACCCATACGCGTGTGTTTCCGCTGGACACGAGGTAGCCGGAGCACGGGTTGTCCACGCTGGGGTATGGCGTCGCACACCCCAGGACCGTGAGACGAAGACGTTCGTCAGCCATCTTGGGAGCTTAAGACGCGAGGCTGGGGTCCATCGAGGCGAGCCCCCCCCCGCGCTGGCGCTACGGCCCGGGGGGACCAGTTACCCAGACTCCCGACTCGTTCTCTTCGGAGTAGAACCAGCCGCCGGGCCTGGGCCACCAGCCGAGTTCCATCTGCGACACGAACCCGTCGCTATCGCTGATCACCATGACGACTGCTTCGTTGAGGGTTCGCCTCAGCACTTGTTCGTGGTCGCGGGTCATTTCGACGCCGTGCTCTGTGAGGAGACGGTGTGCTTCCGCCAGCTGAAGCGATGCGGCGGACGCGATGGATCTCGGGGTGATCGCCTCAGGCAGGATCAGCGGTTCGTCGCCGTTGAACGTGAGGCTGATGCGCGCGAGTACGAGGTCCAGTCCAGCGCCACGCCGGGTCCTGGATTCCCTGCTGAAACACCTCATACTGAGTTCAAGCGGAGAGTAGCGGGCCTTGCTGAGTTCAACCGGACAGTAGCGGTACCACTGGAAACAATCATCGCCTTGCCCGTTCTTGATTCTTCTGGGCTCCCCGATTCGTTGCACCACGTCCGGTGGGGATATGCCCAAGGCCAGAGGGCCGAATGTTCCGCTTCGACAGAACTCGACCAGAAATTCATCCATATCGCACTACTCTCCCCGGTTGCGCCCTGGAGGGCGTGCTGCGGCCCGGTTGGGTCAGATGGTGTGGTCGAGTCGGCCGGTCTTCACGGCCCGTATGAAGGACCGGAGGGCGGTGGGGGTGGTGTGGATCACTGTGCCGGGGTCGTCGCTCTCCCGCATGTGTATGGCGCTGTGGGTGGTGGCGAGCTCCACGCAGTTGGCCCCGGAGGTGCTGAAGGAAGACTTACGCCAGTTGAGTATGGGCATGATCGCGATTCCTGGTAGTGACTGTAGAGGACGTGTTGGATCAACCCCAGTGAATCCCGCCCCTCGTGATTGAGGGACGTGACCTTGGCGTCCACTGGAAGAAGTGCGATCGCGCGTAGCTGGTCGAACTGTTTCTGGTACTGGGCGATTGAATTGGACTACAACCGGCTGCTGAAGGCTGAGCGGGCCCGGTCAGGGTGGAGGGGCTAGCCAACCGAAGCCTGAGTTTGCGGTGAGTATGGGACAGCGACACGCCGACACCACGGCGTGTCGCTGTCCCATACTCACCGCAAAGTCACTGGCATCGGGGCTGGCCAGAGCGCGCTCACGCTTCCAGAACCCGGCAGGCGCGAAGGGTTGCAGGGTGATCGGGGCCGAGAATCCGCTCGCACAGTGGAAAGGCTTCACGCGCCAGTCTTTCGGCCTCGTCCCTTTGCCCCGTACGAGTGAGGTAGTCGGCCAGTCCCGCGTAGTTCTCCACGAGGAAGGGGTGCTCAGGCCGAGTGCTCGCTCTCGTGCTTCGATACAGCGTCGAGTCAGCGGGACGGCCTCGTCTCAACGGCCGAGCGACGCCATGACGTAGCCGAGCAGGGCCGTAACGGCGAGCGTTTTGGGGTGGTCGCAACCCAGGTACTGCGCACAGTCTTCGACGGTTTGCGGAGACGTCCGGTCGAATTGTGCCTCCTCTTTACACACGGCGAGACCTTCGATCAGCATCGCCCGGCTGCGCCGCGCCCTGGGATGTTCCACCCCCCAAGCACTCCGCAGCCCATCCGCCGCGCGACGCAGCAAAGACAGCGCCTCGGCCCGCCGCCCCAACCTGAAGAGCGGCTGCTTTCAGTGAGGCGTACGGCCAAGTCCACCACCCGTTCCGCCGTCCTAACGCCCGCCTCGCGCAGCAACCGCACTGTATGCGGCACGAGCAATGCAACGAACTCGGCCCCGACTCCGCCCTCCGCCGGAAGCGCGGCTTCCAGCAGGCCTACCGCCGCCTCGGTGAGGGCAGCACGCTGCTCGGGCCACCGAGCTCCGGGGCGGTCGTCCCGGCGAACAGGGAGGCTCCGGGCGCGTAGTGGTGATGGTGCTCGGTGACGTGCTGGTCGCCGGCCGACTGGAAGACCCGTCCGTGCTCGGAGGCCCGGCCTTCCGCGTACCGGGGAGGCGGGCCGCTCACCGCTCGGTGATGTGCTGGTCGCGGCCCGCCTGGTAGACCCGGCCGCTGCCGGAGGCCTCGGCTCACATGTGAATGGTGGTGTTCATCGCCTGATCGTTGCCCGGCAGGGCCGGGCTCAACTCGTCCAGGATCCGGCGCAGCTCCTCGACGACCTCCGGATGCGCGGCGAGGAACCGCCGCATGCGGCCGGCCCACTCCTCGCTCAGCTCGCGCTGGGTCTGCTCGCCCTCCGAGCCGTCCTCCGCGTCACGCGCGGCCAGAAGGTCGTCGTGCGTGGTCTCGAGCTCGCCGTCGATGCCGTCGGCGCGGTCCGGCTGGGCCTGGCGCCATAACGCGACGATCCGCTCCCGCGCGCGCTGCCACGCGTCGGTGGCCATCAGAGCCACCACGGTGGACCCGGCCGTCCGCGCGAGGTCTGCGATCTGCGGCTCCATTCCGCCCCCTTGTCCCCGTCATCCGGCTCATCCGTGCCGACGTCGGCTTTTCACCGTACGTCGGCCGGCCCGGCCGTCAGGCGGTCTCGTCGAGGAGGCGGCGGAGTTCGGCGGGCCGTCGTGGGCGGGCCCCGGCGACTGGAGTGCGCGCTCGTCCTGACCGGTGCCGGACCGCTCGTCCTGCTGGCCAGTCAACGTCCTTTCGGCAGACTGTGGACATGTCCACCGACGTGAGCGGAATGATCGAGTGCAGACCCCTGGCCCGGATCTGGGGAGAGGACGACGAGGACGCGCAATGGCACGCCGCCATTGACCTCTTCCTCCTCAACACGGGCAATGCCTATGACGCCCTCGCCTGCCTGTTCGGCGTCCGCAACTCGTTCGGGTTCCGGCCGCTGGCCGAGGGGCGCGGTCTGCCGGCGGACGCCTCGGACGGACTGCGGAACGCGTTCAGCGCGTGGGGCGGACCACAGGACACGCGCGGAACGACGTGGATCAACTGGGCCGAGTTGCGGGCTGCCAACTGGGACGAAACCGATCGATCCGGCACGCTCAGCCGACACGCCGTTGCCGGGGCGGGGACCCATTGGGCGCCGGTATGGGACGTGATGAAGACGCTTGCCGAGCTGCACGGCCCAGAGCACGTGCGACTCGTGGTCTGGTTCGACGGTTAGCCACGGCGAACGGACATGTAGCGCTGTGCGACTTCCTTGGCCGGAGCCGTGAGGGTAACGGCGCCGACGGCACAGCGAGCGCCCCACGCGCTGGCGCCGTCAGGCGGTCTCGTCGAGGAGGCGGCGGAGTTCGGCGGGCAGTCGTAGGCGGGATGCGGCGAGGGCCTCGTCGAGCTGCTCCGGGTCACTGACGCCGACGATCGGGGTGATGGCCGGTTCGCTGCCGATCAGCCAGGCCAGGACGACCTGGTTGTGGCTGACGCCGAGTTCCCCGGCCACCTTGTCGAGGGCCGCCAGCCGCCGGGTGGTGCCGGGGTGGTCGTAGGCGTCGGGGAGGGGGCGGTCGGGGCGGCTGTAGGAGCCGTTCAGCAGGGCGGTGTACGCCCACAGGGAGAGGTCCGGTTCGCTGTCGACGTAGTCGATGACCTCGTCGGTGACCCAGCCGAACCGGTGGGACTGGTCGGGCACCGGTGCGCCGGGGCGAGGCTGGAGGTAGGAGTGGCGCAGCTGGAGAGCGGTGTACCCGGTCCAGCCGTTGGCCGTGGCGATCTGCCGGGCCCGCTCCACCCGCCACACCGGGTGGTTGGAGCAGCCGAGCCGCCCCACGAGGCCCTCGGCCACCAGCGCGCCGAAGGCCTCAGCGGACTCCGCCAGAGGGGCCGTACGGTCCTCCATGTGGGCCCAGTACAGGTCGATCCGGTCGGTGCCCAGCCGGCGCAGGCTGCCCTCGACAGCGGTCTTGATCGCTGACGCCGACAGGCCCTCGCGGTTGGCCGGCCAGTCGCCGGGGCCGGCGGGTTGGGCGCCCGCCTTGGTGCTGAGGCAGATCTGGTCACGCAGGGAGGGGCGGCGGGCCAGCCACTGCCCGATGACTTCCTCGCTCTGCCCGCCGCGGCCGCTCGGGTCGGTCCAGAAGGCATAGCAGTTGGCCGTGTCGACGAGCGTCCCACCGGCGTCCGCGAACCGGTCGAGCAGGGCTGATGACGTGGCGGCGTCGACCTTGGTGCCGAATCCCATGGTTCCCAGCGCGAAATTCACCTCGGGCACAGCTCGGTCCTTCCCCAACGAGTGGCAGAGACAGGCATTGCGTGCCGGTCAGCGTGTCAATTGAAGTGCACTCGAAGGCAAGCCGGTTGATGGTGCGTTCTCAGCCTTTGGTGGTCAGCCCTTGGTGATTCGCTTTTCGAACCAGTGGTGCGCGTACGGCTCGTCGTTGAAGGCCGGTACCTCCTCGAAGCCGCAGGAGTGGTACAGGCCGATCGCGGCGTCGAGCGCCTTGTTGGTGTCGAGGCGCAGTACGTCGCGTCCGTTCTGGGCGGCGCGTACCTCCAGTTCGGTGAGGAATCGGCGGGCCACGCCGAGGCCGCGGGTGTGGGGCGCGACCCACATGCGTTTGATTTCGGCCGGGGCGGTGGGCGGTAGCTTCAGGCCGGCACAGCCGACCGGTTCACCGTGCAGCCGGGCGACCAGGAACAGGCCGTTCGGGGGTCGGAGTTCGCCCGCGTCGGGCAGCAGGCTGCGTGCGGGGTCGAAGCCGGTCTCGAAGCGCTCCTGCAGCTCGGTGAAGTAGGACCGCAGGCAGTGCTGGGCGTCGGGGTGGTCCGGGTCGACCGCGTCCAGCGTGACCGTCGCGGCGGTCAGCAGCCGGTCGACCTCGGCCATGGCCGCCACCAGCCGGGTGCGCTGGGCGGCGTTGAGCGGCTCCAGCAGGGAGCCGGCCAGCTCGTCGCTGCGGCGGTCGAGTGTGGCGTGTTCCGCGCGGCCCGCGTCGGTGAGCCGGACGGTGCGCACCCTTCTGTCCTCTGGGTGCGGCTCCAGCGTCACCAGGCCGTCGCCCTCCAGGGAGCGCAGCAGCCGGCTGACGTACCCGGAGTCGAGCCCGAGGCGCTCGCGCAGCCGCCGTACGTCCTGGCCCTGGTCGCCGATCTCCCAGAGCAGCCGGGCCTCGCCGATGGGCCGGTCGCGGCCCAGGTAGTGGTCGTGGAGCGCGCCCACGCGTTCGGTGACGGTGCGGTTGAACCGCCGCACCTGGTCGATCTGTGCCACATGCATTCTCTGACTTTAGTCAGAGAATGCATGTGGCCGCCAGACGTCACGTGACGTCGGCTACGGATTGCTGGGGCTGTGGGTGCTGCTCGGAGCGCTGGAGCCAGCGGGACCACCCGGACCACCCGGACCACTGGGGTCGGCCGGGAGGCCGGTGCTCCTCGGCATGGTGTCGAGCGCCGTGACCGTGACATCGGTGAGCGATTCGGCTCCGGTGAGCTCCGCGCGGGCGACGGTGACGGCCTCGAGGGCGGGAAGGGGGACCAGGGGGGCCAGGTCGAGTCGGGCCGTCTTCGAGCCGCCGCTTCGGAAGGTGATGCCCAACTGGCGGAGCTCGGGGAATGCCTCGGGGATCCAGGTGGCGTCCAGGTCCGGTCCGTAGACGTGCAGGTCGAGCCAAGTGATCTGGTGGGGGAAGAGGCTCGGCAGAGGGCTGTCGCCGGCGATGTCGATTTTCAGCTGCCGCAGTGTCGTCAGCATGCCCAGACCGCTGGGGAGCGGCCCTCCGGACACGCTGCGCGACGGGGCGAAGTCGAGGCTCTGGAGAGACAGCGCGGACAGCGGGGTGAGGTCTCGGGCCCTGGGACACCTGGTCAGGACGAGGGTGCGCAGGCCCGGCAGATGGCTCAGGGCGCTCAGGTCGGTGAGGACGCTGTTCAGGTCCAGCCGTAGATGGGTGACCTGGGCCAGGGAGTGGCAGGTGCGCAGCTCGTCCTCGCTGAAGTCTCCGCGCAGCAGGAGCTTGGACACGCCGCCCATGCTGTCGAGCAGACGCAGGTGTTCCTGCGTCTCGGCGACGAAGTACAGGCTGTCCGGGGCGAGGCGGGCGATGACCTCGGTGAAGTAGCGCTCGGTGTCGAACCGCCCCCAACTGGTGGCGAGTTGGGAGCGGACGAGCAGCGCGGGGTGGTCGGTGAACCGGGACAGATAGGGGATGGCGGCGTCGGTGCCGAAGCGGGACGCGGTGACGACGCAGTGGTACGCCTGTTCGTCGGTGAGCTCGGCCGGTGGCGGGAGCAGCTGAAGGACCAGGTGACCGGCGTCGGCCAGGGCGCGGGCCGCGCTCGCGTCCATGGGCGGGATCAGCTCGTCAGCGTGCTCTTTCACCAGGTCGCGCACGCCCGGATCCAGGTCGGCGGCGTGCTCGAGGCAGGCCATGGCCAGGAGGTGGACGCGGGTCCGTACGGCGCGGTGGTTACTGCCGCGCTCCAGCAGCTTGGTCAGCAGCGCACCGCGCTCGCGGGGACGGGCGTGGGCCACCGCCATGCGGAAGACGTCCTCCCACTGGGTGTCGTCGGCACGGCTGATGAGCAGCCCGAGGTCCCATGCCTCCACGACCGCCTTCGCGCCGAGGAAGTCCTGGAACGTCCGGTGAACGAAGTCGATCGTGCCGACGGACGGTTCGCGGAGCAGACCGCTGCGCAGCAGCAGGTGGTTCAGGATGCGTGGGGCGTCGCCGAGCGCGGCGGCCGCGGGGACGGAGGGGAGCGCGTCGGCGATGATGCGCTCCGCCTGGGCGCGGTCGAGCTCTGCCTCGCCGTTGCGGATGAGGTAGTACGCGAGCCGCTGGAGGAGCTGGACCTGCGGCTCCTCGTCGAGCTGGACGTCGCCGGGGGCGTAGATGTGGCGTTCGGTGTCGCGCCGGGTGAGCAGCATGGACAGCGCCGCGTCGTACAGCGCCTTGCGGCCGGGCGGCAGATAGCCGCGGCGCGCCCGGTGCAGGGCGCAGATCAGGCCGCACATGAGGGGGTTGGTGACGAGGCGGCCGAGGTCCTGCTTGGTGCGTACGGCGGTGTGGAGGGCCGACTGGTAGCCGTCGAGAACGGTGCGGTCCTCGTCCGTACGGCAGGTCGCGCGGGCGGCGTCGTGCCAGCGGTCGATGAAGGCCCCGAGGTTGTCGTGGCTCATGGGGGCCAGAGCGAACTCGGCGAAGCCCTCGGTCTCCAGCCAGTCGTCGGCCACGGCGGAGGGGCGGGAGGTGACCAGCCAGAGGTTGTCGGGGTAGGCGAGGAGCAGATCGCTCAGCCAGGCGCGGGTGCGTTCGCGGTCGCGCTCGGGGATCTCGTCGATGCCGTCGATGAGCAGCAGCCCCCGCCCGGCGCTCAGGACGCGGTCGGCCCAGCCGGCGGGCTGGGCGCCGTGCCGGGGGTTGCGGACGGCGGCGAGGAAACGGTCGGGGGTGGGGAGGGCGTCCTGGCGGGCGATGGTGCGCAGGGGCAGTACGAAGGGGACGCGGCCGATCAGCTGTTCCATGCCGCGTGGCGGCTGCTGCCGGGCGGCGCAGACGGCGAGCCACTGGACGAGGGTGGTCTTGCCGGAGCCCGCGACACCGCGCAGCAGGACCCGGCTGTGGCCGGACAGGGCCTGGTCGGCGGGGACGGGGGCCTCGGGGGCGGCGGTGACCTCCCCGTCGAGCGTGGCGATCTGCCCGTCGAGGATGGCGACCTCCCTGTCGAGGGCGGGGATCTGCCCGTCGAGGGCGGCCGGGGCACGGTCGCGCGGGGCGATCGCCTCCAGGCTCAGATACGCCGCGTCCAGGGGCCAGCTGGCCTCCGCCTGGCTGAGGTCGATGCCGACGATGGTCAGCGTCCCGTACTTCTTCTGTACGAAGTCGGCGTAGTCCTTCTCGAAGCCCGCGTCCTCGGCCGACTGGGAGGGGATCCGCTCGATCAGGATGTCGATCTTGGTGATGAGGTCGGTCAGCTGGCCGCTCTGCTCGACGAGGGTGCGGGCGACGAAGGTCGAGCGCTGGGTGAAGAAGTGCAGGATGTGCAGGCAGGCGGTGTGCAGGAGGAGGGTGTAGAGGCGGGAAGCGGCCAGGGAGAGCTGTTCGTCGGGGCGGCCGGCGACCTGCCGGAGGTCCTTGGCGAGCAGCGTCGGGCCGAAGCGGACGGCTTGAACGTCGTCCATGGCCAGATCGCCCAGCGCGCGGAGTGTGCGGGCCAGGGCGTCGGCCAGCACCTCGTCCTCGTCCGCGGGGATCGGCCGCTCGTCCTGCCCTGTGGACCGCACCGCGCGCTCAACCAGCTGGGCGGCGATCTTGTGGAGATTCTTCTCCGTCAGCGTGCGCTTCTCGCCCTTGAACGAGACGAGTCCCGAGACACGGACCGGCTTGTCGACCAGACCGGCGCCCGGCCCCTCCTGCACGAAGAGCTTCTTGATCAGCGGCGTGACGGCGGCCGAGGTGAGGCGAGCGCCGATGGTTGCGGGATCCACGTTCCCATCCCCCCGATGGTTTGGTGCCGACAGCGTACAGGACCGTATGGTCTTTGGTCCCGAAACGGACATCGAATGCCCGGGTTCGGTGATCGGTGATCTTATGGCGCGGTGATATCGCACACAGGCCGACGAGGCCCTACTACGGAAAATAGTGAATGCCTTCGACTATGGGGCGCGCGGGCGGCCGGATGTGCGGGTCGAGTTTCGGCGCACGACTGTTGAATCGCTCATCTGGGCAGGTCAGGCCGGTGATGCGAGGTCGTTGATCCGGATTCCTGGGTGCGTGATCACGAATATCGGGTCGAGGCTGGAGCCATGGATGAATTGCGGGTGCGGCCGCTTTTCGTACGGAGCGGATTAGTAGTGACGCGGCTTGGCCTCAGGGCCGGGGCGGGTTACGAAAGAGCGTCCGTTCCGGTCCCCGGCCGGGACTCACTCATGTTTCCGGAGGTAGTCCCCCTATGTCCTCGCGCGCGAAATCCCGTAATTCGAGCAAGTCCGTTCTGCGTACCCGCGCCGCCGTGCTGGCCGCGGGTATGGGGGCCTCGCTGGCGCTGGGGGCGGGCGGCGCGTTCGCCGCGGACGCGGCGCAGGGCGGCGGCGTGCTGTCGGTGGCTCCGGCCAGTGACGTCAGCAAGGCGGTGCAGGCGCAGGCGGACGCCCTGCAGAAGGCGATCGACGCCGAGAAGGCGGCCGCGAAGAAGGCGGCGGCCGAGAAGGCCGCCAAGGAGGCAGCGGCGAAGAAGAAGGCCGCTGAGCTGGCCGCCGCGAAGAAGAAGAAGGCCGCTGAGCTGGCCGCCGCGAAGAAGAAGGCGGCGCAGGAGGCCGCGGCGAAGGCGCGGCAGGCCGCCCTGGCGCGCCAGAAGGCTGCCGAGGCCGCCAAGAAGGCCGCCGAGGCCAAGGCCAACTCCTGGGAGACGCCGGTCGCCTCGTACCAGATCGGCGCCGCCTTCGGCCTCGCGGGCAACCTGTGGGCGCACAACCACAGCGGGCAGGACTTCGTCGTGCCGTCCGGCACCCAGGTGCGCGCCGTCCACGGGGGTGTGGTGGTCAAGGCCGGCGGCAACGGTGCCGGTGACGGCCCGGCGTACGGCAACGCCATCGTCATCAAGCACGACGACAACACGTACTCGCAGTACGCGCACCTGTCGCTGGTGAAGGTGTCGGTGGGCCAGACCGTGACGACCGGTCAGGAGATAGGCCTCTCCGGGAACACCGGCAACACGACCGGCCCGCACCTGCACTTCGAGATCCGTACGACGCCGAACTACGGCTCGGCCGTCGAGCCGCTGGCCTTCCTGCGCTCGCACGGCGTCAAGGTCTGACGCCTCGACCGGATGTCGCGCGGGGCCCCGTCGGCCGCGCGGGCCTGTCAGGCCGCGTCCGGGGTGTCGGTCAGGCGGCGTCCGGGGTGTCGGGCCTCTGGGTGCTCGGCCTCTGGGTGTCGGGCCTCTCCTGCGGGTGCGCCTGCGCCAGCATATCGAGGGCGACCTCGAGGACGGCCTTCCGCTTGTCCTCGGGGTCGGCGTCGAGGTGCTGCATGGCGAACAGGGACGTATGCATGACGAAGAGTGCGCTGAGGCTGCGGACCTGGTCGGTCAGCGGGGCGTCGGGATCCCTCAGCAGGTCGCCCACGGCGATCATCCGGTCCTTGAGGGTCTCGCCGGGGCGCAGATGGCTCATCGCGGCCTGGTTCTGCTGCATGAACCGGAACAGCGGGAGGGCGCTTTCGAGAGCCACGCTGTAGCGGCGCATCAGCTGCTGCTTCGTCTCCAGGGTCCGCGGCTGCTGCTGGCCCCAGGCGAGGAGCTCGTCCAGCGGCCGGGCCAGGTCCTGGAACAGGCTGATGAGGATGTCTTCCTTGGTCTTGAAGTGGTAGTACAGCGCGGCCTTGGTGACCTCGAGGCGCTCGGCGATCTCGCGGAGTGAGGTCTTCTCGTAGCCCTGCTCGGCGAAGAGCTCCAAGGCCACGTCCTGGATGCGCTGCCGGGTGTCGCCCCGGCGCGCCTGCGGTGTGCTGCCCATGGTGCTCTCCTGTGGTCGTGGGGCCTCGCTCGGCCGAACAGAACTTACTTGACGCCCGGCTAGTAGACGTCGTACCTTCTCCACTGTACTCAACTAGCCGGGCGGCAAGTAAGTAGCCGGTCGCAGCAATTGGCCGCACCCCAGGGGGAAGTGGAGAGAATGTCCCAGAAACAGTCCGGAGGCGGAGCGCCGTCCGCGTCGTCGCAGGCCAGTACGGAGGCCCCGCAGCCCGGCGAGGAGGTCGCGTCCGGCCGCAAGCAGCGCTCCACGGGTGTTGTGATCTTCGCACTGATGATCGCCATGCTGCTCGCAATGCTGGACAACATGATCGTCGGCACCGCGATGCCGACCATCGTCGGCGACCTCGGCGGGCTCGAACACCTCTCCTGGGTGGTCACCGCGTACACCCTGGCGACCGCTGCCTCCACCCCCATCTGGGGAAAGCTCGGCGACATGTACGGGCGTAAGGGCATGTTCCTCACGTCCATCGTCGTCTTCCTGGTCGGCTCGGCCCTGTCCGGGGCGGCCCAGGACATGGGACAGCTCATCGGCTTCCGGGCCCTTCAGGGCCTGGGCGCGGGCGGTCTGATGGTCGGCGTGATGGCGATCATCGGCGACCTGGTTCCGCCCCGCGAGCGCGGCCGCTACCAGGGCATGATGGCCGGTGTGATGGCCGTGGCCATGATCGGCGGACCACTGGTCGGCGGCACCCTCACCGACCACCTCGGCTGGCGCTGGATCTTCTACATCAACGTCCCGCTCGGCGTGATCGCGCTGGCCGCGATCACCGTGGTGCTGCATCTGCCGAAGAAGCGCGCGCAGGCACGGATCGACTACGTCGGCGCGGCGCTGCTCACCATAGGCATCACCGCTCTGGTGCTGATCACGACCTGGGGCGGGAACGAGTACGCGTGGGGCTCGGTCCAGATCATCGGGCTTGGCCTGCTGGGGGTGGCCTCGCTCATCGCGTTCGTGGGTGTCGAGCGGCGGGTCGCCGAGCCCGTGCTGCCGCTGCACATATTCCGTAACGGCAACTTCTCGCTCATCACGGTGATCGGCTTCCTCACCGGCTTCGTGATGTTCGGGTCCATGACCTTCCTGCCGCTCTACCAGCAGACCGTCCAGGGCGCCACGGCCACCAACTCCGGGCTGCTGCTGCTCCCGATGCTGCTGGGCATGCTGTTCGTCTCGCTGATCGCGGGCCGGGTCACCACCCAGACCGGCAAGTACCGCATCTTCCCGATCCTCGGCGGCGGCCTGATGGTGGCGGGCATGTTCCTGCTGGCCCTGATGGACACCGAAACCACCCGCCTGACCTCGGGCATCTACATGGCGGTGCTCGGCGCCGGCATGGGCTTCCTGATGCAGACCTCCATGCTCATCGCGCAGAACAGCGTCGAGATGAAGGACATGGGCGTCGGCTCCTCCTCCGCCACCCTCTTCCGCACCCTCGGCGGCTCCTTCGGCGTCGCCATCCTGGGCGCGCTCTTCACCAACCAGGTGCGGGACACGATGATCGCGCGGGTCGGTGAGAAGGGCGCTGCGGTCACCTCCGGCGGCGCCAACCTGGACCCGGCGAAGCTCAAGCAGCTGCGCCCGGAGATCCGGGACGCGTACACGCACGCCGTCGCGAACGGAGCGCACCAGGTCTTCCTGTGGGGCGCGGTGATCGCCGTCGCCGGTTTCCTCGCGGCCTGGTTCATCAAGGAGGTCCCGCTGCGCGGGGCCGGGCCCCAGGCCAAGTCCGAGGACCAGGCTCCGGCCGACCAGACGCCGATGGCCGAGGCGGTCTGACCCGGCGGCCCGGGACGGAAAACGTGAGGCGCGGTCGGTGCGGGTGCACCGGCCGCGCCTCGTGCGTCAGGTCAGTGCAGCACCTTGGTGTGCAGCACCTTGGACAGTCCAGAACCTTGGCCAGTGCAGCACCTTGGTCAACCCCCAAGTCGGGTCAGCGCAGCACGTGTACCCAGATCAGTCCAGCACCTCGATGACCGGGAAGCTGCCCGTATTGGTGGGTGCGGACTCCGGCAGCCATAGCACCGCGACCGCGCCCTCCCGCCCCTCCGCCGTCGGTTCGGCGTTGCGGAACGTCAGCCGGGCGCCCAGGACGCGTGCCTGGCCCGCCGCGATGGTCAGGCCCAGGCCGTGCCCGGTGCCGGCCCGGTCCTTGCTGCCGGTGCGGAAGCGGCTCGGTCCGTCCTTCAGCAGCGCCTCGGGGAAGCCGGGCCCGTGGTCGCGGACGCGCAGCACCCGCCCCTCCACCGTGACCTCGAACGGCGGCTTGCCGTGCCGGGCGGCGTTGGCCAGGAGATTGCCGAGTATTCGCTCCAAGCGGCGGGGGTCGGTGGAGACATGGGCGTCGCGCAATACGGTGACCTGGGCGTCGGGGGC
Organism: Streptomyces sp. ME19-01-6; assembly: GCF_033793745.1. NCBI lineage: Bacteria > Bacillati > Actinomycetota > Actinomycetes > Kitasatosporales > Streptomycetaceae > Streptomyces > Streptomyces sp. ME19-01-6. Next base: position 28,998 of record NZ_JARAXF010000009.1, on the reverse strand, counting down.
CGCGACCCGGACGCGGCGGGTGACGAACTCGGCGAGGTCGATCTCCTGCAGCTCGGCGCGCTCCGCGAAGCCGTCCAGCCGGGCGACCTCCAGGACGTCCTCGACGAGCTGGCGCATCGCCTGCGCCCGGTCCCGTACGAGCTCGGTCGGGCGCCCCGGCGGCAGCAGCTCGGCGGCGGTGAGCAGGCCGGTGACGGGGGTGCGCAGCTCGTGCGCGATGTCGGCCGTCACGCGCCGCTCGGCCTCCAGCCGCTGCTGCAGCGCCTCGGCCATGCCGTCGACCGCGCGCGCCAGGTCGTCGGTCTCGTCCCGCACCCGGCCGCCGATCGCGTCCCGCACCCGGACCTCGGAGTCGCCCTCGGCGAGCTTGCGGGCCGCGGTGGCGGCCTTGCGCAGCCGCCGGGAGAGCTGGTCGCCGATGAGCACACCCAGCGCGATACCGCCCATCACCACCGACACCGAGCCGAGAACCAGGACGCGGTCCAGGTCCTCCAGCACCCGGGCGCGGTCCTTGAACTGGGTGTGTACGGACAGCACCCGGCCGTCCCGCAGTGGTACCGACGCCCACACCTCGGGGGTGCCGGTACCCGTGTCCCCCAGGTAGGTGGCGCGCAGCCCGCGCGCTGCCTCCTTCTTCAACTGCTCGGGAAGCCGTTTGTCGTCGAGCTTCGCGCCGAACCCGATGGTCCCGTACTTCTCGTACATCTTCTGCGCGGACTGCACCCGGTCGTTCATGGCCGCGCGGCTGTTGTCGAGCATCGAGACGCGGGCCGCGTTGTGTACGACCAGGCTCAGCGCGATGGCGACCAGCGCGCTGACGGCCGCGATCGCCAGACTGACCTTCCAGCGCAGCCCCGAGCGCAGGGCGAGCCTCACCATCCCCGGCTCAGCCCCTGAGCTTGTAGCCGAAACCGCGGACCGTCTCGATCCGGTCCTGGCCTATCTTCCCGCGCAGCCGCTGCACATGGACGTCCACGACCCGGGTGTCACCGCCCCAGCCGTAGTCCCACACTCGCTCCAGCAGCCGGTCGCGGGAGAGCACGGTGCCCGGAACGGCAGAGAACTCCAGCAGCAGCCGCATCTCCGTCGGCGTCAGCGCCACCTGCTCACCGGCCCGGCGGACCTCCATCCCCTCCGGGTCCACCTCCAGGTCGCCGAAGCGCAACACTCCGCCCTCGGGCCCGTCGGGCTCCACTTCCGCGCCCCGGCCCGGTCCGCTCGCATGCCCGAAGCGGCGCAGCACGGCGCGGATCCGGGCGACCAGGACCGCGCCGTCGAAGGGCTTGGTCACGTAGTCGTCCGCCCCGGCCTCCAGGCCGAGCACCACGTCGATCGAGTCGGCGCGCGCCGACAGCATGATCACGGGCACGGTGGACTCATCGCGGATCCGGCGGCACAGGCTCACCCCGTCCAGCCCCGGGACCATCACATCGAGCAGCGCGATATCGGGCCGGTCGGCCCGGAACCGCTCCAGCCCGGTCAGCCCGTCCGGCGCGGCGGTGACGACGAAGCCGTCGCGCTCCAGGGCGAGCTGGGTGGCCTCGCGGATGACGTCGTCGTCCTCGACGAAGAGCACATGGGTTTCGGCCACGGCCTTATCTTCAGCCTTCCGTTCCGTCGTCGGGCGCGGGCGTCTCGTCGTCGCTCACGTTCCTGATCTTGTGGTCGGTCACGAGGAACTGCCGGCGCGTCTCGGCCCACCGGTACGTTGTCACGTCCTCGCTCGAGGGGCAGCAGACCGAGTCGTTGGAGGCGTAGATCAACCGAGTGACGCGGAGGTCGCCCTTGGTGGTGTCGGCGTAGACGGGCGGGCGCTCGTCCGTAAAAACGTTCTCATATTTCCCGCCCACCTTGCGGTACACATACGAGCCGAGGCCGAAACCCTCGGTGCAGGTCATCACATTGATCACCAGATCGGACGCGGCGGAGCCGGTCAGGTGGCCGTAGGCCACGTCGATCGGGTAGCCCTGTGACTTGGCGGTGCCCTTCTTCGCGTCCTGGGGGGCGTCCTTCTTCGCGTCCTTCGTGGCGGCGTTTGTGGTGCTCTTCGTACAGGGCTTGAGGTTCGCCTTCAGGTGCTCGCTGACCTTCGGGTCCTTCTTGACCAGCGCGACGGCGTCGAGCTTCTGCTTGGCCGACGTCGACGTGGGGGAGGTGCCCTGCACATACGCCCCCGGGGAGTCGGCCTGCTCCGGGGCCCACGAGGTACGCGCCGGGCCTTCCTTGCGCAGGCCCTGGCCTCCGGTGCCGCATCCGGCCAGCACCAGCCCGCCGACGGCCGCGAAGCCGACGACCGCGCCACCCGTGATCAGGGCGGCCCGGTGAGGAACGGCCCGGTGAAGAGCAGCCCGGTGAAGAACAGCTCGGTGCGGGGCGTCCTTGTGTGGAGCGTCCTTGTGTGGAGAGGCCCTGGTCAGGCCGCGCACCGGTCCTGCCCCCGCTCGTGGCCTCGGCGCAGGTCCTGCGAGGTCTGGCGGATCTGGCGGGTCCGGGGGAGCTGGCGGCGCGCACGGCCGCCCTGGCCACCGTCGCGGAGCTCCGGCCGGCCCTGACGGCCGTGCGGCTCCTGGCCCTGCCGGGACTCCTGGGCACCGTCCTTGCTCTGCCGGCCCTTCCGGCCACCGTCCTGGCTCTGCCGGCCCTGCTGGCCGTCCCCGCGGCCGAGCGCACGGGCGTCCAGCTCGCGGCTCTCCAACTCCTGCCGCAGCCTGGCCAGCGCCCTGTGCAGCGTGCTCTTGACCGTGCCGGTCGACATCCCGAGCGCCTCCGCGGTCTCCTCCGTGGTCATCTGCTCCCAGTGTCGCAGCACGACGACGCTGCGCTGCTTGGGAGCCAGGACTCCAAGGATGTCCATCAGCAGCGCGCGGTCGGCGTGCTGCTCGGTGCTGTCCTCGACGCGCGCGTCCGGCAGCTGCTCCGTCGGCACCTCGTCCAGCTTGCGGGCCCGCCACCACTCGGTGCGGGTGTTGATCATGACGCGGCGGAGGTACGCGTCGGCCAGCGACTTGTCGGCTATCCCGTCCCAGCGGCCGTACGTGCGCACCAGCGCGGTCTGGAGGAGGTCCTGCGCCTCGATCGGGTCGGGCACGAGGCGGCGGGCGCTGCGGAGCAGCGCGTCCTGCCGGCTGCGAACGTACTCTTCAAAATCCATAACCTTGCCGCTGCCGGACATCGCCAGCCCCCATCCCGCCGTTTTCCCCACCTGTGTTGCCCGGCGGTCGCCGAGCACGAAGAGGACGCTACGGAGCGGCTGTTGCGGGGCCATGTGCATCTGAGCTGCGGCGAATGCACAACTACCCATAGGTTGTGTAACAGCCGGGCCCGGTCGGACGGAGTGTCGGAGTCGGGTCCTGGCCGTGTCACAGCCTTGTCACAGAAACGGTTTCGGCGGGGGAGGGGAACCGGGGGCGGGTCAGGTCAGCGGCAGCCGGTAGAGCCCACCGTCGAGCGGCTCCACGAGGCCGTCGGCGACCAGCCCGTCCAGCGCCCGGGCCCGCTGCACCGGCTCGTCCCAGACCTTGTCGAGCGCTGCCTGGGGCACCGGCGCGACCGCCTCCCGCAACACCGCGAGCAGCTTGCCGCGCACCTGACGGTCTGTACCGGCGTAGGTCTGCCCGCGGCGCGGCGGCCCGTCGTGGGCCGGGGAACCGGCCGCCCGCCAGGCGCAGTGCGGGGTGATGGGGCAGCGCACGCAGTCGGGCGTGCGCGCCGTGCACACCAATGCGCCCAGCTCCATCGTCGCCGCGGCCCAGCGGGCGGCGGTCGGCTCGTCGTCGGGGAGCAGCGCGCGGGCCAGCTTGCGCTCGGCGGCGGTCGTGGCGTCCGGCGGGAACTCCCGGCCGCTGACCGCGCGTGCGAAGACACGGCGGACGTTGGTGTCCATGACCGCGTGCCGCTGCCCGTACGCGAACGAGGCCACGGCCGCCGCCGTGTACTCGCCCACGCCCGGCAGCGCCAGCAACTCCGCGTGTTCGCTCGGTACGTGACCGCCGTGCCGCTCCCGTATGGCGACCGCCGCGCCGTGCAGGCGCAGTGCGCGCCGCGGATAGCCGAGCCGCCCCCAGGCGCGGACTGCCTCGCCGGGCGGTTCGGCGGCCAGGTCCGCGGGGCTCGGCCAGCGGGCGAGCCACTGCTCGTACACCGGCAGCACCCGGTTCACCGGGGTCTGCTGGAGCATGAACTCGCTGACCATCACGCCCCAAGGGCCGGCTTCGGGGCGGCGCCAGGGCAGGTCGCGGGCGTGGGTGTCGAACCAGTCGATGACGGGGCTGTGGAGGGCGGTCCCGTCGGGGCGGTCGGCGGCTTTGTCGGGGCGGTGGGCTGAGGGCGCGGAGTCGGCGGGGATGGCAGTCATGTCACCGACGATCCTGGCACGTCGCCCGCCGCCCCCGGAAACCCCGCTCGGGGCGTGTCAGCGGTACGGCGGGGTGGCGCCCGCCGGGCGGGCCTGACTTTCGTCAGGGGCGGCGGCGTACTCCCGCTTGTAGCGTCAAACGGCAGCGAGGAAAGGAAGGGCAGGGACGGATGGGGAACGAGTCGACGATCAGGGTGCTGCTCGCGGACGACGAGGCGATGATCCGCGCCGGGGTACGGGCCGTCCTGGCCGCCGGCCCCGGCATCGAGATCGTCGCCGAGGCGGCCGACGGCCGGGAGGCGGTGGAGGCGGCGCGCGCCCACCGGCCCGACGTCGCGCTGCTGGACATCAGGATGCCCCGGCTGGACGGGCTGTCCGCGTGTGAGGAGATCCGCCGCACCCTGCCGGACACCGCGGTCGCCATGCTCACCACCTTCTCCGAGGACGCGTACATCGCCCGTGCACTGGGCGGGGGCGCGACCGGCTTCCTGCTGAAGTCCGGAGACCCGCACGAACTCATCGCGGGGGTACGGGCGGTGGCGGGCGGCGCGGCGTTCCTGTCGCCCAAGGTGGCCCGCCACGTGATCACCGAACTTGGCGGCGAGCGCCTGACCCGAGGCGCCGAGGCCCGCGCCCGTACGGACGTCCTGACCGCCCGGGAGCGCGAGGTGCTGGCGCTGGTCGGCGCCGGCTTGTCGAACGCGGAGATCGCCCGGCGGCTGCACCTGGTCGAGGGCACGGTGAAGGGGTACGTCAGCGCGGTCCTGGACCGGTTGGAGGTTGGCAATCGCGTCCAGGCGGCCATCGTGGCGTACGAGGCGGGGCTGGTCGCTGACGCCGGATAGGGCGGGGGCGGGTCGGGGTCCGGCCGGGGTCCGGCCAGGATCTGGTCGGATAATGAGAAAACTAGGGTGGAGACCGGCGGTTATTGGCGGGCACTGCTTCGGATCTCTCGTAGAGTTTCCGCGTGGGATCTCTGCGCAATCCGATCGGGCCGCTTCCCTCCTCCATCTACTGGCGGCGGAGGGCTGTTGCGCTGGCCCTTCTCGTTCTCGTCGTCCTGCTCGTCATCTGGGCCTTCGGCTGGGGCGGCTCCGGCGGCGACGGCGGAAGAGACGAGGGCAAGGGGTCGGGCGGCAGTGGCGCCGCGAGCACCATCACCCCGGGACCCACCTCCTCCACGCCCGTCAACAGCCAACGGCCGGGCGGGCGCGACGAGTCCGACAACGGCGGCACCGGCGACAGCGACGGCGCCGACGGCGCCGACGGCGGCGACACTGGAGGCGGCGGCAACGGCGCCACCGACGGCGGCAGCGACACGGGCGGCGCCGGGGGCGACGGCGGTGCGGGCGGCGGGGGCGGCAACGGCGGCGGGGCCGGCGGCGGCCTCGGCACCGGGGACGGGCGAAGCGTCCCGGCCGGGTCCAGCCTGCCTGCCTGTACCCGGAGCGCGGTCGAGCTGACGGTGCGCAGCGTCAAGGACTCGAAGGTGAAGAACACTTACGAGCCGGGCGAGGAACCGACGTTCGAGATCATCGTGAAGAACTCCTCGGACACCGCCTGCAAGGTCGACTTCGGCCGGGCGTCGGCGACGCTGACCATCACGGACGCCGAGAACGACCATGTGTGGGCGTCCGACGACTGCCCGGAGGGCGGCAAGTCCGTGCTGGTCGAGGTGGCGGGCAACGGCCAGACCAAGCGCACGGTGCACTGGGACCGCAAGCGCAGCGTCGAGAACTGCGCGACGCCGGCCGGCAGCGCTTCGGCCAAGGCCGGTACGTACCTGGTCGAGGCGAAGGTGGACGGGTTGGGCACCGCGCGGGTGTCGTTCGTACTGGACGAGGACTGAGGACTGAGGGCTAGATGAATGAGTCCGATGTATGTGCCGGCCGCGACCATGGCGAAGGGCGCCCGTTGGCTCGTGTGTGACGACAAACCTGGACGCCCTTCTGGCGGCACTGTACGTGTTCATCGACGACCATGTGGCGCCTTGTCGCCGGATCGGGCGACCTCCCTCCGCTACCTGCCCCAACCGTCCGCTTACAACAAGCGCGTACCTGGACACCGCGATATCCCGGCACGCACAGATCACGTATGGACAGGGGTTTAAAGAGGCCCTGCGTGAGTCAACCACACCGAGCCCGAGACCGGTTCGCCGGTCGGGACGCGTGGCAGTCCCCCACCAGCGGGAGACCTCTGCTCACCGAACCGCCGCAAGGCGGCCCCGAGCGACCCCGGATGAGACACGCCCCGTGCGTGACCACGCCGGAAAGCCCGGACACCGCCCCGGCTGCGACCCGCAACTCACCCTCTGGTGAATCGCGGAACAAGTCTTAGACGTACCGCTCCAGGATCGAGGACTCCGCCAGCCGCGACAGCCCCTCGCGCACCGACCGGGCCCGCGCCTCGCCCACGCCGTCCACCATCTGCAGGTCGTCCACGCTCGCCGCGAGCAGCTTCTGCAGCCCGCCGAAGTGCTCGACCAGCCGCTCGATGATGGCGCCCGGGAGCCGCGGCACCTTCGCCAGCAGGCGGAAGCCGCGCGGCGAGACCGCGGAGTCGAGGGTCTCGGGCGAGCCGCTGTAGCCCAGGGCGCGGGCCACATTGGCCAGTTCGAGCAGCTCTGCGTGGGTCAGCCGGTCCAGTTCTGCCAGCGCTTCGGGGACCGTACGGGTGCGCTTGGCGGTGGGCTCGGGGACGTAGTCGCGCACCACCAGCTCACGCTCCGGCTCCACGCCCGCGATCAACTCGTCGAGCTGGAGCGACAGCAGACGGCCGTCGGTGCCCAGCTCCACCACATACTCGGCGATCTCGGTGGCGATGCGGCGGACCATCTCCAGCCGCTGCGAGACCGCCGTCACATCCCGGACCGTGACCAGGTCCTCGATCTCCAGGGCGGAGAGCGTGCCCGCGACCTCGTCGAGGCGGAGCTTGTAGCGCTCGAGCGTGGCCAGGGCCTGGTTGGCGCGGGAGAGGATCGCGGCCGAGTCCTCCAGCACGCGGCGCTGCCCGTCCACGTACAGGGCGATCAGCCGCATCGACTGGCTGACGGACACGACCGGGAAGCCGGTCTGGATGGAGACGCGCTGCGCGGTGCGGTGGCGGGTGCCGGTCTCCTCGGTGGGGATCGCGGCGTCCGGGACGAGCTGTACGCCCGCCCGCACGATCTTGGCGATGTCCTTGTCGAGGATCAGCGCGCCGTCCAGCTTGCACAGCTCGCGCAGCCGGGTCGCGGTGAACTCGACGTCCAGGACGAAGCCGCCGGTGCACAGCGACTCGACGGTCTTGTCCGTGCCGAGCACGATCAGCCCGCCGGTGTTGCCCCGCAGGACGCGCTCGAGGCCGTCGCGCAGCGCCGTGCCAGGGGCGACGGCGCTCAGGGAGGCGCGCATCAGACCGTCGGCTTTGCCGGGAGCCGCTGCCCGGTCGCCTGCTGCCACTGCACTCCTCCGTCGCAAGGTCATTCGCTGCCGCGGGCCGCCCTGCTGTGCCGGTGCGCGGGCTACGTACGGGCGAGACCAGGGCAAAGTCTACCGGCGGTCACTGCCCTCCCGCCGGGCCTCCCGGCGTACGCCTGTGGGCAGGAGCGGGAGCGCGCCATCCGCGCCCGCGCTCACCAGGTCGGGTCTCAGTCGCTCGGCGCGTCCTGTGGCGCTTGCTCGGCCCGCTTGCGCCGGGGCAATACGCGTAGTGCGTCCCCTATGTTCGCTACCTCCAGCACTCGCATGCCGGCCGGGATCTTCCCCGGGTCGCCGGGCACCAGGGCGTGGGTGAAGCCGAGCCGGGCCGCCTCGGTCAGCCGCCGCTGTACGCCCGTGACCCGCCGGACCTCTCCCGCCAGGCCCACCTCGCCGATCGCCACCAGGTTCTTAGGCAGCGGGGTGTCGCTCGCCGCGCTGGCCAGCGCGAGCGCCACGGCCAGGTCCGCCGCGGGCTCGGAGAGCTTTACGCCGCCGACCGTGGCGCTGTAGATGTCCCGCTTGCTGAGGGCGCTGATGCGGCCGCGCTGCTCCAGGACGGCGAGCATCATCGACACACGCGAGGTCTCCAGGCCGGAGGTGGTGCGGCGGGGGGACGGGATCTGGGAGTCCACGGTCAGCGCCTGCACCTCGGCCACCAGCGGCCGGCGGCCTTCGAGGGTGACGGTCAGGCAGGTGCCGGGCACCGGCTCGTCGCGGCGGGTGAGGAACAGCCCGGACGGGTCGGCGAGGCCGATGATGCCCTCGTCGTGCAACTCGAAGCAGCCGACCTCGTCCGTCGCCCCGTAGCGGTTCTTCACGCCGCGCACCAGGCGCAGCCGGGCATGGCGGTCGCCCTCGAAGTGCAGCACCACGTCCACCAGATGCTCCAGGAGGCGGGGGCCGGCGATGGCGCCGTCCTTCGTCACATGGCCGACCAGGAGCGTGGACATGCCGCGCTCCTTGGAGGCGCGAATGAGGGCCCCGGCCACCTCCCGCACCTGGGCCATGCCGCCGGGCGCTCCGTCGATCTCGGGGGAGGCGACGGTCTGGACGGAATCCAGGATCAGCAGGGACGGCTTGACGGAGTCGAGATGGCCGAGGACGGCCGACAGATCGGTTTCGGCGGCGAGATAGAGATACTCGCTCAGCGCGCCGATGCGGTCCGCGCGCAACCGCACCTGGCTCGCCGACTCCTCGCCCGTGATGTAGAGGGTCCGGTGGTCGTCGGTGGCGGCCTTGGCGGCGACGTCGAGCAGCAGCGTCGACTTGCCGACCCCCGGCTCCCCGGCCAGCAGCACCACGGCGCCGGGGACCAGGCCACCGCCGAGGACGCGGTCGAGCTCATCCACGCCCGTGGAGCGGGCGGTGGCCTGACGGCCGTCCACCTGCCCGATGGGCAGAGCCGCCGAGGTGACCCGGCCGGGCGCGGTCGTCCGCACCGCGGGCGTGCCGAACTCCTCGACCGTGCCCCACGCGTGGCACTCCGGGCAGCGGCCGAGCCACTTGGCGGTGGTCCAGCCGCACTCCGTACAGCGGTAGGAGGGCCGGTCCTTGGCGGACGATCGGGACGAGCTACGGGCAGCCATGCCGTAACGCTAGCGCCGGGCACCGACAGCAGGGCGGGCGGGCGCCGGCCACCGACAGTCGGGCGGACGGTGCGGCCCTGGCGCTTCGCGCGTAGCAGATCCCGGACGCGAGGGGAGGACACCTGTCCCCTTATGAGGGAGATGGTCACCCGTAAGGGTTAAAACTGCGCAAGTAGCGCGATGGAGCCTGCATCATCCGCCTACCGTCGCCGGGTGATGAGCAGCAGGTCCGAGCACTCGACACACTCGCCCGGTGCGCCCGGCGCATCTGGTGCGTCCAGCGCATCCGGCGCCCCCGGTGCACCGCGTCGCGCGCCGCGCGCTTCCGCCGCGCACCTCCAGCGTCCCCCCGCGCGCTACGAACCGTATCTGGACGGCCTGTTCACCTACTGCCTGTCGGTCCTGTGCGAGCACGACGCCGCGACCGCCGCGCTCGGCGAGGCGCTCGCCGTCGCCGAGCGACAGCACGGGCGGGGACGAGGGCGCGTGGCCGCCGAGGGCGATCTGCGCCGTCCCTGGCTCTACGCCCTCGCGCGCTGGGCCTGTCTGCGCAAGCTCGCCGAGCGGAAGGGGCTGGAGGAGCGGGAGGGGCTGGGGGGCGAGGAGGACTCCGGAGGCCAGGGGGCCCCTGGGGAGCGGAGGGCCCCCGGAGACCGGGGAATCCCTGGGGACCGGCGGGGTCTCGAGGACTGGAGGGTCCCTGGGGACCGGGGCGCCTCTGGAGACCGGGGTGCCCCTGAGGGCCGGAGGGAGCGCAGGGCCGCCACCGGGCGTGGCGGGATCGAGAAGCGTGTGGGACGGCCCCGGCCGCCGGAGGTGCCGGCCCAGCGGCGTCACCGCGACCGGCGCGCTCCGGCCGCAGCCGCCTCGCCGCCCCCGCCCCCCGTTTCACCCACCGCCGCGCAGCGCCGCCGTGAGCTGGCCGCGCTCGCATGGCCCGAGGCCGCCGGGACCACCCCCGAGCAGCGCGAGGCGCTGGAGCTGGCCGTGCGCCACCGGCTGAGCCCGAGCGAGGTCGCCGCGGCGCTCGGCAAGGAGCGCGACGAGACCCGCGCCCTGCTCGCCAGCGCGGCCTGCGAGGTGGAGCGCACGCGTGCCGCGCTCGCCGTCGTCGAGCTCGGCCACTGCCCCGTCGTCGCCCGGCTCGCGGGCGACACCCAGGTGCTGCTCTCCGCCGCGCTGCGCCGCGAACTCGTACGGCATGTGGACGACTGCCGTGAGTGCCGCGGGATGGCCGAGCGGGCCACAGCGGGCGGCCCCTGGCCCGGCACGGCGGCCGCCCCCGCGGCCCTGCCGGTGCTGGAGGCGCCGCGCGCCGCCGTGTACGCCGCGATGGTGGGCGCCCAAGGCGCGCGCCCGGCGCGCGCCGCCTCCCGGCCGCGCTTCGACCGGCGGGGCTTCCCCCTGGACCCCAAGGACCAGGCCGCGCGCCGCGGCCGGATGCGCAGCCGCGCGCTGACCACGACGGTGGTCGCTTCCGTCGTGGCGGCCCCGCTGCTCGCGCTGTGGGCCGCCTACCGGGGCACCCCGACGGCGGGCGACGACCACGACACGGACTCCGTGGCCGCCGCCAACGCGGACGGGGCGGCGGAGCGCACCCCCGACCGGTCGGGCGGCGGCGTCCGCGACGAGTCGCCGCGGCGCTCGTACGACGAGGCGGGCAGCGCACAGAACCGTTCCGGCGCGCGGCTGAAATCCGGTCGTGGTGGCACCGCGGGTAAACAGTCGCCGGACGTGTCCGTGGAGGTCGTCGGCGGAGACGAGACCGGCGCCGCGAGGGGCGACCGGGGCGGAGACGGCGAGGCGGAACGGTCCGGCACCGCGACCGGCGGGCGGCCGGGCCCGCACGCCACGTCCGGCACCCACGGCACCCACGGCACCCCCGGCGCCGGGGGCCGTCCGGGGACCGGATCCGGTCCCGGGCGGACCGAGCCCGGCCCCGGGCGGCTGACGGTCGAGGCGCAGCCCAGCGGCGAGGTCACGGTCATCACACTCAGGGCCTCGGGGGGCGGCCCGGTGCACTGGTCGGCGTCCGCCGGCGCGCCCTGGCTCCAGCTGAGCCATACGGCCGGGGTGCTGCGGCCCGGAGAGACGACGACGATCACCGTGTCCGTGGACCGGGACCGCGAGCCGCCCGGACGCTGGAGCGCACGGGTCAGGGTGGATCCGGCGGGGGCGGTGGTGGTGATCGAAGGCCGTGGCGCGGAGCCCGAGCCCACCCCCGGGCCCTCGGACCCGCCGGGCGAGTCCACGCCGACCTCGGGCGAGACGCCTTAGGTCAGCTCATCGGGTCTGCTGGGTGCGGGGCCACGAGCGGCAGGGAGGACGCCAGCCGCTGCTCGCAGAGCTCGGCCAGCCGGTCGTAGCCCTCCTTGCCCATGAGCTCCGTCAGCTCCGCCCGGTAGGACACATACACCGGCTCCCCGCCGCCGTGCGCGGAGGTCGCCGAGGTGCACCACCAGTGCAGGTCATGGCCGCCCGGGCCCCACCCGCGCCGGTCGTACTCGGCGATGGTGATCTGCAGTACACGCGTCTCGTCGGGCCGGTCGATCCAGGTGTACGACCTGCGGATCGGCAGCTGCCAACAGACGTCCGGCTTGGTCTCCAGCGGCTCGCGGCCTTCCTTGAGCGCCAGGATGTGCAGCGCGCAGCCCGCGCCGCCCTTGAAGCCCGGCCGGTTCTGGAAGATGCACGAGCCCTCGTAGCGGCGGGTCTGGCGCTCGTCGTCCTCATCGCCGGACTGGGTCCAGCCGGTCTTGTGCCCCACGTCGTGGAACTGCCAGATGTCCGGGGTGAGCCGGGCCACGTGGCGCCCGACGCGCTCCTCGTCCTCCTCGTCCGAGAAGTGCGCGCCCAGCGTGCAGCAGCCGTCGCTCGCGCGCCCTGCCTGGATGCCCTGGCAGCCCTGGCCGAAAATGCAGGTCCAGCGCGAGGTCAGCCAGGTCAGATCGCAGCGGAAGACCTGCTCGTCGTCGGCGGGATCGGGGAATTCGATCCAGGCGCGGGCGAAGTCCAGGTCGACCTCGTCACCGGCCGGGTCGATCGCCATGTCCGCACCGGCCGCCTCGTCCGCACCGGCCGTGCCCTCTGCTGATGCGTCTGCTCCGGCCGTGCCGTCTGCTCCATCCCGGATGTCCGGGGCGAACGCGATGACCAGGCCGTCCAGGTCATCCAGGTTGTTCAGGTCGTTCGAGGCCGCCTCGGCCTCGCCGGGCTGCCCGGCGGCCTCGGGACGCCGCTTCCGGACTTTGTCCTGCTTCGCCTTTTTCGTCTTTGCCACGGGCCAAGCGTATGCCCATGCGCAGCGCGTATAGCCTCAGGCCCGTACCTGACCAGGCGATAGGGGCAGTAGCGTTCTGGCCATGAGACTCGGTGTCCTGGACGTGGGTTCGAACACGGTCCATCTGCTGGTGGTGGACGCGCACCCGGGAGCACGCCCGCTGCCCGCCCACTCGCACAAGGCTGAGCTACGGCTGGCGGAGTTGCTCGACGACGGCGGGGCCATAGGGGCCGACGGCGTCGAGCGCCTGATCGCGGTGGTCAAGGAGGCGCTGCAGGCCGCCGAGGACAAGGGCGTCGTGGATGTGCTGCCCTTCGCCACCTCCGCCGTCCGGGAGGCGGCCAACGCCGAGGACGTGCTGGCCCGCGTCGCCGAGGAGACCGGGGTGCGGCTGGGCGTCCTGACCGGCGAGGAGGAGGCGCGGCTCACCTTCCTGGCGGCCCGCCGCTGGTTCGGCTGGTCGGCCGGAAAGCTGCTGGTCCTGGACATCGGCGGCGGCTCGCTCGAGATCGCGTACGGGCTCGACGAGGAGCCGGACGCGGCCGTCTCGCTGCCGCTGGGCGCGGGCAGGCTGACGGCCGGCTGGCTGCCCGACGACCCGCCCACGCCGGACGATGTACGGGCCCTGCGGCGGCACGTACGGGCGGAGATCGCGCGGATCGTCGGCGACTTCAGCCGCCATGGCGCGCCCGACCACGTCGTGGCCACCTCCAAGACCTTCAAGCAGCTGGCCAGGATCGCGGGCGCGGCGCGTTCCGCCGAGGGCCTGTACGTACAGCGTCGGCTGACCCGCCAGGCGCTGGAGCAGTGGGTGCCGAAGCTGGCCGCCATGCCCGTCGACAAGCGCGAGCAGCTGCCGGGCGTCTCCGAGGGGCGGGCGCCGCAGCTGCTGGCGGGGGCGCTGGTCGCTGAGGCCGCGATGGATCTGTTCGGGGTGGATGAGCTGGAGATCTGCCCGTGGGCGCTGCGCGAGGGCGTCATCCTGCGCCGTCTGGACCACCTGCCGGGATGACGCTGTGACGTGCGCTGTGACGTGCGCCCGGCCTGTGCTGTGACGCGCGCTGTGACCTGCGCCCGACCTGCGCCGTGACCTGCAGTGTGACCTGTGCTGTGACCTGCGCCGCTCGCGGCGTCAGGGGGGTGCGGTGGGCGGTGGCGGTTTAGCCGTCCGGGGGAGCGCCGTACCCTGTCCCTCGTGACACAGCCAGTGGTGCGCATCCCGGATGCGAAGGTCGCGCTGTCCACGGCCTCGGTCTATCCGGAGTCGACGGCGACGGCCTTCGAGATCGCCGCACGCCTGGGCTACGACGGTGTCGAGATCATGGTGTGGACCGATCCGGTCAGCCAGGACATCGAGTCGCTGCGTCGGCTTTCGGACTACCACGGGGTGCCGATTCTCGCCGTGCATGCGCCATGCCTGCTGATCACTCAGCGGGTGTGGTCGACCGACCCATGGGTGAAGCTGCAGCGCGCGAAGGCGGCGGCCGAGAGGCTCGGCGCCTCCACCGTCGTGGTCCACCCGCCCTTCAGATGGCAGCGCGCGTACGCCCGGGAGTTCGTACGCGGAATCTGGCGGATGGCGGGTGAGACGGACGTGCGGTTCGCCGTCGAGAACATGTACCCGTGGCGCTACCGCGACCGGGAGATGCTCGCGTACGCGCCCGACTGGGACGTCACCCACGACGACTACCGCCACTTCACGATCGACCTCTCGCACACGGCGACCGCCCGTACGGACGCGCTCGGCATGGTGGACCGGATGGGCGACCGGCTGGCCCATCTCCACCTTGCCGATGGCATGGGCTCCAACAAGGATGAGCATCTGGTGCCGGGGCGCGGCACCCAGCCGTGCGCCGAGCTGCTGGAGCGGCTGGCCGCGACGGGCTTCGACGGCCATGTGGTCGTCGAGGTCAACACCCGGCGGGCGATGTCCACGGCCGAGCGGGAGGCGGACCTGGCGGAGGCGCTGGCCTTCACCCGGCTCCACCTCGCCTCGCCGAACTCGGCCGACTCGCCCAATGCGGCTGTCCCGCCCAATGCGGCCGCTTCGTCGGGTTCAGGCGCCGGATCGGACTCGGGCGCCTCGCCGACCAGGGCGGTGCCAGGCTCGTGACCCCGGCCCTGCCCTCGCAGTCCCCCGCCCCGCGCCGCCGCGGCCGTCCGCCCCGTACCGAGGGTGCCGCCGACGCCCCCGCGGCGCGCGACCGGATCCTGACCGCGGCGCGCAACGAGTTCGCCGAGCGGGGCTACGACAAGACCTCGATCCGCGGCATCGCGAAGGCGGCGGGGGTGGACCCGGCCCTGGTCCACCACTACTTCGGCACCAAGGACCAGGTGTTCGGGGCGGCCGTCGAGCTGATCTTCGCGCCCGCCATGGGCGCCCCGGACGCGGTGCACAGCGGCAGCCGGGAGGGGGCGGGCGAGCGGATGGCCCGCTTCATACTCGGCATCTGGGAGAACCCCGTCACCCGCCTGCCGCTGCTGGCCGTGATGCGCTCCGCGCTGACCAACGAGGCGGCGGCCGCGGTCCTGCGGGGCATGATCCAGCGTCGGCTGCTGCTGCGGATGGCGGACGAGCTGGATGTACCCAACCCGGAGTTCCGGGCGCAGCTGGCGGCCGGGCACATGATCGGGATCGCGATGCTGCGGTATGTGATCCAGATGGAGCCGATGGCCTCGGCGCCGGTGGAGGACATCATCGCCATGGTGGGGCCGACGCTCCAGCGCTATCTGGCCGACGACTGAGCGGGCCAGACCTGGTCTGGCCTGGTCTGCCCGGGCTGAGCCGGCCGTTCGCGGCTGGGGCTGCCCGAGGACTGAGCCGCACGTCTTGGGATCCGGACGCACCGTCCGTATCCCGGATGGGAGGCGTAGGCTCAGAAGACTCAAGAACCCGGACAACCGGACGACCCGGAAACGAGGGAGTGGAGCACCGTGCCCGAGCTGAGGTCCCGCACCGTCACCCATGGCCGCAACATGGCGGGCGCCCGAGCCCTTATGCAGGCCTCGGGCGTAGCGCGCGAGGACTTCGGCAAGCCGATCATCGCGGTGGCGAACAGCTTCACGGAGTTCGTGCCGGGCCACACCCACCTCCAGCCGGTCGGCCGGATCGTCAGCGAGGCGATCCACGCCGCGGGGGCCATCCCGCGCGAGTTCAACACGATCGCCGTGGACGACGGCATCGCCATGGGCCACGGCGGAATGCTCTACTCCCTGCCCTCCCGCGACCTGATCGCCGACTCGGTCGAGTACATGGTCGAGGCACACTGCGCGGACGCGCTGATCTGCATCTCCAACTGCGACAAGATCACGCCCGGCATGCTGATGGCCGCGATGCGGCTGAACATCCCCACCGTCTTCGTCTCCGGCGGCCCGATGGAGTCGGGCCGGGCGACCCTGGTCGACGGCACGGTCCGCAAGCTCGACCTGATCACCGCGATCTCCGAGGCCGTCAACGACAACGTCTCCGACGAGGACATCGCCCGGATCGAGGACAACGCCTGTCCGACCTGCGGCTCCTGTTCCGGCATGTTCACCGCGAACTCGATGAACTGCCTCACCGAGGCGATCGGCCTGTCCCTCCCCGGCAACGGCTCGGTGCTGGCCACTCACACCGCCCGCAAGGCGCTGTACGAGACCGCCGGCCGCACCGTCGTGGAGATCACCAAGCGCTACTACGAGCAGGACGACGAGACCGTCCTGCCGCGCTCCGTCGGCTCCCGCGCCGCCTTCGAGAACGCCGTGGCCCTCGACATCGCCATGGGCGGCTCGACCAACACGATCCTGCACCTGCTGGCCGCCGCCCAGGAGGCCGGGCTCGACTTCGACATGAAGGACATCGACGGGCTCTCCCGCCGCCTGCCCTGCCTGGCGAAGGTCGCCCCGAACGTCGCCCCCGGCGGGGTCTACTACATGGAGGACGTCCACCGGGCCGGCGGCATCCCCGCGATCCTGGGCGAGCTGGACCGGGCCGGGCTGCTCAACGAGGACGTGCACACGGTGCACTCGTCCTCGCTCGCCGACTGGCTCAAGCAGTGGGACATCCGCGGCGGATCGCCCTCCGCCGAGGCCGTGGAGCTTTTCCACGCCGCCCCCGGCTGTGTGCGCTCCGCGACCGCCTTCTCGCAGTCCGAGCGCTGGGAGACCCTCGACACCGACGCCGAGAACGGCTGCATCCGCGACATCGAGCACGCCTACTCCAAGGAAGGCGGCCTGTCCGTCCTGTACGGCAACCTCGCCGAGGACGGCTGCGTGGTGAAGACCGCGGGCGTCGACGAGTCCATCTGGACCTTCGAGGGCCCGGCCGTGGTCTGCGAGTCCCAGGAAGAGGCCGTCGAGAAGATCCTCGGCAAGCAGATCAAGGAGGGCGACGTCGTCGTCATCCGCTACGAGGGCCCCAAGGGCGGCCCCGGCATGCAGGAGATGCTCTACCCCACCTCCTTCCTCAAGGGCCGGGGCCTGGGCAAGGCCTGCGCCCTGGTCACCGACGGCCGCTTCTCCGGCGGCACCTCGGGCCTGTCCATCGGCCACGCCTCGCCCGAGGCGGCCTCCGGCGGCGCCATCGCCCTGGTCGAGGACGGCGACCGGATCCGCATCGACATCCCCGCCCGCACGATCGAGCTGCTGGTGAGCGAGGACGAGCTGGCCGCCCGGCGCGAGGCCCTCGGCGGCGTGTACGCGCCGAAGAACCGCGACCGCAAGGTGTCCGCCGCGCTGCGGGCGTACGCGGCGATGGCGACCAGCGCCGACAAGGGCGCGGTGCGGGACGTCAGCAAGCTCGGCTAGCCTGCCGCCCCGGCCCCCGCCCGTCCCGGCCCCTGCGATCGGAGCGGGCGGGTGGTGTCCTGGCCGAAGACCGCGACGTTGTCGTACCCATACACCCCGTACACCCATACACCCCGTACAGCGCGTCGCCGATCGGCATCACTGAGGTACACGGCGTCGCGCCGGGACGAGACGGCGGGGCCGCTCAGCCACTCCACCTGCGCCTATGGGCCGGCGTTCACCAGCGGGCCGGGTCCCGTCCCGACATCCCGAAGACCGTGCCGTCCGGCGTCGACCCGTACACCTTGCCGTCCGCCGCCACCGGCGCGGGCACCAGCTCCAGATAGCTCTTCTGGGCCTTGCCCGTACGCGGTGGGGTCTGCCCCAGCAACTCGCCCCCCACCGCGTCCACGGCGAGCAGCCGCCCGTCCGCCGCCGAGAAGTACAGCCGGTCGCCCGAGGCCACCAGCGGCGACGCGTTGCCCACCGAGGTCTCCAGCCGCCAGCGCTGCGCCGCGGCCGGATCCGTACGGCGCGGGTCGACCGCCACCAGACCGCCGTCCGAGCACAGCAGGTAGACCATGCCGCCGCGCACCGCCACGCTGGTCGCGGACACCGGCGTGGCCAGCGCGACGCGGTGTTCGGCGCGGTGCGCCGGGTCGTACCGGACGACGGTGGCGGTACGGGTCTGGGCGTCGGTGCCGGTGAGGTACAGGACCCCCTCGGAGTCGGCGCCGGCCGGGGTGAGATTGCCGCGGAACGACCGCTGCCAGCGGGTCGTGCCGCGGGCCGGGTCGACCGCCGTGACCAGTGTGTGGGCCCCGTCGGCCGACGTGGTGAGCGCGTAGGCGGTGCGGCCGTCGCCGTACGAGACGAACGCCGGGCGGGCGTGGCCGGGGACGGCATGGCTCCAGCGCCGCTTGTTCGTGGCCCCGTCGACCGCCGTGACCACGCCGTCCGCCGCGACCAGCAGCACGGTGTCACCCGCGGGGTAGACCCGGCCCTCGTACGAGGCCACGTCACGGCTCCAACGGGGGCGCCCCGTCTTCGGGTCGAGCGCCCGCAGCCGCGCCCCGTCCGGCGACACCACCTGGACCAGGCCGCCGGAGAGTGCGGGGGCGGTCGGCGTGCCGTCGTCCGGGCGGCCCGCCGCGGCCGGGCGCCACCACAGCACCTTGCCGTCGGCCGGGTCGATGCGGGCGGCCGCGACGCCGCGCCCGGCGCAGTACAGCGCGCCGCCTCCGTACGAGCAGAACGCCGCCCGGATGCCCTCGCCTTCCGCGCCGGACCCGTCGGTGGGCAGCGTGCCCTTCCACGGTCGCCAGGCCGCCGCCTTCGTGGCGCCGGTCGGCTGACGGTGCGCCGAGCGCCGCCCGTCGTGGTCCCGCTGCAGCGCCCAGACCGTACCCGCGCCGAGCATGACGACGGCCAGCACCCCGACCGTGACCCAGCGCCGAGCCGTCCGGTGCCGCCGCCCCGCCGTGACCGCGGGCAATGAGCCCGCCCTGACCTGTGTGTCCGCGTCACGCCCGCCGTACGGGGGGTCGTCGGTGTGGCCTTCGGCGGCCGGGCTGCCGGTGCCGACCGGGTCGGCAGCGGGGTGCGTATTGACCGCGGCGTCACCGTTCACGGCGTCACTGGCGTCCGGGGAGCCGCCACCAGTGGCGACCTCCGCACCGGCCCGGGTGGCAGCCTCCGTACCGGCATCGATGGCGGCGTCCCGCCCGTCCTCCGAGACGCTGCTGTCCGTCACGCTGCCGTCGTCGTCATCGTCATCGCCCCACAGCGGGCCCGTGCCGCGCCCGCGCTGGGCGGGGACGCGCGGGAGCGGGCCGCGCAGGGCGGGCGGATGGGGGCCGCTGATGGCGCGCAGGACCGTCATCAGCGCGTCTGGTGTGGGGCGTTCGGCGGGGTCCTTGGCCAGGCAGCGCTGCACGAGCGGCAGCAGCTCGCGCGGCACGCCCGCCAGATCCGCCTCGTCGTGCACGACCTGGTACGCCACGATGTACGGGCTCTCGGACTCGAAGGGCCCGCGCCCGGTCGCCGCGTGCACCAGCACCGACCCCAGCGCGAACACATCGGCCGCGGGCCCCACATGGCGCGGCCGCTGGAACTGCTCGGGCGCCATGAAGGGCGGTGTGCCGATCAGCTTCCCCGTCTCGGTGCGCAGTTCGCTGTCGGACGGCCGCGAGATGCCGAAGTCGATAACCTTCGGCCCGTCCGCGGCGAGCAGCACATTGCTCGGCTTCAGATCGCGGTGCACCACCCCCGCGCGGTGGATGTCGCGCAGCGCCTCGGCGAGTCCTGCGGCCAGCCGCACCATGTCCCCGGTCGGCAGCGGGCCGTTCCGCTTGACATGTTCGGCGAGGGTGGGGCCGGGGATGTAGAGGGTGGCCATCCAGGGCCGCTCGCCGTCCGGGTCGGCGTCCACGACGGGCGCGGTGAACGCCCCGCTGACCCGCCGGGCGGCCGCCACCTCCTGCCGGAACCGCGCCCGGAACTCGGGGTCTTCGGCGTACTCCGCGTGGACGACCTTCACCGCGAGGCGTCGGCCCGAGGCCGAGCGAGCCAGGTGCACCACGCCCATGCCGCCGGAGCCGAGGTGCGCCTCGAGCCGGTACTGACCGGCGTACTCCGGGTCCTCCGCTTCCGGGCCTGTCCCGGCTCTGCGCACCGGCGGCATTCCCCACCCCCGTGAATTCGGCCGCAGTCGCGACTCGGCGAGCCTAGTCGATGACACGTGCGAGCCCTGTTAGCCTCCGCTGGTCGTGTCACGTAACGCGACATGTGCACAAGATGTGCACAACATCGGAATGAAGCTCGATGGGGGAGGGCCGATGGCCATGGAAGAAACCGTGGAGACGACCGACGCTGAGGCGGCTGTTGAGGCGGGGGCGGTTGAGGCGGCGACGGTCACCTATCCGATCGCACCCGGCTACCAGGTGAACGTCCGCAGCGGTCCCAGCACGACCAACAAGCTGGTCAAGGTGTTGCCGTACAACACCCGCGTCCCGATCCGCTGCCAGCGCCGAGGGCAGAAGGTCTCGGGCCCGTACGGCACGACGGACATCTGGGACAGCATCGCGCCGGGGCAGTACGTCTCCGACGCGTATGTGAAGACCGGCAGCGACGGGTTCGTCACTGTCGTCTGCGGCGGCTGACCGGACCCGGCTGAACTGGCCGGACCCGGCTGAACTGGCCGGACCGGCTCCACCGGTCGAACTGGCCTCACCAGCCGGACCGGTCGGCCCCGGGCCGTCAGGGCTTCGCGGTTGCGGATGCCGAGGGCTGCGCGGACTTTGTCGACGTGCTGGAGTCCGCGGGCTTCGTCGACGTGCCGGAGTCCACGGGCTTGGCCTTCGCGGGCTTGGCGTCCGGGTGGCGCGGGTCGACGGAGAAGAGCGTCCCATCGCTCGCCCAGGCCACGATCGAGCCGCCCACCCGAAGCACCTGCGACGATGCCGGAGCGCCGCCCGAGCCGCTGACATCGCTGTGTGGCGCGGACTGCCACAGCTCCTCGCCCGTCCGCAGGTTCAGCGCCAGCAGCCGCCCGCTGCCGCTGCACAGGTACACCGTGTCCTCGGCGGCCGAGACGATCGGCATGCCCAGCCGCTCCACCGTCGTCTGTCGGCTCCACAGCTGCTTGCCGCTGTCCGCGTTCACCGCGGTGACCCGACCGCTCTCCTGGACGAAGAAGAGCCGGCCGTCGACCAACGCCCCCATGCCCTGCGCGTTCTTCGGGAGCGGAACCCGCCGCTGCTCACCGGTGCGGGTGTTCAACCGGAGGATGTAGGGGTACGGACCGCTGTCGGTGTTGGTCACCATCGGGAGGATCAGCAGGTCGTCGCCGTCGAGCCCCAGACCGTCCTCGGTGTCCTTCAGCCGGGCCAACGTGGTGGCGG
This sequence comes from Streptomyces sp. ME19-01-6, assembly GCF_033793745.1. NCBI lineage: Bacteria > Bacillati > Actinomycetota > Actinomycetes > Kitasatosporales > Streptomycetaceae > Streptomyces > Streptomyces sp. ME19-01-6. Next base: position 7,651 of record NZ_JARAXF010000009.1, on the reverse strand, counting down.
AGCCATCGCGCTTGTCGAGCCGCACGATGGTGGACCACAGGACTTCTTCCTCGTCGCTGTCCCAGCACAGGCCGTACGGCACCTTCCCGTACGCGATGGGCGAGCACTGCTGTCCCCTGGGTACCTGGTACGCCCACCGGATCTCGCCGGTCGCCGTGTTCCGGGCGACGAGGGACCGGTCGTCGGGGGCGCTGGCGATGACCATGTCGTCGAAGAACGCCGTGTCGAGGCTCGAACTGATCTCCCGTGCCCACCTGCTGTCGCCGGACTCCGCGTCCAGGGCGAGCAGCCGGACGGTCGTGTCCGACGGGGCGTCGTGGACGAGGACCAACCCGCCGTGCGCCCCGACCGGTTCCGAACCGGTCCCCGAGGTGCTGCTCTTGGCCAGCGCCTTGGTACTCCAGTCGACGCGCCCCGTCAGCGCGTCCACACGGACCGTGGGGAAACCTGTGCCGCCGCAGTAGAGCTTCGCGTCCTGCCGTACACAGCGCGGGGTGACCTCGCCGCCGAAGTCCACCAACTCGTCCTCCGAGCCCGCGGTCCCGGCGGTCTGGGTGAGCGACAGCTGCCACGGCCGCCAGCCCTGGGGGAGCGGGATCGCCCGGGGCGTGTCGGTCGACGGGCCGCTCGTACGGACCCCGCCGCCCCCGTCGTCGCCGGGCGAGTACAGCGCGAAGGCTCCGCCGCCCAGGGCCAGCGCCGCGACGGCGACCATGGCGGCGAAGACGGGGCGGCGTCGCCGGACCCCGCCCCACGTCGGCCAGGTGCCCTGATCCGCCCCCGCCTTCCCGGCCCCGCCCCGGCCTCGTCCCTTCCCTTTACCCTTACCCTTGTCCGAGGCGCCGCCCGAGCCGTTGGCCGAGCCACCGCCCGAGCCACCGCCCGGGCCGCCATCCGGCCCGCGGTCGCCCGAGCCACCGTTGCCCGACGTGCCCGCCTTGTCCGACTTGCCCCTTGCCGTGTGAACCGCGCCCTTGGCCGGCAGTTCGTCCAGCAGCCGCACCAGCTCGGCGATCCGGGGCCGGTCGTCAGCGGCCTTGGCCAGGCAGCGTTCGACGACGTCGCGCAGCGGCTGCGCGACCTCGCTCAGCGCGGGCGGCTCGTGCACCACCTGGTACGCGGTCAGATACGGGCTCTCGCCGTCGAAGGGCCCCTTGCCGGTCGCCGCGTACACCAGCAGCGCGCCGAGCGAGAAGACGTCCGAGGCCCCGGTCACCTCACGGGGCCTGCTCAGTTGCTCGGGCGACATGAAGGGGGGTGTCCCCATGACCCGCCCGGTCACCGTCAGCGCCTGGTTGTCCGCCGCCCGGGAGATCCCGAAGTCGATGACGCGCGGACCGTCGTCCGCCATCAGCACATTGGCGGGCTTGAGGTCGCGGTGGACCACACCCACCCGGTGGATGTCGTGCAGCGCCTCGGCCAGGCCCAGGGCCAGCTGCCGCAGCTCGGCCGCGGTCAGCGGGCCGCGCTGGGTCAGCCGCTCGGAGAGCGTCGGCCCCGGCACGTACAGGGTCGCCATCCAGGGGCGCTCGGCGTCCGGGTCCGCGTCCACGACGGGCGCGGTGAACGCCCCGCTCACCCGCCGGGCCGCCGCGACCTCCTGTCGAAAGCGGGTCCGGAACTCCTCGTCCTCGGCGAACTGCGCGTGCACCACCTTGACCGCGACCTGTCGGCCCGAGGCCGAGCGCGCCAGATAGACGACACCCATGCCGCCGGATCCGAGCCGGTCCAGCAGCCGGTAGTCGCCCATGGTCTTCGGATCACCGGCGCTCAGCGGCACCCCAACCCCTCCCGAGTGCCCGTCGGCACATGCGTGTACGTACATGTGAAGCTGCCTCAGCCTAGACGGCGGGTCGCACGGGCGGCAGACCGATCCCGGGCAACGAACGGCCTCGACAGGGCATCGGCTCGACAGGGCATCGGAAGGGCATCGGAAGGGCATCGGGGGAACCCTGAGATGTCCCTGACGCTCCCCCAACCGCCCCGGAAATGCGTCGGTTTGCTTTGACGTCCGCTTCGGCGGCTGCCAGCGTGATGGACAACATCCGCGGGCCGCCGTGGACCGTTGGTGGGGGAACTTCTCAAGGAGACAGCCGAATGAACGGCGAAGCCGCAGGAGTGGTCGGGGCAGGTGGAACCTTCCTGCTCCTGATCGTGGTCGTCTGGCAGATCGCCGTGACGTGGCGTGCCCGGATGCTGAGCGCGCGCGAGGAGCAGTACAAGCAGTTGGCGATGAAGTACGCGCAGCTGATGGAGGACAACCTGGAGCTGCACCGACGCAGCCTCGACGAACTGACCCACGCTCGGCTCTCCATCGAGGCACTGGAGAAGCGGACGCACGCGATCGAGTGACCTGACCGGGGCATGAGGACCACGCGGTGCGGGCCCCCGGCGTTCATGGCGCCAGGGACCCGCACTGCGTTGCTAGCTCGTTGGTACCTGGTCGGTACCGCCCCCGTTGGTACCCCCGTTCGCGCAGTGACGCGCGACTACGCCAGAGCCCGCTCGTCGGCGGCGTCGGCGCTGTCCGTGCCGTCCGTGCCGTCCGCGCCCTTCGCGCCGCCCACGCCCTTCGTGCCGTCCGTGCCGTCCGCGTCTGCCGTGCCCGAGGCGTCGGTCTTGTGGGAGTTCGCGTCGGTGTCCCGGCTGACCACCGCGTTGTGCCGCTCGGCCCACGTGGCCAGCGCCATCTCGCACGCGTGGTCCACATGCCGCAGCCCGCTCAGATCCATCCGGACCTCGCGCTCGCGGGGCAGCGCCTCCAGCTCGTCGAGCAGCTTGGGCAGCCGCAGGAAGGTGGCGTTGCCCAGCACTCGTACGCGTACGGGGCGGTCCTCAGGCGCGTCCTTCAACCCGGTCACCTCGACATGCACATGCGAGGTCTCCCAGGCCGACTTGGCGACCGCCATCAGCAGACCGATGATCACGCCCTCGAACATGTTGGTGACCACGATCGCGCTCGCGGTCACCACCAGCACCACCGCCTCGCCACGGTGCGCACGCCACAGCGGGACCAGGTCCTTGGTCGGGATCAGCTTCCAGCCCGCGTGCACCAGCACGCCGGCCAGCGCCGCCACCGGGATGACGCCCAGCGCCGACGGGAACAGCACCGCGAAGACCAGCAGCCACACGCCGTGCAGGACCCGCGAGACCTTCGTCTTGGCGCCCGCCTGCACATTGGCGGCGCTCCGTACGATCACCGCGGTCATCGGCAGGGCGCCCAGCGCGCCGCACACCGCGTTGCCCGTGCCCTGTGCGATGAGCTCCTTGTCGTAGTTGGTCCGCGGGCCGTCGTGCAGCCGGTCCACGGCCGCCGCGGAGAACAGGCTCTCGGCCGAGGCGATCAGCGTGAAGGCGAGCACGGTCCCGAGCACGCCGATCTCCGCGAGCTGCGCGAACTCACTGCCGCCGGGCGGCTGCACGGCATCCAACAGGCCCTGCACCTCGACCCGGGCGACGGGCAGGTCCATTCCCACCGTGGCCAGCGTGGCCAGGGCGACCGCCGCCAGCGGAGCGGGCAGCACCCGCGCCCCCCGCTTCCAGCGCGGCCACAGCACCAGCACCGCGATCGTTCCCACGCCCACGGCCACCGCCTTCAGCGCGGTGTCCGACCCGGCCACATCGGCGACCAGACCGGGCAGCCCGCCCAGCTTGCCCAGGCCGCTGCTCGGTGCCTTGGCGTCGGCGAGCGCGTAGAGCTGCCCGGCGATCAGTACGAGGCCGATGCCCGCGAGCATGCCCTGGACGACCGCGATGGAGATCGCGCGGAACCAGCGCCCCAGGCGCAGCATGCCCATCGTCAGCTGCAGCAGCCCGGACATGAGGACCAGGACGCCGAGGGCCGCGAGGCCGTACTCCTCCACCGCCTCGTACACGAGCACGGTCAGACCGGCCGCCGGCCCGCTGACCTGCAGGCTGCTGCCCGGCAGAAAGCCGGTGACCAGGCCGCCGATGATGCCGGTGATCAGGCCGAGCTCGGCCGGGACCCCCGAGGCGACCGCCACGCCCACGCACAAGGGCACGGCGACGAGGAAAACGACGAGAGATGCGGTGAAGTCGGCGCGGAAGGTGCCGGCACCGGCGGAAGAGCCGTCGGTGCCGCCCGCCCCGCGGAATCGGTTGAGGAGAGTCTTGTGAAATGGCATGAGGGTTGCCTCCAGTGCGCCCCGGCACCGGCACAAGGGCAGGTGCGGGCGCGACGTAGCGCTGCGTCAGTCGGGATCGATGGAATCGGTCACTAGCTGATGAGTTCGCTGGCTGATGAGCTGCTGTCGCGCTGCTGATGAGCCGAGAGAGAGCGTGGTCGACCGCCACGGCGGTCGTTGACCGCCATGGCTGGGCGGAATGCCTCTCAGCAGCGGAAGATCTGGAGGGAGACCGGCAGCTCGCCGGATCTCGACACGGGGACGGCCTGCCGTCCCGTGAGAGGCGCGACGGCCGTGGTACGCGGCTCCAGCCGCCCGGCGTCGCAACCGCACACACATCCGGGTTTGCCGGTGGGGGTGGGCGCGGTGAGGGGTGCCCGTGCGCCGCGGAGCCCCTGGCAGTCATCGGCCCCGGCGTCGTCATGCGAGGACGCGGTGACCTTCACGGCCGGGCGGGACTCGGCCACGGATGCGGTGGCCACCGTCTGGGGGTGGGTGACCTGCACAGACGCGCAGTCGGCGGCGATGAAGAGGGCGAGCAGCACGGACACTGCGGCGAACAGCACACGGCTGGCATGCCCGATGGACCTCACCATCGCCCCCCCTCTGGTCACGACTTGGACACCGAACTCCATTATGTCCAAAGGGTCGTGACCATTTGCAAGTCGCTATGTAACCGAACTGTGAACGCGGAGTCATCTAACGGGAGCGAGCAGCTCCGATTGCCCCGGCGGACGCCCGCGCGGACGCGCCCCCTCGATGCGCCGGGCCCCCCGTACCGCCACCTGGACGCTTCACACACCTACCCCGTCCCCGGTGCGAGGATGGCTCCGTACGTCCAACCGCTTCCCACGGCTCTGCACCACAGCTCTCCACAGCGACACAGCACAGCGACACAGCACACAACCCAGAGCAGCAACCCAGAGCCCTGCGCAGCAGCACAGCAACACAGCAATTCGCGAGGTGAGCCGCACCATGACGGAGAAGGTCACGGAGAAGGTCCCGGAGAAGGCCACGGAGAAGGTCGCCGTGCTCGGCACGGGAAAGATCGGCGAAGCCCTTCTCAGCGGAATGATCCGCAGTGGCTGGGCCCCGTCCGACCTGCTGGTCACGGCCCGCCGCCCGGAGCGCGCCGAAGAGCTCCGGACCCGCTACGGCGTCGAGGCCGTCTCCAACGCCGAGGCCGCCAAGATCGCCGACACCCTCATCCTCACCGTCAAGCCCCAGGACATGGGCGCCCTGCTCGACGAGCTCGCCCCGCACGTCCCCGACGACCGGCTGGTGATCTCCGGCGCGGCGGGCATCCCGACCACCTTCTTCGAGGCACGCCTGGCCGCCGGCACCCCGGTCGTCCGGGTCATGACCAACACCCCCGCCCTGGTCGACGAGGCCATGTCGGTCATCTCGGCCGGCAGCCACGCCACCGAAGAGCACCTGGCACACGCGGAGACGATCTTCGGCGGCGTCGGCAAGACCCTGCGCGTCCCCGAGACCCAGCAGGACGCCGCGACCGCACTCTCCGGCTCCGGCCCCGCGTACTTCTACTTCCTCGTCGAGGCGATGACCGACGCGGGCATCCTGCTGGGCCTGCCCCGCGACAAGGCCCACGACCTGATCGTCCAGGCGGCGATCGGCGCGGCCGTGATGCTCCGCGACAGCGGAGAGCACCCGGTCAAGCTGCGTGAGGCGGTGACCTCACCGGCCGGCACCACCATCAGCGCCATCCGCGAGCTGGAGAGCCACGGCGTGCGCGCCGCGCTGATCGCCGCACTGGAAGCGGCCCGCGACCGCAGCCGCGAGCTCGCCTCCGGGAACGGCTGACGGGGGCCTGACGGCGAGCCGGGCTCAGTGCTCAGCTGGGCGGCAGCAGCCCCACCGCCTCGTACGCGGCGTCCACCCACGGTCTCGCCAGCCCCCGTGCCCGCTCGGCCCCCGCCCGCAGCACCCCGTCCACATACGACGGGTCGGCGCACAGCTCCGCGTGGCGGGCCCGGATCGGCCGCAACAGCTCCACCACCGCCTCGGCCGTGTCCTTCTTCAGCGCCCCGTACGAGGAGTACTCACCGGCCAGTTCCTCCGGCGTTCCGCCGTCGGTGCTGCAGGCAGCGAGCATCTCCAGCAGATTGGCCACCCCGGGCTGCGCCTCCCGGTCGTACGCGACCTCGCTCCCGCTGTCCGTCACCGCCCGCATCACCTTCCTGCGGACCGCGTCCTCCTCGTCGAGGAGATAGACGATGCCCGCCCCTCGGCGTGCGACTTGCCCATCTTCGAGGTCGGGTCCTGCAGGTCCATGACGCGGGCGGCGACCGCCGGACGCGTCATCCGGGGCACCGTGAAGACCGGCCCGTACCGCTGGTTGAACCGCTGGGCCAGCGTCCGGGCCAGCTCCACATGCTGCGCCTGGTCGTCGCCGACCGGCACCTCGTCCGTGCCGTACGCGAGGATGTCCGCGGCCATCAGCGCCGGATAGGTGAGCAACGACAGCCGCACGCTACGCCCGCGCGCCTGCTCCCGCGCCACCTTCTCCTTGTACTGGATCATCCGCCGCATCTCGCCGTCCGCGGCCGTGCACTCCATCAGGTACGACAGGCGTGCGTGCTCGTCCACATGGCTCTGCACGAACACCGTGCAGCGATCCGGGTCGAGCCCGGAGGCCAGCAGCAGCGTGGCCGCCTGCCGACTGAGTCTGCGCACCCGTGCCGGGTCGTGCTCCACGGTGAGGGCATGCAGATCGACGACGCAGAAGAGCGCGTCGGCGCGGTGCTGGTCCTCCTGGACCCATCGCCGTACGGCTCCGAGGTAGTTCCCGAGCGTCAGATGGCCCGTGGGCTTGACCCCGCTGAAGATCCGCGTTCGTGCGTGTGGCTGTGGCATGTCTGTGCCGTCTCCCGCCGTAGTCGGGACCACCGCGGACCGGCCGGACCGGCTTGTGCGGGAGGGAGACGCACGAACGGCCGCCGGGGCGGCGGCCGTGTGGATGCGATGCGCGAAGGTGGGCCGCCGGTCAGGCGGGCCACCACTGGTGAGTGCGCAGCGCATGGTTCGTCATGGGTCCGAACCGTACGCCCTGCGGGTGCGCAAGACCACGCAGTTGATGGCCTTCGGAGTGTCGTGTACAGTTCTTCGGGTTGTCACAGAGCCGTAGCGGTTCTTCGGCAGCCACTTACGCCGCACCGGCGGCAAACCACTACTGCACGGCCCCTCATCGGGATGGATTTCGGCGTGCCCGGAATTCGGTCGGGAAGCTCGATTATGAGCCTCGGGGGAAATCCGCTAACGTAGTGACCACGCCGGAAGGCGCGAAAAACCCCGCTCCAACAGGGGGCCGGAAACGGAATTCGGACCGGGAACGGACCGGAAAACGGATCTGGTAAGGTTGGAAACACCGAAGGGAAGCGCCCGGAGAGACCGGTGAAACGGTTTCAAAGGAAGCGTCCGTTCCTTGAGAACTCAACAGCGTGCTAAAAGTCAACGCCAGATATGTTGATACCCCGTACGGTCGCGAA
>NZ_JARAXF010000089.1:0-3585 GCF_033793745.1 Streptomyces sp. ME19-01-6 | reverse complement strand
CACCATCACCACCTGCGACACCACCAACCCCCACCAACTCACCAACCTCCTCAACACCATCCCCCCAACCCACCCCCTCACCACCATCATCCACACCGCAGGTGTCCTTGACGACGCCACGCTGGCCACGCACACTCGCGATCACCTGTCGACCGTCCTGGGCCCCAAGGCACACGCCGCGCATCACCTGCACAACCTCACCCGGCATCTGGACCTTGATGCCTTTGTTCTGGTCTCCTCCACGGCGGCCACCTTCGGCAGCGCGGGTCAGGCCAACTACGCCGCCGCCAACGCCTACCTCGACGCTCTCGCCCAACACCGCCGCGCCCAGGGACTCCCCGCCACCTGCATCACCTGGGGACTCTGGGAGCAGGGCGGCCTGGCCAACGCCGACATCACCGGGCACCTGGCACGGCGAGGTCTGCTCCCCATGCCCACCGAACCGGCGCTCACCGCGCTTTCGCAGGCCATCGCCACCCCGGGGCAAGCCCATCACATCATCGCTGACATCGATTGGAGCGCCTTCGCCGTCAACCTGAGCCACAGCGGCGAATCTGTTCCGCTCATCCAGGACATTCCCGAAGCCCGGACGCAACGTACCGGGCAGGCCATGGATCGGGACTCCGGTGCGGCCTTGCATCGGCAGCTGGCCGAGCGGAACCCGGGCGAGCAGCAGGAGGTGCTCCTCCAACTCGTACGGACGCAGGTGGCTGCGGTACTCGGACACGGCGGCATCGACGCAGTGTCCCCCGACCGCCCCTTCAAGGAGCTGGGGCTCGATTCCCTCGCCGCCGTCGAGACCCGCAACCGGCTGACCGCCCTCATCGGACTGCGCCTCCCCACCAGCCTCATCTTCGATCACCCGACGCCGACGAAGCTCACCCAATATGTGCAAGCCCAATTGGTGGGTGAGGGATCCGGCCCAGCGAGCGCAGTGGCATACGAGCCCCCCGCCAAGGCCGACGACGCCATCGCGATCATCGGTATGGCATGCCGGTTCCCGGGAGGCGTGAGTACGCCCGAGGAGTTTTGGGATCTCATCCTCATGGAACGGGACGCGATCGCGAACTTCCCGACGAACCGTGGCTGGGATCTTGAGGGAATCTTCCACCCCGACCCCGAACACAAGGGCACCTGCTACACGCAGCAGGGCGGCTTCCTGTACGACGCGGCCGAATTCGACCCCGCCTTCTTCGACATCAGTCCCCGCGAGGCGCTGGCCATGGACCCCCAGCAGCGGCTCTTGCTTGAGACCAGCTGGGAGGCTCTGGAGCAGGCGCACATCGATCCACGGTCGCTGCAAGGCAGTCCTGTCGGTGTCTTCACCGGCATCAACGCCCAGGACTACGCGATCCACCTGGAGCGTTCGCCGGAGTCCGTTGAGGGCTACGTCCTCACCGGCAGCTCGAGCAGCATCGCCTCGGGCCGAATCGCTTACACGTTGGGCTTGGAGGGGCCCGCGGTCACGGTGGACACGGCGTGTTCGTCGTCCCTGGTCACCCTGCACCTGGCCTGCCAGGCACTGCGGGCCGGGGAGTGCTCCATGGCCCTGGCCGGCGGGGTCACCGTCATGTCCACCCCCACCACGTTTGTCGAGTTCGCGCGACAGCGGGGTCTGTCAACAGACGGCCGGTGCCGCGCCTTCTCCTCTACCGCCAACGGAACCGGCTGGGGCGAGGGTGTGGGGGTGTTGTTGGTGGAGCGGTTGTCGGATGCGCGGCGGTTGGGGCATCGGGTGTGGGCGGTGGTGCGGGGGAGTGCGGTGAATCAGGACGGTGCGTCGAATGGGTTGACGGCGCCGAGTGGTCCGGCGCAGCAGCGGGTGATCCGGCAGGCGCTTGCCGCCGCAGGGCTGGCGGCTCCGGAGGTTGACGCGGTGGAGGGGCATGGGACGGGGACGCGGCTGGGTGATCCGATCGAGGCGCAGGCGTTGCTGGCGACGTATGGTCAGCAGCGCCCGGGGGGTGTGCCGGTGTGGTTGGGGTCGGTGAAGTCGAATATTGGGCATGCGCAGGCCGCGGCGGGGGTTGCGGGGGTCATCAAGATGGTGATGGCCATGCGGTATGGGGTGTTGCCGCGGACGTTGCATGTCGAGGAGCCGTCGGAGCATGTGGACTGGTCCTCGGGCGGGGTGCGGCTGCTGTCCGAGGCCGTGCCCTGGCCGGAGACGGGTCGTGCGCGGCGTGCGGGGGTGTCCTCGTTCGGGGTCAGCGGCACCAACGCCCACATCATCCTCGAACAGGGACCGCCGGAGGAACACCGTGTTCCGGCGGATGCCTCGTGCGGGTCGTTTCCGTGGATGGTGTCGGCCAAGTCCGCACAGGCACTACGAGCACAGGCAGCACAACTGCGTGCATACCTGGCAGCCCGCCCTGAGGCGGGGCTGGCCGATGTCGGGTATGCGCTGGCCACCGGCCGCACGGCCTTTGACCACCGTGCCGTACTCCTGGGCCCGGAACGCGAGGACTTCCTCCAAGGGCTTCAAGCCCTGGCGGAGGGCGAGGACCACGCGGGGCTTGTCCGAGGCGTGGCTGCGGGGGTGGGGAAGCTGGCGTTCGTGTGTTCCGGGCAGGGCACCCAGCGCCCCCGCATGGGACACGAGCTTTACCACACCTTCCCCCGCTTCGCCCAAGCCCTCGACGAAGCCTGCGCCTACCTGGACCCGCACCTGGACCGGCCTGTGCGGGATGTCATGTTCGCCGAGGCAGATACCGACACGGCGCAGTTGCTGGATCAGACGCGCTACGCCCAGCCCGCCCTGTTCGCCCTCCAGGTCGCCCTGCACCGCCTGGTCACCGAACAATATGGGCTGAAGCCCCACTTCTATGCCGGACATTCGCTCGGTGAGATCACCGCAGCCCACCTAGCCGGGATCCTCACCCTCCCCGACGCGGCCCGCCTGGTCACCACCCGCGCCCGCCTCATGCACACCCTCCCCGCCACCGGCGCCATGACCACCCTCCAAGCCGACCCGGACGAACTCCGCGAACACCTGACAGGGCGTGAGGCACAGGTGTCGCTGGCGGCAGTGAACGCTCCGGGGTCCGTGGTCATCAGCGGTGATCACGACGAGGTAGACGCTATCGCCGGAATCTTCCGTGCCATGGGGCGCAAGGTCACCCCGCTCAACGTCAGCGGCGCTTTCCACTCACCTCACATCGACCCGCTCCTCACCGAACTGAGCCACACCACCCAAGCCCTCACCTACCACCAACCCCACACCCCCCTCATCACCACCAACCCCACCCCACAAGACCCCACCACCCCTGACCATTGGGTGCGTCAAGCCCGCGACACCGTCCACTACACCCACACCACCAGCCAACTCCACACCCACGGCGTCACCACCTACCTCGAACTCGGCCCCGACACCACCCTCACCACCCTCACCCACCACAACCACCCCCACCACACCCCCCTAGCCATCCCACTCCTCCACCCCCACCAACCCGAAACCCACACCACCCACACCGCCCTCGCCCACCTCCACACCCACGGCCACCCCACCACCTGGCACCACCACCACACACCCACCCACCACCCCAACCTCCCCACCTACCCCTTCCAACACCACCACTACTGGCT
>NZ_JARAXF010000088.1:0-3665 GCF_033793745.1 Streptomyces sp. ME19-01-6 | reverse complement strand
GCAGGCGTTCATCGATTGGGCGAAGACGGGTGAGGTGGTCAGCAGCCGCAGTCCCATCCCCGCCCACTGACCACCCTGACCCGGAAACACAAACACCACGCCGCCGCTCGTCCCACCAGGTGCCGCCACCCCTTCCCGCACTGCGACATCCGGTTGGCCGGAGGCCAGCGCGTCCAGGCCACGCAGGAACTCCGCTCGGTCGGAGCCGATGACCACTGCGCGATGTTCGAAGGCCGACCGGTGCTCGGCCAGCGAGTATCCGATGTCGGCGAGCACCGGGCCGGAACGGGCCTCGGGATCCGCGGACACGAACTCCCGCAGTTGGCGCGCTTGGGCCCGCAGGGCGTCGGCCGACTTCGCGGACAGCAGCCAGGGCAAGGGGACAGCGGACGTCTCCACGGCGGGCGTGGAAATCGGCCCCGCCACCTGCGTACGGTCGGGCTCTTCGGCGGGCGCCTCTTCCAGAATGACGTGGGCGTTGGTGCCACTGACGCCGAAGGAGGAGACACCGGCACGCCGTGGCTTCCCGCTCCGCAGCCACGGCACGGCGTCGGTCAGTAGCCGAACCGCCCCGGCCGACCAGTCCACATGTGGCGACGGCTCCTCGGCATGCAACGTACGGGGCAGTGTCTCGTGCTGGAGCGCCATCACCATCTTGATCACCCCGCCGACACCGGCCGCCGCCTGGGCGTGCCCGATGTTGGATTTCACCGACCCCAGCCACAGGGGATGGTTCTCGGCCCGGTCTTGCCCGTACGTGGCCAGCAGCGCCTGGGCTTCGACGGGGTCGCCGAGAACGGTACCGGTGCCGTGCCCCTCCACCGCGTCGACATCGGAAGGCGAGAGCCCCGCGCCCGCCAGGGCCTGGCGGATGACGCGCTGTTGTGCGGGGCCGTTGGGGGCGGTGAGGCCGTTGCTGGCACCGTCCTGATTGATCGCACTGCCGCGCACCACGGCCAGCACGCGGTGGCCGTTGCGTCGGGCATCGGACAGCCGCTCCACGAGGAGCATGCCGACGCCTTCCGCCCAGCCCGTACCGTCGGCAGTGGCCGAGAACGCCTTGCACCGCCCGTCGGGGGACAGGCCCCGCTGGCGGGAGAACTCGATGAAGGTCGCCGGGGTGGACATCACCATCACGCCGCCGACGAGGGCGAGCGAGCACTCCGCCGTGCGCAGCGCCTGACCAGCCATGTGCAGCGCGACCAAGGAGGACGAGCAGGCCGTGTCCACCGACACCGTCGGCCCCTCAAGTCCGAAGGCGTAGGCGATACGGCCGGAGGCGACGCTCCCCGAACTTCCGGTCAGCGCATAGCCGGCCGCGGCCTGTGGCACCTGCCGCACATGGGCCGCGTAGTCCTGCACATTGATTCCGACGAAGACTCCGGCCTGGCTGCCGCGCAGGGTCTCCGGGGCGATGCCCGCGTGTTCGAAAGCTTCCCACGAGGTTTCCAGCAACAGCCGTTGCTGCGGGTCCATGGCGAGGGCCTCACGCGGGCTGATACCGAAGAACGCCGCGTCGAACTCACCGGCGTCGTAGAGGAACCCGCCATGCCGGGTGCATGAGGTGCCTTGGTGGTCGGGGTCCGGGTGATAGATGCCCTCGATGTCCCAGCCGCGGTCCGTCGGGAACTCGGCGATGGCGTCAGTGCCCGAGGCGACCAACCGCCATAGGTCCTCAGCCGACCGCACCCCGCCCGGATAGCGGCAGGCCATCCCGATGATCGCGACGGGTTCATTCAGCGGTGCGGCTTCGGTGCGCTCGGTCGGCATGCCTGACACGGCCTTGCGCAGGTCGTCGTCGCTCCCGCCCAGCAGCGCCGCACGCAGATGCGTGGCGCACTCCGTGAGGCTCGGATGGTCGAAGACAAGGGTGGTGGGGAGCGCCAGTCCGGTGGCGGCCGCAACGCGGTTTCGGAACTCGACAGCGGTGAGGGAGTCGAACCCCAGCGCGCTGAAGGCCTGCTGAACGTCGATGGACTCGGGGCTGGAATGACCGAGAACGGCGGCCGCGTGTGTGCGGACGACAGCGAGAAGGGCCTGCTGCTGTTCTTTGCGCGAACGCTGCGCCAGTTGCTCGCGAAGAGAGTCGGCGGAGGGCGGAGCGGCATCGCCGCCACGTGCCTGCCGGACCTCGGGGATGTCGCCGATGAGCGGTGCCGGCCGCCGGGCGGTGAAGGTGGTGGCGAAGTCCTCCCAGTCGACATCCGCGACGACAGCGGTGGTGTCCGGGGCCTGGCCGAGGATGTGATCGAGCGCGGTGAGGGCGAGATCAGGGGACATGGCCCGGAGGCCGCGACGGCGCAAATGAGCGCGTGTGTCTCCGTGTGCCGCCATTCCCGCGCCGTCCCAGGGCCCCCAGGCGATGCAGGTGGCGGGGAGCCCTTGGGCGCGGCGATGCTGGGCCAGAGCGTCGAGGTAGGCGTTGGCGGCGGCGTACCCGGCCTGGCTCGCGCTGCCCCAGATGCCGGCAACGGAGGAGAAGAGGACAAAACGTTCGATCGTGTCGTGCTCGCGCAGTAGCTCGTGCAGAAGCGCCGCTCCGGTCGCCTTCGCCCCGGCCGTCTCGGCGAGATCCGCCGCACTGAGATCGGCGATGGGCGATTTCAGGTTGATTCCCGCGGTGTGGATGATGGTGGTGAGGGGGTGGGTTGGGGGGATGGTGTTGAGGAGGTTGGTGAGTTGGTGGGGGTTGGTGGTGTCGCAGGTGGTGATGGTGGTGGTGGCGCCGAGTTGGGTGAGGTGGTGGTGGAGTTGGGTGGTGTGGGGTGTGTTGGGTCCTTGTCGGTTGGTGAGGAGGAGGTGGCAGTGGGGGTGGTGGGTGGCGATCCAGGTGGCGATGTGGCTGCCGATGGCTCCGGTGCCGCCGGTGATGAGGATGGTGCCGTGGGGCTTCCAGGGCTGAGGGTTGCTGGGTGTGGCGGTGGTCCGGGTCAGGCGTCGGGTCTGCAGTCCCGTGTCGCGGATGGCCAGCTGATCGTCGGCGTGTTGGGTGGTGAGGGCGGTGGTGAGGTGGTGGAGGTGTTGTGGGGTGAGGGTGGTGGGGAGGTCGATGAGTCCGCCCCAGTGGGTGGGGTGTTCGAGGGCGGTGGTGCGTCCGAGTCCCCAGATGTGGGCTTGGGTGGGGTGGTTGAGGGGGTCGGTTGGGTGGGTGGTGGTGGCGGTTTGGGTGAGGCACCACAGGGGTGCTGTGATGGTGGGGTGGGTGGTGAGGGTTTGGATAAGGGTGAGGGTGAGTGCGGTGCCGGTGGGTAGGTGGGGGTGTTCGGGGTGGGGCTCCTCGTCCAGCGCGAGTAGCGAGAGCACGCTGCTGATGGTCAGTTCATCCGGCTGCTCGATCGCGTCGGCCAGGTGCTGACCAAGAATCAGCGGATCGATGTCGGCCGTGTCGAGTACGAGCTCGGCCGTGCGGATGCCGCCGTGTTCCCGCAGCCCGCTGAGGATGGCGTCGACGTGAGGAAGCCCGGCCTGCCGGGCGGGAATGACGACCAGCCAATCGCCGGGCGGCGTCGGCTCGGCGCCAGCCAGGCTGAGCGGCTGCCAGACCTCGTGGTAGTGCCATGCGTCTGTGGTGTTGGGGGTGGTGGTGTTGAGCCAGTAGTGGTGGTGTTGGAAGGGGTAGGTGGGGAGGTTGGGGTGGTGGGTGGGTGTGTGGTGGTGGTGCCAGG
>NZ_JARAXF010000087.1:0-3815 GCF_033793745.1 Streptomyces sp. ME19-01-6 | reverse complement strand
CACGCCAGATGCAACGCCACCAACGACGACGAACACGCCGTGTCCACCGTCACCGCAGGACCCTCAAAACCAAAGGTGTACGCCAACCGACCCGACAGCGCGCTGCCCGAGACGCCGGTCATCGCATAGCCCTCAAGGTCCTCGCCGGAGTGCCGCAACAGGTCCGCGTAGTCCTGCTGGGCCATGCCCACGAAGGCGCCGGTGCGGCTGCCCCGCAGGTCGGCGGGGTCGAGGCCGGCCTTTTCGAAGGTCTCCCAGGCGGTCTCCAACAGCAGCCGCTGCTGCGGGTCCATCGCCAGCGCCTCGCGCGGGCTGATCCCGAAGAACCCCGCGTCGAAGGCCGCCGCGTCGTAGAGGAAACCACCCGCCCGCGCGTACGAGGTGCCGGGGCGCTCCGGATCGAGGTCGTACCGCGCCGCCACGTCCCAGCCCCGGTCCATCGGGAATCCCGCGATCGCATCCCTGCCCTGGGCGAGCAGCTCCCAGAACTCCTCCGCGGAGCGGACGCCACCGGGGAAGCGGCACGCCATCCCCACCACGGCGATCGGCTCGTCCGTCGCGATGGGCCGCAGGTCGGCGGAGGACGGCGCATCGGCCGTTCCGGCGACGCCGAACAGCTGCTCCCACGCGTGGCGAGCGAGCGCGGCCGGGTGGGGGTAATCGAACACCGCGGTGGCGGGCAGCCTCAGGCCGGTGGCGGCGTTGATCCGGTTGCGCAGCTCCACGGCGGTCAGCGAGTCGAAACCCAGCTCGCGGAAGGCGCGCTCCGGCGGCACGGCCGCCGGGCCGAGGTGGCCGAGCACGGTGGCCGCGTGCGTACGGACCAGCTCGACCACCGCGCGCCGCTGCTCGTCCGCCGTCAGCCCGGCCAGCCGAGCCCGGAGCGTTCCGGCGGCCTCGGCGTCGCCGCGGCCCGCGGCCTCCCAAGCCTCCCGGGCTTCGGGGATGCCGCCGATCAGGGGATCGAGTCCAGCGGCGGGGGCGTTGTCGACGAAGGCCCGCCAGTCGATGTCCGCGACGGTCAGACAGGTCTCGTCGTGCTCCAGCGCCTGCCCGAGCGCCGTCAAAGCCAGCCGGGGGTCCATCGCCGCCATCCCGTGGCGGCGCAACCGCCCGGCGTCCGAGGCGGCGTCCGCCATTCCGCCGCCGGCCCAGGCCCCCCACGCCACCGAGAGGCCCGGCAGCCCGAGGCCGCGCCGATGCCGGATCAACGCGTCCACTTCGGCGTTCGCCGCGGCGTAGCCGCCCTGCCCCGCCGAGCCGAACGTCGCCGCCGCCGAGGAGAACACAACGAAGGCCGCCAGGTCGGCGCCGTGCGTCAACTCGTGCAGCTGCCACGCCCCGACCGCCTTGGCCTGCCGCGCCGCCTCCAGCCGCTCCGGGGTCAGCGTCGCCAGGACGGCGTCGTCCAGCGCGCCCGCCGCGTGCACCACCGCCGTCAGCGGGGCGTCCTCCGGCACCCCCGCCAGGATCCGCGCCAGCGCGGCGCGATCGGCCACATCGCACGCCGCCACAGTCACCCGGGCCCCCAGCCCGGTCAGCTCGTCCCGGAGCCCCGCGGCGCCTTCGGCCGCCTCGCCGCGCCGACTCAGCAGCAGCAGATGCACGGGGCCGCGGCCGGCCAGCCACCGAGCCACGTGCGCGCCCAGCCCGCCCGTACCGCCGGTGATCAGCACCGTGCCGTGGGGCCGCCACTGACGCCCCGGCTCTGCCCCGGCCAGCGGGGCCCGCTGCAATCGGCGAACGAACACCCCGGACGCCCGCACCGCGCACTCCCGCTCGGGCCCCGCCACCACCCGCACCAGACTCCGCGCCGCCCGCGCGTCCAGCGGCTCCGGAACGTCGACCAGTCCGCCCCACACCTCGGGAGCCTCGAGGGCCGCCACCCGTCCCAGCCCCCACACCTGGCCCAGTCCGGGCGACACCACCTCATCCCCGCCGCCCACCGACACGGCGCCGCGGGTAACACACCACAGCCGAGCCGCCACTTCGAGCTCGCCCAGGGCCTGGAACCACGCCAGGAGCAGCGCCCCCGCGCCCCGGCCGCCGCCCGCCAGCAGCAACACCACACCGTCCACCTCCGGCGCGGACTCCGACTCGGCCCGCAGCCACTCCGCCAGCGCCTCACGCTCCACGCCCCCCTCGGCGGCCGCGTGGAGGGTCGCCCGGACCCCGGACCGCTCCAACTCCGCCACGACGGGCGATCCGTCCGCCCCATCGGCAGCGACCACCAGCCAACGTCCCGTCGGCGCCCCCGGGCCACCGTCGCCGGCCGATCGCCACACCTCCCGATAGCGCCACCCGTCCACCACGCCACGGTCGCGGCACCCTCGCCACCAAGCCCCCAGCGCGGGCACCAGCGTCCCGAGGCAGGCCCCCTCGTCCACCCCCAGCAGCGCACCCACGCGCGGGACATCGCCCCGCTCCACCGCCTCCCACAGCGGCCCCTCACCACCTCCCGCCCCGGACCCGCCGGGCCCGGCCGACTCCAGCCAGTAACGCTTCCGTTCGAAGGCATAGGTCGGCAGCTGCACGCCGCCACGCACGCCGGCCGCCCACCCCATCGCCCGGGACCAGTCCACCTCCACCCCGGACACGAAGAGCCGCGCGAGAGCGGCGAGCAGGGTCTGGTTCTCGCCGCGGTCGGACCGCAGGGCCGGGGCCAGGACGGCGTCCTCGGTATCGGCTCCGGGCTCTTCGGCGGCGAAGGCGTCCTGGACCAGGCCACAGAGTGTGCCATCCGGGCCGAGCTCCAGAAAGGCACGTACACCCTGGTCCCGCAGCCACGCCACCCCGTCGCCGAAACGCACCGCTGCCCGGGCGTGCCGCACCCAGTAATCCGGCGTGGCGAACTCCTCGGCGGGCAGCGGAGCGCCGGTCACGTTCGACACGACCGGGATGCGCGCGGGGTGGTACGTCATGCGCTCCGCCTCCTGGCGGAACTCCTCCAGCATCTCGTCCATGCGGGGCGAGTGGAAGGCGTGGCTCACCCTCAGCCGCCGCGTGCGGTGGCCGCGCTCCGCGCACCGCCCGGCCAGCTCCCCCACGGCGTCCTCGTCCCCTGACAGCACCACCGACCGGGGGCCGTTGACCGCCGCCAGGCCCACCCTGGCCGTCCCGGGAGAGCCGGTTTCCGCCGCCGCCAGCAGTTGCCGTGCCTCCCGCTCCGAGATCTCCACCGCCACCATGGCCCCGCCCGCGGGAAGCGCCTGCATCAGCCTGCCCCGGGAGACGACCAGCCGTGCCGCGTCCGGCAGCGACAGCACGCCGGCCACATGTGCGGCCGCCAGCTCTCCCACCGAGTGTCCGAGCAGAAACCGGGGCCTGACCCCCGAGGTCTCCACCAGCCGGTACAGCGCGACCTCCAGCGCAAACAGCGCGGGCTGCGCGAACTCGGTGCGCGCGCACCGCTCGGGTGCGGACGCGTCGTCCGCGAAGAGCAGCTTCCGTACGTCGGGGCCGCCCGCCGTCGTGAGCTCCGCGCATACGGCATCGAAGGCGGCTGCGAACACGGGAAACGTCGCATACAACTCACGCCCCATGCCGACGCGCTGCGACCCCTGGCCCGTGAACAGCACCGCCATCATGGCTTCGTCAGTGTCGCGTCGCTCCGTCAGGCTCTCCACCAGCTGGGGGGCCGGCGCCCCGGCCGACAGCGCGTCCAGGCCGCGTACGAGCTGTTCGCGGTCCTCGGCCACGATCACGGCGCGGCGCTGGAACACCGCACGCTCGGTCACCAGCGCGCGGGCGACATCCGTGAGCCCTTCGCGGTCCGCGACAAACTCCCGCAGCCGCCGGGCCTGCCCCCGCAGCGC
>NZ_JARAXF010000086.1:0-4058 GCF_033793745.1 Streptomyces sp. ME19-01-6 | reverse complement strand
AAACCCTCCCGCCCTGCAACAACCAGATCCCATAAATCCTCTGGAGACCCCACACCACCCGGAAAACGACAGGCCATACCCACAATCGCAATCGGATCGCGGACTTTGGCTTCCATATCGGTGAGGCGCTGCCGGGTGCGATGCAGATCGGCCGTGACGCGCTTGAGATATGTAACGAGCTGTTCTTCATTCGCCACTAGTTCAGCTCTCCAAATTCACGGTCGATGAAGTCCAGCACCTCGTCCGCGTTGGCCGTGTCAAGTTGCGCCTCGGCGGAAGGGCCGGATTCCTCGCTCTCGGCTCCGGCCAGCTTCCACAGCGTTGCCTGGAGCCGGTTGGCGATCTCAGCCTGCTGCCGAGGGCTCCCGGCCACCTCGGCGACGTCGGCTTCGATCTGGTCCAGCCCGGCCCTGATACGGTCCATCGGCCCGGCTTCGGCGGACACAAGCTGTTCGACGATCCGCCGGGCCAGCAGAGCCGGCGTCGGATAGTCGAATATGGCCGTGGCCGGCAATGACAGGCCGGTGCCCGTGCGCAATCGGTTGCGCAGTTCGACACCGGTGAGGGAATCAAAACCCATGTCCTTGAAAGCTTGGTCCGGGATGAGTTCGCCGGATGAGGCGTAGCCGAGCACCGCGGCAACGTCGGCGAGCATCGACTCCAGCACCGCCGGCAGCCGCTCAGCCGGGGGCAGGGCACGCAGCCGGGCGGAGAACGCTTCAGCGGAGCCTTCCTGCCGCACGCCGAGAGCGGTGCGGCGGTGGCCACGTACCATCGTGCGGAGCAAGGCGGGCACCTTGTCTTCGGCATACCGGGCGCGCAGCTCTGAAACGTTCACCCGCATGGGGAGAAGGCAGGGGCGTCCGTCAGCCCTTGCCGCGTCCATCAGACGCAGGCCGTCAGCCGGGCTCAGCGGCAGTATGCCGTCGGCTCTGACCCGCCGTAGATCTCGCTCGTTCAGGGTTCCCGCCATCCCGCTGGACTGGTCCCACAGGCCCCACGCCAGGGAGGTGGCAGGCAGGCCGGCAGTGTGCCGGTACTCGGCCAGTGCGTCGAGGAACGCGTTAGCAGCGGCGTAGTTGGCCTGTCCGGGGGTGCCCAGGACGCCCGCCGCGGAGGAGAAGGTGACGAAGAACGCCAGGTCCCGATCCTCGGTGAGCTGGTGCAGGTGCCAGGCCGCGTCCGCCTTGGGGCGCAGCACCTTCGCCAGCGAGGACCGGGTCTGTGCCCCGATCACACCGTCATCGAGGACCCCGGCGGTGTGGACCACCCCTGTCAGGTCCGGTATCTCCTGAAGCAACTTGGCGAGTTCATCCTTCTCGCCCACGTCGCAGGCGACGATGCGAACAACTGCCCCTGCGCCGGCCAGCTCAGCGGCCAGTTGCGCGCAGCCGGGTGCCTCGCGCCCGCTCCGGCTGGCCAGTACCAGCTTCCTGGCCCCGTGCGTGGTCACAAGGTGCTTCGCCACGTGCCTGCCCAGGGCTCCCGTACCCCCTGTGATCAGTACGGTCTGCTCGGGGTCCGGCGCCGGCGGGAGGACCAGCACCGCCTTGCCGACCAACCGCGCCTGGCTCAGTGCCCTGAACGCTTCCGGCGCACGGCGCACGTCCCACGTGGTGATGTCCGGCAGCGTCAGCACCCCTCGGTCGAACAGGGCCAGCAGCTCACGCAGCATCTCTCCGATCCGCTCCGGCCCGGCCTCGATCAGATCGAAGGCACGGTATCCCGGCACATCGTCCGGATCCCGCAGGTCGGCCTTGCCCATCTCCAGGAAACGTGCGCCCTCGGGCATCAGCCGCAGCGATGCCTCGAGGAACTCCCCCGTCAGCGAGTTCAACACGACGTCCACACCGTGGCCATCTGTCACGGTGCGGAACTGCGACTCGAAGTCCAGGGTCCGCGACGACGCGATGTGGTCGTCGTCCAGCCCCATCGCGCGCAGCACCGTGTGCTTGGGCGGGCTCGCGGTGCCGAACACCTCGGCTCCGAGGTACGCCGCCAGCTGTACGGCGGCCGTGCCCACTCCGCCGGCGGCGGCGTGCACCAGCAGCGATTCGCCGGGACTCAGCGCCGCCAGGTCCACCAACGCGTAGTAGGCCGTCAGGTACGCCACTGGTGTCGCGGCAGCTTCCACGAACGACCAGCTCTCCGGGATCGGTGCCAAGGTACGGTGATCAGCCACGGCGAGCGGGCCGAACGCGCCTCCGAACATGCCCAGCACGCGGTCGCCCGGTGCCAGCGTGTCGACTCCAGGACCGACTTCCAACACGACACCGGCCCCTTCACCACCTGGGTGCGCGTCGCCGGGATAGGTGCCCAACGCGATCAGTACGTCCCGGAAGTTCACTCCTGCGGCTCGTACCGCGATGCGCACCTGGTCGGGCAGCAGCGGCTCGGTCATGGCAGGGTTGGCGATCAGTGAGAGCCCGTCCAGAGTGCCCTTCTCGACGACGTCCAGCGTCCAGGCCGGCACGGCTGGAGGGACCAGGTTGCCTCCCGGTGCGTTCGCTCGCACCAGGCGGGGTGCGTACGGCGTGCCGCCGCGCAGGGCCACTTGAGGCTCGTCGAAGGTCAGGATCGCCGGGAGCGCCTTGAGCGATTCGTCATGGCCGTCGGTGTCGACCACGACGATCCGGCCGGATTCCTCGGTCTGGGCTGTCCGGGCCATACCCCAGAGGGATGCCTGACCAGGGTTTGTGACCTTGCCGCTTCGCTGTCCTGTCACCGCGCCCTGAGTCAGCAGTACCAGACGGGAGCCGTCGAACAGGGGGTCCGACAACCACCTTTGCATCACTCGGAGTTGTTGCCACACGGCATGTGCCAGGTCGGTTTTGCATTCGAACAGCGGTGCGCAGTCCAGGAGGACCGCCTCCGGGGGCGGTGCGCCGTCGGCGACGGCCTCCGCAAGTGCCGTCAGGTCGGGATAGTTGCGGCCTCCCAGTGCCTCCGCGGCCGTCCGTGAACCGAGTACCGCCCATGAAGTGGACTTCGCCTCCGACTTCGGCAGAGCGACCCAGTCCAACTGGAAGAGCTCACCAGCCGAGTCATCGACCACTGTCGAGTCTGCCTGGTCCGTTGCCGGCCGGAGGGTGAGCGCTTCCACGACCATCACAGGCGCGCCAGCGTGGTCCGCCAGGCTGAGGCTCAGGGTGTCCGGTCCCGTGCGCCGAAGCCGCGCTCGGACCGCTGGGGCACCGGCCGCGTGCAGCTTCACTCCCCGCCAGGCGAAGGGAACCAGCGCACGATCGGTGTCCGTGCCCAGGACCACTCCGTGCAGTGCCGCGTCCAGTACTGCCGGGTGGATGCCGAACTGGGCGGCGTCGCCGCCTGGTGGGGGCAGGACCACATCGGCGTACACCTCGTCGCCCCGTGTCCATGCCTGTCGTACTCCTTGGAAGGCGGGGCCGTACACGAGGCCCAGCTCCGCCAGGACCACATACAGGTCGGAGCTCTCGACTTTCTTTGCGCCTGCCGGTGGCCACACCGCCAGGCCGTCGGTGGGCGCTGGTTCGCCACCCATGCCGAGCATGCCTGTGGCATGCATGGTCCAGGGGGCGCCGACTGCCGCTTCCGCGAGCCGTGCGTGGACTGTCAGGGAGCGGTCTCCGGTCTCGTCCGGTGAACCGACAGCGACTTGAAGTGTGACCGCGCCATGTTCCGGCACGATCAAGGGCGTCGAGATGGTCAGGTCGCGAACCAGTTCGCAGCCGACCTGGTTGCCCACGTGCAAGGCAAGTTCGATGAAAGCGGTGCCGGGCAGCAGCACGGCGCCCCGCACCATATGGTCGGCCAGCCAGGGGTGTGTGGTGAGCGAGAGCCGTCCGCTGAAAAGGTAGCCGTCGGAGTCGGCCAGCGCGGTAACCGCACCCAGCATCGGGTGCTCGGCTGAGTGCAGGCCGGCTGATGCCACGTCGGATGTGGTGGGCACGTTGTCGAGCCAGTAGTGCTGGTGTTGGAAAGGGTACGTCGGCAGGTCCAGGAAGGGCCGCGGGCTGAGCAGACCACCCCACTCCACCTGTACACCGGCCACATACAACTCCGCCAGCGCCCGCACCACG
>NZ_JARAXF010000085.1:0-4250 GCF_033793745.1 Streptomyces sp. ME19-01-6 | reverse complement strand
CCGCGATGTGGTGCAACAGCAGCAACAACACGAACTCATCGCGCCCCACCACGAAAAGCGTGGCACGCAACGGCAGCTCGGTGGCCAGATCAAAGGCATGGCCGGCGGCGGTCCGCAGCATGCCGTCGATCTCCTCCGGGCCGCTGTCCGACACGGACAGCAGATCCCAGTGGGCATCAGGCTCCAAGACGACCTGCTGCGCGGCGCGCGCCCTCCTCGGGAAGACGGTGCGCAGGCTTTCGTGCCGGGCCACCAGATCTCCCAGCGCCGCCCGCAGCGCGGCCACATCCACTGTCCCCGAAAGCCGGAGCGCCAGCGGGATGTTGTACGTCGCACTCGGCCCTTCGAGCCGATGCAGGAACCACAACCGCCGCTGCGCGAAGGACAACGGCAGCACCTCCGGCCGCACCGCCCGTACCAACGCCGGACGCAGACCCGCATCCGCCGTACGCAACCGCTCGGCCAAACCCGCAACGGTCGGCGCCTCGAAGAGCACCGCTATCGGCAACTCCACGCCGAGTACCGTGCGAATGCGGCTGATCAGCCGAGTGGCCAGCAGCGAATGACCGCCCAGCGCGAAGAAGCTCTCGTCGATACCGACCCGGGGCAGGCCGAGGATGTCGGCGAACAGCTCGCAGAGCACCTCCTCTTGGGGTGAGCGTGGTGCGCGTCCGCCGGCCGTGCCGAAGTCCGGTGCCGGCAACGCTTTGCGGTCCACCTTGCCGTTGGGCGTCAGCGGAATCGCGTCGAGCACCGTGATCGCGGAGGGGACCATGTACTCCGGCAGCCGCTCACGCAGATGGCGACGCACTTCGGCCGGATCGAGCGACTCGCCCGTGACCGGCACCACATAGGCCACAAGTCGCACCTCTCCCGACTGCACCTCTCGCGTCACCCCCACCGCCTGCGCGACCGCGGGGTGGCCGACCAGTGCGGCCTCTATCTCTGCCGGCTCGATCCGGAAACCGCGCATCTTCACCTGTGCGTCGGCGCGGCCGATGAACTCCAACTGGCCGTCCGCCCGCCATCGCGCCAGGTCGCCAGAGCGGTACATGCGGGATCCGGGCGGCCCGAAGGGATCGGCCACGAACCGCTCGGCGGTCAGCTCCGGACGGTTCACGTATCCGCGGGCCAATCCCGCTCCCGCGATGTACAACTCGCCCACTGATCCGGGAGGGACCGGCCGGAGGTCGCCGTCCAACACGTAGGCACGCGTGTTCTCGATCGGCCGTCCGATGGGCACCGAACCCGCCATATCGTACGGTGCGCGCATCGCGTGGCGCGTGGCGAACGTCGTCGTCTCGGTCGGTCCGTAGAGGTTGAAGTAACTGGTGTCGGGACAGGCCTCCAGCATCTTCTGCACGGCGGTCGACGAGGCGGCTTCGCCTCCCGTCCACACCTCCCGCAGGCTGCCGAAACAGTGCGGGGATTCCTCCACCAGGAGGTTGAACAGTGCGGTGGTCACGAAGAGAGTGGTCAGCCCATGTTGGTCGATGGCCAGCCGGTAGTCGTCCGTCGTGAGATCACCGGCCTGTGCCATGACGATGAGGCCACCGCCGAGCAGCGGCAGCCACAGCTCGAAGGTCGACGCGTCGAACGCGTACGACGAATGCACCAGGACCACACGCCCGGTATCCCCCCAGCGGTGGTCGGCGGCCAGGTTCAGCACATTTCCCTGGGTGATGCCGATGCCCTTGGGAGTACCCGTCGACCCGGAGGTGAACATGATGTACGCGAGACTGTCCGGACCGCCCGGTACTTCCAGGTCGGTCGGGTCCGCTTGGCCGAGCGCTTCTTCACAGTCATCGACGAGCACCACCGGCAGACCGGCCAGCTCGTCGGGCATCGAAACGTCGCGGCTGGTCAGCAGCACACTGGCTTCGGTCTGCGTGGCGATCAACCGCATGCGCGCGGCCGGATTCCTCTTGTCCAGCGGGACGTACACCCCACCGGCCTTCAGCACCGCCAGTATGGACACCACGAGGTCGACGGAACGCTCCAGCAACAGGGCCACCCGGCATTCCGGCAGCACCCCGTGTGCGACCAGCAGGCGTGCCATTCTGTTCGCCCGTGCGTTCAGCTGGGCGTAGGTCAGGGACGTTTCACCGCACACCAGCGCGGTAGCGTCAGGGGTCCGTGCTACTTCCGCTTGGAATGCCGCCGCGATGGTGCTTCGCGGCACCTCACGAGTGGTGTCGTTCACCGTGACGAGCAGTAGCTCGCGCTCTTCGGCAGTGAGGACGTCGATGTCCGACAGGGTCTGACCGGGATCACCCGCCATGGACCGCAGCAGGTGCATCAGACGAGCCGCCAGTGATTCGACGGTGCCGCGATCGAACAGGTCAGTACTGAATTCGATGAATCCGTCCAGACCGGCCCGCTCACCCTGTGGGCCGCTGCGTTCGGTCAGCCCGATGGACAGGTCGAAGCGCGCGGCACTGGCGTGCACCGGCTCGAGACGGGCCCGCATGCCCGGCAGGGTGAATTCCCGGTCGGGTGCGTTGTCCAAGGTCAGCATGGTCTGGAACAGCGGATGCCGGGCCGGCGAGCGGGTGGGGTTGAGGGCCTCGACGAGTTGCTCGAAGGGCAGGTCCTGGTGTGACCAGGCGGCGAGGTCGGTGTTCCGTACCCGTTGGAGCAGTTCGTGGAAGGTGGGGTCGCCCGAGGTGTCGGTACGGAGTACCAACGTGTTGACGAAGAAGCCCACCAAACTGTCGAGGGCCTCGTCGGTGCGACCGGCGACCGGGCTGCCGATCGGGATGTCGCTTCCGGCACCCAGACGGCTGAACAGGGCCACAAGTCCGGTTTGCAGCACCATGAACATGCTTGTGCCGGTCTCCTGGGCCAGCATGTGCAGTTGACGATGAAGATCCGCGGGGACGGCCAGTCGGAGCGAGTCACCCCGATATGTGGCGCGCTTCGGGCGTGGCCGGTCGACGGGAAGCGCGATTTCCTCCGGAATGCCGTCCAGTTCCTGCTGCCAGTAGAATAGTTGGCGTCGGAAGACGCTTTCCGGGTCGGTGGAGTCTCCGAGGAAATCGCGTTGCCAGATGGTGTAGTCCGCGTACTGGACCGACAGTGGCTCCCACGCCGGCGCCATGCCCCGGCACCGCGCTTGATAGGCGGTCGCCAGGTCGCGTGACAACGGCCCCATGGACCACCCGTCGCCCGCGATGTGGTGCAGCAGCAACAGCAGGACGTACTCGTTCGGCCTCAGTACGAACAGGGTGACCCGCAGCGGCGGTTCGACGGTCAGGTCGAAGGAGTAGCGAGCGGCTTCCTTGAGCGCGGCGTCGAATGACTCGGGCTGGATCGCGACTACTGACAGCCGGCCCGGGGAGGCGTCCGGATCCAGGACGACCTGCTGCGGGTCGCCTGATGTCTCGTGGAAGACCGTGCGCAGGCTTTCGTGCCGGATCACCAGATCGGCCAGTGAGCGCTCCAGTGCCTCCCGGTCGAGGTCACCGTAAAGCCTCATGGCCAGGGGCACGTTGTAGGTGGGGCTTGGCCCTTCCCACTGGTGCAGGAACCACAATCGCTGCTGCGCGTACGACAACGGCAGCACCTCCGGCCGCCTCACCGGCCGCACCGCTCGTCGGACGCCGGTGGTGACGGAGCTGGAGAGACGCCCCGCGAGGGCAGCTACGGTGGGGGCCTCGAAGAGGGTGGCGATGGGCAGTTCCACGCCGAGTACGGTGCGAATCTGGCTGATCAGCCGAGTGGCCAGCAGGGAATGACCGCCCAGCGCGAAGAAGTTGTCGTCGATACCGACCCGGGGCAGGCCGAGGATGTCGGCGAACAGCTCGCAGAGCACCTGCTCTTGGGGTGAGCGTGGTGCGCGTCCGCGGGCCGCTGTGCCGAAGTCGGGTGCGGGCAATGTCTTGCGGTCCACCTTGCCGTTGGGCGTCAGTGGTATCGCGTCGAGCGCCACGATCGCGGAGGGGACCAGGTACTCGGGGAGTCGCTCGCGCAGATGACGGCGGAGTTCGGTGGTCAGCGCGGCGGTACTGAGGGATGCTGCTGGATTCGTGGTGTACGCGGACAGCTCACCGTGTGCCTGGTCGGTGGCCAGATGAACATCCGTCGCCACGGCGCGGGACATGGTCTCCTCCGGTGCGAACAGCACATCGAAACGGCCGTCTTCACCGCGTGAGCTCCAGGTGACCGCGGTCCACAGGCCTCGTCGGCGCCCCAGCTCACTGAAGGCGTCCGGCTCCATCCCCAACCCGGCTGTGGTTGTCGTCAGGTGG
>NZ_JARAXF010000084.1:0-4480 GCF_033793745.1 Streptomyces sp. ME19-01-6 | reverse complement strand
CCCACACACCTCCCCCAACACCTCACGGAACACCGGCAACCCCGACAGACCACGCCCCATCCCGGACCGCTGCGCCCCCTGCCCCGAGAACAGGAACGCGGTCGAGCGGCCGGAGGTCGCCACTCCCGACACCACGTTCTCCACGGACTCCCCCGACACCAGCGCGGACAGACCGCGCAGTTGGTCCTCGCGGTCCTCGGCGATCACCACCGCGCGGTGCTCCAGAGCGGCGCGTGAGAACGCCAGCGACCAGCCGATCTCGGCGGTGTCCGCCTCGGTCGCGACGGCGAACTCGCGCAGCCGGGCGGCCTGGCCGCGCAGTCCGGCGGCCGAGCGGCCGGACACCACCCAGGGCACCGGGCCGGGGGCCGGGGCGGCGGGGGTCGGTATCCGGCGGTCATCGCGGTCGTCGCGGCCGACGGGCGCCTGCTCGAGGATCACATGGGCGTTGGTGCCGCTGATGCCGAACGAGGACACCGCCGCGCGACGAGGCCGGCCGGCCTCGGGCCACGCCCGGCCCTCCGTCACCAGCTCCACCGCACCCGACTCCCAGTCCACATGCGGCGTCGGCTCATCCACGTGCAACGTACGCGGCACCACGCCGTGGCGCATCGCCTGCACCATCTTGATGACCCCGGCGACACCCGCCGCGGCCTGGGTGTGTCCGAGGTTCGACTTCAGCGACCCGAGCAGCACCGGGCGGTCGCCCGCCCGCTCCTGGCCGTAGGTCGCGATGACCGCCTGGGCCTCGATGGGGTCGCCGAGCGGGGTGCCCGTGCCGTGTGCCTCCACCACGTCCACCTCGGAGACGGTCACACCGGAGTTGGCCAGCGCGTGACGGATCACCCGCTGCTGCGACGGACCGTTCGGCGCCGTCAGCCCGTTCGACGCACCGTCCTGGTTCACCGCCGAACCCCGGACCACGCCGAGGATCCGGTGTCCGTTGCGCCGGGCGTCCGACAGCCGCTCGACCAGCAGCAGGCCCACGCCCTCGGACCAGGTGGTGCCGTCCGCGGCGGCCGCGAAGGACTTGCAGCGGCCGTCCGGCGCCAGGCCCTGCTGCCTGCTGAACTCGACGAAGGCGGCCGGGGTCGACATCACGGCGACCCCGCCCGCCAGGGCGAGCGAGCATTCGCCCTGGCGCAGCGCCTGCGCCGCCAGGTGCAGGGCGACCAGCGAGGATGAGCAGGCGGTGTCCACCGTGACGGCGGGGCCTTCGAAGCCGAAGGTGTAGGCCAGCCGACCGGTGGCGATGCTGCCGGTGTTGCCGTTGCCGAGGAAGCCCGCGACGTCCTCCGGGACGGTCCGCAGCCGGGTGGCGTAGTCGTGGTGCATCAGCCCGGCGAACACCCCGACCCGGCTGCCCCGTACGGCGCCGGGATCGATACCCGCGTCCTCGAACGCCTCCCAGGAGGTTTCGAGCAGCAGCCGCTGCTGCGGGTCCATGGCCATCGCCTCGCGCGGCGAGATCCCGAAGAACGCGGGGTCGAACTCGGCGGCGTCGTACAGGAATCCGCCCGCGCCCGCGGCGCGCCCGCCGTCGGGAGCGTGCAGCTCGGCGATGTCCCAGCCGCGGTCGTCGGGGAAGCCGGAGATCGCGTCCCGGCCGTCCAGCACCAGCTGCCACAGGTCCTCGGGCGACCGCACTCCACCGGGGTAGCGGCAGCTCATCCCGATGATCGCGATCGGCTCGTCGACCACCGCCACCGCCCGTACCTCGGCGGCGACGGCCTCGGTGGCCACCAGCTGGGACCGCAGATGGGCGGCCAGCACCGCCGGGGTCGGGTAGTCGAACACCAAGGTGGCCGGAAGCCGCACGCCCGTCGCGGTGGCGAGCTGGTTGCGCAGGTCCACGGCGGTCAGCGAGTCGAAGCCGAGGTCGGAGAACGGCCGGTCGTCCGCGACGGCGCTGCCCGGTGCGTGGCCCAGGACGGCGCCGACGTGGCGCAGCACCAACTCGAGCAGGGTCTTGTCCCGTTCGGCCTCGGGCATCGTGCGCAGGCGCTCCCGCAGACCCGTGGTCCCGGTGGACCGCGCGGCGCGCCGGGCCGGGGTGCGTACCAGGGCCCGCAGGACCGCGGGGACTTCCGCGCCACTGCCGCGTACGGCGGCGAGGTCGAGCGTCATCGGCACGAGCACCGGCTCGTCGGCGGCGAGGGAGGCGTCGAACAGCGCGAGCCCCTCCTCGACCGACAGGGCCGACATCCCGCCGCGGGACACCCGCGCCAGGTCGCGCTCGCTCATGGCACCGGACATGGTGGAGCGCTGCTCCCACAGGCCCCAGGCCAGCGAGTGGGCGGCCAGGCCCCGGGCGTGGCGGTGGCGGGCCAGTGCGTCCAGGAAGGTGTTGGCCGCGGCGTAGTTGGCCTGGCCGACGGCCCCCGTCACCCCCGCCGCCGAGGAGAACAGCACAAAGGCGGTCAGGTCCATTCCGGCGGTGAGCTCGTGCAGGTTCCAGGCCGCGTCCGCCTTGGGGCGCAGCACGGTGCGGAGACGTTCGGGGGTCAGCGAGGACACGATTCCGTCGTCGGCCACACCGGCGGCGTGGACCACGCCGCGCAGCGGCCGGTCGGCCGGGATGGCCGCCAGCGCGGCGGCCAGGCTGTCGCGGTCCGCGACGTCGCAGGAGACCACGGCGGCCTCGGCGCCCAGCTCGGCCAGTTCGGCCACGAGTTCCCCGGCGCCGGCGGCCTGGGCCCCCTGCCGGCCCACCAGCAGCAGGTGTGCCACACCATGGGCGGCCAGGTGCCGGGCCACGGCGCCGCCCAGCGTTCCGGTGCCGCCGGTGATCAGTACGGTGCCGTGCGGGTCCCACGCGGGCGCCGCCGCGTCGCCGGGCGCCGCCGCCCGGGTCAGCCGGGGGGCGTACACCACGCCGTCGCGGAGGACCAGTTCGGGTTCGTCAGCGCCGCGTGCGGTCAGTACGGCACGGATCAGCCCGGCCGCCGCCGCGTCGGAGTCGCTTTCGGTGCCGGGGTCGGCGTCGAGGTCGAGGTCGAGCTGCACGATGCGGTCCGGGTGCTCCGACTGGGCGGAGCGCACCAGGCCCTGCACTGCGGCCTGCGGCAGGTCGGGGGCCCGCCCGTCGACGGACACCGCGTTACGGGTGACCAGCACCAGCCGGGCCCCGTCCGGCCGGTCGTCGCCGAGCCAGGCGCGGACCGTCTCCAGTGCCCAGCCGGTGGCCGTCCTGGTCGCGTCCGGCGTGTCCCCGGGAAACTCCGGGCACACCGCGACCACCGTGTCCGGCGCGGGGGTGTCCCCGTGGTCGGCCGCGCCCAGCGCCGCCAGGTCCCCGTACAGCTCGGCGTCCACACCCGCCGCGGCGACCACCGCCGCCGCGTCGGCCCCGATCGCGGCCCAGCGGAGCGGGGCCGCGCCGTCCGGTTCGGTGACGGGGGACACCTCGGCCCAGCCGGGGCGGAACAGCGAGTCGCCGTGGCCGCGCGCCGCCTGGAGCTGATCGCCGGTGACCGGCCGCAGGGCGAGCGCGTCGATCGACGCCACCGGCAACCCCTCGATGTCGGTCACCGTCACCGCGACCCCGGCGGCGCTGGTCGGGGAGAGCCGGACGCGCAGCGCCGTGGCCCCGGTCGCGTACAGGCGAACGCCCTGCCAGGAGAAGGGCAGGCCGCGCGGGGCCTCGGTGCCGTCCGCCGCGGTCAGCAGGGAGATGCCGTGCAGCGCCGCGTCGAGCACCGCCGGGTGCAGGCAGTAGCGGTCGGCCTCGGCAGCCGTCTCCTCGGGCAGGCGGACCTCGGCGAAGACATCGGCCCCGCGGCGCCACGCCGCGGTGAGTCCCTGGAACGCCGGTCCGTAGCCGAACCCGCCGGCGTTCAGCCGGTCGTAGAGGCCGTCCACGGCCACGGGCGTGGCGTCCTCGGGCGGCCATACGCCCGGTTGGGCAGCGCCCACCGGAGTCCCCCGGGACAGCAGGCCCGTGGCGTGGGTGGTCCACTCCTCGGTGTCCCGGCGCCGCGCGTACACCGCGACGGTCCGGCGCCCGCTCTCGTCGGCGCCGCCCACGGTCAGCTGCACCCGCGCGGTGGCGTCGTCGGACAGGATCAGGGGCGCGTGCAGGGTCAGTTCCTCCACCACGTCGCAGCCGACCTCGTCGCCCGCGCGCAGCGCCATGTCGACGAAGGCCGCGCCGGAGAACAGGACCGTGCCCAGCACCGCGTGGTCGGCCAGCCACGGCTGTTCGGCCAGGGAGAGCCGACCGGTGAGCAGGACACCGTCGCCGTCGGCCAGACCGACGCGCGCGCCGAGCAGCGGGTGGTCCGTGGCTTCGAGCCCGACGGAGCCGACGGCGGCGTCCACGCCGACCGGGGCGGACCGCCGCGGCCAGTAGCGCTGCCGCTGGAAGGCGTAGGTGGGCAGATCGAGCCGGGGGGCCGGGGCCAGCGTGGGCCAGTCGACGGCCGTGCCCCGGGTGTACAGCCGGGCCAGAGCCTGGGTGAACGTGGTGATCTCGTCGTGG
>NZ_JARAXF010000083.1:0-4510 GCF_033793745.1 Streptomyces sp. ME19-01-6 | reverse complement strand
CCACCCCACCACCTGGCACCACCACCACACACCCACCCACCACCCCAACCTCCCCACCTACCCCTTCCAACACCACCACTACTGGCTCAACACCACCACTACCGCGAGCGATATGTCGGCGGCAGGCCTGGAACCGGCGCGGCATCCCCTGCTGGGCGCGGCGGTAGGGCTGGCCGATGGCGAGGGGTTGCTGTTCACCGGGCGGATTTCTCTCCGTACGCATCCCTGGCTGGCCGACCACGCCGTCGGCGGCGCTGTGCTGCTCCCCGGTACCGCCTTCCTCGAACTCGCCCTCCAGGCCGGTTCCCATGTCGACTGCCGTCGGGTCGAGGAGCTGACGCTGCACACTCCGCTCGTCGTACCGGAGAGCGCCGGCGTAGTGCTGCAGGTGACCGTGAGCGCGCCGAACGAAGCCGGAAGCCGGGCAGTGGATATCTACTCGCGCACCGATGTCGGCGGCCTCACCGCCGATTCGGGAGGAGAGTCATGGACGCGCCATGCCGCCGGGTACCTTGCCGGCAAGCCTGACCAAGACTCCGGTGAGTCGGTGCACGGCGCCGTGCTTGCGGGTGCATGGCCGCCGCCGGGTGCGGTCGCCGTGGACCTGGAGGAACTGTACGAGCGGCTGGCCGAGGGGGGTTTCCATTACGGTGCGGCCTTCCGGTGTCTGGACGCGGCCTGGCAACGCGGCGAGGAGGTCTTCGCGACCGCATGTAAGCCAGAAGGTGTGCTGGGTGACACGGCAGCGGGTCGGTTCGCGCTGCATCCTGCTCTGCTGGACTCCGCACTGCACACCATTCCCCTCTTGCCCTCGCTTCAGGGACAACCGGACAGCCGGCTCCCGTTCACGTGGACTGGAGTGACTCTGTGTGCTTCGGGGGCGACGGCCCTTCGTGTCCGGCTGAGGCCGGACGGCCACAGCCCGGGGGCGGTGTCGGTCGACGTGGCCGACGAGGTGGGTGAGCCAGTGGCATCGGTTCGGTCGCTGGCACTGCGGCCGGTGTCCAGGGCCGAGTTGCGAACGGCTGCCCAGGTCGCCCACCACGGCGCGCTTTTCGAGGTGCGCTGGGAACCCGTCCCCCAGCCCGCAGCGGCCGAAGAAGCCGACCCATGGGTGTTGATCGGGACTCAGGCCGAGGGCTTCGCCGCTCCGCCCGAGCGGACGTACGCCGATCTGGCCGCGCTCTGCGCGGCGATCGCCGACGACGCGCCCGTTCCCCGGACGGTCGTGGCCTGGTCCCCAGCGGGGAGCGAGCAGGAGCCGAGCGAGGCGGTACGTCATGCCACGCATCACATGCTGGGGCTCCTGCAGCAGTGGTTGGGAGACAGCCGGTTCGCCGACAGCCGCCTGGTGGTCCTCACGCGAGCCACGGTGGCCACGGCGCCGGACGAAGATGTGAAAGACCTGGCGGGAGCGGCGGTTCGGGGTCTGATCCGCTCCGCCCGGTCGGAGCACCCCGACCGATTCGTTCTGCTCGACCTGGATGACCGCGCGGCCGACCCCGAAGACCACGGCCGGACGCTGTCGATGGCCCTGGCCTCCGGAGAACCGGAAGTGGCCGTACGCGACGGGGTCCTGCGCGTGCCCCGGCTGAGCCCGATGACCGAACCTGTTCCACCGGCGGTGGCCGATACTTCCACCAAGACCACGGGTGAGCGTCCCTGGGTTCCCGACGGCACCGTACTCATCACCGGCGGCACCGGCAGCCTCGGCGCGATGCTCGCCCGCCACCTGGTGGCCACTCATGGCGTACGGCATCTGCTGCTCATCAGCCGTCGTGGCCTCGACGCCCCGGGGGCCAGGCGGCTGGAGGCCGAACTCGTGGAGCTCGGGGCGCGGGTGACCATCGATGCGTGCGATGCCGCCGACCGGCAGCAACTCGCGAGCGCATTGGCGGGGATCTCCGTCGACCATCCCCTGGCCGCGGTGGTGCACGCGGCAGGCGTACTGGAGGACGGGGTGATCACATCCCTCACACCGGATGGCGTGACCCGTGTCCTGCGGGCCAAGGTCGATTCCGCGCTCAATCTCCACCAGCTCACTCGCGACCTGTCGCTGTCCGCGTTCGTGCTCTTCTCCTCGCTGGCCGGAATGACGGGTTCGGCAGGGCAGGCCAACTACGCCGCTGCGAACGCCACCTTGGACGCGCTGGCGTGTCACCGGCGCGCCGCTCGGCTGCCGGCGGTGTCCTTGGCCTGGGGAGTGTGGGAGCAGGCCGGGGGCATGACCGGGCAGCTGGATGCCACAAACCAGGCACGGCTTCGCCGCTCGGGTCTGAGCCCGCTGGTCACCAGCGAGGGCCTGGAGCTCTTCGACAAGGCCCTGAGCTGCGGGCGCCCCCTGGTGGCGCCCGCCGCAATCGACATGGCGGAGCTTCAGACAACCGGGTCCGTTCCGCCGTACTTGAGGCAAGTGACGGGCGTTCCGGCCCGGGTGTCCGGGTCCCGAGACGCCTCGGCCGGTGGGCCGACGTCCTTGCGGCGGCGGTTGACCGGCCTCGGGACGGAAGAACGGCTACGGGAGGTGCTGCGGCTGGTGCGCTCCCGGGCGGCCGCGGTGCTGGGCCACGGCACGGCCGACGCTGTCCCGGTGGACTCTGCGTTCCGCGACCTGGGGTTCGACTCTCTTGCCGCGGTGGACCTGCGGAACCGGTTGCAGCAGGCTACCGGGCTGCGCCTGCCGGCCGGCTTGGTCTTCGACCGGCCGCGCCCCGACGTGCTCGCCCGCTTCCTGTGTGACGAGTTGGTCGGCGGTATGCCGGCGGCCACGGCCGCCCCTCCCGCCTCGGCCGTCGGCGGAGGAGCGGGCGAGCCGGTGGCGATCGTTGGCATGGCCTGCCGGTTTCCGGGAGGTGTGCGCTCGGCCGAGGGCCTGTGGGATCTGGTTGCCTCCGGTGTGGACGCGGTGGGTGACTTTCCCGCGGACCGGGGCTGGGAGGTGGAGCGGCTCTACGACCCGGACCCGGACCGAACCGGCACCTCCTACACCCGGCAGGGTGGGTTCCTTTACGACGCCGGTGAGTTCGACGCGGCGTTCTTCGGGATCGGCCCCCGTGAGGCGGTGGCGATGGATCCGCAGCAGCGGCTGCTGCTGGAGATCTCGTGGGAGGCGCTGGAACGGGCGGGGATCGATCCGGCGTCGATGCGGGGGAGTTCGACCGGGGTGTTCGCGGGGGTGATGTACCACGACTACGGCACCCGCCTGCGCGAAATCCCAGAGGGTTACGAGGGCTACATCGGCAATGGAAACGCGGGCAGCGTCGCCTCGGGACGTATCGCCTACACCTTCGGCCTGGAAGGGCCGGCGGTCACGGTGGACACCGCGTGTTCGTCGTCCCTGGTCGCTCTGCATCTGGCCTGCCAGGCGCTGCGGTCCGGGGAGTGCTCCATGGCGCTGGCCGGCGGGGTCACCGTCATGTCCACCCCCACCACTTTCGTCGAGTTCTCGCGCCAGCGTGGACTGGCGCCGGATGGGCGGTGCAAGTCCTTCGGAGCCGGTGCGGACGGTACGGGCTGGGCGGAGGGCGCGGGGATGCTTCTGGTGGAGCGCCTCTCGGACGCGCGGCGCAACGGCCATCGGGTCCTGGCGGTGGTACGGGGGAGCGCGGTCAACCAGGACGGGGCGAGCAACGGACTGACGGCGCCGAACGGTCCCTCGCAAGAGCGGGTGATCCGCCAGGCGTGGGCAAACGCGGGGGTGGCCGCGGTGGACGTGGACGTGGTGGAGGGACACGGCACGGGGACGACGCTCGGTGACCCCATCGAGGCCCAGGCGCTGCTGGCGACATACGGGCAGGGGCGGTCAGCCGATCGGCCGTTGTGGTTGGGGTCGATCAAGTCCAACGTCGGACACACCCAGGCCGCCGCGGGAGTGGGCGGCGTCATCAAGATGGTGATGGCCATGCGGCACGGGCTGCTTCCGCAGACCCTGCATGCCGAGGAGCCCTCACCGCATGTGGACTGGTCGGGCGGGGCGGTGCGGTTGCTGACGGAGCCGGTGCCCTGGCCGGAGCAGGGTCGGATGCGCCGAGCGGGCGTCTCGTCTTTCGGTGTCAGCGGCACCAACGCCCACGTCATCCTGGAACAGGCACCGCCCGCCGTGGAGACCCACGAACCGACCGCCCCCCGCACCGCCCCAGGCCCACTGCCCTGGGCCGTCTCAGGGAAGAGCCCGCAAGCGCTACGCGCCCAGGCCCGGCAATTGCACACGTTCCTGACCAACACCCCGGAGGTGGACCTGCTCGATGTCGGCCACACCCTCGCGATGGGCCGCGCCTCCTTCGAACACCGCGCCGTCGTGCTGGGCCAGGACCGCACCGACTTCCTGCACGGCCTCGAAGCCCTGGCGACCGACCAAGCCCACACCACCGTCATCACCGGCACCGCCAAGAAGGCCGGAGACCAGCCCCGGGTGGTGTTTGTGTTTCCGGGTCAGGGTGGTCAGTGGGCGGGGATGGGACTGCGGCTGCTGACCACCTCACCCGTCTTCGCCCAATCGATGAACGCCTGC
>NZ_JARAXF010000082.1:1965-3303 GCF_033793745.1 Streptomyces sp. ME19-01-6 | reverse complement strand
TGTGGGTGGGTGACGGGTGGCTGGTCGTTGCTTGAGAACTGCACAGTGGACGCGAGCATCTGTGGCCAAGTTTTTAAGGGCGCACGGTGGATGCCTTGGCACCAGGAACCGATGAAGGACGTGGGAGGCCGCGATAGGCCCCGGGGAGCTGTCAACCGAGCTTTGATCCGGGGGTGTCCGAATGGGGAAACCCGGCAGTCGTCATGGGCTGTCACCCATACCTGAACACATAGGGTATGTGGAGGGAACGCGGGGAAGTGAAACATCTCAGTACCCGCAGGAAGAGAAAACAACCGTGATTCCGGGAGTAGTGGCGAGCGAAACCGGATGAGGCCAAACCGTATGTGTGTGATACCCGGCAGGGGTTGCGCATGCGGGGTTGTGGGAGCTTTCTTGATCGGTCTGCCGGCCGGTCGGTGAGTCAGAAATTGTTGATGTAGGCGAAGGGCATGCGAAAGGCCCGGCGTAGAGGGTAAGACCCCCGTAGCTTAAATGTCAGCAACTTGCTTGAGAGCCACCCAAGTAGCACGGGGCCCGAGAAATCCCGTGTGAATCTGGCGGGACCACCCGCTAAGCCTAAATATTCCCTGGTGACCGATAGCGGATAGTACCGTGAGGGAATGGTGAAAAGTACCGCGGGAGCGGAGTGAAATAGTACCTGAAACCGTGTGCCTACAAGCCGTGGGAGCGTCGCGCAAGGACTTGTCCTTGCGTCGTGACTGCGTGCCTTTTGAAGAATGAGCCTGCGAGTTTGCGGTGTGTTGCGAGGTTAACCCGTGTGGGGTAGCCGTAGCGAAAGCGAGTCCGAATAGGGCGATTGAGTAGCGCGCCCAAGACCCGAAGCGGAGTGATCTAGCCATGGGCAGGTTGAAGCGGAGGTAAGACTTCGTGGAGGACCGAACCCACCAGGGTTGAAAACCTGGGGGATGACCTGTGGTTAGGGGTGAAAGGCCAATCAAACTCCGTGATAGCTGGTTCTCCCCGAAATGCATTTAGGTGCAGCGTCGTGTGTTTCTTGCCGGAGGTAGAGCACTGGATAGGCGATGGGCCCTACCGGGTTACTGACCTTAGCCAAACTCCGAATGCCGGTAAGTGAGAGCGCGGCAGTGAGACTGTGGGGGATAAGCTCCATGGTCGAGAGGGAAACAGCCCAGAGCATCGACTAAGGCCCCTAAGCGTGCGCTAAGTGGGAAAGGATGTGGAGTCGCAGAGACAACCAGGAGGTTGGCTTAGAAGCAGCCATCCTTGAAAGAGTGCGTAATAGCTCACTGGTCAAGTGATTCCGCGCCGACAATGTAGCGGGGCTCAAGCGTACCGCCGAAGTCGTGTCATTGCAGC
>NZ_JARAXF010000082.1:0-1868 GCF_033793745.1 Streptomyces sp. ME19-01-6 | reverse complement strand
GCATGTGGTCCAACGATCGCTGTGATGGGTAGGGGAGCGTCGTGTGCCGGGTGAAGCAGCCGTGTAAGCGAGTTGTGGACGGTTCACGAGTGAGAATGCAGGCATGAGTAGCGATTCACACGTGGGAAACGTGTGCGCCGATTGACTAAGGGTTCCTGGGTCAAGCTGATCTGCCCAGGGTAAGTCGGGACCTAAGGCGAGGCCGACAGGCGTAGTCGATGGACAACCGGTTGATATTCCGGTACCCGCTTTGAAGCGCCAGCGCTGAACCAGGCGATGCTAAGTCCGTGAAGCCGCCCTGGATCCTTCGGGTGAAGGGGAGTGGTGGAGCCGACGGACCAGACTTGTATTAGGTGAGCGATGGGGTGACGCAGGAAGGTAGTCCAGCCCGGGCGGTGGTTGTCCCGGGGTAAGGGTGTAGCCCGAGGGGTAGGTAAATCCGTCTCTCATTGAGGGTGAGACCTGATGCCGAGCCGATTGTGGTGAAGTGGATGATCCTATGCTGTCGAGAAAAGCCTCTAGCGAGTTTCATGGCGGCCCGTACCCTAAACCGACTCAGGTGGTCAGGTAGAGAATACCGAGGCGTTCGGGTGAACTATGGTTAAGGAACTCGGCAAAATGCCCCCGTAACTTCGGGAGAAGGGGGGCCATTGCTGGTGATCACCCTTGCGGTGTGAGCTGGTGGTGGCCGCAGAGACCAGCGAGAAGCGACTGTTTACTAAAAACACAGGTCCGTGCGAAGCCGTAAGGCGATGTATACGGACTGACGCCTGCCCGGTGCTGGAACGTTAAGGGGACCGGTTAGTCACATTTCGGTGTGGCGAAGCTGAGAACTTAAGCGCCAGTAAACGGCGGTGGTAACTATAACCATCCTAAGGTAGCGAAATTCCTTGTCGGGTAAGTTCCGACCTGCACGAATGGCGTAACGACTTCTCGACTGTCTCAACCATAGGCCCGGTGAAATTGCATTACGAGTAAAGATGCTCGTTTCGCGCAGCAGGACGGAAAGACCCCGGGACCTTTACTACAGCTTGATATTGGTGTTCGGTTCGGCTTGTGTAGGATAGGTGGGAGACTGTGAAGCTGTGACGCCAGTCATGGTGGAGTCATTGTTGAAATACCACTCTGGTCGTGCTGGATGTCTAACCTGGGTCCGTGATCCGGATCAGGGACAGTGTCTGGTGGGTAGTTTAACTGGGGCGGTTGCCTCCTAAAGGGTAACGGAGGCGCCCAAAGGTTCCCTCAGCCTGGTTGGCAATCAGGTGTTGAGTGTAAGTGCACAAGGGAGCTTGACTGTGAGACCGACGGGTCGAGCAGGGACGAAAGTCGGGACTAGTGATCCGGCGGTGGCTTGTGGAAGCGCCGTCGCTCAACGGATAAAAGGTACCCCGGGGATAACAGGCTGATCTTCCCCAAGAGTCCATATCGACGGGATGGTTTGGCACCTCGATGTCGGCTCGTCGCATCCTGGGGCTGGAGTCGGTCCCAAGGGTTGGGCTGTTCGCCCATTAAAGCGGTACGCGAGCTGGGTTTAGAACGTCGTGAGACAGTTCGGTCCCTATCCGCTGTGCGCGTAGGAGTCTTGAGAAGGGCTGTCCCTAGTACGAGAGGACCGGGACGGACGAACCTCTGGTGTGCCAGTTGTTCTGCCAAGGGCATGGCTGGTTGGCTACGTTCGGGAGGGATAACCGCTGAAAGCATCTAAGCGGGAAGCCTGCTTCGAGATGAGGGCTCCCACCCACTTGATGGGGTAAGGCTCCCAGTAGACGACTGGGTTGATAGGCCAGATATGGAAGCCGGGTGACCGGTGGAGTTGACTGGTACTAATAGGCCGAGGGCTTGTCCTCAGTTGCTCGCGTCCACTGTGT
>NZ_JARAXF010000081.1:0-5269 GCF_033793745.1 Streptomyces sp. ME19-01-6 | reverse complement strand
TGCCGCATCGCCATCACCATCTTGATGACGCCCGCCACCCCCGCCGCGCCCTGCGTGTGGCCGATGTTGGACTTGAGCGAGCCCAGCCACAGCGGCCGGTCGGCGGGCCGGTCCTCCCCGTAGGTCGCCAGCAGGGCGTCCGCCTCGATCGGGTCGCCCAGCGTGGTGCCCGTGCCGTGCGCCTCCACCGCGTCGACCTGGTCGGCGGTCAGCCGGGCGTTGGCCAGCGCGGCGCGGATGACGCGCTGCTGCGAGGGACCGTTGGGGGCGCTCAGGCCGTTGCTGGCGCCGTCCTGGTTGACGGCCGAGCCACGGATGACGGCGAGCACCTGGTGGCCGTTGCGGCGCGCGTCGGAGAGGCGTTCCAGCAGCAGCAGGCCCGCGCCCTCGGAGAAGCCCGTGCCGTCGGCGGCGGCGGCGAACGGCTTGCACCGTCCGTCCGGCGCCAGGCCGCGCTGCCGGGAGAACTCCGTGATCACGTTCGGGGTCGGCATGACCGTCACGCCGCCCGCCAGCGCCAGCGAGCACTCGCCGCCGCGCAGCGCCTGGACCGCCAGATGCATCGCCACCAGCGACGACGAGCACGCGGTGTCCAGCGTGACCGCCGGGCCTTCGAGGCCGAGGGTGAACGCGATGCGGCCGGAGACGACGCTGAGCGCGTTGCCCGTCAGCAGGAAGCCCTCGGCGCTCTTCTCGACGTGGGGCGTGCCGAAGCCGGGAACGCCGCAGCCCGCGTAGACGCCGGTGGCGGAGCCCTTGAGGGTGGCCGGGTCGATGTGGGCGCGCTCCAGCAGTTCCCACGCGGTCTCCAGCAGCAGCCGCTGCTGCGGGTCCATGGCCAGGGCCTCGCGCGGGCTGATGCCGAAGAACGCCGCGTCGAAGGTGTCGGCGTCGTGGAGAAAGCCGCCCTCGCGGACGTACGCGGTGCCGGGGTGGTCGGGGTCGGGGTGGTAGATGCCGTCCAGATCCCAGCCACGGTTGGCGGGGAAGGGGCCGATGGCGTCGGTGCCGCTGTCCACCAGCTGCCACAGCTCCTCGGGGGAGGCGACACCGCCGGGGAAGTGGCAGGCCATCGCGGTGATGGCGATGGGCTCCTGGTGGCGCTCCTCGACCTCGCGCAGGCGCTGCCGGGCCTCGCCGAGGTCGAGGGTGACGCGCTTGAGGTACTGGCGCAGCTTATCTTCGGTGGCTGACATGGTTTCCCGTCACTCCCCGTCAGGACGAGCCCAGTTGCTGGTCGATGAGGGCGAACATCTCGTCGTCCGACGCCGACGCGAGCGCCTCGCCGTCGATGCCCGCGCCGTCTCCCCGGCCCTCCAGGCGGGCGAGCAGTGCGTGGAGCCGGCCCGCGATCGTCTCGCGGGACGTGCCGTCCACCGTGTGGCCGCTGAGGGTGGACTCCAGCCTCGTCAGGTCGTTCAGGATCGGCGCGAGGTGATCGGCCCGCGCCGGTGGTTCGGAGGCGGGCCGGTCGGCCGGGGCGAGCTTCTGCTCCAGGTAGCGGGCCATGGTCCCGGCGTCGGGATAGTCGAAGATCAGGGCGGCGGGCAGCCGCAGCCCGGTGGCCATCGAGAGCCGGTTGCGCAGCTCGACGGCGGTGAGCGAGTCGAAGCCCAGCTCCTTGAAGGAGCTGTCCGCCCGCACCCCCGAGGGGTCGCTGCGCCCGAGGACGGTCGCCGCGTGCATGCGTACCAGGGTGAGCAGTTCGCGGTGGCGCTCTGCCTCGGTGAGCGCGGCGAGGCGGCCGGCCCAGTCGACGGGCCGCGCGGCGGCTGCGGTGGGCCGGGCCGGGGCCCCGGCGGCGGCCAGGCCGCGGAGCAGGGCGGGCACCGCGTCGGAGGGCGGTGAACCCAGGGCTCGGGAGTTGAGGTCGAGCGCCAGCGTGGACGCGGCGCCGTGGCGGTGGGCGGCGTCGAAGAGGGCCAGCGCGGTGGGGGTGGACAGCGGGGTGAAGCCGGTGCGGTTCATGCGGGCGAGGTCGGCCTGGCCGAGGTCGCCTGACATGCCGCTGCTGGCCGCCCACAGGCCCCAGGCGATGGAGGTGGCGGGGAGGCCGGTGTGGTGTCGCCTGGTGGCGAGGGCGTCGAGGTAGGCGTTGGCAGCGGCGTAGTTGGCCTGTCCTGGGCTGCCGAGGGTGCCGGCGGCGGAGGAGTAGAGGGTGAACAGGGCCAGGGGGAGGTGGCGGGTGGCCGTGTCCAGGTTGGCGGCGGCCGTCGCCTTGGCCGCCCACACCGCCGCCAGCCGCTCCGGCGTCTGCGCCGTCAGCACGGCGTCGTCCAGCGCCCCCGCCGCGTGGACCACGCCGGTGAGGGGGTGGTCGGGGTCGATTCCGTCGATGACGTCGCGCAGGGCGGTGGGGTCGGCGGTGTCGGTGGCGGTGATGGTGACGTGGGCACCCAGGGTCTGCAGCCTGTCGCGGAGTTGTGCGGCACCGGGGGCGTCGGGTCCGCGTCGGCTGAGGAGGTGGAGGTGGGTGATGCCGTGGGTGGTGACGAGGTGTTCGGCGGTCAGGGCGCCGAGGGTGCCGGTGCCGCCGGTGATGAGGACCGTCCCGTCGGGGTCCGGCGTGCGCGGGATGTCCAGCACCACCTTGCCGGTGTGCTTGGCCTGGCTCATGTGGCGCAGCGCCTGCCGGGCCTTCGCCAGCGGCCACGCCTGGACGGGCTGCGGCCGGAGGGTGCCCTCGGCGAAGAGGCCGGCGAGCGTGCGCAGCATCTCCCCGACGTGATCCAGACCGGCATCGGGCACCAGGTCGTAGGCCCGGTAGTGAACGCCGGGGTGGGACGCGGCGATCTCCTCGGGGTCGCGGATGTCGGTCTTGCCCATCTCGATGAACCGGCCGCCGTCGCCGAGGAGTCGGAGTGAGGCGTCGGTGAAGTCGCCGGCGAGGCTGTTGAGGACGACGTCCATGGGGGGGAAGGCGTCTTCGAAGGCGAGGTCGCGGGAGGAGGCGCGGTGGTCGGCGTCGATGCCCATGGCGTCGAGGACGTGGTGTTTGCCGGGGCTGGCGGTGGCGTAGACCTCGGCGCCGAGGTGGCGCGCGATCTGCACGGCCGCCGTGCCCACGCCTCCCGTGGCGGCGTGGATCAGGATCTTCTCGCCCGCCGTCAGGCCGGCGAGGTCCACCAGCCCGTACCAGGCGGTGAGGAACGTCGTGGGGACCGCGGCCGCCTGCTGGTCGGTCCAGCCGGGCGGGACCGGCACGACCGCGCGGGCGTCGGCGACGGCGACGGGGCCGAAGGCGCCCTCGAACAGGCCCAGTACGCGGTCGCCGACGGCCACCGAGGTCACGTCCCCGGCCACCTCCAGGACGACACCCGCGCCCTCACTGCCCCGGAAGGTGCCCTCGTCCGGGTACATTCCGAGCACGATCAGCACGTCGCGGAAGTTGACCCCGGCGGCGCGCACCGCGATCCGCACCTGGCCGGGCGCCAGCGGCTCCAGCGCCTCGGGGCAGGGCACGACCTCGACCCCGTCGACCGTGCCCGAGCCGCCGGACGCGAGCCGCCAGGCCCGCTCACCCGGCGGCGGCACCAACTCCGGCGCCGCCGCCCGCTCCAGGCGCGGCACCAGCGCGTTGCCGCCGCGCACCGCCACCTGCGGCTCGTCCAGCGCGACCGCGCGCCGCACGGCGTCCAGCAGCTCGGCAGGACCGGTGCCGCCGTCGATGTCGCAGAGCAGGAAGCGGCCCGGGTTCTCGGACTGGGCGCTGCGCACCAGTCCCCACACGCTCGCCGCCGCCGGGTCGGGGCCGTCGTCGGCGTCCCCGGACCCGGGCGCGATCCTGCCCCGGGTGACGAGCACCAGCCGGGCGTCGGCCAGCTCCGGCTCCTCCAGCCACCGGCGGGCCAGTGACAGCACGCCGGTGGCGGCGGCGAGCGCCCCGTCCGCCGACTCCGGGTCGCCGCCCGGGACGCCCGCGAGCACGGTGGCGGGCGTCGCGGTGGCGAGGAGCAGTTCGTCGATGCCCGCGTAACGCGCAGGGCCGGGCCCGGACCGCGAGGCGCGGAAGGGGAACGGGAGCGGGTCGTCGTCGCTGCCCAGGACCGCCAGGTCGCCGGTGTCGGGCGCGGGAATCTCCGCCGGCGGCAGCGGGGTCCACGCCACCGTGTACAGCCCGTCCACCCGCCGGGCGCCCGCTTCGCGGAGCTGGCGGGCGCTCGTCGCGCGGACCACCACGGCGTCGGCGCCGAGCACGGCGTTGCCTGCCGCGTCGGCCAGCAGGAGCCGGAAGCCGTGCTCCTGTGGCGACATGCGGACCCGCGCGGCGCGCGCGCCCGTGGCGTAGAGGGTGACGCCGCTCCACGCGAACGGCAGCCGCAGCTGCCCGTCGCCGCCCCGCTCGGCGTCCAGCGCCACCGGGTGCAGGGCCGCGTCCAGCAGCGCCGGGTGGATGCCGAGGCCGCCCGCGCCCTCGTGTGCCGCCTCGGGCAGCGTGACCTCGGCGAGCAGGTCCTCGCCGTGGCGCCAGGCGGCGGTCAGGCCCCGGAACGCCGGGCCATAGCCGTACCCCAGCGCCTCGGCGCGGTCGTAGAAGCCGTCCACCGCGACCGGCTCGGCGCCCGGCGGCGGCCAGGCCCCCGCCAGCGACGAGCCCGCCGGGTCAGGTTCCGGGGCCGCCGGGGCGAGATACCCGGTGGCGTGGCAGGTCCAGGGGGCGGAGGCCTCCCCGTCGGGGCGGGAGTGCACGCCCACCTCGCGGCGGCCGTCCTCGCCCGGGGCGTACGCCACGACCTGCACGCGCAGCCCGCCGGACGCGGGGAGCGCCATCGGGACCTGGAGCGCCAGCTCCTCGACACCGCCGCAGCCCGCCTCGTCGGCCGCCCGCAGCGCCCACTCGACCAGGGCCGCGCCCGGGACGAGAGTGGCCTCGGCGACGACATGGTCGGCGAGCCAGCCGCCGCCGCTTCCGGCGGCGGGGAGGCGGCCGGTCATCACCAGGCCGCCGTCGGCGAGTTCGACGGCGGCGCCGAGCTGCGGGTGCGC
The DNA here is from genome assembly GCF_033793745.1 of Streptomyces sp. ME19-01-6. Lineage (NCBI taxonomy): Bacteria > Bacillati > Actinomycetota > Actinomycetes > Kitasatosporales > Streptomycetaceae > Streptomyces > Streptomyces sp. ME19-01-6. The sequence goes on along the minus strand of NZ_JARAXF010000081.1, from coordinate 283 downwards.
CACCGAGGTGAGCCCCGCGCTGCGCAGGTCGCCCGGTCCGCCGTCCACGCGCAGCCAGTAGGGCTGGTGCTGGAAGGCGTAGGTGGGGAGGTCGATGGTGTGGGCGGTCGGGTGCCAGGGGGTCCAGTCGACGGGGGTGTGGGTGGTGTGGAGGGTAGCGAGGGCGCGGGCGAGGGCGTTCGTCTCGGGCTGGGTGCGGGTGAGGGTGGGGATGAGGACGGGCGGGTGCGCGGGCGGGGTGTCGAGTGCGTCGAGGGTGTGTTGGGCGCCCGGGATCAGGACG
>NZ_JARAXF010000080.1:0-5595 GCF_033793745.1 Streptomyces sp. ME19-01-6 | reverse complement strand
GCCTGGCTGCACACCTACAATCACCACCGCGGACACACCGCACTGAAGGGCCAGCCACCCGCCAGCCGCGTCCCCAACCTCACGGGTCAGTACAACTAGGGCGCGTATCGAGTCGTGATCAATTGGTGGTCCGGGTGAGGTCTTTGATCCAGATCATCGAGGCTCGTAGGTGGAGGCCGGCGAGGTAGCTGTCCGGGGTCTTGTCGTATCGGGTGGCGATGCCTCGCCAGGCCTTGAACTTGTTGATCAGGCGCTCGACGGTGTTCCTCTCCTTGTAGAGGGCGGCGTCGTGGCTGACGGGTCGACCGCCCCCAGAGCCTTTCTTCTTCCGGTTGGAGGCATGGTCCTTCTTCTCCGGGATCACTGCTTTGATGCCGCGTTGACGCAGGTGGCCCGGTTGCCGCGGGACGAGTAGGCCTTGTCCCCGGCGACCGCGTCCAGCCGGGTGCGGGAGCGGCCGACGGGGCCGCGAACCCGTAACTTCTTGAGCACCGGGACGAACTGCGGACTGTCCGCGGCCTGGCCCGCGGTCAGCACGAACGCCAGGGGGCGGCACTTGCGGTCGGCGGCCAGATGGACCTTTCTGGTCTGCCCGCCCCTGGAGCGTCCGAGGAGAGCGGCCTTCAGGCGGACTCTTCGCCGACGCCGGATACGTCGTCGCTCCTCCCGCTCGGGATCAGCTTTGACGTCCTGCCCGCTTTGTTCTTCGAGGCTGCCCCCTTTGACCTGGCCTTCTCCTCCTCAGCGGCAGCCTTCTCCAACGCAGTGATGACGTCCTCGCCCAGGTGCATCCCGGCGGCATCGTGGTGAGCACGCGCGGTGGTGGAGTCAATACTGACCAGGGACAGGTCCACCGTCCACCTCACCCCGCTTCGACGCTTCGGCGATCATGCCCTCCAGCAGGGCCCCGAAGACGCCGACGTCACGCCACTGCCGGAAGCGGTTGTGGGCGGTCGACCAGGCACCGAACTCCTGCGGCATCTCCCGCCACTGTCCGCCGGTCTTGAACCGCCAGATCGCACCCTCGAACTGCTGCCGGAGCCGCTCGGGGTACGGTCCGTACTCGCCGATCGGCAGGTACGGGCCGATGAACTCCCACTCTCCGTCCGTCAGTTGCACTCGCGTCACGCAAGAAGATCTACCGGTCCAGGCCCCGCCGCGAGGGCGAATCCCGCAGATTGATCACGACTCGATACGCACCCTAGTGGCGCCGCGGACCGCGTGGTGGAGGGCCGTGGTTAGCTCGAGAGGGGGCGCTGCGGAGGTGAGACCAGCGATACTGATTTCGGCGCAAAGGATGCTGGTGCGGTCTTCGATGTCGGCGGTGGCCCCGGCGTCGCGGAGCAGGGCAGCGAAATACAGCGGCGCGTGGTCGCCGCCCTCGCCCAGGAGGCCGGACCTCCACGCGCCATCAAAATGCTGGGCACCACCTTGTGGGAACCCGGGCCGGCGGCCTGGCTCTCGCCGGGTGCACTGCTCGCTTCCAGCGTGTTGCGCGACGAGCTGGATGAGGACGACGGCGTCACTGTCGTCGTCGACGTGGTGCGGCGAAAGAACCCCTGACGGCCGCAGGCCGCAGGGATTCGTGGTGCTCACGTTGTCGGCTTCGTGGTCATGGTGTCGCTGTGGAGCGCGACGGCCCGTGGCTTGAGGCCCGGGAGGGAGGCGGTGTCTCGACCGGGGCGGGCCGCTGGAAGACTGGACGCTTGTGACCCTTTCTGATCTTGCTCGCCGCATCCATGCCGCTTCTCATCTGACCGGGCAGTTCATGCTCCGGTCCGGTCGTACTGCCACGGAGTACTTCGACAAGTACCGGTTCGAGGGGGACCCGGCCCTGCTGGATGACGTCGCCCGGCAGATGGCTCCGTTGGTGCCTTCTGGCACCGAGGTTCTGGCCGGTCTGGAGATGGGCGGCATCCCAGTGGTGACCGCGCTCGGCCGGCACACGGGTCTGCCTTGTGCGTTCGTGCGTAAGCAGGCCAAGCCGTATGGCACTTGCCGTCTCGCCGAAGGCGCCGACGTCGAGGGGCGCCGGGTGCTGGTGGTTGAAGATGTGGTCACCAGCGGAGGACAGATCGTGCTGTCGACCGCGGACCTGCGTGGTCTGGGGGCTCAGGTGCATGAGGCTCTGTGCGTGATCGACCGTGAGCAAGGCGGTGCCGATGCCCTCGCGGCCGAGGGCATCGGACTGTTGTCGCTGCTGACGGCGGCGGACCTGCGGGCCGCTGCTGCCTGACCGATGACGGCTGGTGATCACTCCGTCGCGTGCGTCTCAATGATGACGACGTGGGCGGAGGACTCGTCGACGCTGCCTTTCTCCTCAGTGAGAGCGGCGATGAGGGACTGCCAAGCGATGTTGTCAACCGAACGGGGCAGACCGCGACTGGTGAGGTGGATCAGCTCGACGGCGTCGTCGGAGAACAGGGTGTCCTGCCGCCCGGCGATCGTGAGGTGGTGCTTGATGTAGCTGGCCGTCTCCTTCTTCGTCATCGTGGGCATCTGGCAGCTGATCGCGATCCGCTGGTCCAGGGTCGCCAGGACGCCGTGCTTCATCCGCTTGCGCAGGGTGGGCTGGCCGATCAGCAACATCGCGAACGGCGTTGTGGAGCCCATCTCGTAGTTGGTCAGTATGCGCATCGAGCTCGTGGTGGTCGAGCAGGTGCGACTCGTCAGCTTCTCCTCGTCCGTCGAGCGTCGTTCGTAGGTCTTGACAGACTCCACACCTGCTGGTGGTGCCCCGCGAAGCCGAACAGATGGTAAGGACCGACGCCAATGCCGAACTGCATAATCACCCTGATATCAGACATCGGCCGATCATCGGTGTGCAGTACGTGTACGTCGTTCGCGTCGTCGCCGCGCTTGACCCAGCACACCATCTGGACGGCTTCCTGCCGTTCTTCCTTCCTCCTATCCCGGAGGAGGATATGGAAGCCCAGGAGCAGCGATTCCCCGTCAGGAATGCGTTGATCCACGTTGGGACGGTTCGCCAGCCGACACGAGCAATGCCTGTGGATCAGCCCTGACGGAAAGAGGAGTACCTTCCCGATGGATCGATCGATAGGTCATCGAGCAAGGCCGACGTTGCACCGTCGGTCGGGAAGGCACGCCCGTGCGTACGGTAGTCAACGAGGACGGCAGCACGCCAAACGGCAGCTCGCTGCTGGATGAGATCGTCGGGAGGCTGCCGCCGTGGTGACGTAAGTCGCCGAAGATCAGCGAGGTGCTGCCGCGGCTCTACCTGCACGGCTTGACCTCGGGTGACTTCGTGCCTGCACTGGAGCGGTTCCTGGGCAGCTCGGCCGGGCTCTCACCCGCGACGGTCACCCGGCTGACCCAGCAGTGGCAGGCCGACCACGCCGCGTACATGGACCGCGACCTCGCGGGGGTCGACTATGTGTACGTGTGGGCCGACGGCATCCACCTCAACGTCCGCCTGGAGGAGGCCAAAGCCTGTGTCCTGGTCCTGGTCGGGGTGCGTGCCGACGGCTCCAAAGAGCTGGTCGCCCTCAAGGACGGCTACCGCGAGTCCGGCGAGTCCTGGGCCGACCTCCTGCGTGAGTGCGCCCGCCGGGGCATGCGCCCCCCATCCTCGCGGTCGGCGACGGTGCCCTGGGCTTCTGGAAGGCCGTCGCGGAGGTGTTCCCCGACACCCGCGAGCAGAGGTGCTGAGTTCGTAAAACCGCAAACGTCCTCGACTCCATGCCGAAGTCCGCTTTTACGACTTCCCGGCCGGGCACTGGATCCACCTGCGGACCACGAATCCGATCGAGTCGACCTTCGCCACCGTCCGGCTGTGGACCAAGGCACCCGCGGCGCCGGCTCCCGCACCGCCGCCCTGGCCATGGTCTTCAAACTCGTCGAGTCCGCCCAGCAACGGTGGCGGGCCGTGAATGCACCCCAGCTCGTCGCCCTCGTCCGGGTGGGCGCCCGCTTCGAACGCGGTCAGCTCGTCGAACGCCCCGCAGTTGCGGCATGATCAAGGCCAGCCGATTCCCTGGGGGCCGACGTGGCATGGTCTGAACACATGGTGGTGCGAGACGGCGTCAGGCTTGCCTGCCGGGACTGGGGCGGGCCTGGACAGCCGATCGTATTGCTGCACGGCCTGGCCGGTCATGCGGGTGAATGGGACGTGCTGGCACGGAGGCTGAGCTCCAGATATCGGGTCGTCGCGGTCGATCAGCGCGGGCATGGCGCCAGCGAGCGCCACCCGCGGGACGTCTCCCGAGCCGCCTACGTCGCAGACGTCATCGCCGTTGTCGATCAGCTGGCGCTGCAGCGGCCCGTCCTGGTCGGCCAGTCGCTGGGCGGGCACACAGCCATGCTCACCGCCGCCGCGCATCCCGGACTCGTCCGCGCGCTCGTGCTCGTCGAGGCCGGCTCCGGCGGTCCAAACCCGAACGGCCCCGTGGACATCGGCGGATGGCTCGACTCGTGGCCGACACCGTTTCCCTCACGCGAAGCGGCAGCCGCATTCCTCGGCGGCGGACCGGTCGGCGCAGGCTGGGCGGCCGGACTGGAAAAACGCGACGGCGGATGGTGGCCTCGCTTCGACCGGGACGTGATGGTCCGCTCGCTGGCGGAGAACGCCCAGCGTTTCTTCTACCACGAGTGGAGGCATGTCGCATGCCCCACCCTGATCGTCCTGGCCCAATCCAGCTTCATCCCTGCACAGGAAGCCGACGAAATGCTCCGGCAGCGACCCACCACCATGGCCATGAGTATCCCCGGCACCGGCCACGACCTGCACCTGGAACAGCCTGAGATCCTGCACACTGCGCTCTCGGGCTTCCTCAAGGGCCTCGCCTGAAACTCCTGCCCGGCCACAACGACACCAAAGTCAGACTCCGCGCATGGCCATCGATCCACAGATCTTGACAATTACTCGATCTGGATCTCGTCGCAGCACAAGACCCCAGAGGTGTTGCAGTGACGAGGAAGCGTCGAAGAGGGCGGATTCCCACGAAGGACGCCCTAAGCTTGACGTTTATGGTCCAGCGCGTTCATTTCGTGTTGGACTTCGTTGTTTGCCGGACAACGGGTACGGCCGCCCGTGATTCTTCGGAGTGTCGAGCTTCGAATCATCACAGAACGGCCGTGGATATGAGTGTGCTGGATGGGGTCGCTCGCGTCGACCCGTTGAGCGTGTTGTCCGGGTTTCGTGAGGACCTCTACGCCTATCTGGACGTACGGGGCGAAGGATTGTTCGAGCTGGTCGACGCCCTGTTGTGTACGGATGGTCCGTGAAGACGCTGGTCGAGCTGTCGCTGGCTCCCGAGCACCGACGTGGGCATGGCGCCTTGTACGGCGGGTTGGACTGCGGCCGGTTGGATGTGGGGCGGTTACGCAGGACATTGGCCGGACTGCCGCTGCCGCGGGCGGCGGACGGGCGGATTGTTCTGGCGGTCGATGTCAGCAACTGGCTGCGGCCGGACGCGGCGACGAGTGCGGACCGGCTGTTCTGCCATACCTGTGGCCGTGGCAGGGGGCGGCCCAGATTGAGGTGACCCCCGGAATGTAGACACAGGGGTTTATGCCGCGAGCGAGAGTTTAGCGGTCGTGTGATGCTGCTGTTCGAACTGCATCGGCGACAGATAG
>NZ_JARAXF010000008.1:0-316839 GCF_033793745.1 Streptomyces sp. ME19-01-6 | reverse complement strand
CGAGTACTGGTTGCGGCATGCGCGACAGGCCGTGCGGTTCGCCGACGGTCTGGCATGGCTGGGCAGGCAGGGCGTCACCGACTACGTCGAGATCGGCCCCGACACCACGCTGACCGCGCTGGCCGCCGATCACCTCGCCTCGGTCAGCACCGAGATCCCCTCCCTCGCGGTGCCGACCACCCGGCCCGACCACGACGAGATCACCACGTTCACCCAGGCTCTGGCCCGGCTGTACACCCGGGGCACGGCCGTCGACTGGCCCACGCTGGCCCCGGCCCCCCGGCTCGACCTGCCCACCTACGCCTTCCAGCGGCAGCGCTACTGGCTGGAAGCGCCCGAGCCCGCCGGCGACCGCGGCCCCGCCACGGCTGACCGGGCGTTCTGGTCCGCGGTGGAGAGCGAGGACGTGGACGCGCTGGCCCGCACGCTGGGCGTCGACGAGGAGGAGCGGCGCTCTCCACTGCGGGAGATGCTGCCCGTGCTGTCGGGCTGGCGTCGCCGCTCCCAGGAGCGTTCGGCGGCGCAGGACCTGCGCTACGCGGTGACATGGCGGCCGATCGCCGAACCGGCCGCCACGCTGACCGGCACCTGGCTGGTCGTCACCGCGGGCGGGGCGGCCGCCGAGCTGTGCCTCGAAGCCCTGGCCCGCCAAGGAGTCGACGTCGTGCGCGCCGACGTCACCGGCGACGCGCCCGACGCCATCGCCGACCGGCTGCGCGCCGCCCGGCCCGACACGCCCGTGCGGGGCGTCCTGTCGCTGCTGGCGCTCTCCGGCACCACGGACCCGTCGTGGGTCCTGGGCTCGGGCTTCGCCCTCGTGCAGGCGTTGGGCGACCTCGAGGTCGCGGCGCCCCTGTGGTGTGTGACGCGCGGCGCGGTCGCGGTCGCGGGCGACCAGGACGTCGACCCCGACCAGGCCCAGCTGTGGGGGTTCGGCCGGGTGGCCGCCCTCGAACACCCCGACCGCTGGGGCGGTCTCGTCGATCTGCCCACCGAGGCGGATCCGCGCGCCGCCGCCCGGCTGTGCGCCGTCCTGGCGGGCGCCACGGGCGAGGACCAGGTGGCCGTCCGTACGGGCGGACTGCTGGCCCGGCGGCTGACGCGGGCGCCACAGACCGCCGCCGACCCCGGACCTCGCTGGACACCGCGCGGAGCCGTGCTGGTCACCGGCGGCACCGGGGCGCTGGGCGCGCATGTCGCCCGTCGGCTGGCCGACGCCGGGGCCGAACACCTGGTCCTCACCAGCCGCCGGGGCCCGGCCGCGGCGGAGGCCGCCGCGCTGGAGGCCGAACTGACCGGGCTGGGGACCCGGGTGACGGTGGCCGCCTGCGACGTCGCCGACCGGGAGGCGCTGGCCGCCCTCCTCGGCGAACTCGCCGCGGACGGCGTCAAGATCAGCGCGGTGATGCACACCGCGGGCACCGCGGCGCCCACCGGCATCGCGGACACCGGCCCCGAGGAGGTGGCGGCCATCTGCGGCGGCAAGGTCGACGGCGCCCGCCACCTCGACGAGCTCTTCGCCGACACCGACCTGGACGCCTTCGTGCTGTTCGCCTCGACGGCCGGGGTCTGGGGCGGCGCCGGCCAGGGCGCGTACGGCGCGGCCAACGCCTATCTCGATGCCCTGGCCCAGCGGCGCCGGGCCAGGGGCCGCACCGCCACTTCGATCGCCTGGGGACCCTGGGGCGGGGGCGGCATGGCCGCGCGCGACGACGCCGAGGCACATCTGCGCCGGCGCGGTGTTCGCCCGCTCGCGCCGCAGGCGGCGCTCGATGTCCTCCAGCAGGCCATCGACCACGACGAGCCGCTGCTCACCGTGGCCGATGTCGACTGGGAGCGGTTCGCGCTGTCGTTCACCGCGGCGCGGCCGAGCACCCTGCTCGACGAGATCCCCGAGGTCAAGCGGGCCCAGGCACCCGCCGAGCCCGCGCCGGAGACCGCGGCGCGGCTGGACCAGCGGCTCGCCGGGCTCTCCGGCCCCGAGCGGCAGCAGGCGCTGGTCGAGCTGATCCGCACCCAGGCGGCCCAGGTGCTCGGACACGCCACCATCGACGGGATCGAGCCGGGCAAACCCTTCCGGGACCTCGGCTTCGACTCGCTGGCGGCGGTCGAGTTCCGCAACCGGCTGGGCGAGGCCACCGGGCTGGCCCTGCCCGCCACATCGATCTTCGACTATCCGACGCCCCGTGAGCTCGCCGGACATCTGCGGGCCGCACTGGGCGAGGACGAGGTCACCGAGGCCTCGGTACTCGCGGAGATCGACCGGCTGGAGGGCAGTCTCGCGACGGTCGCGGCGGCCGGAGCCGGCTCCCACCCGGACATCGTGGCCCGGCTGGAGGCGCTGCTGGCGCGCTGGGGCGGCGGCACGGGTGAGACGGCCACCCAGACGACCACGGCCGAACACATCCGCTCCGCGACGAGGGACGAGGTCTTCGACTTCATCGACAACGAGCTCGGAGTCTGAGCGTGAGCGGCGAGCAGGAAAAAGGGCGCAGGACACGGATGGGATCCACGATGGGTGACGACGACAAGACTCTCGACTACCTCAAGCGGGTGACCGCCGACCTGCACAAGGTCCGTGGGCGGCTGCGCGAGGTCGAGCAAGCCGAGCGGGAGCCGATCGCCATCGTGGGGATGGGATGCCGGTTCCCCGGAGGCGCCGGCTCCCCGGAGGACCTGTGGCGGCTGCTGGCGGACGGCACCGACGCCATCGGGGAGTTCCCCGCCGACCGCGGCTGGGACCTGGGCGGCCTGTTCGGCGCCGACCAGGGACAAGGCGGCACCTCGGCCACGCGGGCCGGCGGATTCCTGTACGAGGCCGCCGAGTTCGACGCGGAGTTCTTCGGGATCTCGCCGCGCGAGGCGGTGGCGATGGACCCGCAGCAGCGGCTGCTGCTGGAGACGTCCTGGGAGGCCCTGGAGCGGGCCCACATCGACCCGCGGTCGCTGCGCGGCAGCCGGACCGGTGTCTTCGTCGGCACCAACGGCCAGGACTACGCGACGCTGTTGCTCGGCGCGCCCCAGCAGGAGGTGGCGGGCCATGTGGGCATCGGGAACGCGGCCAGTGTCGCCTCCGGCCGCATCTCCTACACCCTCGGCCTGGAGGGGCCGGCCCTCACCGTGGACACCGCCTGCTCGTCGTCGCTGGTGGCGCTGCACCTGGCCGCGCACGCGCTGCGCACCGGGGAGTGCACCATGGCGCTGGTCGGCGGGGTGACGGTGATGTCGACACCCAGCATGTTCACCGAGTTCAGCAAGCAGCAGGGCCTGGCGCCCGACGGCCGCGTCAAGGCCTTCGCCGCCGGGGCGGACGGCACCGCGTGGGGCGAGGGCGTCGGCGTCCTGCTGGTGGAGCGGCTGTCGGACGCGCGCCGCAACGGCCACCAGGTGCTGGCCGTGATGCGCGGCAGCGCGGTGAACCAGGACGGCGCGTCCAACGGGCTGACCGCGCCGAACGGTCCGTCGCAGCAGCGGGTGATCCGCCAGGCCCTGGCCAACGCCCGGCTGTCCGCCGCCGAGGTGGACGTGGTCGAGGCGCACGGCACGGGTACGTCGCTGGGCGATCCGATCGAGGCGCAGGCGCTCCTGGCGACGTACGGTCAGGACCGGCCCGAGGACCGGCCGCTGCTGCTCGGCTCGGTGAAGTCGAACATCGGCCACACCGCGGCCGCCGCGGGCGTGGCGAGCGTGATCAAGACGGTGATGGCGATGCGCCACGGCACCGTGCCGCCCACCCTGCACGTGGACGAGCCCACCCCGCACGTCGACTGGAGCGCGGGCGCGGTGCGGCTGGCGACCGCCGCCACCGCATGGCCCGACAGCGGGCAGCCCCGCCGGGCCGGAATCTCCTCGTTCGGCGTCAGCGGTACGAACGCCCACATCATCCTCGAGCAGGCGCCCGCGGCCGACGAGCAGCCCCCGGAGGCCGACCGGACGGCGCCGCTCGCCGAGGCGGGAGCGGCGCTGCCGTGGGTGGTGTCCGGGCACACTCCGGCCGCGCTGCGCGGTCAGGCGGCGCGGCTGCGCGAGTTCGCCACCGCCGCGGACCCGGCCGGCGTCGGCAGGTCCCTGGCGCTGAGCCGGGCGGGCCTGCGGCACCGTGCCGTCGTCCTGGCCGGGGACCGGGACGGGCTGCTCGGCGGGCTGGACGCGGTCATCGCCGACGAGCCGTCCGCGCACGTGGTGACCGGCTCGGCCGCAGCGGACGCCTCCGGCGTGGTGTTCGTCTTCCCCGGTCAGGGCTCCCAGTGGGCCGGTATGGCCACCGAACTGCTCGACTCGGCACCGGTGTTCGCCGATTCGATGGACAAGTGCGCCCAGGCGCTCGCGCCGCACCTGGACTGGGACCCGATCCACGCGCTGCGGAACGCGGAGCCGCTGGAGCGCGACGATGTCGTCCAGCCCGTGCTGTGGGCGGTGATGGTGTCGCTGGCCGCGCTGTGGCGCTCCCTCGGCGTCGTCCCGTCCGCGGTGGTGGGCCACTCGCAGGGTGAGATCGCCGCCGCGTGCGCCGCCGGCGCGCTGTCGCTGGAGGACGGGGCGCGGCTGGTGGCGCTGCGCAGCCGGGTGTTCGCGGAGCACCTGTCCGGCAAGGGCGCCATGGTGTCCGTCGCGGCGTCGCCGGGGCGGGCCGAGGAGCTGATCGAGGGCCGAGAGGGCGTGTGGATCGCGGCGGTCAACGGTCCGGAGTCGACCGTCGTAGCGGGCGACCTCGACGCCCTCGCCGAGGTGCGCGCCGCGGCGGAGAGCGCCGGGCTGCGGCCGCGGAAGGTCGGGATCGAGTACGCGTCGCACACCCCGCACACCGAGCGGGTGCGGGACCAACTGCTGGAGCTGGCCGCGCCCGTGACCCCCCGGGCCGGTGAGGTGGCGATGTACTCGACCGTCACCGCCGCGCCGGTGCGCGGCGAGACGCTGGACGCCGAGTACTGGTACCGCAACCTGCGCGAGCCGATCCGCTTCCAGGACACCGTCCGCGCCCTGCTCACCGAGGGCAACACCGTCTTCGTGGAGGTCAGCCCGCACCCGGTGCTGCTGCCGCCGGTGCAGGACACGGCACAGGACAGCGGCCGGGACGCGGTCGTCACCGGGACCCTGCGGCGCGACGACGGCGGGACCCGGCGCATGCTGACCTCACTGGCGCACCTGTGGGCGCACGGGGTGGACGTCGACTGGCGCGCGGTGTTCGGCGACGGCACACCGGTGGACCTGCCGACGTACGCCTTCGAGCGCCGCCGGTACTGGCTGTCGGGGTCCGGCCACGGGGCGGGGGACGTGTCCGGGGCCGGGCTGTCGCTCGTGGGGCATCCGCTGCTGGCCGCGGGCGTGGAGGTGGCCGAGGACGACCGGTTCGTGTTCACCGGCCGGCTGTCGCGGGACACCCACCCGTGGCTGGCCGACCACACGGTGCTCGGCCAGGTGCTGGTGCCGGGCACCGCGCTGGTGGAACTCGCCCTGCGGGCCGGGCAGCACACCGGCTGCGAACAGGTCGCGGAGCTGGTGCTGCAGAGCCCCCTGACCCTGTCCGCGGAAGGGGCGGTCGACATCCAGGTGACCGTCGGCGGGCTCGACGAACACGCGCAGCGCCCGGTGCGCGTCTTCTCCCGCGCCGCCGCCGGGGACGACGGCGTACCGGCCGAGTGGACCGGCCACGCCACCGGCACCCTGACGGCTGATCCGGCCGCCACGCCCCCGGCCGCCGCACCAGGGGTGTGGCCGCCGGAGGGCGCCCATCCGGTGAGCACCGACGGGCTGTACGAGCGACTGCGGGACTGGGGCTATGCGTACGGCCCGGTGTTCCGCGGGCTGCGCGCCCTGTGGCGGCGCGGCGAGGAGCTGTTCGCGGAGATCGCGCTGGGTGAGCAGGGCGCGGACGAGGCCGGACGGTTCGGGGTGCACCCGGCCCTCGCGGACGCGGCCCTGCACTGCCAGGTGGCCTCCGCCCTCGACCACGGCACCGAGGTGGAGCCCCGGCTGCCGTTCTCCTTCAGCGGTGTCCGCCTCCACGCCACCGGCGCCACCACCGCACGCGTCCGACTGGCGCCGAACGGCGCCGACTCCGTCTCGGTGACCATGACCGACACCGCCGGGCTGCCCGTGCTGACCATCGACGCCCTGGCCATGCGGCCCGTGTCGGCCGCCGGCCTCGAGCCCGGGCCCCGCCTGGACGCGCTCTTCCAGCTCGACTGGACCGCCCTGCCCGCGGCTCCGGCCGAGGAGCCGCGCCTGGCCCTGCTCGGCGAGGGGCCGCTCGGCGAAGGGCCGGCGATCGACGGCGCGCGGTCCTTCGCGGACCTGGCCGCGCTGCGGGACGCCGTACGGTCCGGCGACCCGGCGCCGGACGTGGTGATCCTGCCCCTTCCGGACGCCGGCCGGCAGGAGATTCCCGCGGCGACCCGGACCGCGGCGGGCACGGTGCTGGCCGCCGTCCAGGACTGGCTCGCCACCGAGGAGATGATGTCGGCCTGTCTGGTGGTGGTGACCCGCGGCGCGGTGTCCGCAGCGCCGGGCGACACGGTCGACGTCGCCCAGGCCGCGGTACGGGGTCTGGTGCGCTCGGCGTGTTCGGAGAACCCCGGCCGGATCGCTCAGCTGGACCTGGACGGCGACGTCCGGTCGGCGGCGGCGCTGGCCGAGGTGGTGGCCGCGCAGCTGGCGGCGGGCGAGCTCGAGGCCGCGGTGCGGTTGGGAGAAGCGCTGGTACCGCGGCTGGGCCGGGTGGCGCGGGAGACGGCGCTGACCGTACCCGAGGGCGGGGCGTGGAGCCTGGACGTGGACGGCAGCGGGTCCCTGGAGGGCCTTGGCCTGGTGTCCTGCCCGCAGGCCGAGGCGCCGCTCGCCGAGGGGCAGGTACGCCTGGAGGTGCGCGCCACCGGAGTGAACTTCCGGGATGTGTTGCTCGCCCTGGGCGTGGTCAAGATGGCCGAGTCCTTCATGGACGTGGCCTTCGGCTGCGAGGGCGCCGGCGTGGTGGTCGAGGTCGGCCCCGGCGTCACCCGCTTCGCGGTCGGCGACCGGGTGATGGGGCTGCTGTCGGGTTCGTACGCCGGGCCGCTGTCGGTCACCGACAGCCGGACCCTGGCGCCCATGCCGCGCGGCTGGTCGTTCGCGCAGGCGGCGGTGGTGCCCACGGTGTTCATGACCGCCTACTACGGGCTCCAGGACCTGGCCGGGATCCGCGAGGGGGAGTCGCTGCTGGTGCACGCGGCGGCGGGCGGCGTGGGCATGGCGGCCGTGCAGCTGGCCCGCCACTGGGGCATCGAGGTGTACGCGACGGCCAGCGAGCCGAAGTGGCCGGTGGTGCGGGGGACCGGCGTGCCGCCCGAGCGGGTGGCCAACTCGCGCACCCTGGAGTTCGGCGAGCGGTTCCGCGCCGAGACCGAGGGCCGTGGCGTCGATGTCGTACTGAACTGCCTGGCCAGGGAGTTCACGGACGTCTCGCTCGATCTGCTGGCGCCGGGCGGCCGGTTCATCGAAATGGGCAAGACCGACATCCGGGAGGCCGATGCCGTCACCGCGGCCTGGCCGGGCGTCGTGCTCTACCGCTCCTTCGACCTCGGCGACGCCGGCCCGGACCGGATCAACGAGATGCTGGCGCACCTGGTGGAGCTGTTCGACCAGGGGGCGCTGACCCCGCTGCCGGTGACCGCCTGGGAGACCCGGCAGGCCCCGGAGGCGTTCCGGTACTTCAGCCAGGCCCGCCACATCGGCAAGGTCGCGCTCACCACGCCGCCCGGCCCGCTGGACGGCACCGTGCTGGTCACCGGCGGCACGGGCGTCATCGGCGCCGCGGTGGCCCGCCACCTCGCCACCGCCCACGGCGTACGGGACCTGGTGCTGACCAGCCGCCGGGGGGCGGACGCGCCCGGCGCGGCCGACCTGGTGGCCGAGCTCGCCGGACTCGGCGCCACCGCACGGGTGGTGGCCTGCGACGTGGCCGACCGTGAGCCGCTGGCCCGGCTGCTGGCCGAGCTGCCCGCGCTGCGCGGGGTGGTGCACGCCGCGGGCGTCATCGACGACGGGGTGGTGTCGGCCCTGACACCGGAGCGCCTCGACGCGGTGCTGCGGCCGAAGGTGGACGCGGCGTGGCATCTGCACGAGCTGACCCGCGACCGTGACCTGTCGCTGTTCGTGCTGTTCTCCTCGGCCGCGGGGGTGTTCGGCGCGCCGGGGCAGGGCAACTACGCGGCGGCGAACGCGTTCCTGGACGCGCTGGCGCAGCAGCGCCGCCGGGCGGGGCTGCCGGGGCAGTCGCTGGCCTGGGGCCTGTGGGCCGACCGCAGTGAGCTGACCGGGGACCTGGACCAGGCGGACCTGGACCGCATGGGCCGCACCGGTGTGCAGCCGCTGTCCACCGAGAACGGGCTCGCCCTGTTCGACACCGTCGTCGCGCGCAACCAGGCCCACACCGTGCCGGTGCGCCTGGACGTCTCCCGGTTCACCGGGGCCATCCCGCCGCTGCTGCGGGGGCTGGTGCGCGGCGCCGCCAAGCGGGCCGTCGCCGACGCCTCGGTGGCGTCCGCGGCCGGCGGCGGGCTGGCCGAGCGCCTGGCGGGCCTGGCGCCCCAGGAGAGCGAGCAGCTGCTCACCGACGTGGTGCGCACCCAGGCCGCGGTGGTGCTTGGCCACGACGACCCCGCCGCCGTGGGCGCGGAGCGGCCGTTCAAGACGATGGGCTTCGACTCGCTGACCACCGTGGAGCTGCGCAACCGCCTCAACTCCGCGACCGGTCTGCGGCTGCCGGTCACGGTCGTCTTCGACTACCCCACGCCCGCCGCGCTGGCCGCCCATCTCCGACACCACCTGGTGCCCGAGATCGACCCCGTGGAACTGGCCGCGGCCGGGATCGACCGGCTGGAGGCCGTCCTCGCCGAGGTCACCGGCGACGACCCCGGCCGGGCGGAACTCACCACGCGGCTGCGTGCCCTGCTGGCCAAGTGGACGGACGCCGAGGCCCGGGACGACGGCCCCGACCTGGACTCGGCCACGGACGCGGAGTTGTTCGACCTCATGGACAACAGGCCGTGGACCAGCTGACCCGACAGGCGGGCCGCCCCGCTCCCACACGACGTGCCCCGTTGATCGCCACAGATCGTTGAAGAAGGCCTCGATGTCGAACGAGCAGAAGCTCCGCGAATACCTCAAGCAGGCGATCGCAGACGCCCGCGACGCCCACACCCGGCTGCGCGCGGTGGAGGACGCCGCCCGCGAGCCCATCGCCATCGTCGGGATGAGCTGCCGGTTTCCCGGAGGGGTGAGCTCGCCCGAGGAGCTGTGGGAGCTGGTCGCCGACGGGCGCGTGGGCATCGCGGACTTCCCGGCGGACCGCGGCTGGGACCTGGGCGCCCTGTACGACCCCGACGGCCTGCGCCCGCGCAGCTCCTACATCCGTAAGGGCGGGTTCATCGACGGCGCCGCCGACTTCGACGCCGAGTTCTTCGAGATCTCGCCCCGCGAGGCGCTGGCGATGGACCCGCAGCAGCGGGTGCTGCTCGAAGCGTCCTGGGAGGCGTTCGAGCGGGCCGGCATCGACCCCGGCGAGCTGAGCGGCGAGAAGGCGGGTGTCTTCATCGGCGGCGTGCTGTCCGGCTACGGGGCCGGCGGCCCGGGCGGCCCGCAGGACAGCGAGGGCTATCTGCTGACCGGCAGCGCCTCCAGCATCCTGTCCGGGCGGATCTCCTACACCTACGGCTTCGAAGGGCCCGCGGTCACCGTCGACACCGCGTGTTCCTCGTCGCTGTCCGCCCTCCATCTGGCGATGCGCTCGCTGCGCACCGGCGAGAGCTCGCTCGCCCTGGCCGGCGGGGTGATGGTGATGGCCACCCCGGACGCGTTCACCGAGTTCAGCAAGCAGCGCGGGCTCGCCAAGGACGGGTACTGCAAGGCGTTCGCGGCGTCCGCGGACGGCACCGCCTGGGGCGAGGGGGCCGGGCTGCTGGTGCTCCAGCGGCTGTCCGACGCCCGGCGGGAGGGCCGCCGGATCCTGGCCGTCGTCCGGGGCTCGGCGCTGAACCAGGACGGCGCGTCCAACGGGCTGACCGCTCCCAGCGGTCCGGCCCAGCAGCGGGTGATCCGTCAGGCGCTGACCGGCGCCGGAGTGTCAGCGTCCGAGATCGACGTCGTGGAGGCGCACGGCACCGGCACCACCCTGGGCGACCCCATCGAGGCCCAGGCCCTCATCGCGACGTACGGTCAGGACCGGCCCGAGGACCGGCCCCTGCTGCTCGGCTCGGTGAAGTCGAACGTCGGCCACACCCAGGCCGCGGCGGGCGTCGCCGGGGTCATCAAGATGGTGATGGCCCTGCGCCACGGTGTCGTACCGCCGACCCTGCACGTGGACGAGCCCACCCCGCACGTCGAGTGGAGCGCCGGAGCCGTCGAACTGGCCACCGAGCGCGTCCCCTGGCCGAAGACCGGCAGGCCCCGGCGGGCGGCGGTGTCCTCGTTCGGCATCAGCGGCACCAACGCCCACGTCATCCTGGAGCAGGCACCCGACGAGGCCGAGGACGCCGAGGCCCCCGAACCGCCCGCCGAGCCGCTGATCAGCGGTGGCCCCCTGCCCTGGACGCTGTCCGCCAAGAGCGGGCCCGCGCTGCGCGGCCAGGCCACCGCGCTCCGCGCCTTCCTGACCGGTGGCGAGGCGGACGCCCTGTCGGATCCCGCCGTCGCCGCCGCGCTGGCCTCCACCCGGGCCGCCCTCGGCCACCGCGCCGTCGTCCTCGCCGCCGACCGCGCCGCGTGCCTGACCGAACTCGACGCGCTGGCCGACGGAGCCGACGACACGGCGGATACGGCGGACACCGTGCGCGGCGTCGCCAGGCCCGGGGCGAAGACGGCGCTCGTCTTCCCCGGCCAGGGGTCGCAGTGGGCCGGCATGGCCACCGGGCTGCTGGAGTCGTCCCCGGTGTTCGCCGAGTCCTTCCGGGAGTGCGCCGAGGCGCTGGCTCCCCACGTGGACTGGGACCTGCACGAGGTGGTGCGGGACGAGACGGCGCTCACCCGCGTCGATGTGGTGCAGCCCGCGCTGTGGGCGGTGATGGTGTCGCTGGCCGCGCTGTGGCGCTCCCTCGGCGTGGTCCCCGCCGCGGTGGTGGGCCACTCCCAGGGAGAGATCGCCGCCGCGTGCGCCGCCGGTGTGCTGTCCCTGGCGGACGGGGCCCGGCTGAGCGCCCTGCGCAGCAGGGTCATCGCCGAGGACCTCGCCGGCCAGGGCGGCATGGTCTCGGTCGCCGCGTCCGTGGAGCGGACCACCCAACTCATGGGGGACCGCGACGGCGTGTGGGTGGCCGCGGTCAACGGCTCGGCCGCCACCGTGATCGCCGGTGCGCCGGACGCGCTCGCCGAGGTGGTCGCCGCCGCCGAACGCGAGGGGGTGCGGGCCCGCACCATCCCCGTGGACTACGCCTCCCACACCCCGCACGTCGAGCCGCTGCGCGAGCGGCTGCTGGAACTGGCCGCGCCGATCACCCCGCGCGCCGGGACCGTCCCGATGCACTCCTCGGTGACGGCCGGACCGGCGGACCCCACGGCCTGCGACGCGCGGTACTGGTACCGCAACCTGCGCCAGCCGGTGCGGTTCGCCGAGACGGTGGACTCCCTGCTGGAAGCCGGGGTGGACACCTTCGTCGAGGTCAGCCCGCACCCGGTGCTGACCGCCGCGATCGAGGACGTGGCCGCGGCCGCGGGTCGGCGCGATGTGGTGGTCGCCGGGTCGCTCCGCCGCGACCAGGACGAACGCGCCGCGCTGACCAGGTCGGTGGCCACGCTGTGGACCCGGGGTGTCGATGTCGACTGGTCGGCGCTCCTCCCGCCCGCCACGGCACCGGTCGACCTGCCCACGTACGCGTTCCAGCGGCAGCGGTTCTGGCTGCCGGCCCCGGCGCTCACCGGCGACGCCTCGGACCTGGGGCTCGACCCGGCCGACCACCCGCTGCTGACCGCCGCGACCCGCCCCGCCGGCGCCGACTCGGCCGTGCTCTCCGGCCGCCTGACCCTGGCCGCCCAGCCGTGGCTGGCCGATCACGCGGTGCTGGGCTCGGTGCTGCTGCCCGGCACCGCGTTCGTGGAGCTGGCCCTGGCGGCGGGCCGGGAGTTCGGCTGCGGGCACCTCGCGGAGCTGACCCTGCAGACCCCGCTGACCCTGGGCGGGACCGCGGGCGTCACCCTCCAGGTGCAGATCGCCGAGGCCGACGCGTCCGGCGCGCGGACCGTGACCGTCCATTCCCGCCCCGACGACGCCACCGGCAGGGACGGAACCGACGGCCCGGCGGAGTGGACCCGGCACGCCGCCGCGACCCTCACCCCCGACACGGCACCGGCCCCCGCCGAGCCCGGTCCCCTGGGCGGGACCTGGCCGCCGCCGGGAGCCTCGGCCATCGAGGTGGGGGACTTCTACGACACGCTCTTCGAGCGCGGCTACGAGTACGGCCCGGCCTTCCAGGGACTGCGGGCGGTGTGGCGGCGCGGCGACGACGTGTTCGCCGAGGTGGCGCTGGCGGACGACACCACGGCGGAGGGCTTTGTCGTCCATCCCGCCCTGCTGGACGCCGCGTTGCACGCCACCGGACTCGGCGGGCTCTTCGGGGACGAGGGCGCGGTGCGCCTGCCGTTCGCCTGGTCCGGGGTACGGGCCTGGGCGACCGAGGCCCGTACGGCACGGGTGTGGCTGACGGCCGCGGGCGAGGACGCCGTACGCGTCCGGGCCGCCGACGCGAGCGGCGCCCCCGTCGCGGCCGTGGACCAGTTGGTGCTGCGCCCCCTGGCGACCGCGCCGGGGAGCTCGGCCGCGGCCCGGTCGCTGTATGTGCCCCGCTGGGACCGGTGGCAGCCGCAGGGGCCCGTGGCGGCGGCGCGGGTGGCGGTGTGGGCCGACGGCGCCCCGGTCGAGGACGCCCTGGCCGAGGGCCCGGACGTGGTGCTGCTCGACTGCGCGGCCGTGGCGGTGCCCGACGACGACGTCCCCGGCGCGGTACGGATCCTGAACCGTGCGGTGCTGGCCCGGATCCAGGAGTGGCTGGCGCACGAGGGCGCCACGGCCGCGCGGCTGGCCGTGCTGACCCGCGACGCGGTGCCGGCCGAGGCGGGCGACCGCGTGGACCCGGTGCACGCGTCGGTGCACGGGCTGGTGCGGTCCGCGCAGTCCGAACACCCGGACCGCTTCTGGCTGATCGACGGCGACGGCGCCCAGGTCCCGGCCGAGGTGGTGGCCGCGCTGGTGGCGGCGGCCGAGCCCGAGGCCGCTGTCCGCGGCGACCGGCTCTTCGTCCCCCTGCTCACCCGGCCCGGCGCGCCCGCCACCGAGGCCGCGGCCCCGTGGTCCGGCGAGGGCGCAGTACTGATCACCGGCGGCACCGGAGTCGTCGGCTCGGCCGTGGCCCGGCACCTGGTGGCGGCACACGGCGTCACCGAACTGGTCCTCGTCGGCCGCCGCGGGGCGGACGCGCCCGGCGCGGCGCGGCTCGCCGCGGAGCTGACCGAGGGGGGCGCCCAGGTGCGGCTGGCGGCCTGCGACGTGGCCGACCGTGACGCGCTGGCGGTCCTTCTCGACTCCATTCCGAAGCTGCGGGGCATCGTCCACGCGGCCGGCGCCCTGGACGACGGCGTGGTCACCGACCTGACGCCCCAGCGCCTCGACACCGTGCTGCGGCCGAAGACCGACGCCGCCTGGCACCTCCATGAACTCGCCCGCGACGTGGCCACGTTCGTGCTGTTCTCCTCGGCCGCCGGGACGTTCGGCACCCCGGGACAGGCCAACTACGCCGCTGCCAACACCTTCCTGGACGCGCTCGTCGTCCGCCGCCGCGCCGAGGGTCTGCCCGCCCACTCCCTGGCCTGGGGCCTGTGGGAGGAGACCAGCGAGCTGACCGCCGGTCTCGACGAGGTGGACCGGCGCCGGCTGAGCCGGGCCGGGCTGCGCCCCCTCACCACGCAGGAAGGGCTCGCCCTCCTGGACCACGCCCTCGCATTCGACCACCCCCACACGCTGCCCGTCCGGCTCGACCTGCCGCGTGCGTCGACCGACGGCCGTGAGCCGCCGCGGCTGCTGCGCGCCCTGGTGCGCACCCCCGCCCGCCGCGCGGCCGGCGCCGCACCGGCGGGCGGCTGGCGGGAGCGGTACGACGCGGCACCGGAAGACGAGCGCGAGGACCTGCTGGTGGCCCTGGTCCGGGCGCAGGCCGCCACCGTACTCGGCCACACCGGTGCCGACGCGATCGCCACGGACCGCGGCTTCAAGGACCTCGGCTTCGACTCGCTCACCGCCGTGGAGCTGCGCAACCGCCTGGACGAGCTCACCGACATACGGCTGCCCGCCACCTTGGTGTTCGACTACCCCAACGCGGGCGCGCTGGGCGGCTACCTCCACTCGCTGCTGACCGGCCGGGCGCCCGGGCACGACGAGGTGGCGCGCCTGGTCGCGCCGGACGAGCCCATCGCGATCGTCGGGATGAGCTGCCGGTTCCCCGGCGGGGTCGACTCCCCGGAGGACCTGTGGGACCTGCTCGTCCAAGGTGGCGAGGGGCTGGGCCAATTCCCCACCGACCGCGGCTGGGACCTGGAGGCGCTGTACGACCCGACCGGCGAACGCCCCGGCAGCTCCATGGTGGACCGGGGCGGCTTCCTCGACGACATCGCCGACTTCGACGCCGCGTTCTTCGGCGTGGCGCCGCGTGAGGCGGTGGCGATGGACCCCCAGCACCGGTTGCTGCTGGAGCTGTCGTGGGAGGCGATCGAACGGGCCGGTATCGACCCGACGCGCCTGCGGGGCAGCCGTACGGGCGTGTTCTCGGGCCTGATGTACCACGACTACGCGGCCCGGCTGCGGTCCGTACCCGAGGACGTCGCCGGATTCCTCACCGGTGGCAACGCGGGCAGCGTGGCCACCGGCCGGGTGGCCTACACGCTCGGCTTCGAGGGCCCGGCCGTGACGGTGGACACCGCGTGCTCCTCGTCGTTGGTGGCGCTCGACATGGCGGTCGCCGCGCTGCAGCGCGGCGAGTGCGACCTCGCCCTCGCGGGCGGTGTGACCGTCTTGGCCACGCCGGTGGTCTTCGCCGAGTTCACCCGCCAGCGCGGCCTGGCCCGGGACGGCCGCTCCAAGGCGTTCTCCACCGACGCGGACGGGATGGGGGTCGCCGAGGGCGCCGGCCTGGTGCTGGTGGAGCGGCTGTCGGACGCGAGGCGCAACGGACACCGGATCCTCGCCGTTGTACGGGGCTCCGCGGTCAACCAGGACGGCGCGTCCAACGGCCTGACCGCGCCCAACGGCCCCTCGCAGCAGCGGGTGATCCGCCAGGCGCTGGCCAAGTCGGACGTCACCGCGGCCGAGGTGGACGTGGTGGAGGCCCACGGGACCGGCACCTCCCTGGGCGACCCGATCGAGGCCCAGGCGCTGCTCGCCACCTACGGCCAGGACCGGCCGCAGGGCCGTCCGGTGCTGCTGGGCTCGGTGAAGTCGAACATCGGGCACACCCAGGCGGCCGCGGGCATCGCCGGGGTCATGAAGATGGTGCTGGCGATGCGCCACGGCACCGTGCCCGCCACCTTGCACGTGGCCGAGCCGAGCCGGCACGTGGACTGGACGGCGGGCGACGTCGAGCTGGCGACCGCCGCCGTTCCCTGGCCCCAGACGGGCGGCCCGCGCCGCGCGGCGGTGTCCTCGTTCGGGATCAGCGGCACCAACGCCCATGTCGTCCTCGAACAGGCACCCGAGCCCGAGCCGACCGCCGAGCCGGCGCCCCCCGCCGTCGACGCGCCGGCCGGCGCGGTGCTGCCGTGGACGCTCTCGGCCAAGTCGGCCGCCGCGCTCCGCGGC
Source organism: Streptomyces sp. ME19-01-6 (assembly GCF_033793745.1). Taxonomy (NCBI): domain Bacteria; kingdom Bacillati; phylum Actinomycetota; class Actinomycetes; order Kitasatosporales; family Streptomycetaceae; genus Streptomyces; species Streptomyces sp. ME19-01-6. The sequence continues at coordinate 301,028 of NZ_JARAXF010000008.1, read as the reverse complement.
CAGGCCGCGCGGCTGCGCGACGCCGCCGAGGGCGTCGACCTCGCGGCGGCCGCGGCCGCCCTGGCCGCCACCCGGGCGGCGTTCGACCATCGCGCGGTGGTCCTCGCCGCCGACCACGCCGGGTTCGCCGGTGGCCTCGACGCCTTGGCCGACGGAGAGCCGCTCGACGGCCAGGTGGTGACCGGCACGGTGCGCCCCGGCGCCACCGTGGCGTTCGTCTTCCCAGGACAGGGCGCCCAGTGGACGGGCATGGCGCTCGGGCTGCTCGACTCCTCGCCCGTCTTCGCCCAGTGGCTGGAGCGCTGTGACGAGGCCCTGTCCGCCCACACCGACTGGAACCTGCTCGACGTGCTGCGCGGCGCGGACGGCGCCCCGTCGCTGGAGCGGGTCGACGTGGTGCAACCGGCGCTGTGGGCCGTGATGGTGTCGCTGGCACAGCTGTGGCGCGCCGTCGGCGTGACCCCCGCGGTGGTCGTGGGCCACTCGCAGGGCGAGATCGCCGCGGCCTGTGTGGCGGGGGTGCTGTCCCTCTCCGAGGCGGCCCGGATCGTGGTGACCCGCAGCGCCGTCATCGCCGGCCAACTGGCGGGCCGCGGCGGCATGGCGTCGCTCGCGGTGCCCGCCGACCGGGCGCGGGAGCTCATCGAGCAATACGCCAACAACGCCAGCAAAGCCGACAACGCAGACGACGCAGACGGCGTCGGCGCGGTCTCGGTGGCCGCCGTCAACGGCCCCGCCGCGGTCGTCATCGCGGGCGACGAGGAGCCGCTGCGTCAGGTGCTCGACGGTTGCGCGGCGGACGGCGTGCGCGCCCGCCGGATCCCGGTGGACTACCCCTCCCACGCCCCGCAGGTCGAACTGGTCCGGGACCCGCTGCTGGCGGAGTTGCGCGACATCACCGCCGGCCCGGCCGACATCCGGTGGCACTCCACCGTGACCGGGGAGCCGATGGACGGCCCGGAGGCCGACGCCGAGTACTGGTTCCGGAACCTGCGCGAGCCCGTGCGGTTCGCCGACGTGGTGGCCGCGCTGGTGGACCAGGGCGTGGACACCTTCGTCGAGGTGAGCCCGCACACCGTGGTCACCGCCGCCATCGACGACATCGCCCTTGCCGCCGACGGGCGCGAGGTGGTCGTGGTCGGCACGCTGCGCCGTGAGGAGGACGAGCGCACCGAACTGCTGCGCTCGGCGGCCACGCTGTGGACGCGCGGCGTCCCGGTCGACTGGCCCGCGCTGCTCCCGGGCACCGCCGCCCCCGTGGACCTGCCGACGTACGCCTTCCAGCGCGAGCGGTTCTGGCTGGAGGCGCCGCAGGAGTTTGGCGACGCGAGCGGCGTCGGGCTGCGGCCGACCGGCCACCCCGTACTGACGGCCGCGGTCACCCCGGCCGGCACCGACACCGTCCTGTTCACCGGGCGGCTCTCGGTCGCCGGTCAGCCCTGGCTGGCCGACCACACGGTGCAGGACACCGTGGTCCTGCCGGGCGGCGCGCTGCTCGACTGGGCACTCCACGCGGCACACCACCTCGGGGCGAGCGGAGTCGCGCGGTTCGAACAGGACACGCCGCTGGTCCTCGACGCGACGGGCGCCGTACGGGTGCAGCTGATGGCCGGCGCGCCGGACGAGACGGGCCGCCGTGAGCTGACCGTCCACTCGCAGCCGGAAGACCAGCCGGAAGAGCGGGCGCACGACCAATGGACCCGCCACGCCGTCGGTGTACTGGAGCCCGCGGACCACACGACAGACACGACATACACGACAGACACGGGGAACACCGGGGACACCGGATTCGCGGAACTGGCCGGCGTATGGCCGCCGTCGAAGGCGACGCCGATGGACGTGACCGGCCGCTACGACGAGCTGTTCCAGCGCGGCCACGCCTACGGCCCGGCGTACCAGGCGCTGCGTGCCGCCTGGCGGCGCGGCGACGAGGTGTTCGCCGAGGTGGTCGTCCCCGAGGAGGCGGCGGGCGGCGCCGGCTCGCGGGCCGCGCTCCTCGACGCCGTCTGCCACGCCTGGCTGCCGGGCGACGCGGACCGGGCCGACCCCGCCGAACCGGTGCTGCCCGCCGCCTGGTCCGGGGTGCGGCTGTGGGCGGACGGCGCCCGGTCCGTACGGGTGGCGCTGTCGCCCGCGGGCGAGGACGCCGTACACATCCGGGCCGTCGACGACCTCGGCACCCCCGTCCTGAGTCTGGACCAGGTGGCGCTGCGACCGGTTGCGGCCGAGCGGCTGCGGCCGGCCGGGGCGACCGCCGCGCGCTCGCTGTACGCGGTGAACTGGCAGCCGTGGGATCCGGCGCGGCCCACCGGGCCCACCGCGCCCGCGGAGCGCGCGGCGCCGGCGGGCCCGACGCGTGCGCGGCTGTGGCCGAGCGAGGCATCGATCGAGGAGATCGCGGCGGCCGTCGCCGAGGGCGTCGACCTGGTGCTCTGGGACTGCGCGGACAGCCGAGCGCACACCTCGGCGGCCGATGGCGATGTGCCAGGCCGGGTCCGCGAACTGCTCACCGACGTGCTGGAGCGGGTGCGCGAGTGGCTGGCCGACGAGAAGCTCGCCGACACCCGGCTGGTCGTGGTGACCCGCGGCGGGGTCGAGGTCTTCGACGCGGACACGGTGGATCTGTCGCAGGCGGCGGTGCACGGGCTGCTGCGCTCGGCGCAGACCGAACACCCCGACCGGCTCTGGCTGGTCGACAGCGACACCGGCGCCGAGGACATCCCCCTCGACGTGCTGGCCGCCGCGATGGCCGGGCAGGAGCCGGAGCTCGCGATCCGGCGGGGCGCGGTGTTCGTCCCCCGGCTGGCCCTGGCGGACACGGACACCGGGGCCGGGAACACCACCACCGGCGCCCTGCCGCCCCGGGAAGGCGCGGTGCTGGTCACCGGCGGCACCGGGCTCATCGGTGCGGCGGTGGCCCGCCACCTCGTCTCCGTCCACGGCGTCACCGACCTGGTGCTGGCCGGCCGACGCGGGATGGACGCCCCCGGAGCGGCCGAACTCGCCGACGAGCTGACCGAGTTGGGCGCGCGGGTACGGATCGCGGCCTGCGATGTCGCGGACCGCGCCGCCGCCGCGGAACTGGTCGCGGACATCCCCGCCCTGCGCGGCGTGGTGCACGCGGCCGGTGTCCTGGACGACGGCGTGGTGACGGCGCTGACGCCGGAGCGGCTGGCGACGGTGTTGCGGCCGAAGGTCGACGCGGCCTGGCATCTGCACGAGCTGACCGGCGACGACCTCGACATGTTCGTGGTGTTCTCCTCGGCCGCCGGTGTGCTGGGCGCCCCGGGGCAGGCGAACTACGCCGCGGCCAACGTCTTCCTGGACGCCCTGGCGCTCCGGCGCCGGGCCGCGGGTCTGCCCGCGGCCTCGATGTCCTGGGGGCTGTGGGGCGAGGCGAGCGGGCTGACCGCCGCGCTCGGCGAAGCCGACCTGAGGCGCATGAGCGGCGGTGGCCTGCTCCCCATGAGCACCGAGGAAGGGCTCGCGCTCTTCGACCACGCTCTCGCCTCCGGCCGCGCCCACACCGCGCCGATCCGGTTCGACCCCGCGGGTCTGCGCGGCGACGCGGCCACCGTCCCCGCGCTGATGCGCACTCTGGTGCGCATCCCGCTGCGCCGCGCCACCACGCTGGACGCCCAGGCGCTGCGCCGGCGGCTGGCCGAGGTCGACCCCGGCGAGCGGCTGGAGACCCTGCTGAACCTGGTCCGCGAGCATGTCGCCGCCGTGCTGCGGTACGCCGAACCGACCGAGATCGCGGCCACCCAGTCCTTCACCACCCTGGGCTTCGACTCGCTCACCGCCGTGGAACTGCGCAACCGGCTCGCCCGGGTGGCCGGCACCCGGCTGCCCACCACGCTCGTCTTCGACTACCCCACCCCCGAGCTGCTCAGCGGCCATCTGCTCGGGCTGCTGCTGCCCGAGGCGGAAACCGGCGAGTGGGGCACCGAGCCCTTCGACCGCCTGGAGGCGATGCTCGCCGAGGAGCAGGACGACGCCGAGGTCAGGAAGGTGACGGCCCGGCTGGAGACGCTGCTCGTCCGCTGGCGGGAGCGGTCGGGCGCCCGTGACACCGCCGGGGAGCCCGACACCGGCGTGGACCAGCTCGGAGCGGCGAGCGAGGACGACCTTCTGCGCTACATCGACGACGAACTCGGGCTGAGCTGATGCGCGCGATCGAGCGGGCGCGCGCGACGCCCACGCACGAGTGCCGTTCTATGAGGGGTTTGGAACATGGCTGAGAAAGAGCAGGTCGTCGAGTACCTGAAGCGGGTGACGGCGGACCTCAAGCGGACCCGGCAGCGGGTCCGTGACCTGGAGGACGCGCAGCGGGAGCCGATCGCCATCGTCGGGATGAGCTGCCGGTTCCCCGGACACTCGAACACGCCCGAGGAGTTCTGGGAGTTCGTACGCGACGGTGGCGACGCGATGGGCGGCTACCCCGACGACCGGGGCTGGCGGCCGACGGGCTCGGACGCGGGTCCCGACGGGCCGCCCGGCCGGGGCGGGTTCATCGACGCGGCCACCGACTTCGACGCGGGCTTCTTCGGCATCTCCCCGCGCGAGGCACTGGAGATGGACCCCCAGCAGCGGGTGCTGCTCGAGGCGTCCTGGGAGGCGTTCGAGCGCGCCGGCATCGATCCGGCCACCTTGCTGGGCAGCCGGACCGGTGTGTTCATCGGCGTCAACGGAGCGGACTACCCGGGCCTGCTGAACCACGCCGGGCACGAGTCGCTCGGCTATCTGCTGACCGGCACCGCCTCCAGCGTCGTCTCCGGCCGTATCGCCTTCACCTACGGCTTCGAGGGTCCTGCCGTCACGGTGGACACGGCGTGCTCGGCGTCGCTGGTGGCACTGCACCTGGCGGCCCAGGCGCTGCGCTCGGGCGACTGCCCGCTCGCGCTCGTGGGCGGGGTGACCGTGATGTCGACGCCCGGCGTCTTCGCGGAGTTCGGCAAGCAGCGTGGGTTGGCGGTGGATGGCCGGTGCAAGGCGTTCGCGGCGTCGGCGGACGGTACGGCGTGGGGTGAGGGCGTCGGTGTGCTGTTGGTGGAGCGGTTGAGTGATGCGCGGCGCAATGGGCATCGGGTGTTGGCGGTGGTGCGGGGTTCAGCGGTGAACCAGGACGGCGCGTCGAATGGGTTGACGGCGCCGAATGGTCCGTCGCAGCAGCGGGTGATTCGGGATGCGTTGGCGGGTGCGGGTGTGGTGGCGTCGGATGTGGATGTGGTGGAGGCGCACGGTACCGGGACCTCGTTGGGGGATCCGATTGAGGCTCAGGCGTTGTTGGCGACGTATGGGCAGGGGCGGTCGGGTGGTGGGGCGGTGTTGTTGGGGTCGGTGAAGTCGAATGTCGGTCATACGCAGGCGGCCGCGGGTGTGGCTGGTGTGATCAAGATGGTGATGGCGATGCGGCATGGGGTGGTGCCGCCGACGTTGCATGTGGATGAGCCGACGCCGCATGTGGACTGGTCGTCGGGTGCGGTGGAGCTGGCCACCGAGCGTGTTGCCTGGCCCGAGACCGGTAGGCCGCGGCGTGCGGCGGTGTCCTCGTTCGGGATCAGCGGCACCAACGCCCATGTGATCCTGGAACAGGCACCCGCCGAAACCGTGACTGAGCCCGCGTCTGAACCCGACGCGGAAACGCGGTCGGACCACGGCGTGCTGCCGTGGCCGCTCTCGGCCAAGTCGGAGGCCGCGCTGCGCGGGCAGGCCACGCGGCTGCGCGACTTCGCGAGCGCCGCCGCCCCGGATGCCGCCGAGGTGGCCGTCGGGCTCGCGACCGCTCGTACGGCCTTCGAGCACCGCGCCGTCGTCCTCGCCGAGGACGCCGCCGGATTCGCGGAGGTGCTGGACACCCTCGCCGAGAAGGCCGTCACCGGCCGTCACCATGTGCGCGGCGCCGCTCTCCCCGGCGCCAGGGCCGCCTTCGTCTTCGCGGGGCAGGGCGCGCAGTGGGCGGGCATGGGACGGGAGTGGTACGACGCCCTCCCGCCCTTCGCCGCGGCGTTCGACGCCGTGTGCGCCGAGGCCGACGCACAGCTCGACGTCCCCCTCGCGGACATCGTCTTCGCCCCGCGGTCCTCCCCGCACGCCGACCGGGTCCACCGGACCGAGTACACGCAGATCGCCATGTTCGCGATCGAAGTCGCGCTGTTCCGCACCCTGCGGGCCTGGGGAGTGACCCCCGACGCCGTGCTCGGACACTCGATCGGTGAGATCGCGGCGGCCCATGTGGCCGGGGTGCTCTCGCTGGCCGACGCGGTGACGCTGGCCGTGGCCCGCGGCAGGCTCATGCAGCGGCTCCCCGACGGCGGCGCCATGCTCGCGGTCGACGCCGGGGAGGCCGAGGTCGAGCGGTGGCTGTCGAACGAGCCCGCGGACCAGATCGCGGTCGCCGCGGTCAACGGCCCCTCCGCCGTCGTCGTCTCGGGCGCCGACGACGTGGTGCGACGCATCGCCGACGCCGCCGAGGCGGCCGGGCGGCGCACCCGGAGACTGCGGGTCAGCCACGCGTTCCACTCTCCGCTGATGGAGCCGATGCTCGAGGATTTCCGCTCCGTTCTCACCGGGCTGGCCTGGTCGACGCCGACGCTCCGGCTGGTGTCCACCGTCACCGGGGCGGAGGTCTCGGCCGAGGAGGTGATGTCGCCGGAGTACTGGATCCGCAACGCCCGTGAGGCGGTCCGCTTCCAGGACGCCGTACGCTCCCTGGAGCCACGCGCCGACGTCTTCCTCGAGATCGGCCCGCACGCGGTGCTGACCAGGGCGATCGAGGACAGTCTGCGGGAGGGGTCGGCGGCCGTGGCCGCGGTCGCCCACCGCGAGCGGCCGCAGGTCGCCGGCCTGCTGCGGGCCGTCGGGACGCTGTGGACCCGCGGTGTCGAGGTGGACTGGTGCGCGGTGCTGCCCCCCGTGCCGGGCCGCGCGGACCTGCCGACCTACGCCTTCGACCGACGCCGCTTCTGGCCCCGGATGTCCTCGCGCGGGGCGGCCGCCGACATCGCGTCGGCCGGGCTGACCGGTGTCGACCACCCGTTGCTCGGGGCGGTGGTCAGCGTGGCGGACGGCGATACGGCCGTGCTCACCGGCAGGCTGTCCCTGGCCACCCACCCCTGGCTGGCCGACCACGCCGTGCTGGGCGCGGTGCTGCTGCCCGGGACGGCCTTCGTCGAACTGGCCCTGCGCGCCGGGCAGGACCTGGGCTGTGGGCAGGTACAGGACCTCACCCTGGAGACCCCGCTGGTGCTCGACGCCGCGGGCGCCGCACAGGTGCAGGTCGTGGTGGGCCGGGCCGACGCCGACGGACGGCGCCCGGTGTCCGTCCACTCGCGCCCCGAGTCGGCCGACGACGGCGCGGAGCAGGGACAGCCGGAGTGGACCTGCCACGCCCAGGCCGTGCTGGCGCCGCTGAACGAGGGCCCCAGCACCACCGACTTCGGGGCGGTGACCGGCCGGCTCTGGCCGCCGCGCGACGCCACGCCCGTCGACACGGAGGACTTCTACCCGGCGCTGGCGCGCCAGGGCTATGCGTACGGCCCGACCTTCCAGGGGCTGCGCGCGGCCTGGCGGCGCGGCGAGGACTTCTTCGCCGAGGTGGTCCTGCCCGAGGACGCCATCGAGGAGGCCGAAGGGTTCGGCGTCCATCCCGCACTCCTGGACGCGGCGCTGCACGGCATCGGGCTCGGCGTCTTCGCCGAGAACACCGACATCGGCGCCGACGCCGGGGCCACCTCGCGGCTGCCCTTCGCCTGGTCGGGCGTGCGGCTGTGGGCGAGTGGCGCCCGGACGGTCCGGGTGTGGCTGCGGACCGTGGGTACGGCCGCGGTACGGGTGAGGATCGCCGACGCGACCGGCGCCCCCGTCCTGGGGATCGACGAACTGGTGCTGCGCCCGGTGACCCCGGACCAGGTGCGCTCGGCCCGTACGGCGGTGGCCGGCTCCCTGTTCGCCCACCGCTGGGAGCCCTGGGAGGCGGTGGCAGTGGCTGCCGGCGGGCATCGGCCGGTGTGGTGGGCCGAGGGCATGTCCGCCGGGGAACTCGCGTCGGCCGTGGCCGACGGCGCCGACACCGTGCTGCTGGACGGCACGGACCCGGCCGGCCCCGGCGCCACCGTGCCGGAGCGGGTGCGGGGCTCGGTGGCGCGCGTGCTGGAGCGGATCCGGGAGTGGCTGGCCCACGACGGACTCGGCGGCGCCCGGCTGGTGGTGACCGTACGCCGCGGGGTCGAGGTGACTGCCGGGGGCGGGATCGACCTCGCCGGGGCGGCCGTCCACGGTCTGGTGCGCTCGGCGCGCTCGGAGCACCCGGACCGCTTCGCGCTCCTCGACATGGACGCCGATGCCGACGACAACGTGCCCATGGACTTGGTCCGCGCGGCGATCGCCACGGGCGAGACCGAGATCGGCGTCCGCGGCGCCCGGTTGTTCGTGCCCCGCCTGGCCCGTACGGCCCTCCCCGCCGCCGACGCGCCGGCGCCGTGGTCCGGCCGGGGCACCGTGCTGATCACCGGAGGCACCGGGGTCATCGGCGCGGCCGTCGCCCGGCACCTGGTCACCGCCCACCAGGTCACCGACCTGGTGCTGGTCGGCAGGAGCGGCCCGGCCGCCCCCGGCGCCGCCGAGCAGGCCGAGGAACTGCGCGGCCTCGGCGCCACGGTGCGGCTGGCGGCCTGTGACGTCGCGGACCGGGACGCCGTCGCCGAACTGCTGGCCTCCCTCCCCGAACTGCGTGGGGTGGTGCACGCGGCCGGTGTCCTCGACGACGGCATGGTCGCCGCCCAGACACCAGAACGCCTCGCGGCGGTCTTCCGGCCGAAGGTGGACGCCGCGTGGCATCTGCACGAGCTGACCGGGGGCCTGGAGCTGGACTTCTTCGTGCTGTTCTCCTCCGCGGCCGGAATCTTCGGGTCGCCGGGGCAGGCCAACTACGCGGCGGCCAACACCTTCCTCGACGCCCTGGCCCGGCACCGGCACGGTCAGGGCCTGCCCGCGCAGTCGCTGGACTGGGGACTGTGGGCCGAACTGTCCACGATGACCGGCGCCTTGAGCGACACCGACGTCAAGCGGCTGAACCGCGGCGGACTGCGGGCGCTCTCCGCGGACGAGGGGATGGCGCTGTTCGACGCCGCAGCCCGGCTGCCGGAGCCGGTGCTCGTCCCGGTACACCTGGACCTGCGCGGCCAGAGCGCCCCGCCCCCGCTGCTGCGCGGGCTGGTCACGGCCCCCCGGCGGCGGGCAACCGCCTCCTCGGCCGCGGACTCGGGCTGGCGCGACCGGCTGCGGCGCCTGTCGGAGGGGGAGCGGTCGGCGCTGCTGGTCGACCTGGTGCGGGACCACGTCGCCACCGTGCTGGGGCATGCCGCGCCCGAGGACATCGCGCCCGGGCAGTCCTTCGCCACCTTGGGCTTCGACTCGCTCACCGCCGTCGAACTGCGCAACCGGCTGGCCGAGGACACCGGTGTCCGGCTGCCCACGACGCTGGTGTTCGACTACCCGAGCCCCGAGGCGCTGGCCGCGTTCCTCGGCTCGGCGCTGGTCGGCACGGTCGACGAGGGCGACGGGCCGCGGGCGACGCTCGCCGCGGCCGACGAGCCGATCGCGATCGTCGGCATGAGCTGCCGCTATCCGGGCGATGTGCGCTCCCCCGAGGACCTGTGGGACATGGTCCTGCACGGCCGCGAGGGCATCGGTGGCTTCCCCGCCGACCGCGGTTGGGACTTGGACGCGCTGTACGACCCGGACGGCGCCGGCGCGAACACGACGTATGTGCGGGAGAGCGGCTTCCTCTACGACGCCGCCGATTTCGACGCCGCGTTCTTCGGTGTGGCCCCGCACGAGGCGGTGGCGATGGACCCGCAGCACCGTCTGCTGCTGGAGCTGTCGTGGGAGGCCGTCGAGCGGGCCGGTATCGACCCGACGCGTCTGCGGGGCAGCCGGACCGGCGTGTTCACCGGCCTGATGCACCACGACTATGTGGCGCGGCTCCAGGAGGTGCCCGAGGAGATCGCGGGCTATCTGAGCAACGGGACCGCGGGCAGCGTGGCATCGGGCCGGATCGCGTACACCTTCGGCTTCGAGGGTCCTGCCGTCACGGTGGACACGGCCTGCTCGTCTTCGCTGGTCGCGCTGGACATGGCGGTGAGCGCGCTGCGGCGCGGGGCGTGCGACCTCGCCCTGGCCGGCGGTGTCGCGGTCGTCTCGACCCCCGCCGCGTTCACGGAGTTCGGCAAGCAGCGTGGGTTGGCGGCGGATGGCCGGTGCAAGGCGTTCGCGGCGTCGGCGGACGGTACGGCGTGGGGTGAGGGCATCGGTGTGCTGTTGGTGGAGCGGTTGAGCGATGCGCGGCGCAACGGGCATCGGGTCCTTGCCGTCGTCCGGGGATCCGCGGTCAATCAGGACGGCGCGTCCAACGGTATGACGGCGCCGAATGGTCCGTCGCAGCAGCGGGTGATTCGGGATGCGTTGGCGGGTGCGGGTGTGGTGGCGTCGGATGTGGATGTGGTGGAGGCGCACGGTACCGGGACGCCGTTGGGGGATCCGATTGAGGCTCAGGCGTTGTTGGCGACGTATGGGCAGGGGCGGTCGGGTGGTGGGGCGGTGTTGTTGGGGTCGGTGAAGTCGAATGTCGGTCATACGCAGGCGGCCGCGGGTGTGGCTGGTGTGATCAAGATGGTGATGGCGATGCGGCATGGGGTGGTGCCGCCGACGTTGCATGTGGATGAGCCGACGCCGCATGTGGACTGGTCGTCGGGTGCGGTGGAGCTGGCCACCGAGCGTGTTGCCTGGCCCGAGACCGGTAGGCCGCGGCGCGCGGCGGTGTCCTCGTTCGGGATCAGCGGCACCAACGCCCATGTGATCCTGGAACAGGCACCCACCGAAACCGCCACGGGAACCACCGCTCAACCCGCTGCTGAACCCACTGCCGAACCCACCGCGGACACCGCCGAGCGGCCCTCGGTGGTCGTCGAACCCTCCCCGGTGGCGCCGCCGCCGTGGGTGCTGTCGGCCCGCTCGGCCGCCGCCCTGCGCGGCCAGGCCGAGCGGCTGCGGGAGTTCGCCACCTCCCCGGCGGGCGCCGAGGTGCCGGCGGACGACATCGCCGCCGCCCTGGTGGAGACCCGGACCGTCTTCGGCCATCGGGCCGTCGTACTCGCCGCCGACGGCGCCGGGTTCGCCACGGGCCTGGACGCCCTGGCGGGCCAGGACACCAAGGAGACGGACGTCATACGAGGCGTGGCCCGCAACCGCACGAAGGTCGCGTTCGTGTGCCCGGGGGAGACCTCGGCGTGGGCGGGAATGGCCACCGGACTGCTCGACTCCTCGCCGGTGTTCGCCAAGGTGATGGGGGAGTGCGCGGAGGCGCTGGCGCCGCACACCGGCCGGGATCTGCTCGACGCGCTCCGGGGCGGGCCCGAGACGCTTGAGCGCCGCGACATCGCCGTCCCCGCGCTGTGGGCCGTGGCGGTCTCGCTGGCCGAGTTGTGGCGCTCGGTCGGTGTCACGCCGGCCGCCGTGGTCGGCCAGGCGCACGGCGAGATCGCCGCCGCGTGCGTGGCCGGTGTGCTGTCCCTGGCCGACGGGGCGGCGCTGGCGGCGTGGCAGGGTCGGTGGTCCGCGGCCGAGCCTGCGGCGGACGGCGAGCGGTCGCCTGAGGCGGGCCCGCTGGTCATCTGCCGGAGCGGGCGCGTCCCGCTGTACTCGTCCGCCACGGGGCAGCCGTTCGACCCGGCGCGCGCGGACGCGGACCACTGGCACCGGCACCCGGGCGCACCGGACGGGTTCTTTGACGCGGTCGGCCTGCTGGTGCGGGACGGTGTGGACACTTTCCTCGAGCTGAGCCCTCATCCGGTGACGACCGACGCCGTCGGTGACCTGGCGGCCGCCGCCGGACATGACGCGGTCGTGGTCGGGTCGCTGCGGCGCGGACACGACGACCGGGCCGCGCTGACCCGGTCGGCGGCGACGCTGTGGGTCCACGGCGACGGGGTGGACTGGTCCGCCTTGGTGCCGCGCCCGGCGCGCCCGGTCGACCTGCCCACGTACGCCTTCCAGCGGCAGCGGTTCTGGCTCGAGGCGCGCCCGCGCGCCGGGGACGCGAGCGGCGTCGGCCTCGACGCGGCGGACCACCCCCTGCTGGCGGGCGCGGTCATGCCCGCCGAGGGGGACACCGCCCTGTTCACCGGCAGGCTCTCGCAGGCCGGCCAGCCATGGCTCGCCGACCACGCGGTGCTGGGCACGGCCGTGCTGCCCGCCGGCGTGCTCGTCGACTGGGCGCTGTACGCCGGACGCCGGCTGGACTGCCCCGAGCTGCGCGAACTCACCCAGGAGGCGCCGCTGATCCTCGGCCCCGACACCGCCGCACACGTTCAGGTGCAGGTGGGCCCGGCCGACGAGGGCGGCCACCGCGTCCTGACCGTCCACTCCCGCCCGGAGTCGCCCGGCGAGGGCGAGACCGCGGGGTGGACGTGCCACGCCCGCGCGGTCGTGGCCCCCTGGACCGAGGGCTCGGAGACCACGGAAGGGCAGGAGGTGCCGGAGGGCTTCGAGGAGCTCGCGGGCGCCTGGCCGCCGCCCGGCGCGGCGGCGGCTGAGGTGGCGGGCCTCTACGACGCGCTGGCCGAGCAGGGCTTCACGTACGGCCCCGCGTTCCGGAGCCTGCGCGCCGCGTGGCGGCGCGGCGCAGAGGTCTTCGCCGAGGTGGCCCTGGCGGAGGGGACCCCCGCGAACGGCTTCCGCCTCCACCCGGCGCTGCTCGACGCCGCCCTGCACACCACGGGCCTGGGCGAGTTCCTCACCCTCGACGACGCGCAGGTGGCGATGGCGCGAGCATGGTCCGGGGTGCGGCTGCACGCCGCGACCGCCGCCACTGCCACCACCGCCGTCCGGATCCGGCTCTCCGGCGCGGGCGAGGACGCGGTGGGCGTCCGCCTCGCCGACCGCGAGGGCCGCCCCCTCGCCGGTGTCGACCGCTTGACCCTGCGTGCCGTCCCCACGGCCGCCTTCCAGCCGGCCCCCGGGACGGGCGCCGCTCGGCCGGCCCGGCCGGGGAGGCCGCCGCGGGAGCCGGAGGGGAACACCCTCGCCCTGGTACGGGAGGCCGCGCCGGACAAGCGCCGCCGGCTGCTGGAGGACCTCATCCGCGGCGAGCTGGCCGCCGTGCTGCGCCACGGCGTGGGCGCGGACATGGACATCGACCCCGACGTGGAGTTCCTCGACCTGGGGGTGGACTCGCTGGCGGGCATCACCCTGCGCGACCGGCTCGGCCCGCTGCTGGACCTGGAACTCCCGGCGACGACGATGTTCGAGTACTCGACCACGGCCCGGCTGGCCGGCCATCTGGCGGACCTCGTCGGCTCCGGCGCGGCGCCCGGCGGGCGGACCGCGGACCGCGCGGCTCCGCCCTCCTCTCCCTTCGACAGCATCGAGGCGCTCTACCGCGAGTCGCACGCCCTCGGGCAGGCGGGGACGGCGGGCATGGACCTCATCCAGGCCGCCGCGCGACTCAGGCCGTCCTTCACCGTCGAGACCGCGGCGGACCACGTCCCGCGGGCCGTCCGGCTCGCCAGGGGCGACGGCAGCCGGGCGGCGGTGGTCTGCGTGCCCGCCATCACCGCCACCGCCGGTCCAGTGCAGTACGCCCGGCTGTCGCAGCTCCTGCAAGGTGAGCGGGATGTGCTCTCGCTGATCAACCCCGGTTTCGCCGAGGGGGAGTTGCTGCCCGACTCGTTCGAGAGCTTCGTCGAGCTGCAGATCGCCGCGGTGCGCGAGTCCGTCGGGGACGGCCCGTATGTGCTCCTCGGACACTCGGCGGGCGGGCTGATCGCCTACGCCCTGGCGATGCGGGCCGAGCGGGCCGGGCTCGCGCCCGCCGCGGTCGTCCTCATCGACACCTTCCAGGCCGACAGCGAGTTCTCGGCCAAGACGGTGGCCGCGATGAACGACGGCCTGTTCGCCCGCGAACACATCCTCGGACCCGACGCGCTCAGCGGTGTGCGGCTGACCGCGATGGGGCGCTACCACACGCTGATGGACCAGTGCGAGGTGGCGCCCGTCGAGAGCCCGACGCTCTTCCTCGGCGCCGAATCCCCGCTGCCCCACCAGGACAGCGGATTCGACGGCGACAGCTGGCGGCCGTCCTGGCCGTTCCCGCACACGGCCGCCACCACCCTCGGCGACCACTTCACGGTCATGGAGGACAACATCGCCGTGACCACCGAGGCGATCGAGCGCTGGCTCACCGAACAGGGACTGTGACCCGGGCGCGACACCGTCCCTCCACCCATGCACGAGCCGCGGCCAAAGACGACCGCGGTCCGGAAAGGAAAACAGAAATGATCATTCTGGGATACAACGGCTTCTCGCAGATAGCGGAGTTGTTCGGCCGGCTCTACGGCTACACCGCCGACAGCGTCGACCGCCACAGCTTCCTCGGTCATGACGCCGCCGCCGCCCTGTTCGTCGACGGCGAGCTGGTGGCCGCCGTCGAGGAGGAGCGGATGAACCGGCAGAAGAAGACCACCGCCTTCCCCGCGAACGCCATGCGGTGGTGTCTGGAGCAGGCCGGTATCTCCTACGAGGACGTGGACTACTACGCCTTCGGCTGGAACTTCACCGCGGAATTCGCCGACACCGCCCTCATGGGCCTCGCGAGCGCGCCGATCCCGCCCGAGTACAAGTTCCAGGCGATCGGCTCCTTCGGCGAGCTGTGGAACGGTGCGCTGGGCAGGACCGCGCTGATCGAGGACTTCACCCGCCACACCGGCTACACCCTGCCGGACGAGAAGCTGATCACCGTCCCGCACCACCGGGCCCACCTGGCCTGCGGCCGTACCTTCTCCGGCCTCGGCGACGCCGCCTTCCTTATCAACGACGGCCAGGCCGAGTCGGACAGCGCCATCATGGGCGAGGTCCGCGACGGCAAGGTCGAGGTCTTCGACCGGTTCACCATCGACGCGAAGAACTCGCTCGCTCAGCTGTTCGCCAACGTCACCCGCTACCTCGGCTTCACCCCGAACAACGACGAGTACAAGGTCATGGGCCTGGCCGGGTTCGGCAAGGCGCCCGATGAGAAGGAGAACCCCTTCCTGACCGATGTCCTCACCCTGGAGGAGGGCGGCCGGTACTCCCTGGCCCTGGCGAACGACCCGCGCGGCCCGCGCGCCTACGACCCCCTGTTCGACCAGCTGTTCGGCGGCAACGACGACAACCGCCACGGGTTCGACTTCCGGGTCCGGCTCGCCTGCGCGGCGCAGCAGATGATCGAGGCGGTGACCGCCCACCAGCTGCGCGCGCTGGCCGAGGCCACCGACCTGCGGGACCTGATCTTCGAGGGCGGCCTCGCCCTGAACTGCGTCAACAACACCAAGCTACTGGAGGACCTGCCCTTCACCCGGGTCGAGGTCAGCTTCGGGGCGAGCGACCCCGGCGTCTCCATCGGCGCCGCCGCGCACGTCGCACGGGAGAAGTCGGTCGCCCTGGCGCCGACCGAGTCGCCGTACCTCGGCCCGGAGTACGGCGAGGAGGAGATCCGCGCCACGCTCGAGGAGTACACCTCCTCCGTCACCTGGGAGCAGCTGCCCGGCGACGAGGTGGTGAAGAAGACCGCCGAGCTGCTGAGCGGGAAGACGGTCATCGGCTGGTTCCAGGGCCGGACCGAGTACGGTCCGAGGGCGCTGGGCAACCGCAGCATCCTGGCCAACCCGTCCTACGCGGACATGAAGGACACCATCAACAACCGGGTCAAGCACCGCGAGCCCTTCCGCCCGTTCGCGCCGATCGTGCTGGAGGAGAACGCGCCGCGGGTTTTCGAGATGGGCAGGAAGGAGCGCTCGCCGTACATGACCTTCGTCTTCCCGGTGCGCCCCGAGTACACCGAGAAGATCGCGGCGGCCACCCATGTCGACGCCACCTCGCGCATCCAGACCGTCACCGACGACAGCAACCCGCGACTGGCCGCGCTGCTGCGCGAGTTCACCTCACGCACCGAGGTGCCGTGCCTGGTGAACACCTCCTTCAACGTGGCGGGCGAGCCCATCGTCTGCTCCCCGAAGGACGCGGTCGAGTGCTTCCTGGGCACGGACATCGACCACCTGGTCATCGGCGACTTCCTGGTCTCCAAGCGATGAGGGACCAGAGAACGGCGGCCGACGCCTGGGGGGCCGCACATGGCTGACCGACAGACCCCGGCCGCCGCGGCGGCCGGGGGTGTCCAGTGGCGGGCCCGGGTGGCCTCACTCCTGGAGATCGCCGGTGCGGTGGCCACCGTGGGCGCGATGATCCTCGTCGTCGAGATCTGCCGGGAGCTGCTCACCGCCGACCCCGACACGGGCCGCCTCGAGGGGCTCGTCCTCACCGCGGTCGCCACGGCGGTGCTCGCACTCGCCGTGCAGATCACCGGACGGACGCTGAGCCGCCAGGCGGCCCAGCTCAGTCAGGAGCTGTTCCATGGCGGGGTGGCCGCCAGGCTGCGCGCCCGCCCCGCCGCCCGGTCGCTCCACGCGGCGTGGCGGGCCCAGAGCGCCACCCTGGGCGGCGACATCGCATCGGCCGGGGTGATGGTCGGCCGGGCGGGGTCGGAACTCGTCTCCGCGCTGCTGGTGTTCGTCCTCTCGATCGGCTACCTGTTCTGGGTCGACTGGCGGATGGCACTGGTGACGCTGTTGCCGATCCTGCTCGGGTTCGTCACCTTCGGCGTGATCTCCGCACGCTTCTTCAAGGAGATGAAGGACGAGTACGTGGCGTCCATCGGCGCCGTCGACGCGGTGCGCCCCACCATCGGCCTGGACGCCCGGATCAACCGCGCCGGCGCGCGGGCGCGCACCGCGGCGGTGACGCGCACCTCCGCCCGCCGGCTGTCCGAGGCCACCGACGGGTTCAGCGACTTCTTCCAGGTCCGCATCGGTGCCCTGCTCGGCGGCCGGGCCATCGCCGAGATCGCCTTCTCGCCGCTGACCGTCCTGGTGTTCGTGCTGTGCGGAGGAGCACTCATGGTCCGGGACGGCTCGCTGGCCCCCGGTGACCTTGTCCCGTTCCTGGTCGTGGGCGCCGGACTGGCGGCCCCTCTGCTGGCCAGCACCTACTCCATGGAGGAGGTCGGCGAGGGAAAGAAGGCCACGGCACGGCTGACCGCGTTCGCCGCGGGCGTCCCGGCGCCCGCCGAGGGAGACCAGCCGGCGGCCGAGGGAGAACAGCCGGCGACCGACCCCGCCGAACAGGACGCCCCCGTGGACGCCCCCGCGGACGGCCTCGGGCTCGAACTGCCCGAGCGCGGGGTGGTGACGGTCATCGCACCCACGCCCGAAGGCGCGGGCCGGGTGGCCGACTGGCTCAAGGCCGAGACGCCGCCCGAGCGGTTCGCCGCGGTGGAGGCCGAGCCGGCCGTCGTGATCGGGCCGGTCGGCGCGTACATCACCGCCGACCGGCCCGGCGGCACCGCTCAGGACGCCGAGCGGGCCGCGCGCACCGCCGGGGTCCACGACACCGTCGCGGCGTTCCCCCGGGGCTACGCCTCGGACGTGGGCGCCGAGGTGTCCCTCTCCTATCCGGAGCTGCAGCGGCTCGCCCTGGCCAGGGTGGTCGCGGGGGGCGGCCACGAAGTCGTCCTGCTCGACCAGCGGGCGTTCGGCGGTGACACCGGGGTGCTGCGGGCCGCGGTGGACGAACTGCGGGAGCGGGCGGCCGTGGTCGTCCTCAGCCCCGGGCCCTCGGCCGTCACCGACGGGCGGCTCATGGTCGTGGAGGACGGGCGGGTCGTCGAGTCCGGCACCCACGAGCAGTTGCTCCGCGAGGGCGGCCGGTACGCGGCCATGCTCGACGGGCGCCCGGACATCCCACAGGCCGTCCCGGCCGCTTCCCGAACCGCTACGTCCCAGGAGGGCAGCCGATGAGGGCCGTTCTCGCCCGCTACCTCCAGGCGTCCGGCACCAGGGCATTGGTCTCGCTGCTGATGTTCCTGGTCCTCGGCGCGATCACCCAGGGCATCGCCTTCACCGTGGTGGTCCCGATCGCGGATGACCTCCTCACGCCGGACACGCCGGTCCCCTGGCCGTGGATCGCCGTCCTGGTGGCGATCACGGTGGTGTACTCCGTACTGCACTACCGGAGCGTTCCGATGGGCAACCGGATCGGCGCCGACCTGGTCACCACCCTGCACCGGGCCGTCGCCGACCGCGCGTCGGCGCTGCCCACCAGGTCGCTCGGCCCGGTACACGCCGACCGTCTCGCCTCGCTGAACGGCAGCGCGGTGGTCGTCCTGATGGGCCTGCCCGCACATGTGCTGCGCCCGCTGGTGGCGGCCGTCGTCACTCCGCTGACGGTGATCGTGATCAGCGTGTTCGTCGAGCCGTGGCTCGCGGCGACACTCGCGGGCGGTCTGCTGGTGGTGGCCGCGGCGTCCTTCGCGACGGCCCGGCTGCTCACCCGGGATGAGGAGCCGGAGGGAGCCGAGTGGCTACGGCGGACGTACGAGCGTCCCGCCGCCCCGTACGGCGGCCGGCGGGGCGCGCTGTTGCCCGCCACGGGGCAGGTGCTCCTGTGGCGGATCGTCGAACTCGCGGTGTGCGGTGCCGTGGCGGTGTGCGCGGTGCTCGCGACCGGGGACGACGTGTCGGCCCAGAAGGGCGTCGCGCTCATCGTGCTCGCGGCGCTCACCTTCCGGCCGGTCATGGAGGCCGCCCTGCTGACCAGCACCGTCGTCAACTCGCGGGCGACGCTCACCACGATCGGCAGGCTGATCGACGCCGGTGACCCGGAGCCGCCCGCGGCCGGGTGGCCCGAGACCTGCGACGTCGAGTTCGAGGACGTCGGCGTCGCGGTCGGGGAGAGCACGGTGCTCGCCGGGGTCTCCTTCCGGCTTCGGGCGGGCACCACCGCGGCGCTCACCGGCACACCGGACGGAGTGCGCCTGACCCTGGGCGATCTGCTGACGGGCGATCTCCGGCCCACCTCGGGGCGGGTGCTGATCGGCGGGGTGGACGTCGCCACCATCGCCGCCGCCGAGACCGAACGGCGGCTGTGCCGGGTCTCGCCGGCGGAGCCCGCCGCGTCCGACGGGGCGGTGGGCTCCGTCGCCGACCGCTGGCGGCTCGCCCTGGAAGGTGCGATCGCGGCCGACCCCGCCCTGGTGGTCGTGGACGCGACCGCTGGTGCGGAGGCGTTCGCCTCCGAGCCGGCGCTGGCCGAGCTGTTGTCCACACTCGTGCGGGACCGCACCTGCCTGGTGATCGGCGGCGACGGATTCCTCGCGCCGCTCTGCGACGAGGAGCTGGTGGTGGAGGGCGCTCGCGTCGCCGTCCGCGCCCCCGAGGTGAGGTGACCTGGCGGCGCGCTGCGGCCGCCATACGGAGAACGCCGGGCCGGTGCCGTTCCCACGGCATCCGGCCCGGCGTCCCGGACTCCTACGCGACACTCATCGCTGGTCGCTCATCGCTTGAGCGGTTCCCACCAGTCGCGACGTTCGGTGTACCACTCGACGGTGGCGGCGATGCCCTCGTCCCACGACGTCGCGGGCCGGTAGCCCAGCTGGTCGGAGATCTTCGCGCAGTCCATCGCATAACGGAGGTCGTGCCCCTTGCGGTCCGCGACGTGCTCGACCATCGACCACTCCAAGCCGAGCCGCTCCAACAACCGACCGGTGACCTCCCGGTTGGTCAATTCCGTACCGCCGCCGACGTTGTACACCTCGCCCGGCTTTCCGCCCTCGGCCACCAGCGCTATGCCCCGGCAGTGGTCGTCCACGTGCAGCCAGTCCCGCACATTCTCGCCGTCCCCGTACAGCGGCACTTTCCTGCCGTCGAGAAGATTGGTGACGAAGAGTGGAATGACCTTTTCGGGATACTGGTGAGGACCGTAGGTGTTGGAGCCCCGGGTGACGCAGACCGGCAATCCATGGGTCCGGTGCACGGCCAGAGCCAGAAGATCGGACGACGCCTTGGAAGCGGAATAGGGGGAATTGGGCCTGAGTGGCTCTTCCTCCGTCCAGGGCGAGTCCCCGGTTTGCAGTGATCCATATACCTCGTCGGTGGAGACATGTACGAATTTCCGTACGCCGGCCTCGGTCGCCGCATTGAGCAGGGTATGCGTGCCCAGGACATTGGTTCGCACAAACTCTTCGGCCCCGGTGATGGATCGGTCGACATGAGACTCGGCTGCGAAATGCAGCACGAGGTCCGTCCCCCGCAGCAACTCCCCGACCAGGCGGGCATCGCAGATATCGCCCTCGACAAAACGCAGCCGGGGGCTGTCCGCGACGCTTGCGAGATTCGCCTTGTTCCCCGCATAGGTGAGCTTGTCGAGTACTACTATGTTGGCCTCTGTGAAGGTCTCGTAGTGACCTTGCACCGCCTGCCGGACGAAGTGCGAGCCGATGAAACCCGCACCTCCGGTTACCACTATGCGCACTGGTTGCCCTTCAGTCCTTGCCGGCAATTTCCATCAGATACCTGCCGTAATCCGTCCGCGCTAACTGCCGGCCCAGTTCATAACATGCGTCGGCGTCGATGAAACCCTTGCGGAAGGCGATTTCCTCGAGGCAGGCGATGCGCACGCCCTGGCGTTGTTCGAGCACCTGCACATACTGCGACGCCTGCAGCAGCGAGTCGTAGGTTCCGGTGTCCAGCCAGGCGAAGCCGCGCCCCAAGTTGATCAGCCTGGCCTTGCCCCGCTCCAGGTAGACCCGGTTGACGTCGGTGATCTCCAGCTCGCCGCGGGCCGACGGCTGTACGTTTTTCGCGATGTCCACCACGTCGTTGTCGTACAGATAGAGACCGGTCAGCGCCAGATTCGACCTGGGAGCGGCCGGCTTCTCCTCCAGGGACATCAGATTCCCCTGCTCGTCCACTTCACCGATGCCGTAGCGCTCCGGATCGCCGACCGGATAGCCGAAGAGCACACAGCCTGTCACGTCGGCCATTTCCTTCTCCAGCAGCCGACCGAATCCCGGACCGTGAAAGACGTTGTCACCCAGCACCAGGGCCACCGAGTCGTCGCCTATGTAGTCGGCCCCGATGAGGAACGCCTCGGCAATTCCGTTGGCGCGGGGCTGCTCGGCGTACTCGATACTCAGACCGAGCCTGCTGCCGTCTCCCAGCAGATCCCGGAACATGCTCAAATGGGAGGGCGTTGAAATAATCAGGACATCCCGTATGCCGCCGATCATGAGCACGGAAAGCGGATAATAGATCATCGGCTTGTTGTACACGGGAAGCATCTGCTTCGAGACCGCATATGTCAGCGGATGCAGGCGCGTGCCGCTGCCTCCGGCCAGGACTATGCCCTTCATGTGACCAACTCTCCATAACTGGCAAGGATTAGCGCGGACATCTCCAGTTGGGTGGCCCGTGACATATCTAATTCGCTTGCGAGAGCAGGGGTGTCGGCCTGAGGCGAGGCGCTATCAACGGGCGCTCTGCGGACGGGAAATCCGACCAGGGTGACGTCGAGACCTGGCGCTGCGGGACTGATGCTTTGGTTCGGGATCGACCGTACGGCTATCTGATCAGTTCTGTCAAATGTGACGGTGG
Source organism: Streptomyces sp. ME19-01-6 (assembly GCF_033793745.1). Taxonomy (NCBI): domain Bacteria; kingdom Bacillati; phylum Actinomycetota; class Actinomycetes; order Kitasatosporales; family Streptomycetaceae; genus Streptomyces; species Streptomyces sp. ME19-01-6. The sequence goes on along the minus strand of NZ_JARAXF010000008.1, from coordinate 279,507 downwards.
ATTCGTCCGGGGTAAAGACGAGTTCTCTTGCGGCTGTTGTGCCGCCCTAACCCGTTTCCGTCAATCGATAAGTCACCGGGTGGGGTCGGCGGGGCCGTCCGAAAACATGGCGACCGCCTGCCGGAGGGCCTGTCGGCAGGCCGGATGGCGGGGCGCCGGCTTCGGCCGCGGCGTACGGCGGCGAGCCGCCTGCGCGCCCGAGCACCGGGCGGCGGTGCCCCGGGCTCCATGACCCAGGGGTGGCCGGCCGGCGCGCGCAGCGCCGCCTGCGGGCCCTCGGCGTCCACCTCCCCCGCCGCCCACCGGCTCCAGCAGCCCTTACTGCATCGCTTTTTCTGATGAATACAGATCGGAAACATGCGCTGGACCGAGGGAAAGGACACGGCGCACGATGGGCGGGTGCCTGAGATCGCTTCCCCCCGCTCGCTGCCGTGGTTCGCGCATCCCGCCGCCCGGACCTGGACCTGCGACCCCGCTCCCACCCGCGTACGCGACTTCCACGCCGCGCTGCCCGGCTACGCGCCCACCCCGCTGCTGGAACTCCCGCATGTCGCCGATGAGTTGGGGGTGGCCCGCGTCCTCGTCAAGGACGAGTCGTCCCGGCTGGGCCTGCCCGCGTTCAAGGCGCTGGGCGCGTCCTGGGCGGTACACCGGATCCTCGCCGAGCGGACGGGCGACCGGGCGCCGGCCGAGCCGGTCACGCTCGTCACCGCCACCGACGGCAACCACGGCCGCGCCGTGGCCCGCACCGCCCGGCTGCTCGGCCAGCGCGCCCGGGTGTTCGTCCCCGAGGGCGTGCACCCGGCCGCCGCGACCGCCATCGCCGCCGAAGGGGCGCGGGTCGTCCGGGTCGCCGGGCCGTACGACGAGGCGGTCCGCCGGGCGGCCGCCGAGGCCGCCGCGCCGGACGCGGTCCTCGTCCAGGACACCGCCTGGCCCGGCTACGAACGGATTCCCGGCTGGATCGTGGAAGGCTACTCCACCCTCTTCGCCGAGCTCGACGCACAGCTGGCCACCGCCGGGGCCGGGCCGGCCGGGCTGGTCGCCGTGCCCGTCGGCGTGGGTTCCCTCGCCCAGGCCGCCGTCACCCACTACCGCGGCCGCCCCGCCAAGGGTGCCACGGCCCTGCTGGCGGTCGAGCCCGAGGCGGCGGCCTGCGTCCTGGAGAGCCTCCGCCGACGGGAGCCGGTCAGCGTGGCGACCGGCGAGACGACCATGGCGGGCCTCAACTGCCAGACCCCCTCCAGCATCGCCTGGCCCTGTCTGCGCGACGGCCTGGACGCCGCCGTCGCCATCACCGACGCGGACAGCGCCCGGGCCGCCCGCGACCTCGCCGCCCTCGGCGTCTCCTGCGGCCCCTGCGGCGCCGCCTCGCTGGCCGGCGTCCGCGCCGCGCTCACCGGCGAGGGCGCCGAGGCCCGGCGTACCGCCCTGGGCCTCGGGTCCCACTCGAGCCTCGTCCTGCTCAGCACCGAAGGCGCCGACGCCAACCCCCATCTCCCGGAGCACCGTTCATGACCACCCCGGACACCCTCACCCCCGCGGTCACCGTCGACGGGAGCCGCCTGTGGCGGTCGCTGATGGACCTCGCCGAGATCGGCGCGTACGACGACGAGCGCACCGGCCTGCGCGGAGTGAACCGCCTGGCCCTCACCGACGCGGACGCGGCCGGGCGGCGCCTGGTCGTCTCCTGGATGGAACAGGCCGGCCTGACCGTGCGCGTCGATGCGATGGGCAACATCTACGGGCGCCGCGAGGGTACCGACCCCACCGCCCGCCCGGTCCTCACCGGCTCCCACATCGACAGCGTCGCCACCGCCGGCGCGTTCGACGGCTGCCTGGGCGTGCTCGGCGGCATCGAGGCCGTCCGCACCCTCGACGAGCGCGGCATCACCACCCGCCGCCCCCTGGAGGTCGCCGTCTTCACCGAGGAGGAGGGCGTCCGCTTCGGCACCGACATGCTCGGCAGCGCGGTCGCCGCGGGCCGCCTCCCGCTCGCCCACGCCCACGCCCTCACCGACCGCGACGGCGCCACCCTCGGCGCGGAGCTGGCCCGCACCGGGTTCGCCGGCCCCGCCGACGAGCGCCTCGATCCACCGCACGCCTATGTGGAGTGCCACATCGAGCAGGGCCCCGTCCTGGCCCGGGCCGGGGTGGAGATCGGCGTGGTCACCGGCGTCCAGGGCATCTCCTGGCAGGAGATCACCGTCCACGGCCGCGCCGCCCACGCCGGCACCACCCCCACCGAGCTGCGCGCCGACGCCGGTCTCGCGGCCGCCCGGATCGTCGTCAGGCTGCGCGAGATGGTCGACTCCGGCGCGTACGGCGATCTGCGGGCCACCGTCGGCCACCTCACCGTCCACCCGGACCTGACCAACATCGTCCCGGCCCGTGCCGAGCTGACCGTCGACCTGCGCAACCCCGACGACGCGCGGATGGCCCGTGCGGAAGCCGACCTCGCGGACTTCCTGCGGACCCTGGAGGGGGAGGAGCCCGGCTTCGGCATCACCACCCGCCGGATGGCCAGGACCTCCCACGTCCCCTTCGACGAGGGCGTGCGAAAGGTCATCGCCCAGGCCGCCGACGACCACGGTCTGCGGCATGTCTCGCTGCTCTCCGGCGCGGGCCACGACGCCCAGGAGATCGCCGCCCTCTGCCCCACCGCCATGATCTTCGTCCGGGGCGAGTACGACGGCATCAGCCACAACCCCCGCGAGTACTCCACCCCCGAGGCCTGCGCGCACGGCGTGGACGTCCTGGCCACCACCCTCGTACGGCTCGCCTGTGACGACGTGATTGGCCAGGCCCTCTCCCCCCGGCCATCGCGCGCCCGTGCCACATACTCCACCGGGAGTACGTCCGGCCACCGCCCCGGGGCGACGCCGCCCGGGCCCGAGCCGGTCTAGCGTTGCGGGTATGCGTGAATTCTCCAGGGGACGGCACCCCAGGTCCGGGCGGGCGGCCGCCCCGACCTGGGGCCCTCCGTGGCGGAGCGCGGGCCCCGAGGCCCGGCCCGCCGTCCGCCTGCCGTGGCGCTCCTCGCTGGTCGTCGCGTTCCTCCAGCTGGTCGGGACGCAGTTCGCCGCGCAGAGCCAGCCCGAGCGTGCCGACCTGGGCCTCGTCGGCCGGGCGCTGCTGGTGGCCGGGCCCGCGCTGCTCCTGGTACGCCACCGCCACCCCCGGCTCGCCGTCCTCGGAACCTCGGCCGTCACCGCGCTCTACCTCGGCGCCGGATATCCCTACGGCCCCGTCTTCCTCAGCGTCGTCGTCGCCTGCTTCGCCGCCGTCGCCGCCGGGCGGCGGGTGGCCGCCTGGAGCGCGCTCGGGGCGCTGTGGACCGCCCATCTGCTCATCGCCCACTGGCTCTGTCGATGGCTGCCGCCCGGGGGCGACGGCCCGGCCGCCTGGGGGCCGGAGGCGGTCGTCGCGGCCTGGGTGGTGGCGGTCGTCGCCGCCTCCGAACTCGCCCGCGTACGGCGGGAGCAATGGGCCCGCGAGCGGGCCGAGCGGGAGGCGGCGGAGCGGCGCCGGGCCGACGAGGAGCGGCTGCGCATCGCCCGCGAGCTGCACGACGTCCTCGCCCACAGCATCTCGGTCATCAACGTCCAGGCGGGCGTCGGCCTCGCCCTCCTCGACCAGGACCCCGAGCAGGCCCGCACCGCCCTGACCACCATCAAGGCGGCCAGCAAGGAGGCGCTGGGCGAGGTCCGCCAGGTCCTGGACACGCTCAGGGCCCCCGGGGCCGCACCCCGCTCGCCCGCCCCCGGTCTGGACCGGCTGGACGAGCTGACCGAACAGGCCCGTGGCACGGGCCTCGCGGTGAGCGTGGAAGTGGACGGCGTACGGACCGCCCTGCCGCCCGGCGCCGACCTCGCCGCCTTCCGTATCGTCCAGGAGGCCCTGACCAACGTCGTCCGCCACTCCGGCTCCCGCACCGCCCGGATCCTGCTGCGCTACGCCCCGGCCGAGCTGGAGCTGCGGATCGACGACGACGGTCCGGCGACCGCCGGCGGCATGACCACCGGCATCACCGGCGGCATGCCCCGTGGCGTCACCGGCGGCGGCAACGGCCTGGTCGGCATGCGTGAGCGGGCCGCCGCTCTCGGCGGCACGGTGACGGCCGGGCCGCGCCCCGACGGCGGCTTCCGGGTCCGGGCCCGCCTCCCGCTCACCGCCGCTACGGTGTCCCCGATGCCGCGGCACGAGGCGCCGTCGGGCGAAGCGACCTTGGAGGCCCCTTGAGCCCCTCGACCCGTGTAGTGCTCGCCGACGACCAGGTGCTGGTCCGCGCCGGGTTCCGCGCCTTGCTGGACGCCCAGCCGGACATCGAGGTGGTCGGCGAGGCCGCCGACGGCGAGTGGGCGGTGGCCCAGGTCCGTGAACAGCGTCCGGACGTGGTCCTGATGGACATCCGCATGCCGCGGCTCGACGGCCTCGCCGCCACCCGCCGGATCACCGAGGACCCCGCACTGGGCGAGGTGAAGGTGGTCATGCTGACCACCTTCGAGCTCGACGAGTACGTCTTCGAGGCGATCCGCGCGGGCGCCTCCGGCTTTCTGGTCAAGGACACCGAGCCCGAGGAGCTGCTGCGCGCCGTACGGGCGGTCGTCGCGGGCGACGCGCTGCTCTCGCCCGGTGTCACGCGCCGGCTCATCGCCGAGTTCGCCGCCCGGTCGAAGGAGCCGGCGCCCGCCGCGGCGCTCGCGGAGCTGACCGAGCGGGAGCGGGAGGTGATGGCGCTCGTGGGCATCGGTCTGTCGAACGAGGAGATCGCGCGACGGCTGGTCGTCAGCCCGCTCACCGCCAAGACCCACGTCAGCCGCACGATGATCAAACTGGGCGCGCGCGACCGCGCCCAACTCGTCGTCCTCGCCTACGAGTCGGGCCTGGTCCGCCCGGGGTGGCTCGGGCCCTCTTTGTGAAGGCTCGGTTCGCCACCGGGCCCGCCTCACGGGGGCCGGTCAGAACAGCGCCTCCGGTGCCGCCGCCTCCCGCACCGGCGCGGCCACCTCCGCCGTGGTGGCGGCGTCCGCGGGGGCCGCGGCCAGGGGCCAGCCCGCCAACTGCCGGGTGTCGAGCAGCAGGGAGCGTCCGGCCGAGTCGGTCAGATGGACGTCCGGCCCGGCCACGGCCTCCACTCGGCCCGCGACAATACGGCCGGGGCCGAGGCGGATGACGCCGTGCGCCGGGCGCACGCGGTCCAGGTGGAAGACGGCGTCATGGTGGACGGGCGCACACGGACCAAGGGCGAGGGACTCCGGGAGGCTGTCCAGGGCACGCGCCCGCGCGTGGAGCGCGGCGAGCGCCGCCGCGCGCTCCCGCTGGGGCGGCGGGGCCTCGCGCGCGGCGCGCTTGGCGGCGTACGGGAACCGGTCCGGGACGCCGAGCGCGGCGCCCAGCACGGCCTCCGCCCGGCGCGCGGCCATCAGGGGGCCGCGTCCGAGCAAGGTGTAGGAGAGCGCGGCCTGTTCGAGCAGCCGCGCGCCCTCACGCTCGGCCGCGGTGATCCCGACCTTGATCAGATCCGGGCCGAACCAGGCGAGATAGACGTCGTACGGGCGCGGGTCGTCGGTGCGGGTGTCGGCGGCGACGGAGCACGAGCGGTCCAGCCGCGCGCAGTCCGGGCACTGGGCGGAGACGGCGGACGCGGACACCTCGGCGCCCGCCGGGCACGGCGTGTGCCGGGCGCCCCTGCGCACACCGACGCACGTGCGTGCGTCGCTCACCATGGTGAAGGCCAGCGGGCGGCCGGGCGACAGCGGGGAGACGCGGTCGCCGTGGGTGGGGTGGTGCCAGGCCAGCGCGGGGCCCGAGCGGTCCCAGCGCGGCCCCGCGCACCGCCACTGGGTCATCCGGTTCCTTTCCTGCCCCCGGGGCGTCAGTTTCTGTACGGGGACGGGAGTCAGCCGCGCCGCTTGCGCGGCAGCCACCACAGGACCTGGAGGACCCGGGCGAAGAACCCGGCGGTGGCCGTGCCGGCGGCGGCCGTCAGCCAGGTCTTCTCCGCCGCTCTGCCCAGGTCGCCGAAGAGCGCCGGGCTCGCGCAGACGAAGAACAGCAGGGCCGCCAGCAGGGCGCCGGTGACGACCGCGAACATGATCTCCACGGTGGCGGCGTCGCGCTCGGCCTGGGTGCGAGGACCGCTCATGGGGTGCATGCCTGTCATTCCACCAGCCTAAGGTCCGTCGAGGCGCAGGAGGACTGCGGCGTACGCAGCTGAAAAAATGCCCTGAAGAGCGGAGCGGACACCGGCCGCCCCGCTCACCTCAGAAGCCCGAGCGCTCCCGCCACAGCTCGGCCAGCGATATGTCGCCCGTGGCCCGCAGCCGCTCGAGCGGCAGGCGGTTCCACAGCGTCAGATACAGCTCCTCCACCGGGCCGGACAGCTCGCAGTCGGCGTCTTTGGCGTCGCCGACCTCGGCGCGCGGGGCGCCCTCGGACAGCCGTACGGTCCACACGACCTCGGCGTCCGTGGCCCGCAGCCGCAGGGTGCGCGGCGCCTCCGTGCGTACCTTGCTCCGCCCCGTGGCGTGGAATCCGGCCAGCAGCTCATCGAGGCCGTCGGCGGCGAAGGCCGGGTCGACGGGGGAGAGGTCCTTGCCGAGCGCCGACTCCGCGTCGACCCGGTGGACCGCCGTCTCGTGCGCCTGCCGCCGCGCCCAGAACGCGAGCGGTGAGTGGGAGGTGGGCAGTATGGTGAAGTACCGCCCATCGGGGTCGGCCTCGGTGAGCGCCCTGACCAGCGCGCCGTGGCCGTCGCGGAACCAGGGCGTCAGATCCGCGTCCTCGGGCTCCTGGCCCGGCTGGGGCCGCACCAGCTCGGTCAGCCCCTCGGTGACGGTACGGGTCACCCATCGGTGCACCATCCCGATGTGTGCCAACAGATCCCGTACCCGCCACTCGGGGCACGTGGGCACCTGGGCGTCCGGTCCGGCCTGCTGCGCGGCGTCGGCCAGCAGCCGTCCTTCCCGGTCCAGGACGTTGATCAACTCGGCAGTGTCCATGGCGGGATTCTGCCAGTCGTGACCGACATCCGGCGCGCAGGGCAGGGGAGATGGGCTCAGGCCCGGTCGTCGGCGGGCCGCCCGGCTCCCCGCGCGCCGTACGCCACGGCCGCCGCCACCGCCGCCAGCAGGGCGACCGTGGTCAGGGCGGTCGGCAGGGAGAGCCCGTCGGCCAGGAAGCCGATGGCCGGCGGGCCGAGCAGCATGCCTCCGTAGCCGAAGGTGGAGGCCGCGGCGACCCCGCTCGGCCCGGTCAGGGCGCCCGCCCGCGCGATGGCGACCGGGAAGAGGTTGGCCAGGCCGAGACCGGTGACCGCGAAGCCGAGGAGCGCGAGCCAGACGGTGGGGGCGAGCGAGCCCAGCAGCATGCCGGCCGCGGCGGTGGTGCCCCCCGCCACCAGCGTGCGGGTCTGGCCGAGCCGTTCGAGGAGCGTGGTGCCGCTCAGCCTGCCGACGGCCATCATCAGGGCGAAGACCGAGTAGCCCGCCGCGGCGACCCCCGGGGACGCGTCCAGGTCCTGGTCCAGATGGAGCGCGGCCCAGTCGGCCATCGCCCCCTCGCCGTACGCGGTGCACAGGGCGATCAGCCCGAAGACGGCGACGAGCCGGCGCGCCGCGCTCCGGGAAACGGCCCCAGGCGTCCGCCCGGCCGCTGCCGCGCCCTCCGCCGCTGCCGCGCCCTCCGCCGCTGCCGCGCCTTCCGCCGCTGCCGCGCCTTCCGCCGCTGCCGCGCCTTCCGCCGCTGCCGCGCCTTCCGCCGCTGCCGCGCCTTCCGCCGCTGCCGCGCCTTCCTCGGGCGGCGCCGGTACGGGTACGGGGACCGGGAGGCGGATCAGCGCCCGGCCCGCGACCGCCGCGAGCAGCAGCCCGGACGCGGCGAGCAGAGACAGATGGGTGGTGGGGCTCAGCCGCCCCGCTATCAGCCCGCCCAGGGCCGCCCCGGCCATCCCGCCCAGGCTGAACGCGGCGTGGAAGCCGGGCATGACAGGGCGGCGCAGCGCGGCGATGAGATCGACGGCCGCGCTGTTCATGGCGACGTTGAGCCCGCCGAACCCGGCCCCGAAGACCAGCAGGACCAGCCCGAGGGCGAGCGCGGAGCCGGTCAGCGGCGGCAGCGCGACGCTGAGCGAGAGCAGGACGGCCGCGGCCACCGTCGTGGGGTGGCTGCCGAAGTGGCGGCAGAGCCGGCCGGTGACCATCATGGTGGCGACCGCGCCCGCGGACACGCCGAGCAGGGCGAGCCCGAGGGCGCCTTCCGAAGCGCCGGTCCGGTCCTTGATCGCGGGTATCCGGACCACCCAACCGGCGAACACGAATCCGTCGAGGGCGAAGAACGCGGTGATGGCGATGCGCAGTTGGGCCAGCGATCGGTCCGCCGCGGCGGGGCGCCGCCTCACCGGAATGACCATCCATGTTTTGTTTCGTGTCGACACAAAGTGAGAATAGGGGCGTGACCCAGACACGGACAAGGCTCGAGCGGGGCCGCAGCGCTCTCGGCCCGGCGCTGGAGCTCGTACACACCGGCCGGGCGCCCACGCGGGCGGTGCTCACCACCGAACTCGGCGTGACCCGAGCGACCGCGGGCGCCGTCGCCGCCGAACTCGAAGCGCTCGGCCTGATTCAGGTCGACTCGCGCCCACTCGGGGCCGCCGGGGCGCAGGGCCGCCCCTCGCACCGCCTCTCGATCGCCCCCCACGGCCCGGTGGCCGTCGCCGCCCAAGTGCACGCCGACGGCTTCCGCGCCGCTCTGGTCGGGCTCGGCGGCCGGATCGTGGCCACCGACCCCGGCTGTATGACCGTGCCCGCCGATCCGGCGCATGTCATCGACGCGGTCGTCGAGGCCGGGGCCCGGCTGCTGCGCGCGAGCGGCCGCCGCTGCGTGGGCGCCGGGCTCGCGGTCCCCTCCGCGGTGGCCGAACCGGAGGGCACCGCCCTCAACCCGCTGCACATCGCCTGGCCCGCGGGCGCGCCCGTGCGCGAGCTGTTCACCCGGAGCCTCGCGGCGGCGGGCGTCCGCGGCCCGTCCGGGGCGCCCCTCACCGGACTCGCCGGCAACGACGTCAACCTCGCCGCGCTGGCCGAGCACCGACACGGGGCGGGCCGCGGCGCCCAGCACCTGCTCTGCGTCGCCACCGGCCACCGCGGCGTCGGCGGGGCGCTGGTCCTCGACGGGCGGCTGCACACCGGCAGCGCGGGCCTGGCCCTCGAGGTCGGCCACCTGGCCGTCAACCCGGAGGGATCGCCCTGCCACTGCGGCAGCCGCGGCTGTCTGGACATCGAGGCCGACCCGCTGGCCTTCCTCGTCGCGGCCGGGCGCGACCCGGGACCCGAGGTGTCCCTCCTGCAGCAGGCGCGGGATCTGCTCCGTGAGGAGTACGCCGACCCGTCGGTGCGGGACGCCGCCGACCTCCTCATCGACCGGCTCGGCCTCGGCCTCGCCGGGCTCGTCAACATCCTCAACCCCGACCGCATCATCCTCGGCGGGCTGCACCGCGAGCTCCTAGAGGCCGACCCGGAGCGGCTGCGGTCGGTCGTGGCCGAGCGCAGCCTGTGGGGGCGCAGCGGGGGCGTACCCGTCCTGCCGTGCACCCTGGACCACAACAGCCTGGTCGGTGCGGCGGAGTTGGCCTGGCAGGCGGTACTCGACGACCCGCTCGAGGCGCTCGGCGCGGCGTGACCCGGGGTGCGACAGGGGGCCGGGCCCCGGGCCCGCCTCGAGCCCGCGTCCCGGGCCCGTGCCTCAGCCCGCGCGCCAGGCCGTGGCCAGGGCGCGGGCCGGGTTGGCGGTGAGCATCTGGCGCACCACGTCGGCCCCCAGGGCGAGTTCGAGCCGCGGACGCAGCCGGCGGAGCAGATGCGGCATGCCCGGGCCGCCGTTCACCGACCGGGCCGCGGCCGTGGTCGTGTCGCCGCCCAGCAGCAGTTGGCCGGCGTGCCCGGCGTCCACGAGCGCGGCCAGCGCGTCGGGCAGCCGCCAGTCCGTGGCGTGGTTGGCGCGGGAGGGCCCGTCGAAGGCGAGGAACGCCCCTGCCTGGGCCGCCTGTTGGTGCACGACCGAGTCCGGCGAGCGGTTGAGGTGGCCGAGGATCACGCGCTCCGGCGCCACCCGGTGCTCGCCGCACAGCAGGTCCAGGACGTCCAAGGCGGCCGTCCCCAGCTCCAGGTGGACGGCGATGGGCGCGCCGGTGCGGTGGTGGGCGTGGGCGGCCGCTGCCATCGTGCGGCGGGCGTGGGCGCCGAGGCCGTGGAAGCCACCCGCGACCTTGATCAGCCCGGCGCGCGGGCCCGTGCCGCCGATGCCGCGCGTCAGCTCGTCGACGAAGAGCTCGGCCAGCCCGTCGAGCACCTCTTCGACGGTGCCCGGAGGGTAGTGGTGCGCCTGGTGCAGCCCCGTCGCGGCCACCAGATGGACGCCGCTGGCCCGGGAGAGCCCGGCCAGCTCGCCGGCGGCCCGCCCGAGGCCGTAGGGCGTCCACTGCACCACCGCGCCCCCGCCGAGCCCGTGGAAGGCCCGCAGTTCCGCGCCCGCCGCGGCCACGTCGGCCAGCTCCTGTCCCGGCAGCAGCGCGCTGCGGAAGAACAGGTGGTCGTGCGCGTCGCAGACGCCCAGCGCGTCGCCTGGGACATCGCCGAGCACGGTCCGTACGGCGGTCTGTTCCATGTCCTCTCCCATGGCCTGCTCGGCCGCGCTCACCACTGGTGCCCGCGCGGGAGCCGGGCCAGGTCCGGCGCGGACAGATGGAGCACCTGGTAGCGGTCGCCGGGGGCGTCGGGCGGGGCGGCGTCCTCCCAGAGGGTGAAGTGCAGCAGCTCCCAGCCGCGCGGGTCGATGCCGAGGGCCGTCGAGTGCGCGCCGTCCGCACGGGCCAGCCGCCGCAGCTCCTCCAGCGCGCCCTCGACCGCGCCCGCCGGACCGCCGCCCGACGGGTCGGCGCTCGTCGGGACGGCCACGGAGTGGCGGGTGGCGGTGCGCGGTACGGCGGCCAGGGCCGGTCCGTGCTCGAAGGCGAGTCCGTGCCAGTTCTCGACCGCGGGTCGGCCGAAGTCCCGGACGATGCCCTGGAATCCGGGGCCCCACAGGAAGCGGTTCATGGCCTCCGGCGCGGCCCACAGATAGAACGGCGCGTACTGGTTGACCGGGGAGCCGTCGACCCCGCACTCGCGGATGCCGTACGCCTTCAGCCCGAGCCCCGGGAAGTCGTCCAGCGCGGGACCCTTCGACTCCACCCGATGCCGGATGATCTTCATGTCGTAATCGGCGGGCAGGGTGATCCGGTATTGCATGGCGTGCAAGGAGAACTCCTGTCGTGTCAGGGCGGGGGAGCGCGCGGCGCCTTACGCGGCGGACCGGCGGGCGCGGGCGGCGAGCAGATCCAGCAGGCCCTGTACGGCGCTGTCGAAGGGCGCCGGCGACCCCGCGGCGCGGGCCACCACATAGCCGCCCTGGACGGTCGCGACGACGGAGGCGGCGGTCCGCTCCGGGTCCAGCCCCGCGTCGAGCTCCCCGCGCTCCACGCCCTCGGAGACGATCCCGGCCAGCCGTGCGCGCAGCCAGTCGAGCGTCTCCGCCACCGGCTCGCGCAGCGCGGGGTCGGCGATGATGTCCGGATCCATCGTGAGCCGGCCGATCGGGCAGCCCCGCAGCACCTCCCGCTCCCGCAGCAGATAGGTGCGGACGCGGTCGTACGCGGTCCCGGGAGCGGAGAAGCACGCCTCGGCCGTGGCGCGCACCTGCTCAGCGGTGCGGCGGATGGCGGCGAGCGCGAGGTCGGGCTTGCCGCTGAAGTGGTGGTACATGCTGCCCTGGCCCGCGCCCGCGCGCTGCTGGATGGCCTTGGGGCTGGTGCCCACGTAGCCGCGCTCCCACAGCAGGTCCTGGGTGCTCTCGATCAGCCGATCCGCAGTGCTCATGCGGTCAGTGTACATACTAGTAAGTACAGAGGGGGTGCGATGCCGGGCCCGCCACGGTGCCGGACCCGGGGGCGCGCGGCTCAGTGGTGCGCGGCGGACCGGGCGGCGGGCGCCCGCTCCCGGACCCCGGCCGGCGGCGCGGGGCGGGAGAGGTCGGCGCGGTCGGGTGGGGCGGTGCGGCCCGCGCCATACGCCGCGAAGGGGGACTTGGCGGGGGCGGCGGGCTGTGGCACGGCCAGGGTGAACCACACGACCTTCCCCGTGCCGTCGTCCCGGGCGTGCATGCCCCAGCTCTGGCTGACCGCGGCGACCAGGGCGAGCCCGCGGCCGTGGGTGGCCAGCAGGTCGCACTCGCGGACGCGGGGCAGCCGCGGATCCTGGTCGCGGACCGAGACCGTCAGACGGTCCAGCATGAGGGCGATCTCCACCGTGCACTGCTTGTCGGGCTCGGCGTGCCGGTGGACGTTGGTGAGCAGCTCGGTGACGGCGAGCGCGGCGGGATCGATGAGCGGATCCAGATGCCAGTAGCGCAATTGCGCGGACACGATTCTGCGGACCTGTCCGATCCGCGACGGCAGGGCCTGCAGCTCCACCGTGCAATGCCTGCTTGGACGACTGATCACGGCTGCGACTCCCTGAAGAAGTTGGGGCTAGCCTGATTCAGATGCGGGCGTCGAACACGTTCAGCAGTGGTGGCTGCTGGGCGCGACCGGGAGAGGCCGGTTCTCAGCGTCACCGCCCGTTGACCCTCAGTGATACCGGTACGCGTCCAGGGTCGGCCCCGCCGCCCGCATGCGCAACTCAGGGGGCGCCTCCCAGCGGCATCGGGGGAGGTGTCAGCCCTTGGGCGAATGGCCTCGCGCGTTGCGGATCGCGTCGAGGAAGCGGCTGGCGGCGCCGGGCGCGGCGGCCTTCGCCGCCGCGTCCCGCTGGCCCAGAGTGAGGCGGTAGCGGGTGCCGTTGACCGTCGCGAGGGCCTGGTCGCTGTCCGCGAACCACGGCTTGCTCGCATGGACCGACTGTACGGGGGCGCTGTCGATCTCCCGGCCGTAGCTGGTCAGCAACTGCAGCCTGCCGTCCTTGATCAGGACCTGTCCGGCATGCGTGACCGAGCGCAGAAACCGCTCGATCCGCACCCCGCGGGCGTTGAACTCGGTATCGGCCACGATGACCGCCTCCCCGGTGACTCTCGCCGGCATGCGCGCCGCTCTCCCACGTCTTCCACATCTTCCCTGCTGCGCAGTGTGCCCGGGACGGGCCCGGGATGCCAGGGCGCACTGGTGCCCACTTATGATCCGAAAAGGTCCGAGTGCGCCACTGGGGGCGGCACAGGAAGCAAGGAGCGGCGCGTGGAGAGCACAGCGAGCGCGGTCGATGAGACCGTCGGCACCATCGACGTCGACCGCAGCGATCCCCACTACCGGGAGTGGCTCAAGGAGGCGGTCCGCAAGGTCCAGGCCGACGCCAACCGCTCCGCGGACACCCATCTGCTGCGCTTCCCGCTGCCGGAGCGGTGGGGGATCGACCTCTACCTCAAGGACGAGTCCACCCACCCCACCGGCAGCCTCAAGCACCGGCTCGCCCGCTCGCTGTTCCTCTACGGGCTGTGCAATGGCTGGATCCGCCCCGGCAGGCCCGTCATCGAGGCGTCCAGCGGCTCCACCGCCGTCTCCGAGGCGTACTTCGCGCGGCTGATCGGCGTGCCCTTCATCGCGGTGATGCCGCGCACGACCAGCCGCGAGAAGTGCCGCCTGATCGAATTCCACGGCGGCCAGTGCCATTTCGTGGACGACCCGCGCACGATGTACGAGGAGTCCGTCGCGCTCGCGGCCAAGTCCGGCGGCCACTACATGGACCAGTTCACCTACGCCGAACGGGCCACCGACTGGCGCGGCAACAACAACATCGCCGAGTCGATCTACCAGCAGCTGCGCCTGGAGCGCTACCCCGAGCCCGCCTGGGTGGTGGCCACCGCCGGCACCGGCGGCACCTCCGCGACCATCGCCCGCTACGTCCACTACATGCAGTACGACACCCGCGTCTGCGTCGCCGACCCGGAGAACTCCTGCTTCTTCGACGGCTGGGTCCACGACGACGCGGCGGCTTCGAGCCAGCACGGCTCGCGCATCGAGGGCATCGGCCGGCCCCGGATGGAACCCAGCTTCGTGCCCGGCGCGATCGACCGGATGATGAAGGTCCCGGACGCGGCGAGCGTCGCCGCCGTACGCGCTCTGGAGCGGGCCATCGGGCGCAAGGCGGGCGGCTCCACGGGCACCGGGCTGTGGAGCGCGCTGAAGATCGTCGCGGAAATGGTCGCCGGGGGGCGCACGGGCAGCGTGGTCACGCTCCTGTGCGACCCTGGCGACCGCTATCTCGACAAGTACTACTCGGACGACTGGCTGCGGGAGCAGGGCCTGGACATCACGCCCCACGCCAAGGCCATCGACACCTTCCTCGCGACGGGCCGCTGGCCCGGCTAGCGCCCGCCCCGGGCCGGCCGTGGCGGCAGCCGGCCCGGGCCGGCGCTCAGGCGGCCAGCCGGTGGTCCAGCGCGCGCACCGCGTCGCGGAAGGCACGCCGCAGGCCCGGCCGCAACAGCCGCAGGGTGCCCCGCAGCGGCGCCACCCCGTCCACCGCGAAGGTGTACCGCACCAGGGAGCCGGTGCCGGAGGCGGACGGCACCAGCCGCCACTCCTCCAGCAGGGCGCGCAGCCCCGGCACATTGGTCCGGTCCACGCGGTAGGCGTAGCGCTCCGCGGGGTCCGCCGCCATGACCGTCTCGACGAAGCGGGTACCGCCCTTCAACCGGATCTCGCGGCCCCCGCCGTCGTCGGTGGACCGGGCGGTGGCGACCTGGCGGTACCACCGCGGCCAGTTCTCGACGTCGGTCAGCGCCTTGAACACCGCCTCGGGCGGGGCGGTGGCCTCGGCGACGAAGACCAGCCGCAGCGGGGCCGTGCGGACATAGTCGAGACCCACGGGACGCAGACGATGTCTCATGCCGCCCACCGTAACTGGCGCCCCGTCAGATTTCTGCCACGCCAACCGGCTCGATGGCTCCGTCCCCCCGCTCAGTCCCAGGGCGCTCCAACGCGCGGCGAGACATGCGCCCCCTTTTCCCGCTCAGTCTCGGCGCTTCTACGCGCGGGCTTCCCTCGTCGCTGCGCGCTCCTCCGTCGCTGCGCGGCTCCTCAGTCCAGCCCGCGCAGCGCCCCGAGACACGCTCACATGGCGGCCTCACCCGCCACCACCAGCTCCCCCGGCAGATGCTCCAGGATCTCCGCCCGGGCCTCCTCGGGCAGCCCCGGATCCGTCACCAGCGCGTCCACGTCGTCCAGCGACGCGAAGGAACTCAGGCCCATCGTGCCCCACTTGGTGTGGTCGGCGACCACCACCACCCGCCGCGCCGAGCGGACGAAGTGCCGGTTGGTCTCCGCCTCCGCCAGGTTCGGGGTCGACAGGCCGGCATCCACCGATATCCCGTGCACCCCCAGGAACAGCACATCGAAGTGGAGCGAGCGGACCGCGGCGTCCGCGACCGGACCCACCAGTGTGTCCGAGGGGGTGCGCACCCCGCCGGTGAGCACCACCGTCGCCGCTCCCGGGCGCGGCTCCGCCCCGCCGCCCGCGGCCGACCGCTGAGCGTTGTAGAAGACGTCCGCCACCCGTACCGAGTTCGTCACCACGGTCAGGTCCGGCACATCGAGCAACTGCTGCGCCAGCGCGAACGCCGTGGTCCCGCCGGCCAGCGCGATCGCGGTGCCGGGCGCCGCCATCGCCGCCGCGGCCTTGGCGATGTCCTCCTTGGCGCTCAGCTCGAGACCCGACTTGGCCTCGAACCCCGGCTCGTAGGTGCTCGCCTCGGCGACCGGCACCGCGCCGCCGTGCACCTTCTCCACCATGCCCAGCCGGGCCAGGGCGTCCAGATCGCGACGGACCGTCATGTCCGACACGTTCAGCTTGCGCGTCAGCTCGTTGACCCGCACCCCGCCGCGCCGTCTCACCTCGTCGAGGATCAGGGCACGCCGCTGCTCGGCGAGGAGATTCTGGTTGTCGCTCACCGCGGCCCGTCCCTTCCCGTTTCCCGTATGCCTTCATCTGGCTTCATCCGCCCGCGGGCACATCTTCGCATGCCGCCGGGCCCCACGATCTCCCCCGAACACGGGATTACGATTTCGCCACGCCCGGCGCTGCGGCGTCGGGCACGCGCGCCGAGGGCACGATCCTGGGCAGAACAACCACACCGGGATCGGGGGGCACGGTGGCAGCAACGACACGTGCGAGTGCGGACACGGCGGCGGATGCGGGCGGGCAGCCCCCGCCCGACCTGGAGTTACTGGTCCACGGCGTCGGCGGGGCCACCCCGCAGGAGATGCTCACCGACCCGCGGACCGTGCTGGTCACCGGCGACGAGACCGCGGGGATCTACCGGCGCGTCGAGGACGCCGACGCCGAGGACCGCCCGCAGGACTACCGCGAATCGCCGGTCCGCGAGGCCTACTGCTGGTCCAACCTCACCTCCGGCAACGGCGCCCGGGCGCTGTGGCTGCTCCTGCTGCCCTTCATGGTCGCCAACCTCGCCCACTGGATGCGGCCCGCCGCCGACCGGCGTGAGCGCACCGTCCGCACCTACGGCCTCCTGGTGCGGCTGGTCGCGCTGAGCCTGACCGTCCTGCTGATCGCCGGGGCCTGCGAGGTGGCGCTCGACCTGGTGGCGTGGCAGTGCGCCGGCTCGCAGGCCTGCGGGGGCCACAGGTCCTGGCTCGGTTTCATGTCGCCGCAGGACCACGGCTGGTGGAGCCAGCCCGGCCGCCGCCTCGCCCTGGCCTCGCTCGTGCCCACCGCGCTCGGCGGGCTGCTGTGGTACCTGTCCAACCGCACCTGGAGCGCGTACGAGTCACAGCCCCCGCTGCGCAGGCCGGTGGACGAGTGCGACCCCGCCTCGGGCAATCGCGCCGCGCTGTGCCTGCCCGGCTTCTGGTACGGCCGCAGGATCGTCGCCCGGCTGCGCGCCGCGCACACCGCCGCATGTTTCCTGACCATCGCGGCGGGCCTCACCGTGGCCACCGCCGCCCATGACCGCGAGCCGGGCGGCAGCGCCCTCCTCGACGCCTCCGGCCGGCTGCTGCTCGCGCTGCTGGTCGCGGGCGGCCTGCTCGTGGTGTATGTGGTGTGCCGCCGGGGCCGCAGCGAGACCCGGTTCGACGACGAGCTGGATCGGGTCACCATCACCGCCCTGCCCGGCGCCGCCCTCGGCCTGCTCGTCCTGGCCATGCTGTACGCCGGCTGGTCCCGGCCCGGCTGGACCTCCCAGGGGCGGCTGCCGGGCGACGCGACCTTCGGCGTCCTCGCGCTCGTCCAGGGCACCCTGGTCGTCGCCCTGGCCGGCTGCGCCCTGGCGCTGCGCCGGGCGGCGCCCCTCGGGCGCACCCCGCTGCGCGGCCTGGCCGGCCCGGCCGTGGCGATGTTGGCCTGCGGTCTGGGCGCGGTGCTCTCCGGCGGCGTCGCCCAGCGCGTCGCCGACTGGCTGGACGGCGGCGCCACGCCCGGCATGGACAGCGGCGCCCCGATGGAGGGCCCTCCGGTCCTGCTGTCCTGGCAGGCCGCGGTCATCCCCGCCGTGCTGCTGGTGGTGGTGCTGGTGGGCCTGTTCTTCGCCGTCCGGGTGTGGCGGGTGCGGCGGCGGCTGGTCCGCACCGTGCCCGACGGCTATCCGGGGGAGCGGCCCGACACGGTGCGCACCCGCAAGATCGCGGGGGTGATCGCCCGCGCCGGGCTGACCGATTCCGCCCCGGGCATCGTCGGCCCCGTCGCCCTGTTCACCCTGCTCCTCGGCGCGGCCGCGGTCGCCGGGGCCTGGGCCACCCACCAGGTGCCCGGACGGGCCGCCGACGGCGCGCCCCCGGTCGTCGAGGCCGCCGCCCAGACCGCGCAGGCGCTCGGCTCCTGGCTGATGGGCCTGGCGTTCCTGCTGCTCGTCACCTGGGCCCGCCGCGCCTACCGCAGCCCCTCGGCCCGCCGCACCATCGGCATCCTGTGGGACGTCGGCACCTTCTGGCCGCGCGCCGCCCACCCCTTCGCGCCCCCCTGCTACGCCGAGCGGGCCGTCCCCGACCTGACCTGGCGGATGGAGACCTGGACCCGGCGCCACGGCGGCCGGCTGGTGATCTCCGGCCACTCCCAGGGCAGCGTGCTGGCCGCCGCCGCGGTCTGGCAGGTGGACCGGCGCACCCGCGGCCGGGTCGCGCTGCTGACCTACGGCTCACCCTTGGAGCGGCTGTACGGGCGCTGGTTCCCCGCCTACTTCGGCACGGCCGAACTGTGCTCCCTGCACGACGAGGTGCGCTGCTGGCGCAACCTGTGGCGGTACACCGACCCCATAGGCGGCCCCATGCGGCTGCCGGACGGCACCGGGCCCGAGGTGGACCACGACGGGCTCAAGGACCCCCTCGCCTACGGCCGCACCCCCGACCACCCGCTGCCCGCCCCGATCCTCGGCCACGCGGACTACCAGGCGGACCCCGTCTTCGACCGGGAGCGGGCCGGGCTGCTGGCCCGTCTCCCGGAACAGCACCCGGCGCCTCACAAGAGCTCCGGCAGGTCCTCCGGATAGAGCAGCGTGAGTTCGTCCGTGCTCGGGTCGGTCAGCTGCGCCACCCGGCCCGCGTGCCGCTCGACCATGGCCTCGAAGGTCTGGCGGGCGGTGCGCCCGTTGCCGAACGCAGGGCCCTTGGGGATCGCCGTGAAGTACTTCAGCAGCGCCTCGGCCGCGCCCTCACCGATCCGGTACTCGTGCTCCTCCGCCTGCTGCTCCACGATCCGCAGCAGCTCCTCCGGGGCGTAGTCCCCGAAGGTGATGGTGCGCGAGAAGCGGGACGCCACGCCCGGGTTGACGGACAGGAAGCGCCGCATCTCCTCGGTGTAGCCGGCCACGATGACCACCACCGCCTCCCGGTGGTCCTCCATCAGCTTCACCAGCGTGTCGATCGCCTCGCGGCCGAAGTCCCGGCCGGAGTCCTCCGGCGACAGCGCGTACGCCTCGTCGATGAACAGCACGCCGCCGCGCGCCCGGTCGAACGCCTCCTGGGTACGGATCGCCGTCGAGCCGATGTGCTCGCCGACCAGGTCCACCCGGGAGACCTCGACCAGATGGCCGCGCTCCAGCACCCCGAGCGAGGCCAGGATCTCCCCGTAGAGCCGGGCCACCGTGGTCTTGCCGGTGCCGGGGGAGCCGGTGAAGACCAGATGGCGGCGCACCGACGCGGCCTTGAGCCCCGCCTGCTGCCGGCGCCGGCCCACCTCGATCATGTCGGTGAGGGCGCGCACCTCGCGTTTGACGCTCTCCAGGCCCACCAGCGCGTCCAGTTCGCCCAGCACGGCCTCGGACGGGCGCACCTCCACCGGAGGGGCGGCGGGCGCGGCCGGGGCGGCGCCCTCGGCGGTGCGCTGCGCCGGAATGCTCCCCAGCAGCCCGCCGGTCGACGTGGCCGTCTCCACCGCGGGCTTCCCGGCCGCTGGGGCGGCCGACAGCGCGGCGGGCGTGGCCGCGCTCTCGTCGCTCGTGCAGTCCTCCACGATCGGACCGGCCTCGGAGAACTCGTAACCGCCGCGCGAGCACCGCTCCGTACGGCACCGGGTCAAGGTGGTCCGGCAGCCGTCGATGATGTGGAAGCCGTAGCCGCTGCTGCCGGTCACCCGGCAGTTGTGGAAGGTGCCGCGGCCCTCGGCCGACACATAGAAGCCCGCCTCGGCGGGGGAGGTGACCGTGGTGCGCTCGACCGTGGGGTCGGCACCCTTGGTGACGATCACGCCCGTCGCGGCCCCGTCGATGGTGCACCCCGCCAGCGTGCCGCCGCTGCCGTGGTCGCGGAACCAGGCGCCCGTGGCCGCCTCGCGGATCCGGCAGTCGTCCAGCTGCGCGGTCGCCCCGTCGCTCACCGACACCGCCGTGTTGCGCACCTGCGACAGATCGCTGTCGACGACGTCCACGCGCGAGCCCCGGTCGAGCACGAACAGCGCGTCCGGCACGTCGTGCACCCGGCAGGAGTCGAGGACCGCCGTAGCCCCGTCGCTCACCCACACCGCGGGATAGTCACCCGTACTCTCGTGCAGCTCGCACTGGTTGGCGTCCACACGCGTGCCCGGGTCCCACACCGACAGGCCGTTGCGCCCGAACCGGCGCACCTTCGAGCGGGTCAGCGTCAGCACCGACCGGGACCGCAGGTCGATCGCGTTCTCCGGGACGTCGTGGATGTCGCAGTCGGCGAGGGTGAGCACCGCGTCCGTATCGAGGTTGACGCCGTCGGCGGTCGTGCGGTGCACCCGGCAGTCGGTCAGAGATCCCGCGGCGCGCCCCGAGACCTGCACACCGGCGCCCCTGACCTCGTACACCTCGCAGCCGACCGCCTCCAGCGCGCTGCCCTCGCCGGTCAGCGACAGCCCGGCGCCCGCGGCGTGGTGCACCCGGCAGCGCTCGAGCCGCGGATGTCCGCCGCCGCGCACATCGACGCCCGACTGGCCCGCCGCCATCACCTCGCAGTCCTCGAACACCCCACCGGCCCCGTCGAGCACGCTGACCCCCACGCCCGCCGGATTGTCCACGGTGCAGCGCCGCACGGTGGGCCGGGCGCCGCCGCGCACCTCGATCCCCGCCGCCGAGCGCGTCGCCACCCGCACATCCGCGAGCTCCGGGGCGCCCTCCTCGACGAGCAGCGCGGGCGAGGCCGAATCCTGGCCCTCGATATGCAGATCCTGGATCACCGCGGACGCGCGTATGGTCAGGGCGACACCGTCGGCCGGGGCGATCCGTACCGAGCCGCGCCCCGAGCCCTCGGGGCCGCGCAGGGTGATGGCCCGGCCCACCACCAGATTCTCGCGGTAGGTGCCGGGGGAGATGGAGAGCACATCACCGTCCCCCGCGGCCTCCAGGGCCGCCGAGAGGGAGGCGTACTCTCCTGTGCGGCGCCGCCACCGCGACGTTCCGCTGTGCGTCACCTGGACGACCGAGCCCTGTGCCATGGTGCTGCTGTGCCCCCACCTCGTGCGTATGCCGGCTGCGTGCGACTGTGCCGCTGTGCTGCTGTGAAGGCCCCACCGTAGCGTGCGCGAGGGACCTGGAGTCGACGTGCCCGGAACGCTCGGCCGCGACCCGGCGACTTGGCGCGGGGCGACGCGGTGGCACACGCCCGTCAGCTGCCGGCACCCGCCCGGCCCCAGTCCTGGCCGGCCCGCTCCCACGCGGTGTCCCACTGGGCGTGACGCCGGCGCATCAGCCGCCATACGACCAGCCGCCGGGTGCCCTCGAACAGCCCCGCCGTGGCCGCTCCCGCCCCCAGCCCGGCCAGCACGGCATGGGTGGCGGCGGTCGCCTCGTCCAGCGGGCGGCCCGTCGGCCGGCCCCGGCCGTCGGTCCAGATCCGGAACCGCTCGCCCGCGTCGGCGCCCGGGTGGGTGCCGAGCGCCCCCGAGTGCTTGCTGCCGTCCGGGCCGGTCCACTTGGCGAACACCCGGCGGTGCGCGTCACGCGCCGAGGCGGTCTCCGGGTCGGAGTCGATACGAGGGTGCGGCAGGACCTTCACCACGGTCGCCGTGACCAACTGCCGCTGCGCCCGCTGCTCGCGCACGGCCTCCTGCAGCGCCCCGTGCGTGAGCGAGCCCGTCACCCAGCCCACCCCGGGGGCCACGAGGACGATCAGCAGCACGGCCAGCAGCGCCGCCCATGCCTCGGCGAGGTCCGTCCTACGGCGCAGCGGGTTGCGCCGCCAGCGCCACAACCCCCGGATCGTCCGCATGCTCACGCACCCCCTTCCCCATTCGTGGATACCGCATGCCGGGCCGGAAATACGGGGATTCGTCGAAGAGAGAGCAATATCACGAGGTCGGGCCTCCCGTCGCGTAAGGTCAGCCGGTTGCCCGGGGTACCCGCCACACCAGCCGCGTACCCCCCGCCTCGGGCGCCTCGATATGCAGCGTGCCGTCGTGGAGTTGTGCTCTGGAGCGCATGTTGACCAGGCCGCCGCTGGGCGTGCTGCCGCCCATGCCCACCCCGTCGTCCGTGACGGTCAAGGTGACCTCCGCCCCGACACTCAGCCGTACGTCCACCCGCCGCGCGTGCGCGTGCCGGGCGGTGTTGCTGAGCGCCTCGGCGAGCACCGCCAGCACCTGGTCGGCCACCTCGTCCGGGACATCCGCGTCGACCGGGCCCTCCACCACCAGCGACGGGGTGAAACCGAGCACATCGGACGCCGACCGGATGGCTTTGACCAGGCGCCACCGCAGGCCGGTGGCCTCGGCGTCGCCGTCCCCGACCACCCGCAGCGCGAAGATCGTGGAACGGATGATCTTGATGGTCTCGTCCAGGTCGTCCACCGCCCGCCCCACCCGCTCCGCCGCCTCGGGATGCTCGATCAGCCGGCCCGCGCTCTGCAGCGTCAGGCCCGTCGCGAACAGCCGCTGGATCGCCAGGTCGTGCAGATCGCGCGCGATCCGGTCGCGGTCGTGACGCAGCGCCAGCCGCTCGGACTCGGCGCGGTGCCGGGCCAGTTCCAGGGCCAGCGCCGCCTGCGCGGCGAACCCGGAGAGCAGCGCCACCTCGCGGTCGTCGAACGGCGGCCGCCCGGCGAGCCGGCACAGCCGCAGCGCCCCCGAAGTCCGCTCGCCCGCGACCAGCGGCACGGCCACCAGCGGGCCGAACTCCCCCTCCCGGGCCGGGATCGGCCAGGCCCGCGGATCGTTCCGTACGTCGCCGCTGACCGTGGGCAGGCCGGTGCGCGCGGCCAGCCCGGCCAGCGACCCGTCCGACGGCACCACCTGCCCGCCGAGCCGCTCCGCGTCATGGCCCTCGGCCACCTCCACCAGCAGGCTGCCGGTCCCCTCGGCCGGCAGCAGCACCGCCGCCGAGTCGGCCAGGGACACCTGCAGGGCGAGGCGGGCGATCAGGCTCAGCGCCTCGCCCGACGGGGCGCCGGCCAGCAGCGTCCGGGTGATCAACCCCGACGCCTCCAGCCACTGCTCGCGGCGCCTGCTCTCGTGATACAGCCGGGCGTTGTCGATGGCCACGCCCGCGGCGACCGACAAGGTGGTCAGCACTGCCTCGTCCTCGGGATCGAAGCCCGCGCCGCCGCGCTTCTCGGTCAGATACAGAATCCCGAAGACCTCGTCGCGGATCCGGATCGGCACCCCCAGGAACGACCGCATGGGCGGATGGTGTTCCGGAAAGCCCCGGCTGGACGGGTGGGCGGCCAGATCGGTCAGCCGCAGTGGCTGCGGACGGCGGATCAGCTCGCCGAGCAGGCCGTGGCCGCCGGGCAGCGGCCCTATGCGCCTCGCCAGGTCCTCGGATATGCCCACCGGCAGAAACTGCGACAGACGGTGCTGGTCGACCACGCCCAGCGCGCCGTACTCCGCGTCGGCCAGTACCATCGCGGCCTCCACGATCCGCCGCAGCACCTGCTCCAGATCCAGCTCGCGGCCCACGCTGAGCACCGCCTCGAGCAGGTTGTGGGTACGGCCCTGCGTGGCGCGCGCGGCGTCCAGCCGCGCCTGCAACTCGTCGAGGAGCTGGTCCAGACGCAGTTGGGGCAGTGCCGGATGGCGCCCCTGATCCGCAGTGCCCGACACCTGGCCTCCGTCGTGCCCCTCAGCCGCTTGGCGGCAGCCTAGCCGCGCCGGAGGCCCTGGAGGGGCGCGAGCGCCCAAGTCGCCGGGCTCAGTTCTGCGGAACCACCGCCACCGGACAGTGCGCATGGTGCAGCACCGCGTGATTGACCAGGCCCAGCTGCATGCCGAAGTGGCCGTGCCGCCGCTGCGCCCCCACCACCAGCAGGTCGGAGTGCGCCGAGGCGTCCAGCAGCGCCTTGCGCGGCGACGCCTCGACCACGCGGTGCGCCACCGGCACGGGCGACAGCGCCGCCGCCGAGGCGCCGCCCAGCGCCTCGTCCAGCAGTTCGACGGCGCGCCGCGCCCGCTCCTCGGGGCCTCCGTGCTCCCCGGCCGCCTCGGCGGCCGGGGAGCGCCAGGCGTGCACCGCCTCCAGTTCGCAGCCGCGCAGCCGCGCCTCGCGCAGCGCGAAGGCGTTCGCGGCCGCGCCCGCGGCGTATTCGGGCCCGCCGGGGCGCTCGTGCTCGGCGATGCCCACCGTCACCCGGTTCAGCCGGCCCTGCACATTCTCCGGGCGGCCGCGGACCACCACCACCGGGCAGTGCGCGCGGGCCGCGATCCCCAGCCCCACCGAGCCCAGCAGCAGGGACGCGAACTCCCCGCGCCCCCGCGAACCCACGACCACCGCGTCCCCGCTCTGCCCGGCGCGCAGCAGGGCCGTCACCGCGTCTTCGGGCGCCACGTCGGTCATCACCTTGAGCGACGAGGCGCGCCGCCCCGCCCGCTCGGCGGCCATGGCCAGCACGGTCTCGCTGCGGACCCGCTCCGCCGGGCGGTCCGGCGAGGTGGCGGGGATGTAGCCCTCGTAGCGCTCCCACAGGGACGCGTGGACGATGCGCAGCGGCAGCCGGCGCCGCGCGGCCATGTCGGCCGCCCAGTCCAGCGCGTCGAAGGAGGCGTCCGAACCGTCCACCCCCACCACGACGGGAAGCTCCACCGTGCCCACCGCCTCTCATATCAGCACATGGATGTGTTCCCACCCATTGTCCTGCCGGGAGTCGACCCGGGGAGTCGGGACCGGGCAGGGCGCGTGGCGGCCAGTGCGCACCAGGTGGGCGGCGGACCCGTTCAGCGCAGCCGCATGGCGAGCGTCACGACGGCCCCCACGGCCCCCACGGCCCCCACGGCCCCCACGGCGCCCGTGCTGACCGCGAGCCGGTCGGTGACCAAGCGGGTCAGCCACAGCCCGCGTCCGCTGGTCGCCCCGTCCAGGCCCGGCAGGATCCGGGGGATGACGTCCTCGGAGAAGCCGGGGCCCGAGTCGCTGATCCGGCACTCCAGCTCGTCGCCCACCCGCCGCAGCAGCAGGGCGCCCTCCCCGCCCGCGTGCTCCACCGCGTTGGTGGCGACCGCGTCCACGGCCAGGACGAAGTCGCCCCGGCGCGTCTCGGCCAGCCCGGCCCAGGCCGCGCACTCCTCGACCCGCACACGCAGCAGCGGCAGCTCGCGTGCGGTGAAGCGGCGCTGCAGCAGACATTCCATGGCTTGATCGGCGGACCGCAGGCGGAGTTGCGCCGGCACCGGTGCCTCCCGTTGACGAGTGCGAGCGACAGCAGGGTCGATGAAGGAGCCGAGGGTACGGGCCGTACGCCGCCCGCGCACGCCAGGACCGAGGATGACGGCTCGGGCACCCTTTGTGACCGAAAGTGGACGTGTGGTGCCCGCAACCTACTCAGCCGCGTACCGCTTCCCATCGGCTACCGCTTCTCACCAGCCCTTCAGCCTCCTTCAGCCCCCTTCAGCCCGGCCAGCTCCACTCCACCACCTCCGGCAGATCCACGCCGTGCCGCCGGATCCAGTCGTGGTGGCGGTGGCGCATGTCCTCCATGGCCTGGCGCAGCCCGGCGGCGCGGACCGCGAGCCCCGGCACGCGGTCCAGCACGTCCATGACCAGCCGGTAGCGGTCGAGGTCATTGCGGACGACCATGTCGAAGGGCGTGGTCGTGGCGCCCATCTCCTGGTAGCCGCGCGCATGGATCCGCGGATGGACGGCCCGCCGGTAGGTGAGCCGGTGGATCAGCCACGGATAGCCGTGATACGCGAAGATCACCGGTCGGTCGCGGGTGAACACCGCGTCGAACTCGCGGTCCGTCAGCCCGTGCGGATGCTGCTGACGCGGCAACAGCTTGGTCATGTCGACGACGTTGACGACCCGGACGGCCAGCTCCGGCAGGCGCGTGCGCAGGATCGACGCCGCCGCCAGCGCCTCCTGGGTGGGCACGTCCCCCGCGCAGGCGAGGACCGCCTCCGGCTCGCCGCCCGGCCGCTCCGTTCCCGCCCACTGCCAGATGCCGAGGCCGCGCGCGCAGTGGTCGCGGGCCTGCTGCAGGCCGAGCCAGTCGAAGCAGGGCTGCTTGCCCGCCACGACCACATTGACCACGTCCCGGGTGCGCAGCACATGGTCGGCGACGCACAGCAGGGTGTTGGCGTCCGGCGGGAGGTAGACGCGCACCGTATGCGGGTCCTTGTTGAGGATGTGGTCGATGAACCCGGGGTTCTGGTGCGAGAAGCCGTTGTGGTCCTGCCGCCACACATGTGAGGTCAGCAGGTAGTTCAGGGCGGCGATCGGGGCCCGCCAGGGGATCGTGCGGGCGGTCTGGACCCACTTGACATGCTGGGCGGCCATGCTGGCGACGATGTCGGTGAACGCCTCGTACGAGGAGAACAGACCGTGCCGCCCGGTCAGCAGATACCCTTCCAACCAGCCCTGGCACAGGTGTTCGGACAGCACCTCCATGACCCGGCCGTGCGGCCCCAGGTGCTCGTCCGTCTCCGCCGTCTCGGCCTGCCAGGCCTTGTCCGTCACCGCGTACACGTCCTGCAGCCGGTTGGACGCCGTCTCGTCCGGCCCGACCAGGCGGAAGTCGCGGCGCTCGGCCGTGTCGGCCATCACCTGGCGCAGCATCCCGCCGAGCACCCGCGTCGGCTCGTGCAGCCGGATGCCGGGCTTGTCCACGGCGACGGCGTGCCCGGCCAGGTCGGGCAGCGGCAGCTCGCGCAGCAGGCGACCGCCGTTGGCGTGCGGATTGGCGCCGAGCCTGCGGTCGCCGGCCGGCACACAGGCCAGGACCTCCGGGCGCGGGCGGCCGTCGGCGCCGAAGAGCTCGTCCGGACGGTACGAGCGCAGCCACCGCTCCAGCTGCCGCAGCCGCCCCGGATCCTCCCGGATCCCGGAGAGCGGCACCTGGTGGGCGCGCCAGGTGCCCTCCACAGGGACCCCGTCCACCTCGGCCGGGCCGGTCCAGCCCTTGGGCGTGCGCAGCACGATCACCGGCCAGTGCGGCCGCTTCCGCGCCCCGCCGCCCTCGCGCGCGGCCCGCTGGAACGCGGCGATCCGGTCCAGCGCGAGGTCAAGCGCCGCCGCCATGTCGTGGTGCGCCTGCGCCGGGTCCTCGCCGACGGCGGCGGTGACGTACAGCGGCTCGTGGCCGTAGCCGCGCAGCAGCTCGTCCAGCTCCCCCTCGGGCAGCCGGGCCAGTACGGCCGGATTGGCGATCTTGTAGCCGTTCAGATGCAGCACCGGCAGCACGGCGCCGTCGTACACCGGATCCAGGAACTTGTTCGCGTGCCAGGAGGCGGCCAGCGGCCCGGTCTCCGCCTCCCCGTCGCCGATCACACAGGCGACCAGCACGGTGGGGTTGTCCAGCGCCGCGCCATAGGCGTGCGCGAGGGAGTAGCCGAGCTCACCGCCCTCGTGGAACGAGCCGGGCACCTGCGGCGCGGCATGGCTGGGCACCCCGCCGGGCGTGGAGAACTGGCGGAAGAGCCGGGTCATCCCGGCCACGTCCCGCCCCACGTCCGGACACAGCTCCCCGTACGATCCCTCCAGCCAGGCCCCGGCGGACACGGCCGGCCCGCCGTGGCCCGGGCCCCAGACGCACACCGCGTCCAGGTCACGCGCCGAGATCACCCGGTTCATATGCGTGTAGACGAGGTTCAGCCCGGGACAGGTGCCCCAGTGGCCCAGCAGCCGCGGTTTGATGTGCTCGGGGCGCAGCGGCTCGGCCAGCAGCGGATTGCCGGTCAGATAGATCTGGCCCGCCGCCAGATAGTTCAGCGCCCGCCAGTGGGCGTCCAGGCTGTGCAGCTCGCGGTCGGTGAGCGTGACGTGCGGTCCCATGCGTGACTCCGTGAGAGCGGGAGGCCTTGAGGACCTGTCTACGACGATGCCACACGCGGGACGCGGCCGCCCTTCGGCCCGCCCTCACGGGCCGCGCCGAAGGGCGCGGAGGGGCGGGAGACGGCACAGTGAGGTCATGAAGGGACTTCTCAACTCGCTCAAGACGGAGCACCGCGATCGGCTGATGGCGCTCGCCCGCGATGTGTCCTTCCCCTCGGGCGGCCGCATCTTCGAGGAGGGCCGCACGGCCGACCACTTCTGGATCATCCGCACCGGCGCGGTCACCCTCGACCTGCACGTCCCCGGCCGGCGTGCCGCGGTGATCGAGACGCTCGGCCCCGGTGAGCTGATCGGCTGGTCCTGGCTCTTCCCGCCGGACACCTGGCACCTGGGCGCGGAGGCGCTCAGCCCGGTGCGCGCGTATGAATTCGACGCGGAGGCGGTGCGCCGGCTGTGCGACGAGGACGCCGAGCTCGGCTACGCGCTCGCCCTCGCCTGCGCCCAGGTGATCGGACACCGGCTGCAGTCCGCCCGCACCCGCCTGCTGGACCTGTACGGGCCGTACGCCGGCGGCATATCGCCGTGAGGGGACCGGGGACCCGGACGCCGCGGCGCATCCGGGACCTGCGAAGCTGACCACATGAACACCCGTCATCTCACCTCCGGTTCGGCCGCTGTGCTGGCCGCCGTCCTCCTGCTGTCGGCCTGCGGGACGGGGACGGGCTCCTCCGGGGACGACGCCTCGAAGTCGGGCGGCGGCAACGAGGTGATCAGCAGCTACTCCCCGGGCGAGCGCAAGCAGCTGCGCCAGATCTCCGGCAAGACGCTCGAGGGCAAGCCGCTGGACCTCGCGGACTACAAGGGCCACGTCGTCGTGGTCAACCTCTGGGGCTCGAATTGCGGGCCGTGCCGGGCCGAGGCGCCCAATCTGGTGAAGGTGGCCAAGGAGACCGAGGCCGAGGGCGTACGGTTCGTCGGCATCAACACCCGGGACCCGAGCCGGGAGGCGGCCATCAGGTTCGAGGAGGAGTACGGCGTCTCGTACCCCAGCCTCTACGACCAGATGGGCAGGCTCGTGCTCAAGCTCCCCAGGGGCAGCGTCAACCCGCAGACCATCCCCTCGACCATCTTCCTCGACCGCGGCGGACGGCTCGCCGCCCGGGCGCTGGTGCCGCTCAGCGAGCGGGATCTGCGCAGGGTGCTGCGGCCGCTGATCGCCGAGAAGAAGCAGGTCTGAGGCGGCCCGCAGGCAGGTGTTCGGCGGCCGAGGGCCGAACGGCCCTTACCCCGCGCGGCGACGGGCGCGAAGCTGGGCGGCGGATCACGACCGGCGCGACCGCGCGCCATGGAGGGAGAGGCAGTGGCCCAGGCAGCCGACCCCGCGAGGCCCGCTGACCGCATCGGCGTCTTTCTGCTCGACGACCACGAAGTGGTGCGCCGCGGACTGCGCGATCTGCTCGACGCGGAGCCCGACCTGTGTGTGGTGGGGGAGGCGGCCAACGCGCGCGAGGCCATCGCCCGCGCCCCCGCCGTCCGGCCCCAGGTCGCGGTGCTGGACGTACGGCTCGGCTCCTCGGCCGAGGGCGGCGACCACGAGGGGATCGAGGTGTGCCGGGAGCTGCGGGCCCGGCTGCCCGAACTGGCCTGCCTGATGCTCACCTCCTTCGACGACGACGAGGCGCTCTTCGACGCCATCATGGCGGGGGCGGCGGGCTATGTGCTCAAGCAGATCAACGGCTCCGACCTGGTGTCGGCCGTACGCACCGTGGCGGGCGGCCGGTCCATGCTCGACCCGGGTGCGACCGCGCGGGTGATGGCCCGGGTGCGCGGGCCACAGCTCAGCGGGCCGGTCGAGCTGGAGCGGCTGTCGCCGCGCGAGCGGGAGATCCTGGAGCTCATCGGCGAAGGGCTGACCAACCGCCAGATCGCCGAGCGGCTGTTCCTCGCCGAGAAGACGGTCAAGAACCGCATCTCGGTGATCTTGTCAAAGCTGGGCGTGGGACGGCGCATTCAGGCCGCGGTCATCGCCGAGCGGATCAGGGACCGGCGCGCGAGCGAGTGACATCGCGGTGGGCCGGCAACGCGTGGGGCCGACGTCGCGTGGGGCGCGAGGCCGGACTCCCCTTCCGGCCCCGCGCCCCCACGCCGCACGGGGGCGCGCCCGCCCGTGTGGCTCCGCACCGCAGTGGAGTGGGAGCCTGGCGCGCCCCGGTGGCGAAGGTGGTTCCCAGGCGCTGGTGATCAGCATCGAGGAGCCGCGTACGCACCGGGAAGGGGCCGAACGGCCCTGATGGCCGGGCCGGACGGGGCCATCGGCTACTCGAGGATCTCCACCCGGTCGCCCACCCGCAGCGTCCCCGCGCCGCGTCCGTCCCCCAAGGGCCCCGCGGTCCGGGGGAGTTCGGGGAGCTCGGGCAATTCCGGGACCAGGTTCTGGCCGAAGAGGAGCTGATCGGCGGAGCGCCGGTGGCGGGCCAGTGTACGCAGCGGCTCCTTGCCGCGCTCGGCGGTCTCCTGGTCGGTGGTGGTGATCACACACCGGGCACAGGGGTTGGTGACGCGGAAGACGACCTCGCCGATCCGTATCCGCCGCCAGCCGTCCTCGGCCCAGGGCGCGGTGCCCTCGACCACCACATTCGGCCGGAAGCGGTTCATCGGCAGCGGCCCCTCGTCAGGGTGGTCCCCCTGGGCGATGAGCGAGTTGAGCGCGTCCAGCGACGCGGTGGTGGTGAGCAGCAGCGGAAACTCATCCGCGAGGCTCACGGTCTCGCCCGCGCGCGCGAACTCCGGAGTCAGCGGCCTGCGGCGCGCCGGGTCGTCCAGATGGACCAGGCGGACCGGAGAGCCCAGAAAGCCGCTGAACCACTCGTCGGCCGCCGCGCCCGCCGAGACCACTTCGACCGCTTCCTTGTGCAGCCACACGGTCGACACCGCCGCGGCGCCGTCCCCCGGCTCGGGCACGGCGACGGTCAGCGGCTCATGCCCGGCCGCGCCGAGCCGGATCCCGCCACCGGGCAGCGGCTCGGCGGAAACCAGCGCCAGCCGTGCCTGTTGGCGCTGCGTCACATACTGACCGCCGGGCTCGACGACCATCCACCTCCGGTCTCCCGCAAGCCCCCACGGCTCGACGACCGCCTCGAGGGGAGCGGTCCCCCCAACCGACTTGATGGCGTACACGTGGATGGCGCTCAGCGCTGGATCGACCATGCCGACAATCTTGCCAGCCGGGTCCGACAATGTGGTGCCCACGTCATGCCGCCCGACCCGGGCCCCGCCGCGCCGGGTGGCTCAGTAGCCGGCCCCCGGCTGCTGCGGTCGGCCGGGGTACTGCTGACGGCCGTAGGGGTCCTCGTACGGCGACGGCGACTGCGACGGCGCGGGGGCCGCCGGCCGGGGCGCGGCGGGGCGCGGCATGGCAGGCCGCATCGCCTCGTAGCCCGTGGGCGCCGCCGGACGCTGCTGCTGCGGGGGCTGCTGCGCCCCCGGGTAGCCGCGCGGACCGTTCGCCTGCGGCGGGATGTACGGCGAGGGCGTCTGCTGCAGCCCGTTGGGCTGTGGCTGACCTCCGCCCGTCTGGTATCCCTGCGAGGGGTTGTACTGCGAGGAGGGCGCGGCCGGCAGTGCGGGCAGCGCGGAGGGGAGCGCCGGGAGGTGGCTGCCGGTGTCGTACGGCGGGGCCACCCGGATGGGCGCGATCTGCGGTGTCCCCCGCTCGGCGACGAGACTGTCGTAGATGGGGGTGTCCGGGAAGGACGACGAGGAGTAGTAGCCGCTGCCGTAGCTACCGCGGGGGGAGGTCATAGCCCATAAGTTAAGCCCACGATGTGCCGATTGGGGAGTCCGGTAAGAGGGTTGTTTTACCGGCTGGGAGCGGTCGGGGTTCCCCAATCCTGGCGAACCAGGGAAAAACGGTCGGCAGGGTACGTTGAGATCCTGTAAAAAGCGCGTTTTCGGCGAGTCACCGGCCGCGGTCCGATGATCGTGCGTCCGTGATCGAATGAACAGAACAGAAAGGCAGGGGGACAGCATGGCGATGCGCAAAGGCAGCAATGTTCCGGTTCCGGCGTCGGCGGTGCGGGTCGAACTGGGCTGGCGCACCGGCCCGGGGGTGCCGGACGTCGACGCCTCGGCGCTGCTGCTGGCATCCGGAAAGGTCCGTTCCGACGCGGACTTCGTCTTCTACAACCAGCCGGCACACTCCTCGGGCGCCGTACGCCACGAAGGCAAGCGGACCGCGGGTGACACCGTGACCGACACCCTTTCGGTGGACCTCGGCAGGGTGGAGCCCGCCATTGAGACCGTGGTGCTCGCCGCGTCCGCGGACGGCGGCGGCTTCGGCCGGGTCCCGGGCCTTTCCATCCGGGTGCTGGACGCCTCGGGCGGTGCGGAGCTCGCCCGGTTCGACAGCGAGGACGCCACCGTCGAGACCGCGTTTGTGCTCGGCGAGCTCTACCGGAGGCAGGGCGCGTGGAAGTTCCGCGCCGTCGGCCAGGGGTACAGCAGTGGACTCGCCGGCCTCGCCACCGACTTCGGCATCAGCGTCGACGAGCCCCAGCACGCTCCCGGCCCCGCCTCCGTCGCCGCCCCGCCCGCCGCCCCCGTGCAGCCGTCCGCGCCGCTTCCGCCCCCGCC
Organism: Streptomyces sp. ME19-01-6; assembly: GCF_033793745.1. Lineage (NCBI taxonomy): Bacteria > Bacillati > Actinomycetota > Actinomycetes > Kitasatosporales > Streptomycetaceae > Streptomyces > Streptomyces sp. ME19-01-6. The sequence continues at coordinate 247,182 of NZ_JARAXF010000008.1, read as the reverse complement.
GCCCGCCGTGCCGCCGACCGCCCCGGCGTACCCGGCCGCCGCGCCGCCGGCGCCCGGGCACCCGGCTCCCGCTTCCGCGCCGGTGAGCCTGTCCAAGGTCACCCTGACCAAGGAGGCCCCCTCCGTCTCGCTCACCAAGCAGGGCGGTACCTCAGGCGCCATGAGGGTGAACCTCAACTGGCAGGTGCGCAAACAGTTCCAGGGCTGGGCCCAGAAGCTCGGCAAGGCCATCGCCATGCACGGGGACCTCGACCTCGACCTGGGCGCGCTGTTCGAGCTCTCCGACGGCAGCAAGGGCGTGGTGCAGGCGCTCGGCAACTCCTTCGGCTCGCTGCACCAGCCGCCGTTCATCCAGCTCGACGCCGACGACCGCACCGGCGCCCGGACATCCGGCGAAAACCTCACCATCAACCTCGATCAGAAGAACGCGTTCCGCCGCATCCTCGTCTTCGTCACGGTCTACGAGGGTGCTCGCAGCTTCGCCAACCTCAACGCCACGGTCACCCTGCAGCCGCAGCACGGCGCACCCATCGACTTCTCGCTCGACGAGTGCACCGTCCCCTCCCCGGTCTGCGCCCTCGCGCTGATCACCAACAACGGCGGTGACCTCGTCGTCCAGCGCGAGGCCCGCTACCTGGTGCCCGAGCGCGGCGTCAGCCCCCAGCGCACCCTCGACTACGCCTACGGCTGGGGCATGAACTGGACACCCGGCCGTAAGTGAGACGGGCTGTCAGGGCGCGGCGCCGGGGCGGGCGTAGGTACGTCCCTTCCACGCGGCGCCGCGCCCCTGGTAGTGCCGCACCGCCGAATCCACGGTCATCAGCAGATACAGCAGCGCCGTCAGCGGCAGCAGCGGCGCCAGCCACAGCGTCTGCCGGTAGTAGCGCAGCATCGGGACGTACGTCACGGCCATCAGCGCCCACGCGGCCCCGCCCGTAGCCCACAGCGCCGGACGGTCCGCGAGCAGCCCCGCGCACAGCGTCAGCGGGGGCACCAGGTACACCAGCGCCAGGCCCGCCACCGTGGCCACCAGCAGCAGCGGATTGTGCCGCAGCTGCGCGTAAGCGCTGCGCGAGACCATCCGCCACAGCTCGCCCAGCCGCGGATACGGCCGCACACTGTCCACCCGGTCCGCGAGCCCCAGCCAGATCCTCCCCCCGCTGCGCTTCACCGCCCGGGCCAGCGCCACGTCGTCGATGACCGCCTGCCGGACGGCATCCGGGACCCCGGCCCGCTCGGCCGCCTCCCGCCGCAGCAGCACACACCCGCCCGCGGCCGCCGCCGTCCGCGCCCCCGCCCGGTTGACCCACCGGAACGGGTAGAGCTGCGCGAAGAAGTACACGAACGCCGGGACGATCAACCGCTCCCACGCCGTCACCACCCGCAGCCGCGCCATCTGCGACACCAGATCCAACCCGGAGCCGCGCGCCGCCCGCACCAACTCGCGCAGGGAGTCCGGCTCATGCGCGATGTCCGCGTCGGTCAGCAGCAGGTACTCCGTGTCCGGGCGGCCCTCGGCGAGCGTCATGCCGTGGCGCACCGCCCACAGCTTGCCCGTCCAGCCCGGCGGCGGCTCACCGGGCGAGTCCACGGTCAGCGGCAGTCCGCCGTGCCCATCGGCGAGTTGACGGGCCAGCTCGCCCGTGCCGTCCGTACTGCCGTCGTCGACGAGGAAGATCTCCGCCGGCCCGGGATAGTCCTGCGCCAGCAACGACGGCAGGCTCACCGGGAGGACGGCGGCCTCGTCCCGGGCGGGGACGACGACGGCGACCGGCGGCCAGCACTCCTCAGTGGCGAGGTCCACCGGGTCATGGCCCGGGGCGACGGGCTCACCGCCGGGGCCCACCGGCGCGCCTCCGCTGGGCAGCCGGACGTCCGTACGCCAGAAGAAGCCCTGGCCCAGCAGCAGCCACAGCCACACGGCGAGTGACCCGACGGCGATCCACGTCAGCGCGTTCACCGTGGCAGTCTGCCCGAACAGGAGCCCGGCCGCCGGGCGCACCGGGGCGATCCATTAAAGTAACCGGGTGAAGATCGCGCTCATGGACTCCGGAATCGGCCTGCTCCCGGCAGCGGCCGCGGTGCACCGGCTCCGGCCGGACGCCGATCTCGTTCTCTCCTCGGATCCCGACAGCATGCCCTGGGGCCCCCGCACCCCCGAAGACGTCACCCAGCGCGCGCTGGCCTGCGTCCGCGCCGCCGCCGCGCACCGCCCCGACGCGCTGATCGTCGCCTGCAACACCGCCTCCGTGCACGCGCTGCCCGCGCTGCGGGCCGAGATGGAGCCGGCGCTGCCGATCATCGGGACCGTGCCCGCGATCAAGCCCGCGGCGGCGGGCGGCGGACCCGTCGCGATCTGGGCCACACCCGCCACCACGGGCAGCCCGTACCAGCGTCGGCTCATCCGCGACTTCGCGGACGGGGTCACCGCGACGGAGGTGGCCTGCCCGGGGCTCGCCGAGGCCGTACAGCGGGCCGACTCGGCGGCGATCGACGCCGCGGTGGCCGACGCCGCGGCCCGCACTCCGCGCGACATCCGGGCCCTCGTCCTGGGCTGCACCCACTACGAGCTGGTCGCCGACCGCATCCGGGCCGCCGTCCAGCCCGCCGACGCCCCGCCGATCGCCCTGCACGGATCCGCCGGGGCCGTCGCCGCCCAGGCCCTGCGCCGGATCGGCGCCGCGCCCACCCCTTCGGGCGTGGGGGCCCAGGCGGCCTCGTCGGCCCTCTCCGGCCTTTCCGGGGGGCGGCTCACCGTGATCCTCAGCGGCCGCGAGGCCGCGATGCCCGAGGTCGCCCTGGCCTACGCCGAGGGCCGTCTGCTGGCGGCCGAGCCCCTGGCCCGGGGCTGACACCCCCTGGCCCGGGGCTGACACCCCCTGGCCCGGGGCTGACACCCCCTGGCCCGGGGCCGAGCGCCCGGCGGGCGGGGCGGGGAAATTCCGCGGTTCTCGTGGCCTTGCCGGGAAACCTCCCATGGTCCTTACCACAGTCCTCTGCCGGGGTAGCCGAACATGAGTACCCTGCCAGCTATGAGGCACCACGGCGAGGACGACGAGCGCGATGAGCGGGCCGCGGCCGGGCGGTCCCCTGAAGTGTGGACCGGGCGTGCGCACAACCGCGCCCAGTGGTTGCTGGCCGCCGGGGGCGCCGCTTGCGTGGCGCTCGGCATCGACCTGGCCGTCGCCTCTCCCTGGACCTCGGGCCTGGCCCCCCTCCTCATGTCCGTGATCGGCTGCCTCGCGGCCGGACTGCTGATGCTCTTCGGCACCCTGGCCTTCGTCCATGTGGCCGTACGGGTCGACGAGGAGGTCCTGGAGGTGCGCTGCGGCCACATGGGGCTGCCCCGCCGCCGGATCCCGCTCAACGATGTGGTCCGCGCGGACTTCGCACCTCAGGTCACCCCGTGCCAGTGGGGCGGCTGGGGCTACCGCTGGCGTCCGGAGAAGGGCACCGCGGTGATCGTGCGCCGTGGCGAGGGCCTGGTGGTCCGGCTCGGCGACGGCCGGATCTTCACCGTCACGGTGGACAACGCCGAGGCCGCGGTGCGCGTGATCCGCGACCGCCTGCGCGGCATCTCGGCCGGGGCCTCGCAGGCCTAGACGCTGTCCGAGGCCACCGTCTATACATGATCCCGAATAACGGCCTGGAAGGCATGCCCTTCCGGGCCGTTCTCCCGTGCGGCCCCGCTTCGTTCAAACGAAGGAAGTCGATATGAGAAGCGATATGAGAGAGGTCGGCAGATGAGCGCACTCACACCGGAAGCACTGCTCGCGGACTACCTGGCCCTGGCGGACGACAGCTGCGTCGCCGTGCTGCCGCACGTGCTGCGCATCACGGCCGAGCTCGGTATCGCCGACGTCATAGCGACCGACACCGTGACCGTCGAGGACATAGCCACCGCCACGGATGCGGACACCGAGTCCCTTCACCGCCTGCTGCGTGCCCTGGTGTCGGTGGGCCTGCTCATCGAGGACCCGTCCCGCTCCTTCCGGCTGACCGGGAGCGGACACCGCCTTCGCGCGGATACCCCGAACAGCGTCCGCGAATCCGTGCTGAACACCGACTCCCAACGAGCCTGGCTCCGCGGTATCGACACCATCCGCAGCGGGCGCTCGGTCTTCGACAGCGTCCACGGCGGGGATTTCTTCGCACACAAGAATTCCGACGGCGACGCCGATCGAGCTTTTCTGCGCCGTATGCGGGAGCGGACCGGACGGCTGTACGGACAGTTCTCCTCGACGCCCGACTGGCAGCAGTCGGACATCGTCATGGACATCGGGGGCGGCGACGGCTTCATGCTGGAGCGCATCCTGCGCGAAGCCGGCCACGTCAAGGGAATTCTCTTCGACCGGCCGCCGGTCGTCGACATGGTCAGGGACGCCGAGCATATCCGCGCACTGGGAGAACGCTGCAGACTCGAAAAGGGCGACTTCTTCGAATCGCTGCCTTCAGGGGCCGACACCCATATGCTGTGCAGTGTGCTGCACGACTGGACGGACACCCAGGTGGTCACCATTCTGCGCAACAGCAGGAAGGCGTTGCGGGACGGCGGGCGGCTCATGATCGTGGAGATGTTGGTGCCGGAGGGAAAGGAATGGCACCCCAGCCGATGGAGTGATATCGGAATGATGGTGCTCACCGGCGGTCGTGAACGAACGGCAGCGGAATTCGAGGCATTGCTGAGCGATTCCGGATTCGCTCTTTCGAAGGTGACTCCAATTTCCGACTCCTACTTCTCGGTTCTGGAAGCGAGGTAGGTTCTTCCGGGTGGGGATCCTGCGCTTTCTCGGCGCGATCCGATGTGCCTGGCGGAGTGGTTGTGTCCGGTGGCGCGGTGCATGGGCACCGCGCCTGACCCGTCCGGTGTGTGCTTGATTTACCCCTCAGCCTGCTCTGAACGCAGGGCCCTTGGGTAAGACACCCCTTTTCATCTGCTTGGTGCCGATGTCGAGGACCCTGGTTGACCCGGTGCACTCGCCCGCTCACCCCGCGTTCCGCGGGCGTGCAGTTGATGGCGCGTCACCCGCCGAACTTGTGCAGGAGACTCGCCTCCGCGGGAGCCGATAGGCCAGTAGGGTCAGTCACCGCACAACTCAGGTCATGCCAGGCCTGCTTGGGATTGGTTGACGTCCCTGATGGGGGCGACAGCCACGTTTGAGAGGATCCGGACGGTTGATAGCCCCGAGTTGGCAGCCTCGTGAACTGACCCCGGACAGCGGGAGTGTGTCAGCGAACCCGGCCGGGCTGGTGGACCTGTTAAAGCTGGTCGATCTGGCCGATTTGCTGGTGAAGGAGAAGGCCCTCGTCTTCCGTGGATTCGCCATCACCCCTGAGTCATACGAGGAGGTGGCCACCGCCGTCCTGCCCCGCCGCCTGGCGTACATCCACGGGAACTCCCCGCGTACCAAAGTCGGACAGAACGTCTACACATCAACCGAGTACCCGCCCGAGTTCACCATCTCCATGCACAATGAGATGTCCTACGCGCATACTTGGCCGTCACGCCTGCTGTTCTTCTGCGAGCAGGCCCCGACCAGCGGCGGCGCCACTCCCGTGGTCGACGGACAACTCTGGCTGGAGTCCATAGATCCCGGGATTCGAGATGCGTTCGCGGGAGGAGTCCGGTACATTCAGAATCTCCATGACGGTTACGGGCTCGGTAAGAGCTGGCAGGCCACGTTCGAGACCGACAACCCCGCCGAGGTCGAGACGTTCTTGGACACCGCCGGAGCCGACTGGAAATGGAAGGGCGACGGCACTCTGTGGATCAGTCAGCTGCGCCCGGCCACGGTACGGCACCCCGTCACCGGCGCCGAGGTGTGGTTCAACCAGGCTGATCAGTTCCACGTCGCAGGCCTGGGCGACGACGCCCGGGAGTTGGCTGAGTTGTTGTCCGAAGACGAGATGCCGCAGTCCGTCACCTTCGCCGATGGCAGCCCCATTCCCGCCGAGTACATCACGCACATCCAGGAGACCGGGCTTCGTCTGGCCGTCGATGTGGATTGGCAGGCCGGCAGTCTGCTCCTCATCGACAACATGCTTGTGGGACACGGGCGACGGCCGTTCGCCGGTCCACGTCGGGTGTTGGTCGCGATGTCGGACTGACAGCGTTTACATCGAAAACGGGGACGAATTGCTCAGCACGGAGTTCAATTCAACAGATCGCTGGATCCGCCGGAACAGAACTTCAAGCAAGTTGCGTATGCGCTTGGTCTGCTTCCCTCACGCCGGTGGCTCCGCCAATTACTTCTATTCATGGTCAGATTTTTTGCCGGACGATGTCGAGTTGCTCTCCGTCCAGTACCCGGGCCGCCACGAACGCCTCGCCGAAGCCTGCGTCGAAAAAATGGACGAACTCGTCGCCGGGATCACCAATGCTCTGTCGCGTTTCCTCGATCGCCCCGTCGTTCTTTTCGGACACAGTATGGGGGCCTCGGTGGCCTTCGAAGTCTCTCGTCAACTGGAGAGAACCTTCGGGATTACCCCGACGATGCTGTACGTCTCGGGACAGGAAGCTCCCCACACTCCGCTGAGACGGGATCCGGTCAGCGGCGATGACGAAGCCCTGCTCTCCGAAATCCGCAGGATGAACGGCGGCAACGCGGAGGCGCTCGACAACCCGGACCTCAGGGACTTGGCGCTACCTGCGATACGCGCCGACTTCCGCCTGCTCGAGGCGTACCGCCCACAGCCGGTCAGGTCGATCTCGGCACCCATCACCTCGTATGTCGGGGACATGGACGCCGACGTGGACTTCGACAACGCGCGGGCATGGGCGCAGGCAACGCGAGGGACTTTCCGCTTCCAGACCTTCCCTGGCGGGCACTTCTACCTATCGGATTGCAAACCCGGGTTCGTCTCCGATCTCGTCCGCAGAGCAGAACAGTAGTCTGCCTCAGCAGGCCCACTCGTAACTTCCGTCAATCCTCGCCCTGGCGGCGACTGCTTCCTGCTCGATTACCAAGATGCGGTGGCTGTCGCGTCAAAGAACTCCAAGGAATCCTCAAGGAATCAAGGAGCGCATTTCGCATGACTGACGGCGCCACCCCCACCACGTCCGCCACCTCCACCACCCACTCTGCCGCGGTCGTCGTGGACGACTCCGGCCTGACCGGCCTGACCTTGGACCACATTGAGTTCTTTGTGGCCGATCTCGAGGCGACAGTGAGTGACCTCTCCGCCGGTTACGGACTGGAGGTGCTCGTACCGCCGACCCGTGGCAGCCGTGGGGGAGACCACCGGTCCGCGTTGCTGGGACAAAACCGTATTCGACTGCTGGTGACCGAGGCCATCTCCCATGACCATCCCGCGCGGGCCTATGTGGAGCGGCACGGCGACGGCGTCGCCGACATCGCTCTGCGCGTCACGGACGTCCGAACCACGCTCGCCGAGCTGTTGGCCAAGGGGGCCGTGGAGGTGGCGCCGCCTCGGGAAGAGGACGGGTGTGTGACCGCGGCGGTGGCCGGCTTCGGGGATGTGATCCACACGCTGGTCGAGCGGCGCCCCGGAGGGTCGGCCGACCGCCTTCCCGGGCTGCCCGAGCCACACCCGCTGACGACGGAGGACGCGGTCGGGCTGCTGAACGTCGACCACTTCGCGGTGTGCCTCCCGCTGGGTGAGCTGTCTCCGGTCACGAGCTTCTACACCGACGTCTTCGATATGCCGGTTGTCTTCAAAGAGCGCATCGAGGTGGGTCCGATGGGGATGGACTCGGCTGTGGTGCAGAGCCGTTCGGGAGAAGTGACCTTCACGCTGATCGAGCCGATGTCGGGAGCGCGCGCGGGGCAGATCGAGAGCTTCCTCGCCGATCACGGCGGGGCCGGCGTCCAGCATGTCGCGTTCGCTACGGATGACATCGCGCACAGCGTCGGCACGATGGGCGGCCGTGGTGTGCCCTTCTTGAGCACTCCCGCGACGTATTACGATCTGCTCACCGCTCGGCTGACGCCGCTGCGCCACTCAGTGGAGCAGCTACGGGAGTTGAGTGTGCTGGTGGACGAGGACCACGACGGTCAGCTCTTTCAGATATTCACCCGTTCCGTACATCCCCGGGGGACGTTCTTCTTCGAGGTCATCGAACGTATGCGGGCTCGCACGTTCGGCAGCAACAACATCCGGGCGCTCTACGAGGCGATCGAGCTGCAGCGCGCGGCGGCGAAGGAGGAAGGGGAGTGACCACGCTCCCCGCCGACCAGGGATCAGACGACCGTGCCGGCGCGGAGTCGACTGATCCCGTCATGGCCGCCCTTTCCGTGGCCGACTTCGCGGATCTCGCGCGTACGGTGCTCAGCGCCGAGCTCTGGGACTGGCTCGACGGCGGCGCGGAGCGGGAACGGACACTGGCCGGCAACCGCCGCGCGTTCGACGGTGTCGCGGTGGTGCCCCGTGTGCTCGCCGATGTTTCGTCCTGCGACCCTGCGTGTTCCCTGGCGGGCAGCCCGGCCGCGCTGCCCTTGGCCGTGGCGCCCATCGCGTATCAGCGCCTGTTCCATCCCGAGGGGGAGCTCGCGGTCGCCCGGGCGGCGGCGGACACCGGGGTGCCCTATACGGTGTCCACGCTCAGCAGCGTCCCTATGGAGGAGATCGCGGCCACCGGCGCCACCACCTGGTTCCAGCTCTATTGGCTGCGGGACAGGGGCGTCGTCCTCGATCTGGTCCAGCGGGCCGAGGCGATCGGGAGCGAGGCGCTGGTCCTGACCGTGGACGTGCCGGTCATGGGTCGGCGGCTGCGCGATATGAGGCACGGTTTCGCGCTGCCACCGACGATCCGGGCGGCCAACCTGGACGGTGGAGCCATGAGCAGCGCGCATGAACGCGTCGAGCGTGGTTCGGCCGTCGCGGCACACACCGCGTCGGCCTTCGCGCCATCGTTCACCTGGCATGACATCGAGTGGCTGCGGGAGCGCACCGGTCTGCCTGTGGTGGTCAAGGGGCTGTCGCATCCGGCCGACGCCCTGCGCGCGGCCGAGCTCGGGGCGGCTGCGGTGGTGGTGTCCAACCATGGAGGGCGGCAGCTGGACGGGGCCGCGCCCACCGCCATGGCGCTTCCCGGTGTCGTGGAGGCGGTCAGGGGCGCGTTCGGGGAGAGCTGCCAGGTGCTGGTGGACAGCGGGATCCGGAGTGGGGCCGACGTGTTGAGCGCGCTGGCCCTGGGCGCCTCGGGTGTGCTGCTGGGCCGTCCCGCTCTGTGGGGGCTCGCGGCCGGCGGCGAGGCGGGGTGCGCGCGTGTCCTGTCGCTGCTGGGGGAGGAGTTCCGGCATGCCATGGCCCTGGCGGGGTGCCCCGACCTGGCCGCCGTGGCCCGACTGCGGACGACGACCATGCCATGCCACTGTGGGGGTGACCACCAATGACCGATTCCGGTGCCCGTGCCACCGATACCCGTGCCACGGATGTTCACGACGTGCGGCTGTCGCAGCTGCACGGCTCGCTCGCGGACCCCGCGATGGCCTCGATGAACTTCCTCAACGAGGTAGCCATCCGGTTTCCGAACGCCATTTCGTTCGCGGCCGGGCGCCCGAGCGAGGAGTTCCTGGACTTCGCCGAAGTCCACCGCTACGTGGACGTCTTCTGCGACCATCTGCGCCGCGAGCGGGGCATGACCGAGACCGAGGCGAAGCGGACGGTCCTCCAGTACGGCCGGACCAAGGGCATCATCCATGAGCTGGTGGCCAGACATCTGGAAGTCGACGAGGGCATCTCGGTCTCCAGCGATTCCCTGGTCATCACGGTGGGTTGCCAGGAGGCGATGTTCCTGGTGCTGCGGGCGCTGCGCACCGGCCCGCAGGACATCGTCCTCGCCATCTCTCCCACGTACGTCGGGTTGACGGGCGCGGCGCGCCTCGTCGATCTCCCCGTCCGCCCGGTCCGAGGGGGCGACCGGGGGATCGACTTCGACGACCTCGGCGCTCAGATCGCCGAGGCCCGCGCTTCCGGCCTGCGGCCACGGGCTCTGTACATCGTGCCGGACGTGGCCAACCCGACCGGTATCAGCGTGGATCTCGAGGCGCGGCGGGAGCTGCTGCGGGTGGCCGAGGCGGAGGACCTGCTCCTGCTGGAGGACAACGCGTACGGTGTGTTCGCCGGAGCGGACAGGCTGCCGTCGTTGAAGGCGCTGGACACCGGGCGCAGGGTCGTCCGGCTCGGCTCGTTCGCCAAGACGGTCCTGCCGGGGGCCCGGGTGGGCTACGCGGTCGCCGATCAGCGTGTGGTGGACGAGAACGGTGGCACCTCGCTTCTCGCCGACCACCTCTCGACCATCAAGAGCATGCTCACGGTGAACACCTCGCCCTGGGCCCAGGCCGTGGTCGGCGGGGCGCTGGTGGAGCACGGCTACAGCCTGCCGGCCGCGAATCGCCGGGAGATCGATGTATACCAGCGCAATCTCCGGCTGATCCTCGAAGGGTTGGCTCGCCGCTTCCCGAAGGACACGGCGCGAGGGCCCCAGGCCCGGGGGCCCGAGGCGCGGCAGCCCGAGGTCAGCTGGAACACCCCCGCCGGCGGCTTCTTCCTCACCCTGACCGTCCCGTTTCGGGCGGATGACGAGCTGCTTGAGTACTCCGCCAAGGAGCACGGCGTGCTGTGGACCCCCATGTCCCACTTCTACGGCGGTGACGGCGGACACGAGCAGATCCGTCTCTCCTTGAGCCAGCTGACCCCGGAGACCATCGAGGTCGGGCTGGACCGGTTGGCGTCCTTGGTGCGGGAGCGCGCGCGGAGGCGGTGAACGGAGCGGCGCACGCTCAGTGTGCCGCCGGGACCGGACCCAGAGCCGTGGCCTCGCCCGCGAGTGGCCCCGGGTCCGCCTCCGGCAGCCGCGCCGTGGCCAGCCCAGCGATCAGGCCGGCCCCTGCGGTCACCTCCGGGAAGCTGAGCGCGTTGCCGAGGGCCGACTCGACGGCCAGTGCGGTCAGGGCGGCGGCCGCCGTCAAAACGGCCGGTGTGCGGCGGGGCGAGCGCCACAGCGCGTACAGCAGCCAGCCGAAGGCCGCGGCCAGCAGGGCAAGGCCCGGCAGCCCCTGGCCGGCGGCCTGCTGCAGCGGGGCCGAGTACGGCGTGTCGTCCACGGCGGCCGACCGCTGGGCGGTGGGGCTCAGTTCGCCGAACCGGTCGGGCCCTGCTCCGCGCAGCGGCGCGTGTTCGGCGATCTGGACGGCGTCGTGCCACAGCCGTACCCGGTGCTCGCCCAGCCGGTCGTGCAGGGGCGCCGAGAGCGCGCCGGGGAGGGCGTTCTCGGCCATGGCCCAGCAGCCGCCGACGGCTACCGCCGCGACCAGGGCCAGCCCGGCCAGCCCCGGCAGGCGGCGGCGGGTCCGGGCGACGGTGAGCGAACACAGCAACACCAAAGCCCCGGCCGCGCCGCCCACCGTCGAGCCGGCGATCAGGGCCATGGCCGGAATCGCCACGGCCAGCAGGCGCAGGGCCAGCCGGAGCACGGCCGACCGGGCGGCCCAGGCCGCGCCGCAAGCCGCCCCGACGGCGAGTGTGAACTGCGCCGCATGGGCGCCGCCGTGGCCGCTCACCCCGTCCGGGACGGTGCAGGCCAGGCCGAGGCCCGCGAACGCGGCGGCCGTGGCGGAGGCGACCGGCAGCAGCGATCCGGCGATCCGGCCGCACGCGTAACCGGCGGCGACGGCCAGCACGGCGAGCAGGACGCCTTCGGGGCGGGCGGTGCGGCCCACGGCGCAGATCAGGGCCCAGGCGGCGCAGCAGCCGAGGACCGCGGCGCCCACGAGGTCGGGCGCGCTGTTGTGTTCCCGTACGACAGGCCGTGCCGCTGAAGACGCCATCCCGTTCGACCCCCCGAGTCGTGACGGGCACCGCGTGCCGGGCCGGCCGTCGGCGGGGGCCGGGAGGCCCGCCGGAGGCGACCAAAGGCCGCATGCGGGCCAGGACGGATACCGTAGCGACTGTGACCGGATATGTGTATATGTTGCGCAGAAACGATGCGGCAGATGTGTGTCGACTGTGCGGAAGGCATCCGGTTGTGACGTGAATGGCCTCCGGTGCCGCTCGCCCGGACCGATAGCCTCAGTGCATGCCTACTCCCGACTTCATCCGCGAGCTGCGGGCCACCGCCGGTCACCAACTGCTGTTCCTGCCGGGTGCCAGCGCCGTCGTCCTCGACGAAGAGAACAGAGTGCTGCTCGGGCGCCGAGCCGACAACGGCCGCTGGGCGCTCCCCTCCGGCATCCCCGACCCCGGCGAGCAGCCCGCCGAGACGGTGGTGCGCGAGGTGTACGAGGAGACGGCGGTGCGCTGTGTCCCCGAGCGCATCGTGCTCGTCCACACCGCGGAGCCGGTGACCTATCCCAACAAGGACGTATGCCAGTTCGTCGACATCTGTTTCCGCTGCCGCGCGGTGGGCGGTGAGGCGCGGGTGAACGACGAGGAGTCCCTGGAGGTGGGCTGGTTCGCGCTCGACGCGCTGCCGGAGTTGGACGAGTACGCGCTGATCCGGATCAAGCGGGCCCTGGAGGACGGCCCGACGTGGTTCGATCCCAGCGTTCCGGAGTGAAGTACGTGCCGGGCACACATGGGTCGGGCCCCGGCCGCCGCCTGGCCTGCCCCTCATGAGCGCGTCCACCACACCGGGCCCCGCCGCCGGGGCCGCCCCCGGCCTCGGCGGCCGTACCGCACTCGTCACCGGGGCCGCCGGCGGCATCGGCCGGGCCTGCGCCCTCCGGCTGGCCGCCGCCGGGGCCACGGTCCTGGCGGTCGACCGAGACGAAGAGGGGCTGGCGGGGCTCGCGGGGCTCGCCGCCCTGGCGGCCCGGGCCGAGCGGGCGCCCGGGCTGCCGGGGAGCGTGCGGACGCGGACGCTCGACCTGACCGACGTCGACGCGGCCGAGCGGGCCGCCGCGGGCGTCGACATCCTGGTCAACAACGCCGGGCTGCAACTCGTGCGGCCCATCGAGGACTTTCCGCCCGAGGTCTTCTCCCGGATGCTCACGGTGATGCTGGAGGCCCCCTTCCGGCTGATGCGGGGCGCGCTGCCGCATATGTACGCCCAGGGCTGGGGGCGCATCGTCAACATCTCCTCCGTCCACGGGCTGCGCGCCTCGGCCTACAAGTCGGCGTACGTGGCCGCCAAGCACGGGCTGGAAGGGCTCTCCAAGGTCGCGGCCCTGGAGGGCGCCGCCCACGGGGTCACCTCCAACTGTGTCAACCCCGGCTATGTCCGCACCCCGCTCGTGGAGCGGCAGATCGCCGACCAGGCCGCCGCGCACGGCATCCCCCCGGAGCGGGTCGTCTCCGAGATCATGCTGGCCGACTCCGCGGTCAAGAGGCTCGTCGAGCCCGAGGAGGTCGCCGAGGCCGTCGCCTACCTCTGTGGCCCGCACGCCTCCTTCATCACCGGCGCCTCGCTCGCCATGGACGGCGGATGGACCGCTCACTGAGCGGCCGGCTGCCCGGGCGTACGGCGGCCCGACCGGCACGGCGGGCGCCTGAGCGGGCGTCGGGGCCGCGCCCGGGCACTGGCGGGGCCGAGCCCGGCGGGAGTACCCCTGTGACCATGTCCGATGATCAGCCGGAGACCCCGTACCTGGAACTGCTCGCGCGCGGCGCGCACGACTCGACGCCCTCGAAGCGCACCACCGCGGGCGTTGCCGCCCAGGACGGCGGCAGATCGAAGGTGCGCCGGTAGTCACCGGTCGGGTTCTCGTCCGGCACGTACGGGGGCCAGCGGGATGGGGTTCGGGACGTTCAGGTACACGGGCTTGCCATAGCCGCGCAACTGCCACTGGGAGGGGACGGCCAGCCGGTCCCAGCCCCTGTCGTGGAAACCGGGAGCCTCGAAGCCGTCGGTCTCGTCAAGCCCGGTGACCGAGAACCGGAAAGCCCAGTCGCCGTTCAGATCGATCCGCGGGACGTTGGTCGCCAGTGCGGCGCGAGGGGCCTCCTTGCCGTAGCCGGGCGAGAACTCCTCTGCCGGACAACCAATCACAAGTGCCTTCGACGGGCGAGACGGAAGAACGGAAGAGCAGCGGCGAGGGGCCGGCGGCGGTCACCATCGCGTACATCGCCGAGTCCGCCGGTGTCTCCGTCCCCACGGTGTCAAAGGTGCTCAACGGCAGGCCCGGGGTGTCGGACGAGACCCGGAGCCGTGTCGAGGAGCTGATCCACCGGTACGGATACCGCAAGCCGCCGAAGAACCGCAGCAACCTCGTGGAGCTGGTGTTTCGCGAGCTGGAGAGCATGTGGGCCGTGGAGATCATCCGTGGTGTCGAGCGGGCGGCGCGCCGGAACAAGGTCGGTGTGCTGGTGTCGGAGCTGAACGGGTAGTAGCCGTAGTAGTGCACGGTGGCCGCGAGGTTGGGGTCGTTGAGCGCCTTGATCTCGGTGTACAGCGCGTCCGTGAACACCTGGTCGGACGCGCAGTGCACGGTGGGCAGGAAGAGCAGACGGGTCGCGTTGTTGCCGCCGGACTGGCGCACCACGCTGCGGAACGCGGTGTTGAGTTCGCTGTTGTACTGAATGGCCTGGGCGTCGGTGGTGTTGTCGAACTGCGGCTCTCGTTGTTGCTCTCGAAGAGCAGGGACTGCGGGTAGTTCTTGAAGGCGGCGGCGATCTGGGTCCAGGTGGCCTTGAAGCGGGCCAGCACGCCGTCATGGTTGGTGGCGATGGTGTTGATCCACTGCCACGAGTCGTGGTGGACGTTGATCACCACGTACAGGCCGTCGGCCTGCGCCCAGTCGACCACCTGCTTGACGCGGCTCATCCATGTCGCGTCGATCGTGTAGGGAGCCGAGGAGGACTGGTGACCGCTCCAGGTGACGGGGATGCGGACACTGCGGTAGCCCTGGGCCCTGACCGTGTCGAACAGGGCCTTGGCGGCCTTCGGGTTGCCCCAGGACGTCTCGTCGGGGATGGCGTCGAGGGTGTTGCCCAGGTTCCAGCTGGGCTGCATCGCCGCCACCGTGTCCGCCGGCCCCGCGGCGAGCTGCGGGAGCCGTATCGGGAGCGGGCCCTTGTGGGCGGGGGCGGCGAAGGCCGCGGTGCTGGTCACCCCGATCATGGTGACCAACGCCAGCAGCAGGCCGAGCAGGCGGCCGGGGCCGCGGCTGCGGCGACCGGTGAGGTGGTGCGTTCTCTTCATCTTTGACCCTTCTCTGTCGGCCGGGCAGGGGGTCCGCCCGTGGGGGGAGGTGCGTTCAGATGGTCGAGGGAGGGCGCCTGACGGCGAGCGGCGCCTGGTCAGGAGCCCTGTGAGGTGTAGTCGAACCAGTCGAAGTGGACCGTGCCGGCCGCGGCGTACATGCCGATGACCCGTCCGGTGAAGCCGCCGGCCACCTCGGTCGACAGGTAGCGGCCGTCCAGGGAGCCGAGTCCGGCGAAGGTGCCGTCCGGTTCCTCGACGCCGAAGGTGAGAGTGTCGGGCCGGGTGCGGGGGCCCTGGCCCGGGGCGGGGGAGACGCGGACGCCCAGCATCACGGGGCCGGTGGGCGTCGGCCGGGAGGCCAGGACCGTGCGCAGGGTCCCGACGCGGGCGAGCACCCGTACCTGTCCCTCGGACGCCTCGATCTCGTAGTGGTGCTCCTCGTCCAGGCGGACGGCGAGACCGCCGCGTCCCTGTTCCGCGTCGACCCGGGTGCGCGCCTCGCATGCCAGGTGCTGCTGGCGGCGGCCGACGAACACGGCGTCCGGCTCGTCCAGGGAGCCGCCGCGGGCACGCAGGGTCAGCCAGCCGGAGCGTTCCTTGGTGGTGCAGTGCTCCGGGGAGCGGCCACGCGGGGAGACCCACTGCGGCCGCAGTTCGCTGAGGTCGAAGTCGTCCCGCACGGGCTCGACCGGACCGGGGACCAACGGCCAGGCGGGCGTGGACAGTTCGGACGGGACCTCGCCGACCACAGGCCAGCCGTCCACCCACTCCACCGGCACCAGGAAGGTCTCCCGGCCCAGCACATGCCAGCCCGGGGTGCCGCCGCGCGGCCGGACGGCCAGCAGCACCATCCACCACGAGCCGTCGGGCGCCTGGACCAGGTCCGCGTGCCCGGTGTTCTGGATCGGCCGGTCGGTCGGCGTGAGGTCGCGGCCCGGCGGGCGTCTGAGGGGTGTTGCCATCCAGGGGCCGGCTCCTCTGTCCGGTTGGCCTCGCGCAGGGCGCGCAGCAGCTCGGGGGCGCGGGCGGCGAGGAGGTCGACGACGGCTGTCGTGTAGGCGTGGGTGTCGTGCCGGCGCAGGTACACCAGGCCTGACCAGGGCACGCTGGTGCGGTGGGAGCTTGCAGCGGCGGTCACCCTCGCGGGTGACGATGAGCATCGTGACCCACTCGACCAGGGCGTGAGGCAGGTCGGGTGCGGCAGAATACGGAACCAACGCGGCTCCTGTGCCTGAGGGTTGAGACTTCGAATACCTCCCCCAACGGCACGGGAGCCTCGTGCGGTTGCGGGCACCGGTCCCGTCACCCGATCAGTGGCCATACTGAAAAAGCTCACTGTCACCTTGAGCGAGAAAACACTGCCCTGTCCGGAACAGCAACAGCTCGCGTTCGGGCCCGGTGTCCTGGATCAGCGGCATGCTCAGCGGCTTGCCTGCCGAGACCGTGAGGGCGAGAACCGTGCGCATGGCCACATCTACTCCTTCGGCGTCGGGACTCATGGTGAGATTCGACCACTGAAGGGTGAACGCGGCCCACCCGGTGAGCGACGGCCGCACCTAACGTGACGGTCATGGAAAACAGTCAGGAGCTGCTCAGCTCGGTCCAGATGGCGCGCTTCGTGGCGCGTGGGTCGCTGCGCCTGGACGCGGTGGTCCCGGCGGAGATGAACGCCGAGGGCCTGGCGGTGCTGGCGGACGGGGTTCCGCCGGTGCCGTACGGGACACCGGTGTCCAAGGCGTACGCGGAGAATTCCTTCGCCCGCAGACTACTGGAGCTTCCGCAGGTGTCAGGGGCCCTGCACAGCCTGGTGGGTCCGCAGCCGACGGTGGACCATCACGCCGTGCACATCCGCGAGCCCCACGGCGGCGAGGCGCAGCCGCTGCACGGGGACGCCATCATCGACGTCCGGCCGGACGCCTTCGACGTACAACTGATGTACTACCCGCAGGCGGTGACGCTGGAGATGGGCGGCACCCTGAGCGTGCCGGGAAGCCATCTGCGCCGCATCAACGAGTCCGACACCGGCCGCTACCAGAACCTGCGCGGCCAGGACCGGCTGGTCTGCCCGGCCGGCACGGTGGTGTTTCTGCACCACGGGCTCTGGCATGGTGGCAGGCGCAACGACAGCGACAGAGTCCGCTACATGTTCAAGATCCGCTTCAACCCGACGGTTCGTCAACGGCTCCTGTGGGACACCTCGGATCTGGACGACCCGCAGGTGGCCCGGGAACTGGACGCGACGTTCCCCTGGTACGAATGGGCGACGGGCCGCCTGGAGCGCTACAACCGGATCCTGCTGTGGCGGGAACTGACCGGCGACGACGACTTCGACATCGACTACTGGGTGACCCGGGTCTCCAACCGCCCGCAGGGGGCAGCGATATGACGACCGAATCGACCCACCTCGCCCCCGCACCGGGCACGGCCCCCGCCGCGGTGCGGCGGCAGCAGGTGCTGGTGCTGTACCTGGGTACCTCCGCCCTCGACTCCAACGTCGTCGGTTGGTCGTTGTATGACGGCACCGGCCTCACCTCACCGACCACGGGCGACAGCGACGAACGGCCCTACGAGTCCGGGCTGGCGGCGCTGCACGATGGCTGGCGACTCATCCAGGCCGCCCAGCTGATCCCGCCTCATCCGGGCCACGAGTACGACGTCTCCTTCCTCAAGCACGAGTTCTTCTTCGAACGGATCTGTGATGTGCGGACGGACCGCCCGTAGGCCCTCCGGGCACCGCACCACCGCCAAAGCCTCCGGGACCTCGTCGGGCCCAAGGGGGATTTACGGTAGGAAGACGCAGATCAGGGGCACATGTGGCGGGACACCATAGTTCGGGGCCCGGCTACTTGCCCGGCGGAAGTCCGGGGGCGGCGCTGGGTTGATCGTTCCGCGGGTCAGCCGGCCAGGCCGAGGGCCAGGTTGGCCTCGTAGGTGTCCAGGCCCTGGTCCTGCGGGGCATAGGCACCGAGCTTGTTGTAGAGGCCGATGCCGCGGACTTCCTGACGCAGGAAGAACAGGACTCCTTCGGCGGTGGCGATTGCCTCCGTGGCCTCGCGCAGCTGGGGCCCGCAGTCGCACGTGCGGAGCCGAAGACGTCACCGGTGAGGCACTCGGAGTGCAGACGCACCAGCGGGGTGGCCGCGGACGGGTCTCCCGGGGCCAGGGCGACGTGCTCGGCGCCGTCGGCCAGGCCGTTGCATGTGATCACCTCGGCGGTTACGTGGTGCCGTCGGAGAAGCGCAGCGGGATATGGACCCGGGCGCTCGCCGACGGCCTCGGCGAAGCGAGCCGCCGCATGGTCGCCGGACCCGGTTTGACCTGCGAGGAAGAGATCCGATGAGGGCCAGGTGAGGACACCGAACAGCGAGTCGGTTCTCGCGCGGGCCGTACGGATTTTCGAGGCGTTCGCGCCGGAGGAGCCGGCGCTGACCGTCTCGGAGATCTCCCGGCGCACGGGGCTGCGCGTGGCGACCGCGTCGCGGCTGGTGGCCGAGCTGGTCTCGTACGGGTTCCTGCCCCGGGACGCTGACCACCGGGTGCGTATCGGGGTGCGCCTGTGGGAGCTGGCGACCCGTGCCGCGCCCTCCCTGCCGCTGCGGGACGCGGCCGTGCCGTTCACCTCCGGCCACGTCGGATTCGGCATGGGCATCCACCAGTGCAGGTGTCAGCATGCCGCCCGTCTGACGGCACACCCCACCGCCACCCCAACAACACCCTGCGCTCGTGGGCGTCCCTGCCCGTGCGCGTCCAACGGGCGCGTCGACTCCCGTGGTCTTGTGTGCTCCGTCCGTCAGCCCCCGGACGCTGGTCGCCTCCGAGCCCGCGTACGTCGTCGGTACGGCCACGATGGGGATCCCCGTGGTCAGGGCGACCGCCTTGGCCAGGCCGGTCGTCCTCGAATCGCAACCTGGCCTGCCGCGGCTGGTGTCAGCGCAGTGTCGCCGTGAAGCTCCGCCCGTAGGCGTGGCGGGTGGCGACACGGATCCGGGTGCCGCCGGGGACGCGGTCGACCCGCACGCCCTCGTCCGCCGGGCCGGCCCGCAGGGCGCGGCCCCGGATGACGACCGAGACCGTGTCGCGCTCGGTCGTCGGGTCGGCCACCGCCATCGAGACGGTGCCGTCGCGCCCCTCACGGAGGATCACCGACGCCGGGCCGTCGATCGACAGGTGTCCGGCGTGGTGGTCGCCGGGGGCGAAGACGTTGACGGCGACCAGGCCGAGGCCCTTGTGCCGCACCGCCTGGACGCGCGCGGTGTTGGCCAGGACGGACACCGGCCCGCGGGCGTACGCCATCAGCTGGCGCTCGGACGCGTTGGGGACGAGGGCGTAGGCCATCGAAGCGGGCGGCGCGCCGGCCGGCTGCTCGACGGATACGGAGAAGACCTGTTTGGTCACCATGGTGTCGGGGTTGGACAGGCGCACGGCACGGCGGCTGCGGGAGACCGTCTCGAGTGCCACGGTGGGCCGCCGCCCGTTCAGGAACACATATCCGACCGCGGTGCCCTGGTCCGCGTCGGCGTAGCGCAGCCAGGCCAGCGGGGCGGTACCGGTGCCGGACCAGGGGGTGCCGTCGCGCAGCCGCCCGGTGAGGGTGAGGGCGTCCGACGCCCGGGCGACGCGGCTGACGCGGCTGACGCGGCTGTCAAGGGTTGTTGTCACCGCGCGCCCCGCCGGGTCGCCCACCCCCGCGGCGAGGACGACGATCTCGTCGTCGAGCATGAACCACGACTTGGTGGCGCGGGCGTTGCGGTAGGCGACGAAGTCGTCGGGCAGGGTGCCGGCCTGCTGGGCGGCGTACGCGACGTCGTCGGCCTGGACGAGCCCGGCCGCGCCGTACGCGCCGAGACAGGCGCCGCCGGAGAGTCCGCCCGCGCCGCGGGGGAAGTACACGTAGGTGTTCTGCGACTCGGAGGAGGAGGTGAAGCCGCGCTCCGGGCTGTCGTACCACAGGCCGCCGTAGAGCTCGGGGATCGTGCGGCGGGTCTCCACGGGGGCGGTGACGCCGGCCAGACGGTAGGGCGAGACGGTGGTGAAGTAGTCGACGCCGAAGGCCTGGGTCTGGTCCTGGCCGGAGAGATAGAGGTAGTGGGCGCCGTCGCCCTGGAACCAGGGCAAGAGGTTCTCGCCGTTCATGTACTCGTACTTGCTGATCCTCGGTGAGCTCCGGGCCAGGGCGAAGGCATAGCCGGGGCGCCGGTGGACCGTCTTGTCCATCGCGTTGAACGCGACATTCCGCTCGGCCGGGTTGAGGTCCTTCGCCGGGATTTTGGCGTCGGCGAGGATGTCGGTGTAGCGGGCGACGGTGACGGGGGAGAGGAAACGCGCCGGGTCGAGGGCGGCCCGGGAGGTCTGCCGGACGTACTTGACATAGCTCTTGAGAGCGGTGGCGTCGGCCCCGGCCGCGTAGCCGGAGAGATCGACGACGGCCTCGACGACCTCCGCGACATCGGTGTATCCCGTGGTGGTCCGGGACACCCCGCGGCCCTTGACGATCTCCATCATCCAGCCCTCGAAGATCAGCGGGGCGAAGCCGCGCACCACCCAGTCCCGCACCGTCCCGACGAGGTCCACGCCCTGGGCGTAGCCGGTGCCTTCGAGGATCTTGACGGCCTGGACCATGCGGGTGAGCAGGCCCTTGCCGTAGGAGCCGGTGTAGGCGACCGAGGCGTGCTGGATGAAGGAACCGTCGGCGTAGAAGCCGTCGGTGACGTTGTGTCTGAGGTGGTACGGATCGATGGTGGCGAGGACGGTCAGCTGGTCGGCGACAGCCTTGGTGACGCGGGCGTCGTCGACGAGCACGGCGCCCTGGAGGATCCGGTTGGTGGTGATGTCGGCGAGGTTGGCGCCGGTGTGGAAGCGGGAGTCGAGGTCGACGTCGCCGGCCTTGCCGTTGCGGAGGTAGGCGTCCATCGAGGCGACGCAGGTGGCGGTCAGATCGGGGCGGTACGCGGCGAGCTCGTCCCTCAGGAGGACGAGGGTCCGGGTCAGATGGGAGGAGATGCCGATCTCCCAGTTGAACCAGTTGCCGTAGTAGCCCTTCGACTGGTCGCCGTAGTAGTCGTCGTGGAGCCGGACCAGGCCGTCGATGACCCGCCGCTGGACGGCCGGGTCGCCGCCCGGGGCCGCGCCGCCGGGGGCGCGGGTGGCGAGGGCGATCTCGTACAGGTACTGGAAGGACGCCGTCAGGTTGGTGTCACTGCTCCCGAGCGGGAGGCCGCGGAACAGCTCGCCCGGCCCGGCGCCGTCCAGGGCGGTCAGCCGGGTGCCGGCGGTGGAGGCGATGGAGGCGAGCTTGGCGGCGACCTCAGGCCGGGCGTTGGAGCCGGCGGTGCCGGCGAGGACGGCGACGGTGTTGTCGATCAGCGTGGCGTGGTCCGCGGCGGCATCGGTGGGTGTCGTGTCCCGGGGCGCCTGGGACCAGGCGCGCTGCGGCGGCGCCACTGCCGACAGGGTCGCCGCCGGGACGATCGACAACAGGGCACGACGTGAGATCCGCACGGGACGCTCCAGGGGTTGGCCGGAAGGCGCTCGGCGCATTCAACCAACCGTGACCTTCCCTGTCACCGGTCCGGACGATGATTACATGTTCATGCCCGGGGATTGTCACGGCCCGTCCCGGATCAGACCTTGCGGTAGTCGTACGCCTCCTCGGCCGCCCGCGCGACCGCGTCCACGTCTGCCCCCGCCGAGGCGGCGACGACCGCCGCCACCGCGCCCTCCACCAGCGGCGCGTCCACCAGCCGGGAGCCCGGGGGCAGCTCGTCGCCCTCGGCCAGCAGCGCCTTCACGGTCAGCACGGCGCTGCCCAGGTCGACGAGGACCGCCACGCCCGCGCCCTGGTCGACCGCGTGAGCCGCCTCGGCGACCAGCTCCGGGCTGGTGCCGAGCCCGCCGTCCGAGGTGCCGCCGGCGGCGGTGACCGGTGCGGTGCTGCCGCCGCCGGCCAGTCCGGTGGCCAGCTGCGCCACCGACTGGGCGACCGCGGCGCTGTGCGACACCAGCACCACACCGACCCGCTTCTCCGTGTCCGCGCCGCTCAGCACGTCATCGCTCATGAGGCCCCTCCCTCCCGCTCAGTCCTGGCGCGCTCACACCGCCACCTCCGCGAGGGCCGCGAACAGCAGTGCCGACGATGTGGCGCCGGGGTCCTGATGGCCGATGCTGCGCTCACCCAGATAGCTGGCCCGGCCCTTGCGCGCGAGCAGGGGCACGGTGGCCAGCGCACCCTTGTCCGCGGCCTCGCTCGCCGCCGCGAGGGACCCGCCCTCCGCGGCCAGCGCGTCCACCGCGGGGACGAGCGCGTCCAGCATCGTCTTGTCGCCGGGCGCGGAGCCGCCGAGCTGGGCCACCGCGTCCACGCCGGTCCGCAGCGCGTCGGCCAGCTGCCGGACGGTGATCTGCTCCGCGTCGCCGAGCGCCTTGCCCGCCCGCCGCAGCAGCGTCCCGTAGAGCGGGCCCGAGGCGCCGCCCACCTTGGAGATCAGCTGACGCCCCGCCAGGATCAGCACGGCCCCCGGTGGACCCGGTGGCTCCTTCTCCAGGGCTTCGGTCACGGCCGCGAAACCGCGCTGCATATTGCTGCCGTGGTCGGCGTCGCCGATCGCCGAGTCCAGCTCGGTCAGTCTGGCGGCCTCGCGGCTTATGGCCGCGGCCGCCGCGGTGAGCCAGCGGTGGAAGAAGGCGGTGTCGAGCACCGGTTCGCCGGTGGTTTCCCTGCTGGACACGGAGTTGGACACAGGCGCCTCCTCAGTCAATGGCCAAACGACGACAGCGTACGTATCGGCGGACGGGGCCGGTCCCGGTCAGCAGCCCCAGCGCAGCCCGGCGGCCCGTACCGGCGCGTCCCACAGTCGCAGCAGTTCGTCGTCGATCCGGCACAGGGTCACCGAAGCGCCCGCCATGTCGAGCGAGGTGACGTAGTTGCCGACGAGCGTACGTGCCACCGCAACCTGGCGCTCGCCGAGCACCCGGTGTACCTCGGCGGCGAAGCCGTACAGCTCCAGCAGCGGCGTCGCCCCCATGCCGTTGACGAGGACGAGGACCGGGTTGTCGGGCCGCAGGTCCGCCAGCACCGCGTTCACCGCGAAGTCGGCGATCTCGTGGGAGGTCATCATGGCCCGCCGCTCGCGCCCGGGCTCGCCGTGGATGCCGACTCCCAACTCCAGCTCCCCGGCCGGGAGGTCGAAGGTCGGGCCGCCCTTGGCGGGGGTGGTGCACGCGCTGAGGGCGACGCCGAAGCTCCGCGACGACTCGTTGACCTGCCGGGCGAGCGCCGCGACCCGGTCCAGCGGCGCGCCCTCCTCGGCCGCCGCGCCGGCGATCTTCTCCACGAACAGCGTCGCCCCGGTGCCCCGCCGCCCGGCCGTGTAGAGGCTGTCGGTCACCGCCACGTCATCGTTGACCAGGACCTTGGCGATCTGCACGCCCTCGTCCTCGGCGAGCTCGGCCGCCATGTCGAAGTTGAGGACGTCGCCGGTGTAGTTCTTGACGATGAACAGGACTCCCTTGCCGCTGTCCACGGCGGCCGCGGCCCGCACCATCTGATCGGGCACGGGGGAGGTGAAGACCTCGCCGGGACACGCCGCGTCCAGCATCCCGGGCCCGACGAACCCCCCGTGCAGCGGCTCGTGCCCCGATCCGCCGCCGGAGACCAGCCCCACCTTGCCGGCGACCGGGGCGTCCCGCCGGACGACCACCCGGTTCTCGACGTCCACCGTCAACTCGGGATGCGCGGCGGCCATTCCGCGCAGAGCGTCGGCGACCACGGTTTCGGCAACGTTGATCAGCATCTTCATATGCGTGTCCGTTCTCCGCCGGGTGGAGCTGTGCGCGGGATGAAAATCCTACGGATCTCCGGCGCTCATGGCACCCCTTGGGTGCTGAGCCGAACGGATCAATAAGGAGAAAAGGGTACAAAACCATCATATGGTTCGCGCATGGAGAATACTGTCGCCCCGGCGGCCGCCACCCCGCGCCCGCGCCCGCAACCCTTCGAGCCGGCGCGCCATCGCCGCCCCGCGCCCTGGCTCGCGCTGGTGGCCTCCGGTTACGCCCTCGTCCAGCTCCTCGTGGTCATCCCGCACACCGCGCACGCGCTGGGCTGGGACGAGTCCGTGTACGTCTCCCAGGTCGACCCGCGCAACCCGGCCGCGTACTTCAGCGCCCCGCGCTCCCGCGGCATCAGCATGCTGGTCGCCCCGGTCGTCGCCGTGACCTCCTCCATTCCGGTGCTGCGGGTACTCCTCGCGGTGCTGTCCGCCGCCGCCCTGTATGCCGCCTTCCGGGTGTGGCGGCGGATGCTCGACCACGGCACGGTCGCCCTGGCCGCACTCCTGTTCGCCGGGCTGTGGATCACCCAGATCAGCGGACCCGCGGTGATGCCGAACCTGTGGGTGGCGCTCGGCGCGGTGGCCGCCGTCGGCTGGTTTCTGCGCGCCCCCGCCGAGCGGAACGCGCGCTGGTGGCTGGCCGCCGTCATCGCGGGCGTCACCCTCGTACGGACTCCCGACGGGGGCTGGCTGGCCCTGCCGCTGCTGGTCGCGGCCGTGGCCATCAGGGCCTGGCGGCCGGCCCTGCCCGCGCTGCTCGGCGGGCTCGCGCTGGGCGCGGCGCAGTGGGTGGGCGAGGCGTACGCCCGCTTCGACGGCATCCTGGAGCGGCTGAGCGTCTCCAGCGACGTCGAGGGCGGCATGGGGTTGCACTTCAACGTCGGTGCGGCGCTGCGCAGCCTGAACGGGCCGCAGCTGTGCCGTCCGTGCGAGGTCCCACTGCGCCACCCGGAGCTGACCGTGTGGTGGCTGGCGCTGCCGCTGCTGACCGCCGCCGCGATCGTCATCGCCGTACGGGACCGCCGCGACCGCCGGGAGCGCGTGGCCCGCCCGGGCGCCCCGCACCACGGCCACCCGCTCGCGCTGACCGTCCTGCCGATCGTCTGCGCCGCCTCGCTCGCCGTCCCGTATCTGCTGCTGATCGGCTACTTCGCGCCGCGCTTCCTGATGCCCTCCTACGCCCTGCTGGCGTTCCCCGTGGCCGTGCTGGTGCTCCGCGCCGTCCAGGCCGCGCGCTCTCCGCAGCCCGTGGCGGTCGCGCTCGGTGTGATCGTCACCCTCCAACTGGCCTCGCAGCACGTGGTGCTCGGCCGCTCGGCGGCCCAGTCGGAGAAGGTCAACGAGAGCTACCGGACGGCCGCGGCCGGGCTGCACCGGCTGGGACTGCGGTCGCCGTGCCTGGTCGCCGGCGACCACGCCCTGCCCGTCGCGTACCACGCGGGCTGCGCCTCCGCCCAGACCAGCGGGAACAACCGGTCCACCACGCCCTCGGCGCTGGTGCTGCGGTCCGCCCGGGAACCCACCGCCGTGCTCACCCAGCGCTCCCGGCCGCGTCCCCCGGCCTATGCGCAGACCTGGGTGGCGTATCGGCTGCCCGGGACGGACTGGATCGCCCATCTGCCCCCGGATCAGGCGCGCGAGCTCCAATCCCGACAGAAGGTGTCCGGTCATCCCGGGAGCATGGGTTCTATGGCGACTGCGACGACGACCAGTTGGGCCGGGTTCGAGGCGGCGGAGCCCGCGTTCTCCGCCGTGGTGCGGGAGCGGTTCCAGCGCTACCGGCACCATGTGCTGGCCACCCTGCGCCAGGACGGCAGCCCGCGCGTGACCGGCCTCGAAGTGGACTTCCGCTTCGGCGAGATGTGGCTCGGCATGATGCCGGACTCGCGCAAGGCCCTGGACCTGCGCCGCGACGCGCGCTTCGCGATCCACGCCAACCCGGGTCCTGACACCGGGATGGACGGCGGCGACGCACGGGTCGGCGGGCGCGCCGTGGAGGTGACCGACCCGGAGATGCTCGCCCGCTTCGCCGCGGAGGTGCATCCGCCGGAGCCGTTCCACCTCTTCCGCGTCGAGGTGACCGAGGTGGTGCGCACCGCCGTGGAGGGCCGCGACCTGGTGCTGCAGACCTGGCGTCCGGGCGAGCCGGTGCGGACGACCCGGCGGGGCTCGGACGACACTGCACAGGGCGGGGAGGGCGGGAGCTGAGGCCCGTGTTTCCGGGTCTGTTCACGAACCTGTTCACGGAAGGAGTGAGAAAAAGCTACGCACGCATGTGAAGTAGGCCAAGTTGTAACACGACAAGGTGTTTCCTTCTCATCAACTCTGTTGGTATCCCTTGGGGCTGTCACCAGCACGTCCCAGGGGACCCTCGGGGCGCAGTTCGGAAGGATCAACTCCCCTTGTCTGCCATCGAGGACGTCGGCCGCCGTCTGCGCGCCAGGCGCAGACGGCGCGACTATCTGCTCTTCGCCGCGTTCGCCGCCCCGAACTTCTTTTTCCTGTTGCTCTTCGCCTACTGGCCGGTGGTCTACAACGGCTATCTCAGCCTGACCGACTGGGACATGATCTCCCCGGCCAAGGACTTCGTCGGGCTCGGCAACTACACCGATCTGCTGACCGACCCCGACTTCCGCTCCACCTTGTGGACCACCGTCGTCTTCGTCGTCGGCATCGTGGCCGGCGGCATCGTCCTGGGGCTGGCCACCGCGCTGCTGCTCAACCAGAAGCTGCGCGGCCGGAACGTGGTGCGGACGCTGACCTTCGCCCCGTACGTACTCTCCGGGGCCGCCGTCGGCACCCTGTGGCTGTTCGTCTTCGACCCCAACTACGGGCTCATACGCCCGCTGATGGCCCCGCTCGGGCTGACCGCCCCGGCGATGATGACCGACTCCAAGTGGGCGCTGACCGGCCTGATCCTGGTCTACCTCTGGAAGAACATCGGATTCGTCGCCGTGGTCTACCTGGCCGGCCTGCAGGGCCTGCCCAGGGAGGTGTACGAGGCCGCCGCGCTGGACGGCGCCGGGCCCTGGACGCGGCTGCGCCGGATCACCCTCCCGCTGCTCTCCCCGGTCACCTTCTTCCTCCTGGTGACCTGCACCATCAGCACCTTCCAGGCGTTCGACGTCCTGGCCGTGATGACCGGCGGCGGTCCGGGCACCTCCACCTCCGTCCTCAGCTGGTTCATCTACGACCAGGGGTTCCGAGCCTTCGACGCGGGGCGCGCCGCCGCCGGCGCGATGATCATGTTCGCCGTGCTCCTGCTGATCACCGCGGGACAGGCCCGCTACCTCGAGCGAAAGGTGCACTACCAGTGACGGCCCTCGACCCGGCGGCGCCCTCCCGCCGCCCCGGCGGCCGGGCCCGGCGCCTGGGCCTGTACGCGCTCCTCGTCCTGGTCGCGCTCATCGCGGCCGGCCCGTTGTACTGGCTGGCCTCCTCGGCGCTGAAGACCAACCCCCAGATCTACGCCTATCCGCCCCACTGGGTCCCCACCGACCTGCGCTGGAGCAACTTCTCCGACGCCTGGAACGCCGCTCCCTTCGACCGGTTCTTCCTCAACTCCCTCGTGGTCTCCGTCGTCGGCACCGCCATCGAACTGTGTTCCGCGCTGCTGTGCGCGTACGCCTTCGTCTTCCTGCCCTTCCCCGGCAAGAAGTGGCTGTTCCTGTTCCTGCTGGGCGCCATGATGGTCCCCGGCCATGTCACCCTGCTGCCGAACTTCCTGACCGTCGCCCAACTGGGCTGGGTCAACACCTGGGCGGGCCTGATCGCCCCGGGCCTCGGGTCGGTCTTCGGCACCTTCCTGCTGCGCCAGCACATGCTGACGCTCCCCAAGGAGGTCATGGACGCGGCCCGGATCGACGGGGCGGGCCATCTGCGCACCCTCTTCCGCGTCGTGCTGCCCATGTCGCGGCCCATGGTGATCACCGTCGCCATCGTGGTCATGGTGACCAAGTGGAACGACTTCATCTGGCCGCTGATCGTGACCAGCAGCGCCGATATGCGCACCCTGCCGGTCGGCCTCCTCTTCCTGCGCGACCAGGAGACCTACGCCAACTGGGGCGCCATCCTGGCCGGCACGGTGATGGTGATCCTGCCGGTGCTCGTCGTCTTCTTCATCGCCCAGCGCTACATCATCGCCGGGCTGACCCAGGGAGCCGGGAAGTGAGCCAGAGCCTCCCCAGCCGCCGGCGCTTCCTGGCCCTCGCGGCCGGGGCGCCCACGGCCGCCGCGCTGCTGAGCGCCTGCGGCTCCACCACCGGGCCGGTGGACCAGCCGGGCGGATCGGTCCCCGACCGCTACGCCGGGCGCACCCGCATCGTGCTGTGGTCCACCTTCGCGGATGTGCCCGGCCGCGCCCTCCAAGGTCTGGCGGACAAGTTCAACCGCGACCAGCGCGACATCTATGTGGAGGTCCAGTTCCAGGGCACGTACGACGAATGCGCCCAGAAGGCGGTCGTCGGGCTGCTCGCCGGCCAGGCGCCCGACCTGTGCGTGCTGTCCGATGTGAAGTGGTACCGCTTCTACTTCGGGGACGCGCTCGAGCCCTGGGACGAGTACATCGACCCCGGCGAGCTGCGCGCCACCTACAACGCGAAGCTGCTGGGGGAGGGGCGGGTCAAGGGCCACCACTGGTGGCTGCCGCTGGCCCGCTCCACCCCGCTCTTCTACTTCAACCGCACCCTCTTCAAGAAGGCCGGGGTGCCCGACCGGGCGCCCGAGACCTGGGAGGAGATGTACGGCTGGGCGAAGGACATCACCCGGCTGAAGACCCAGGGCAAGCGGGTCGCCCTGGAGGCATATCAGAAGATCGACGGTGACTGGCAGTTCCAGTGCACCGCCTGGCAGTGGGGCGGCGCGTACTCCAAGGGCCTGGACGTCACCATCGACCACGAGGCCACCGTCGCGGCCGGGGAGTGGCAGCGCAAGCTGGTCCACAAGGACCGCATCGCCTATATGTCCACCGACCCCGCCGGAGACATGGGCAACCAGCTGATCGCCACCCTGATCACCTCCACCGGCGGGCTGCGGAAGATCTCCGAGATGGCCAAGGCGGGCGGCTGGGAGCTGGGCACCGGATTCCTGCCCCGCCACACGGAGTTCGGGGTGACGACGGGCGGCGGCGGGCTCGGCATGTTCAAGCGGGTGCCCAAGGAGCGCAAACAGGCCGCGGCGGAGTTCGTACGCTTCCTGGCGCGGCCGGAGAACGCGGCCCAGTGGACCGTCCAGACCGGCTATATGCCCGTGGTCCCGGCCGCCACCAAGTCCCCGGCGCTGGCGAAGCTGCTCGCCGAGGACCCCAACTTCTCCACCGCGGTCAAGCAGCTGCCGCACACCCGCAAGGGGGACCAGGTGCGGATGATGGTGCCCAACGCCAATGTGCAGATCTACACCGGGCTGCAGAAGATCTGGACCGGCGACACCCCGGCGCACCAGGCGTTCTCCGACGTCGCCACGCGGCTGCGCAAGGGGGTGGACCGGCACCGCCAGTCCATCGAGGAGCACCTGTGACGCCGCCCGCGACCGCCGCCGCACGCCCGGCCGCCCGCCCGCTGGTCTACGGCCACCGGGGTGCCAAGGCCGACGAGCCGGAGAACACCCTGCGCTCCTTCCGCCGTGCGCACCGGGTCGGCGCCGAGGGAGTCGAACTGGATGTGCGGGTGTCCCGCGACGGCCACCTCGTGGTGATCCACGACGCCACGGTGGACCGCACCACCGACGGCACCGGCGAGGTCGCCTCGCTCTCGCTGGCCGAGCTGCGGGAGCTCGACGCCGGCCAGGGCGAGCGGATCCCCACGCTCCACGAGGCCCTGGACGCCTTCCCCGGCCTGGTCCAGGTGGAGATCAAGGCCCCCGAGGCGGTGGCCGCCCTGACCGAGTTCGACCGGCACACCCCGCTGCCCGCGCGCGTGGTGCTCACCTCCTTCCACGCCGAGGTGCTGGACCGCGCCGCGCGGCTGATGCCCCAGGTGGAGCGGGGGCTGATCACCGCCCATCCCACGGAGGAACTGCCCGCGCGTGCCGCGGAGGTGAAGGCCACCTGGGTCTGCCCCGAGCTCACGTCCGAGTTGACGGCCGACCTGGTCGAGCGGTGCCACGCCCAGGGGCTGCGGGTGGACGCCTGGCCGGCCGCCGACCCGCCGCGGCTGGCGCGCTGTGTGGCCCTGGGCGCCGACGCGGTCACCACAGACCATCCCGCGCTGATCGACGGGTGGCTGCGAGCGGTCTGACCACTCGCAGCCGACTGTCGGTCCAGCCGGGATGCGGCCCGGACGCCGCCTCGGCGGATGCGGCGTCCGGGCCCCCGGGCCTTCCGTATTGTTGGAACACGTTCTACCGTGCCCCTCGTTTCCAGGCGCCTACGCGGCGTACGCGAGACTCCAGGAGGGGCCGTGCACCTCGACTACACCCCCGAGCAGCGGCGACTGCGCGCCGAGCTGCGCGCGTACTTCACCGAGCTGGTCCCCGAATACGCCTACGCCCGTTACGCCGACCCCGCCGGGCAGAAGCGGTTCTACCGCGAGACCATCCGCCGCCTCGGCGCGGACGGCTGGCTGGGCGTCGGCTGGCCGCGGGAGTACGGCGGGCGGGGGCTGGGCCCGGTGGAGCAGTTCATCTTCTTCGACGAGGCCGCCCAGGCGGGCGTCCCGCTGCCCCTCATGGCGCTCAACACGGTCGGGCCCACCCTCATGCGCTGCGGCACCGACGAGCAGAAGGAGTACTTCCTGCCGAAAATCCTCTCCGGGGAGATCGACTTCGCCATCGGCTACAGCGAACCCGACGCGGGCACCGACCTCGCCTCGCTCAAGACCCGCGCCGTGCGCGAGGAGAACGATGGCGACGCCGAGACCGGCCACTACCTCGTCAACGGCCAGAAGACCTGGACCACCAACGGCGACACCGCCGACTGGGTCTGGCTCGCGGTCCGCACCGACCCCGATGCCAAGCCTCACAAGGGCATCACCATCCTGCTGGTGCCGACCAGCGACCCCGGCTACTCCTGCACCGTCATCACCACCCTCGCCTCCCACGACACCACCGCCAGCTACTACGAGAACATCCGGGTGCCGGCCACCCGCCGGGTCGGCGCGGAGAACGAGGGCTGGCGGCTGATCACCACCCAGCTCAACTACGAACGGGTCACCCTCGCCGCCCACGGCACGATGGCCATCCGCGCCTTGCGCGGCGTCCAGCAGTGGGCCGCCGACACCGAGCTCGCCGACGGCCGCCGCGTCATCGACCTGGGCTGGGTGCGCGCGCGGCTGGCCCGTACCCACGCCAGGCTCGACGCCATGAAGCTGCTCAACTGGCAGATGGTGGTCGCCCTCCAACACGACGCGCTCACCCCTCAGGACGCCTCCGCGGTCAAGGTGTACGGCTCCGAGGCGCGCCGCGACGCGTACGCCTGGCTGATGGAGGTCGTCGGCGCGGCGGGCCCGCTCAAGGAGGGGTCGGCGGGCGCGGTGCTGCACGGCGAGCTCGAACGCGGCTACCGCAGCAGTGTGGTGTTCACCTTCGGCGGCGGCAACAACGAGGTGCAGCGGGAGATCATCTCCTGGATAGGCCTGGGGATGCCGAGGGTGCGCCGTTAGCGCCTTTTGTGACGAGGCACCGTAGTTGGCACTGAGGCGGGACAGATGGCATCAAGATCGCCGCACTCCAGGAAGTGCCAGTGTGCCGAGCCACCATAGTTGGCACCCGGCCACGCTGGTTGGCATCGCCCTCGCTCATCCATGCCAAGATTCGAGGGTGGAGATGAACGACGTCACGCGTGCGATCGCGGCTGCGACTTCGGTCGCAGCATCGCTCGGCCTGCCGACCAAGGACGCAATCGTTCTCCACAACTCGAACAAGCTGGCACTGCGGCTGACGCCATGCGACGTCCTTGCCCGGGTCGCCCCTGTGGGACAAGAGGTTGCAGCGTTCGAAGTCGAGCTCGCTCAGCGGCTCGCCGAGGTCGGATGCCCGGTGTGTCCCTTGGAGCCTCGGACGGACCCGCGTGTGTACACGCGCGATGGCTTCGCGGTGACGCTGTGGACCTACTACGAGCCCGTGACACCTCACACCTCACCAGTCGACTACGCCAAGGCGCTGGAGCAGCTGCACGCCGGCATGCGCAAGGTCGATGTGCCGAGCCCGAGGTTCACGGACCGGATCACGGAGGCGGAAGAAGTTGTCGCCGACCCGGATCGCTCGCCGGAGCTCGCCACCGCGGACCGCGTGTTCCTCAGCGGCAGGCTGGCAAGCCTGCGACGAGCGATCGACGACCGCGGCGCAGTGGAGCAGCTGCTCCACGGCGAGCCGCATCCAGGCAATGTGCTCAGTACGAAGAACGGCCCGTTGTTCATCGACCTTGAGACGTGCTGCCGTGGACCCGTCGAGTTCGATCTCGCCCATGTTCCCGAGGCGGTCTGCGAGCACTACCCAAGCGTTGACCAAGGGCTGCTGGACGAGTGCCGGCAGCTCGTTATCGCGATGGTCGCCGCGTGGCGTTGGGAGCTTGGCGACCAGTTCCCGAATGGGAGGCGATTCGGAGAGGAATTCCTGCGCTTGCTGCGCGAGGGTCCTCCCTGGCCGACACTCGGCACAGTGACCAGGCGACTGGATGGTCTGTAGAAATCGCCGAAGGTCACGTGAAAGCGGCAAGGAACCAGTTAGGTGCGGGTCGAGCGTGACGAGTTCGAGGTGGCGATGCGCGCCATGCGGCGGATCAGCGAGCAGATCCACGGCGATGTCTTGCCGGCAGGACTACTGCGCGGAGCGAAGGTCTCAGTCGGGCCGCTGCGGGAGCACTACTGGAATCTGTTAATCGGTTGGGGACCTTCGGGACGGGGTACGTCGCGGCCTGCACGGCTACCGGCTGGTGCTGGTCGGGATCGGGGTGAGCGCCCTGCTCCAGGGAGTGAACGCCTATCTGCTGGCCAAGGCCAGATTCACCCGGGCCGCCCAGGCCATGGTGTGGCTCAACGGCAGCCTCAACGGACGTGGTTGGCAGGACGCCCGCCCGGCCGCCCTCGGACTGCTCGTGGTGCTGCCGCTGGTCGTGCTCACCGCGAGCAGGCTGAAGATCCTGGAAAGGGGAGACGATGTGGCGGGCGGGCTCGGGGTATCCGTCCAACGCACCCGGCTGCTGACGCTCGTACCGGCCACCCGGCCTGCGCCGGGGCCACCGCCGCCGCCGGCCCGATCCCGTTCGTGGCGCTCGTCGCCCCCCAGCTGGCCCGGCGGCTCACCCGCCTCCCCGGGCCCAGTCTGTCGGCGGCCACCTGCACCGGAGCCCTGCTCGTGGTCACCGCGGACTTCGCCGCTCAGCGAGGCGTGCATGAGGCGCGACTGCCGGTCGGCGTGGTGACCGCGGTGATCGGAGGGCTGTACCTGGCGCTGCTGCTCCGGCGGCAGCGCCGAGCGGGCCGGATCTGAACCGTCGGGTACCCGCGACCCGGCCGATGGCGGGCGCCGCGGAGCCTCTCGCCCCCCAGGTCGTAATCTGGCCGCGGGAGGTGGTGGCCATGGCGCGAGGCCGGAGCGCGGGCGACCCGGGGCTGTACGGACCCGACTCGGTCACCTGGCAGACGCACGGCGACCCCATGATGTGGATCGCGGGCGTGCGCGCGCTCTACCTGCAGGCGCTGCACCCGCTCGCGGTGCGCGGCGTCATTCAGAACTCCGATTTCCGCAAGGACGCCTGGGGCCGCCTCCTGCGCACCGCCCGCTTCGTCGCCACCACCACCTACGGCACCACCGAGGAGGCCGAGCGGGCGGGCGCCCGGGTGCGCGGCATCCACCGCCGGCTCACCGTCACCGACCCCGGCACCGGCGCCCGGCACCGCGTCGACGACCCGGACCTGCTGCTGTGGGTGCACTGCGCCGAGATCGACTCCTATCTCCGTGTGGCGCGCCGCTCCGGCCTCCCGCTCACCGCCGCCCAGGCGGACGCCTATGTGGACGAGAACCGCGTGTCCGCCCGGCTGGTCGGCCTCGACCCCGACGGTGTGCCCGCTGATACGGCGGAGCTCGCCGCGTACTTCGAGAAGGTGCGCCCGGCGCTCGCCCACACCCCCGAGGCCGGGGAAGTCGACGCCTTTTTGCGCAAGCCCCCCGTTCATCCCCTGTTCGTGCCGGCGCGCGCGGTGCTATGGGGGCGGGTCGCCGCGCTCGCCTACGCCAGCCTGCCGCCGTACGCCCACGAGTTGTACGGCCGCCCGGCACCCGCCCCCGCCGTCGTCACCCGCCGTCTGCGGGCGGCGGGCCGGGTGCTGCGCCGCATCCCGCCCACCCTCCGCTGGCAGCTGCCGCCCAAGCGCATCCTGCGGGCCGTCGAACGGCTGGGTCCCGGCACTCGTCCGTCGGTCTACAAGTTGCGCCAAAACGCGGCCATACTGGACAACGGGGATGCGTCGAGGGCTCCATGACGGGCCGTCGGCTTCCACGGGGGCGGCGGGAGCGGCACTCCCGCCGGAGGCAGGGGGACCATGGCGGACACCAGGCTGATCCAGGGCCGGTACCGGCTGCTTGATCCGATCGGGCGCGGGGGAATGGGCGAGGTGTGGCGGGCGCTCGACGAGTCGCTCGGGCGGCGCGTCGCCGTCAAGTGCCTCAAGCCGATGGGGCAGCAGCGGGACCCGTCCTTCATGGACGTGCTGCGCGAGCGGTTCCGCCGCGAGGCGCGGGTCGCGGCCTCGCTGCAGCACCGCGGGGTGACCGTGGTGCATGACTTCGGGGAGCACGACGGCGTCCTGTATCTGGTGATGGAGCTGTTGGAGGGGCGCAACCTCAGCCAGCTGCTGGAGGACAACGAGCGGCGTCCGCTGCCGGTCCCCGATGTCCTGGACATGGCCGGCCAGCTCGCCGTCGCCCTCGCGTACACCCATGACCAGGGCATCGTCCACCGGGACCTCAAGCCCGCCAACATCATGCGGCTGGCCGACGGCTCGGTGAAGATCTGCGACTTCGGCATCGCCCGGCTCGGCCATGACATCGGCTTCACGGCCCGGCTCACCGGGACGGGCATCGCCATGGGCACCCCGCACTACATGTCGCCCGAGCAGATCGCGGGCGGCGCCGTCGACCACCGCAGCGATCTGTACTCCCTGGGCTGTGTGCTGTACGAACTGGCCACCGGCGCGCCGCCGTTCGACCTCGACGACGCCTGGGCGGTGCTCGTCGGCCACCGCGACACCCCGGCCGAGCCGCCGCGCCGGACCCGGCCCGAGATACCCGAGCCCTTCGAGCGGGTGGTCCTCGACCTGCTGGCCAAGGACCCGGAGGACCGCCCGCGCGACGCCTCCGACCTGGCCAAGCGGATCGCCCTGGCCCGCGCGACCTGGGGGGCCGGGCAGCCCCTCGTCCCGGCGTGGACCCTGCCGGGGACCGGCGCCGAGTTCCCCGCGCAGCGGCCGCCCGGCCTGCCCGTCTGGGCCCGGGAGATGACCGCCGGCACCGCGGCGAACCCGGCCCGCTGGGCCGGGGCGCGGCCGGGCCCGCCGCTGGAGGCCGCCGCCCTCACCGCGGCGTGGACCGGCGGCCCGGCGCCACCGCCGCCCACGCCCGGCGTTCTCGTCGACCTCAGGGCCAGGCACCACGCGGGGCTGAGCCTCGGCCGGCTGGGGCGCTGGGAGGAGGCGGGCCGTATCCACCGGGAGGTCGCCGCCGAGCGGGAGCGCATCCTCGGTTCCGACCACCCCGACACCCTGGCCAGCCGCTACGAGGCGGCCTTCGCCCTCGGGCGGCTGGGCCGTCACGGCGACGCGCTGGGCGAGTACGGGCGGGTGGCGGCGGGCCGCGAGCGGGCGTTCGGCCCCGAGCACCCGGACACGCTGGCCGCCCGGCAGGAGACCGCGTTCGCGCTGAGCCGGCTCGGCCGTCACTTCGAGGCCCACCAGGTCTACGCCGCCGTGCTCGCCGCCCGCGAGCGGACGATGGGCGCCGACCACCCCGACACCCTGCGCTGCCGCCACAACCTCGCCTTCATCCTGGGCCGGCTGGGCCGGCTGGAGGACAGCCACCGCACGGCGTGCGAGGTGGCCGCCGCCCGCGAGCGCGTCCTGGGCCCCGACCACGCCGACACCCTGGTCACCCGGTACGAGGTCGGATACGCCCTCGGCCGGCTGCGCCGCTGGACCGAGGCGCTGGACACCTACCGCGAGGTCGCCGCCGCCCGCGAGCGGACCCTCGGCCCCGACCATCCGGACACCCTCGCGACCCGCTACGAGGTCAACATCAGCCTGGGCCGGCTCGGCCGCAGCGCGGAGGCCCTGACGCTCTACCGCGCCCTCGTCGAGGACCGCACCCGCGCCCAGGGCCCGACCGATCCGGAGACCCTGCGCGCCCGGCACGGCCTCGGCGTCAACCTCGGCCGTCTGGGCCGCTGGGAGGAGGCGCTGACCGAGGCCCACGAGGTCTCCGCCCTCCGCGAGCGCGTGCTGGGCCCCGACCACCTCGACACCCTGGTCAGCCGGCGAGAGGTGGCGGTGGCCCTCGGCTGGCTCGGCCGCTGGACCGAGGCTCTGGAGCTCTACCGCCGGGTCGCCCGGGCCCGTGCGGACGTGCTGGGCGCGGACCACCCCGACGCCCTCGGCAGCCTGGGCGACGAGGCCAAGTGCCTGGAGCGGTTGGGGCGGGCCGAGGAGGCCGTCGAGCTGTACCGGCGGATGGCGGAGGTGCGCCGACGGCGCGAGTGAGGCCCGCCGCCGTCGCACGCCGTGCCGCGTCCTGGCCCCGGCGATCAACGCGTGCTAGTCAGTGGGTATGCCTCACAGCGACGCGTACGACGCCGTCATCGTCGGCGGCGGCCACAACGGTCTGGTCGCCGCCGCCTACCTCGCCCGCGCCGGCCGCAGGGTGCTCCTCATGGAGCGGCTCGGCCACACCGGCGGCGCCGCCGTCTCCACGCGCCCCTTCGCCGGGGTCGACGCGCGGCTCTCCCGCTACTCGTATCTGGTGAGCCTGCTCCCGCGGCGGATCGTGGACGACCTGGGCTTGCGCTTCTCCGTCGCCAAGCGGACCGTGTCCTCGTACACCCCCGCCGTCCGGGACGGGCGCCCCACCGGGCTGCTGGTGGGAGGCGGCGCGGCCCGCACTCGTGAGTCGTTCGCCCGGCTGACCGGCTCGGACCGGGAGTACGAGTCCTGGCAGCGCTTTTACGGGATGACCCGGCGCGTGGCCGAGCGGGTGTTCCCGACCCTCACCGAGCCGCTGCCCACGCGCGAGGCGCTGCGCGCGCGGATCGGCGACGAGACGGCCTGGCGGGCGCTGTTCGAGCGGCCGCTCGGCGAGGCGGTCGAGGCGGAGTTCGAGGACGACCTGGTCCGGGGCGTGGTCCTCACCGACGCCCTGATCGGCACCTTCACCCACGCCCACGACCCGTCGCTGCGTCAGAACCGCTGCTTCCTCTACCACGTGATCGGCGGCGGCACCGGCGACTGGGACGTGCCGGTCGGTGGCATGGGCGCGCTGACCGACGCGCTCGCGGACGCGGCCCGCGCGGCGGGCGCCCGGATCGCCACCGGCTGTGAGGTGACGGCCATCGCCGCCGACGGCAAACTCGCGGAAGTGATGTTCCGTGACGCGGAAGGGGAGGGTCTGGTGGGGGCCCGGTACGTACTCGTCGGGGCCGCACCGCAGGAGCTGGCCAGGCTTGTGGGAGACGAGCCGCCGGACCCGCCCGCCGAGGGCGCACAGCTCAAGGTGAACATGCTGCTGCGCCGGCTGCCCACGCTGCGCGACCCCGACGTCGACCCGCGCGAGGCGTTCTCCGGGACGTTCCACATCGCCGAGGGCTACGGCGACCTGGAGGCCGCCTACGGCCAGGCCGCGACGGGCAAGCTGCCGCTGCGGCCACCCTCGGAGATCTACTGCCACTCGCTGACCGACCCGTCCATCCTGGCCCCCGAGCTGGCCCGCCAGGGCTACCAGACGCTGACCCTGTTCGGGCTGCACACCCCCGCGCGGCTCTTCGCCGCGGACCACGACGTGGCGCTCGCCGCGCTCCTGGAGGCCACCCTCGAACTGCTCGACGCCCAGCTCGCCGAGCCGATCGCCGACCTACTGGCGTACGACGCCGAGGGCATGCCCTGCATCGAGGCGAAGAGCCCACTGGACCTGGAGCGGGAGCTGCGGCTGCCCGGCGGCAACATCTTCCACCGCGAGCTGGCGTTCCCGTACGCCCAGGAGGGGACCGGCCGCTGGGGTGTGGAGACGCGCCACCCCAATGTGCTGCTGTGCGGGGCGGGCGCGGTGCGCGGCGGCGGGGTGAGCGGGATCCCGGGGCACAACGCGGCGATGGCGGTGCTCGGCCGGTAGCGCCGCGTCCAGCTCCCAAAGACCCGCCCCCAAGAAAATCTGACGTTGCGTCAGAAAAACTCTTCCTTCGTCCGGCGCCCTGCGGCATCCTGCCGCCCATGGAGACGGAGCTGAGCAACAGGCTGGGTGTCGAGCACGCCATCTTCGGCTTCACGCCGTTCCCCGCCGTGGCCGCCGCGATCACCCGGGCCGGCGGGTTCGGCGTGCTCGGCGCGGTCCGCTACGGCGCGGCTGAGGAACTGGCGCGCGACCTCGACTGGGTGCAGGAGCACACCGACGGCAAGCCGTACGGCGTCGATGTCGTCATGCCCGCGAAGAAGGTCGAAGGGGTGACCGAGGCGGACATCGAGGCGATGATCCCCGAAGGACACCGCCGGTTCGTCCAGGAGACTCTCGCCAAGCACGGCGTTCCCGAGCTCGCCGAGGGCGAGGCCTCCGGCTGGCGGATCACCGGCTGGCTGGAGCACGTCGCCCGCAGCCAACTGGACGTCGCGTTCGACTACCCCGTCAAGCTCCTGGCCAACGCCCTCGGCTCGCCGCCCCCCGACGTCGTCGAGCGCGCCCACGGCCACGGCATCCTCGTCGCCGCGCTCGCGGGCAGCGCGCGCCACGCGCGGCACCACAAGGACGCGGGGCTTGACATCGTGGTCGCACAGGGCTATGAGGCGGGCGGCCACACCGGCGAGATCGCGTCCATGGTGCTCACCCCGGAGGTGGTCCGGGCGGTGGACCCGCTGCCCGTGCTGGCGGCCGGCGGCATCGGCAGCGGCGAGCAGGTCGCCGCCGGGCTCGCGCTCGGTGCGCAGGGCGTCTGGCTCGGCTCCATCTGGCTCACCACCGACGAGGCCGCGCTCACCTCGCCCGCCCTCACCCAGAAGCTGCTGGCGGCCGGGTCCGGCGACACCGTCCGCTCCCGCGCCCTCACCGGCAAGCCCGCCCGGCAGCTGCGCACCGAGTGGACCGACGCCTGGGAGGCCCCCGAGGGCCCCGATCCGCTGCCGATGCCCCTGCAGGGACTGCTCGTGGCCGAGGCCGTCTCGCGCATTCAGAAGTACGAGGTGGAGCCGCTGCTCGGCACGCCGGTCGGGCAGATCGTCGGCCGGATGGACACCAAACGCCCGGTGCAGGCCGTCTTCGACGACCTGACCCGCGGCTTCGAGCGAGCCATCGACCGCATCAACCGCATCGCCGGACGAGCCTGAGTCCGCCCGCCCCCGACCACCCCCAACGAAGACCGCCCCCTGCCTGATACGCCGCCAGAAGGAGGATTGGACCCTCATGTCCCGTACACCCAACGGCTTCTGGGCCCAGGCCGCGCTCGAACCCGACCGCACCGTCCTCATCGCCCCGGACGGTGAGGAATGGACCGCCGCCCGGCTGCACGCCGCCTGCAACCGGCTCGTCGGCGGGCTTCGCGCCGCGGGGCTGCGGCGGGGTGACTCCTTCGCGGTGGTGCTGCCCAACGGCGTCGAGTTCTTCGCGGCCGCGCTCGCCGCCACTCAAGCCGGGCTCTATCTGGTGCCCGTCAACCACCACCTGGTCGGCCCCGAGATCGCCTGGATCGTTTCGGACTCCGGCGCCAAGGTGCTGATCGCCCACGAGCGCTTCGGCGAGCAGGCCACCCTGGCCGCCGACGAGGCCGGGCTGCCCGCCACCCAGCGCTACGCGGTCGGCGAGGTCGGCGGCTTCCGCCCGTACGCCGAACTGCTGGAGGGCCAGTCCGACCAGCCGCCAGCCGACCGCGAGCTGGGCTGGGTGATGAACTACACCTCCGGAACGACGGGCCGCCCGCGCGGCATCCGGCGCCCGCTGACCGGGGCCCTCCCCGAGGACGCCCACCTCGGCGGCTTCCTGCGCTTCTTCGGCATCAAACCCCGCGACGAGGAGCCCGACAACGTCCATCTGGTGTGCTCACCGCTCTACCACACCGCGGTGCTCCAGTTCGCCTCCTCCTCCCTGCACATCGGCCACCGGCTCGTCCTCATGGACAAGTGGACGCCCGAGGAGATGCTGCGCCTCATCGACGCGTACCACTGCACGCACACCCATATGGTCCCCACCCAGTTCCACCGGCTACTGGCGCTGCCCGAAGAGGTCAGGCGGCGCTACGACGTGTCGTCGATGCGCCACGCCATCCACGGCGCCGCGCCCTGCCCCGACCACATCAAGCGCGCGATGATCGACTGGTGGGGCGGCTGTGTCGAGGAGTACTACGCGGCCAGCGAAGGAGGCGGCGCCTTCGCCACCACCGAGGACTGGCTCAAGAAGCCGGGGACGGTCGGCAAGCCCTGGCCGATCAGCGAACTGGCGATCTTCGACGACGAGGCCAACCGGCTCCCGGCCGGTGAACTCGGCACCGTCTACATGCGGATGACCACCGGCGGCTTCGCCTACCACAAGGACGAGGCCAAGACGCGCAAGAACCGCATCGGCGACTTCTTCACGGTCGGCGACCTCGGCCTGCTCGACGAGGACGGCTATCTCTACCTCCGCGACCGCAAGATCGACCTGATCATCTCCGGCGGCGTCAACATCTACCCGGCCGAGATCGAAGCCGAACTGCTCACCCACCCCGCCGTCGCCGACGCCGCCGCCTTCGGCATTCCGCACGACGACTGGGGCGAGGAGGTCAAGGCGGTCGTGGAACCCGCCCCGGGGCAGGAGCCGGGGCCCGCCCTGGAGCGGGAGCTGCTCGCCCACTGCGAGGGGCGGCTGGCCGGATACAAGCGCCCCAAGTCGGTGGACTTCGTCTCCGAGATGCCGCGGGACCCCAACGGAAAGCTCTACAAGCGGCGGCTGCGCGAGCCGTACTGGGAGGGGCGTGAGCGAGTGGTGTGACGCGGGTAGTCTCTGGCGTATGCACACACTTGACAGCGTCGAGGTGGATGGGATCGAGCTGGTCTACCGGGTCTGGGGGGCGCGTGACGCTCCCCCCGTCCTGCTGCTGGCCGGTCTTGGCGCGGACGGCGCCGACTGGCTGGGAATCGCCCCCGAACTCGCCCGCACCCTGCGTGTGTACGCGCTCGACCTGCGCGGCCACGGAACCAGCGACTGGCCCGGGGACTACGCCCTGGAGCGGGTGCGCGACGACGTCGCCGGTTTCCTCGCGGCCCTCGGCGTGACCCGCGCCTCGGTCGTCGCGCACTCCTACGGCGGCGTGATCGGCTATCTCCTCGCCCAGCGCCATCCCGGCCTGGTCGAGCGGCTGGTGATCGAGGACGCCCCGCCGCTGTGGCCCCAGGACCCGCCGCTGGAGGTGCCCGAGCGCCCGGAGGGGCGGCTGGCCTTCGACTGGGCGGTCAAGACCCAGTTCACCGAGCAGCGCAACGCGCCCGATCCGCGGTGGATCGAGGGGCTCTCGGCGATCACCGCCCCGACCCTGCTGATCGGCGGCGGCCCGGCCAGCCACATCCCGCAGGAGCTGCTGGTCGACATGGCCGAGCGAATACCCGACTGCCGCCTGGTCACCATCGACGCGGGGCATCTCGTCCACGAGAACCGCCCCGAGGAGTTCCTGGCCGAGGTGCGCCCCTTCCTGGAGGCGGGGAAATGACGCTGAAGGGGGCGCTGTGCCGCGCGCTGACCGCCGCCGCGGCCCTCGGGCTGATGGCCGCGGCGGCGCCAGGCGCGGCCGCGGCCGAGGCGGCTTTGGCCGTTTCCGTCGCTGCTCCGGCTTCCGCCGCCCCGGCTTCGGCTTCCGCAGGGGCGGCGACGCGTCCGTACGGTCGGCTGCTGCCGATCGCCGACCTGTCCGCCCAGCGACTGCTGACCGCCGATCAGGTGGCGGCCGCGAAGTATGGATATGCGGCTCCGCCGCGCGGGGGCACCGGCAGCCCCATCGATGACCCGGTGCGGGAGCGGCAGGTGCTGGAGTCCGTGGCCGAACAGGCCCGCGCGCTCGGCGCGGACCCGGAGGCCACCGTGCGGATCTTCCGCGACCAGATCGAGGCCAACAAGGCTGTCCAGCGCGGCCTGTTCCGCCGGTGGGAGGCCGACCCCGCCCAGGCGCCCACCGAACGCCCTGACCTGACAAAGGTCCGGCTGGAGATCAACCGGATCAACGGCGAGCTGGTCAGGGCCATCGCGGACTCGGCAAAGGCGCGGGCGCAGCGGTCCTGCACGGGATGGCTGACCGCGGCCGCGGCGCGGGTACGCCTGGACAGGCGGCTGGACGCGTTGCACACGGTGGCGCTGAAGCGGGCGCTGCGGTCGGTGTGCGCCCCGAACGGCACCTGACCGCAGC
This sequence comes from Streptomyces sp. ME19-01-6, assembly GCF_033793745.1. Classification (NCBI taxonomy): domain Bacteria; kingdom Bacillati; phylum Actinomycetota; class Actinomycetes; order Kitasatosporales; family Streptomycetaceae; genus Streptomyces; species Streptomyces sp. ME19-01-6. The sequence continues at coordinate 204,701 of NZ_JARAXF010000008.1, read as the reverse complement.
CGCCTCCCGCGGGGATCTTGGGGCTACGCTTCCGCCGCCTCGCCGACGGACCAGCTGACGCCGTGGTCCCCGAGGAAGTCGAGGAACCCGGCGGCGTCGAAGGCCTGGGCGGGGGCGAGGACCCCCGAGGGGGCGCCGTCGGTGGCGAGCCGGCGGGCCGCCTCCACGGCGATCACGGCGGTGGTGCCGTATGCGTCGGAGCCCCGCACCTCGCCCCGGGCGCGCCGGCCGTCCGCGCCGAGCACCTCCACCGCGAAGGCCCACCGCATCGCCTTGCGCTCCGCGGCCGTCGGGCCTTCCGGCACCTTCTCGGCCAACTCGGGGGACAGTCCGGTGAAGACCTCGTACACCTTCTGGGACGTGAGGCCCTCCACGTGCCGGGTGCGCACATGGCGGGGGACGGTCACCACCGCCGGCAGCGCGAACCGTACGACGGGCGTCGGTGCCGAGCCGCCGGGCAGCACGATCTCCTTGTTGCGGGCGGTCGCCCGCGGTGACAGCTCCCCGCCCTCGTAGCCGAGACCGCCGTCGAGCAGCGTGTCCCTCATCGCGCCCATCGAGCGGATGGTGCCCCGCGAGGCGCCGCCGCTTGTGATGTCGACGGCGATGGCGATCTCCTCCGCCTCGCCGTCCACCCGCGCGGCGGTCAGGGCGGCGATCAGGTCGCTGGGGAGGCCGTCGTCGGTGACGCCGGGGATGACGGCGACCCCGGCGCGCTCGGCCTCCGCGCCGAAGGTGTCGAAGATGTGCCGGATGTAGAGCTGTTCGCCCGTGGTGTCGACATAGTGACTGCCCGCGGCGATGGCGGCGCGCACCACACCCTCTCCCCACCGGGCGAACGGCCCCGCGCAGTTGACGACGGCGTCGGCGTCGCGGAAGGCGGCGACGAGCGCGTCGTGGTCCTCGGCGTCCGCGACCCGTATCTCCACATCCTGGAATCCGGCTTCCGACGCGGCCGCGCGCAGCCGCTCGGCGCCGCGCCCCACCAACACCACGTCGAGGCCGCGGCGCTGCGCTTCCGCGACCGCGAGCCTGCCCGTGTAACCACTCGCGCCAAAGACGGCGATCTTCACAACGTTCTCCTCAAGGTGTTCCTTCTGGCTTGTGATTCACCGTAAGGAGAGGCGAAGAGATCCTGGATGCCTCACAGTCTTGGGGCCATGTCCGTCCGTCTCCCGAACGTCGCGGCACGGATATGGTGCCCCCATGGATGTCCTCAGTGAAGCGATCACCGCCATGCGCACCGGTCGGCCACACGCCGGGCGCACGGAGAAGAGCGGCCCCTGGGGAGTGCGCTTTCCCGACTCGGAGGGTGCGGGCTTCCATGTCGTGCTGCAGGGAGCGTGCTGGATGCTGCCGGGCGACGGCGAGCCGGTCGCGCTGGGCCCGGGGGACGTGGTGTTCATGCCACACGGGCGCGGATACGGCCTCGCCGACAGCCCCCGCACCCCACTGGCCGAATTCCGCGGCTCGTTCCCCGATCCCTTCGCCCGGGACGCCGGCGGTCCGGACGCCGACGGGGCCGCGGTCGCCGACGCGGCCCCGCGCCCGGACACGCTGTTGCTCTGCGGCGCCTACTTCCTCGACAGGGCCCGGCCGCACCCCCTCCTGGGAGATCTGCCTCAGGCACTCCACATGCCGGCCCGGCTCGGCCGCCACCCCGAGCTGCGCTCCGCCGTCGAACTGCTCGGCGGCGAGCTGGAGCGGCGGCGCCCCGGCGCGAGCGCGGTGCTGACCTCGCTGCTCGACACGCTCCTGCTGTATGTGCTGCGCGCCTGGTACGAGGAGCAGTCCGACCGCACGAGCACCGGCTGGGCCGCCGCTCTGCACGACCAGGCCGTCTCCGGAGCGCTGCGCGCCATCCACCGCGACCCCGCCCGCCCCTGGACCGTCGAGACGCTGGGACGGGCCGCGGGGCTGTCCCGGGCGGCGTTCGCCCGGCGCTTCACGGAGCTCGCCGGGCAGCCGCCGCTCGCGTATCTGACGTGGTGGCGGATGACGCTGGCGGCCCGGCTGCTGCGCGAGTCGGAGCTGCCGCTGCGCGCGGTGGCCGAACGCGCCGGGTACACCTCGGAATTCGCCTTCGCCAAGGCGTTCAAGCGGGAGTACGGGGTCGCGCCCGGAGGCTACCGGCGGCGCGGTCAGGAGTCGGCCGGGGCGCCGGCCGCGACGTCCCTCGCCCAGCGGTAGTCCGCCTTGCCGCTGGGCGAGCGCTGGATGTGGTCGCTGAAGACCACCGTACGCGGGATCTTGTAGCCCGCGAGCCGGGTGCGGCAGTGCGCCCGTACGGCGTCGGCCGTGAGCCGTGCCGCGCCCTGGCGGGGCTGGACGACGGCCGCGACGCGGCTGCCCCAGCGCTCGTCCGGCACACCCGCCACCAACGCGTCGTACACGTCCGGATGGGCCTTCAGCGCCTGCTCGACCTCCTCCGGATAGACCTTCTCGCCTCCGGTGTTGATGCACTGCGAGCCGCGCCCCAGGACCGTGATCACGCCGTCCTCGTCGACCGTGCCCATGTCGCCGAGCAGTACCCCGCGCTCCCCGTCCGCCTCGAAGAACGTCTCGGCGGTCTTCCTCGGGTCGTTGTAGTAGCCGAGCGGCACATGGCCGCGCTGGGCGATGCGGCCGGGTTCGCCGGGCGCCACGGGCCGGTACGTCGCCGGGTCGACCACCGAGGTGCGGGCGTTGACCCGCAGCCGGAAGCCCCTTCGGGGGCCGGCGTCCTCGGTGGCGGTGCCGTTGAACCCGGACTCCGAGGAGCCGAAGTTGTTCAGCAGCATGGTGTGCGGCGCCAGCTCGGCGAACTGGGCCCGCACGGTGTCCGACAGCACCGCGCCGGAGCTGCTGACGCTGAACAGCGAGGAGCAGTCGGTGCCCTTGAGGGGGCCGGCCAGGGCGTCCACCAGGGGGCGCAACATCGCGTCGCCGACCAGCGAGACGCTGGTGACCTTCTCCTTCTCGATCGTACGCAGCACTTCTTCGGGCACGAATTTACGGTGGATGACCACCTTCTGGCCGAAGTTGAAGCCGATGAAGGCCGTGAGCGTGGAGGTGCCGTGCATCAGTGGCGGGGTGGGGAAGAACACCAGGCCCTCGCCGCCCGCCGCCACCCGCTCCGCCAGCTCCTCGGGCCGGGCGACCGGCTCGCCGGTCGGCGCACCGCCGCCGAGACCGGAGAAGAACAGGTCCTCCTGCCGCCACAGCACGCCCTTGGGCATGCCCGTGGTGCCACCGGTGTAGATGATGAACCGGTCATCGGAGGAGCGCACCGGGAAGTCGCGCACGGGCGAACCCGAGGCCTCGGCCTCCTCGAAGGGCAGCGGGGCGGGGTCGGGAACCGGGCCCTCCCCGGCCGGGGCGCCGACCCGGATGAGGTGGCGCACGGTGTCGGTGCGGGGGAGCGCGGCGGCCACCCGGTCGCCGAACTCGGCGTCGTACACCAGCGCCGCCAGGTCGGCGTCCCGGTAGAGATAGATCAGCTCTTCCTCGACATAGCGGTAGTTGACGTTCACCGGTACGGCCCGGACCTTCAGGCAGGCGAGGGAGGTCTGGAGATACTCGACGCCGTTGTACAGATGCAGGCCGACATGTTCGCCCGGTGCGATACCGGTGTCCCGCAGATGGTGGGCGAGCCGGTTGGCGGCCGCGTCGAGCTGGGCGTAGGTCAGCCGCCGCTCGGCCCCGGTGCCGGGGTGGTCGAGATACACCAGCGCCTCTCTGTCGGGCACCGTGTCGACGATCGACTCGAACAGGTCGGCAAGGTTGTACTCCACGGCTCCTCCTGACCTGACATCGGGCGGCTTGGCGGTCATTGGAGCGCCGTCCGGAAGAGATGTGAAGGCACACGGCCAATAAATCTGACTGAGCATCAGATTTCTCTTGAAGTCGTCCGGCGCCTCCTGCAACCTGTTCTAGGTCGAGACGGGAGGACTGCCGTGACAAGCGGGACCGAACACCTGACGGTGGAGCGAGCCGGCGCGACGCTGGTGCTCACCCTGAACCGTCCGGAGGCCAAGAACGCGCTCTCGCTGCCGATGCTGGTCGGCCTCCACGACGGCTGGACACAGGCCGACGAGGACGACGACATCCGGTCGGTGGTGCTCACCGGGGCCGGCGGGGTCTTCTGCGCGGGCATGGACCTCAAGGCCCTCGCAGGCGGTGACGGGATGGCCGGACAGCACTACCGGGACCGGCTCAAAGCCGATCCCGACCTGCACTGGAAGGCGATGCTCCGGCACCACCGGCCGCGCAAGCCGGTGATCGCCGCCGTCGAGGGGCACTGTGTCGCGGGCGGCACCGAGATCCTCCAGGGCACCGACATCCGCGTCGCGGGCCGCGGCGCCACCTTCGGGCTCTTCGAGGTCAGGCGCGGCCTGTTCCCCATCGGCGGCTCCACAGTCCGCCTCGCCCGCCAGGTCCCGCGCACCCACGCGCTGGAGATGCTGTTGACCGGACGGCCGTACACCGCCGAGGAGGCCGAGCGGATCGGGCTGATCGGCCGGACCGTCCCCGACGGCACGGCCCTGGAGACGGCCCTGGAGATCGCCGAGCTGATCAACGCCAACGGCCCGCTCGCCGTCGAGGCCGTCAAGGCGTCCGTCTACGAGACGGCGGAGATGACCGAAGCCGACGGCCTGAAGTCCGAACTCGAACGCGGCTGGCCCATCTTCGCCACCGCCGACGCGAAGGAGGGCGCGAAGGCCTTCGCCGAGAAGCGCCCGCCGGTCTACCGACGCGCCTGAGCGCGCACCCCGCGCACTCCGTGCACCCCTCACACCGCAAATCCGCGCACTCCGCGAGCGCACTGCCCGGCCCGGCGAGCGCCGAAGAAGAGGAGACGCAGACCATGAAACCGGCTCCCGCGCCCGAGGTGCTTTCCGCCCCTCTGGTCGTCGAGTTCCCCTTCACCCGCTCCCTCGGCCCCGTCCAGAGCGCGTTTTTGACCGGGCTGCGCGAGCGCACCGTCCTCGGCGTACGGACCGCCGACGGCCGGGTGCTCGTGCCCCCCGTCGAATACGACCCGGTCACCGCCGAGGAGATCCGCGACCTCGTCGAGATCGCCACCACGGGCACCGTCACCACCTGGGCCTGGAACCCCGACCCGCGCCGGGGACAGCCCCTCACCACCCCCTTCGCCTGGGTGCTGGTGCGGCTCGACGGCGCCGACACCGCCCTGCTCCACGCCCTCGACGCGCCCGGCCCCGACGCCGTGCGCACCGGCACGCGGGTGCGAATCCGATGGGCCGAGGAGCGGACCGGCGCCATCACCGACATCGCCTGCTTCGAGCCGTACGAGAGCGCGCCGGACCCGCGGACCACCTCGCACGGTGGTGAGTTCGCCGACCCCGTCCAGGGGATCGTGGCGCCTGCCCGTCTGGACTACGTGTACTCGCCCGGCCGCGCCCAGTCCCGCTACATCGCAGCCCTCTCCGGCCGGCGGACCCTGGGAGAGCGCTGCCCGTCCTGCCGCAAGGTGTACGTCCCGCCCCGCGGCGCCTGCCCCACCTGCGGCGTCGCCACCGACGAACAGGTCGAGGTCGGTCCGCGCGGCACCGTCACCACCTTCTGCATCGTCAACATCAAGGCTAAGAATCTCGACATCGAGGTGCCGTACGTCTACGCGCACATCGCCCTGGACGGCGCGGACCTCGCGCTCCACGGCCGCATCGGCGGCATCCCCTACGACCAGGTGCGGATGGGGCTGCGCGTCGAGCCGGTGTGGACCGAGGGCGGGCGCCACCCCGACCACTACCGCCCCACCGGCGAACCCGACGCGGACTACGACACCTACAAGGAGCTGCTGTGAACCCGAGGCGCGTCGCCATCGTGGCCTTCGCGCAGACCCGCCACCGGCGCCGGTCCGCGGAGCTGTCCGAGGTCGAAATGCTGATGCCGGTCCTGCACGAGGTGCTCGGCGCGGTCGGCTTGCGCACCGGCGAGATCGGCTTCACCTGCTCCGGCTCCTGCGACTATCTCGCCGGCCGCGCCTTCTCCTTCACCATGGCGCTGGACGGCGTCGGCGCCTCGCCGCCCATCTCCGAGTCGCATGTGGAGATGGACGGCGCCTGGGCGCTGTACGAGGCGTGGGTCAAGCTGCTGGCCGGAGAGGCCGACACGGCTCTCGTCTACTCCTACGGCAAGTCCTCGCCGGGAGAGCTGCGCGACGTCCTGACCCGCCAGCTCGACCCCTACTACCTCGCCCCGCTGTGGCCGGACCCGGTGTCCCTGGCCGCCCTCCAGGCGCAGGCGCTCATCGACGAGGGAACCACCGACGAGCGCGCCCTCGCCGGGGTCGCCGCGCGCAGCCGCAGCGCCGCGGAACACAACCCGCACGCCCAACTGGCCGGATCCGCGGCACCGGACGCGCTGCTCGAGGACCCCTACCTGGTGCGGCCGCTGCGCCGCCACGACTGCCCGCCCATCGGCGACGGCGCGGCCGCCGTCGTCCTCGCCGCCGGCGACACCGCGCGCCGCCTCTGCCCGCGCCCCGCGTGGATCCGCGGCATGGATCACCGCATCGATCCACACGGACTGGGCGTACGAGACCTCACCCGCTCCCCGTCGACCCGGCTCGCCGCGCGTAACGCCGGTCTGTTCGACGATGCGGAGGCGCCCGTCGACACCGCCGAACTGCACGCGCCGTTCACCTCGCAGGAGGTGATCCTGCGCCGCGAGCTGGGCCTGGGCGAGGGCGTACGCGTCAACCCGTCCGGGGGCGCGCTCGCCGCCAACCCCATGATGGCCGCCGGGCTGATCCGCCTCGGCGAGGCCGCGGCCCGCATCCACCGCGGCGAGTCCGACCGGGCCGTCGCGCACGCCACCTCCGGGCCGTGTCTGCAGCACAACCTGGTGGCGGTCCTGGAGGGAGAACGGGACGGGCAACCGGAAGGGGACCAGGCATGAGCGTGTCTTGGCGCACCGTGCGGGCGGGACTGAGGAGCCGCGCAGTGACGAGGGAAGCCCGCGCGTCGGAGCGCGACGGGACTGAGCGGGAGGGAGGGGCATGAGCAAGGAGCCCATCGCCGTCGTCGGGGTCGGCCAGACCAAGCACACCGCCGCCCGCCGGGATGTGTCGATCGCCGGGCTGGTCCGCGAGGCCGCCGTACGCGCCCTCGAGGACGCCCAGTTGACCTGGGCGGACATCGACGCCGTCGTCATCGGCAAGGCGCCCGACTTCTTCGAGGGCGTGATGATGCCCGAGCTCTACCTCGCCGACGCGCTCGGCGCGGTCGGCAAGCCCATGCTGCGGGTGCACACCGCGGGCTCGGTCGGCGGCTCCACCGCGCTGGTCGCCGCGAACCTGGTGGCCGCCCGCGTCCACCGGACCGTCCTCACCCTGGCCTTCGAGAAGCAGTCGGAGTCCAACGCCATGTGGGGGCTCTCCCTGCCCGTCCCCTTCCAACAGCCGCTGCTGGCCGGGGCGGGCGGCTTCTTCGCCCCCCACGTCCGGGCCTATATGCGGCGGACCGGCGCCCCGGCCACCGTTGGGTCGCTCGTCGCGTACAAGGACCGCCGCAACGCCCTGCGCAACCCCTACGCCCACCTGCACGAGCGGGATCTGACCCTGGAGAAGGTGCAGGCCTCCCCGATGCTGTGGGACCCCATCCGCTACTCGGAGACCTGCCCGTCCTCCGACGGCGCCTGCGCCATGGTGCTCACCGACCGGGCCGGCGCGGCCCGTGCGCCCGCCGCGCCCGCCTGGGTGCACGGCGGCGCCATGCGCAGCGAGCCGACGCTCTTCGCGGGCAAGGACTGCGTCTCGCCGCGGGCCGGTCAGGACTGCGCGGCCGACGTCTACCGGCAGGCCGGGATCACCGACCCGCGCCGCGAGATCGACGCGGTGGAGATGTATGTGCCGTTCAGCTGGTACGAGCCGATGTGGCTGGAGAACCTGGGCTTCGCCGCCGAGGGCGAGGGCTGGAAGCTCACCGAGTCGGGCGTGACCGAGATCGGCGGCGATCTGCCGGTCAACCCGTCGGGCGGGGTGCTGTCCACCAACCCCATCGGAGCTTCCGGGATGCTCCGCTTCGCCGAGGCCGCGCTCCAGGTGCGCGGGCAGGCGGGGGAGCACCAGGTGGAGGGCGCGCGCAGGGCGCTCGGGCACGCCTACGGGGGAGGGTCGCAGTTCTTCTCGATGTGGCTGGTGGCGGCCGAGCCCCCGGCCGGCTGACCGCGCTGACCGCGCCGCGGGCCGGCCCCCGCCGGATATCTGCCGTCGTCCTGCCGTACGCCCGCGTGTGCGGTGGCGTCCTTCTTTCGCGGCCTGTGCGGCACCGGTCGCGATCGCTAGGGTGGGGCGGGGACGACGATCCGGGAGGAGCCAACCACGTGGCCGAAACCACCACCGAACTGCCCCTGGCAGGCAGCGCCGAGAAGCCCGACCTCGATCTCACCACAGCCCAGTGGAGGTCGAGCAGCCAGGGCGTGGGCGATGTCGAGATCGCCTTCGTCGAGGGCTATATCGCCATGCGCCACGGCCGCCGGCCGCAGGACCCGGCCCTGATCTTCTCCCCCGCCGAGTGGCGCGCCTTCGTGATCGGCGCGCGCGACGGCGAGTTCGACCTGACCTGAGCCGAGGCGTCTCGGGGCCGAGGCGTCACGGGGCGAGCTGTCCGAGCACCTCGGGCAGCTCGCCCTCGTACACGACCGTCAGCCGCCGTGTCACCCGCGTGATCGCCACATACAGATCCTGCCCGCCCTTGGGGGACTGGGACCGGATCCCGGCCGGGTCCGCGACCACCGCGCGGTCGAACTCCAGCCCCTTGGCCTGGGCCACGGTCAGCAGCACCAGCGGGGAGTCCAGCGCGTCGGGCCGGTCCCCGAGGACCGCGCCGGGCAGCGCCCGCGCCAGCGTCTCCACGGCCCGGTCCGCGGCCACCACAGCGAGCCGGCCGCCGTCCCGCCCGGCCAGGTCCGCCAGGTCGGCCTCGACGGCCCGCGCCACCTCGCGCTCCAGTCGGCCCCGGGGGGCCCGTACGGCCACCGGCCGCCGCCCTTCCCGGCGTACCGACTCCGGGGCCGAAAGCTCGGGTGCCACCTCGGCCAGCACCTCCGCGGCCAGGTCCATCACCTCGGCCGGGGTGCGGTAGTTGACCGTCAGCCGCTCCTCGCGCCATCCGCCCCGGGTGTACGGATCGAGCATCTGCCCCCAGGAGGTGGCTCCGGCCGGGCTGCCGGTCTGGGCCACATCGCCGACCACCGTCATCGACCGCGTGGGCACCCGCCGCATCACCATCCGCCAGGCCATCGCGGACAACTCCTGCGCCTCGTCCACGATCACATGGCCGAAGGCCCATGAGCGGTCGGCGGCGGCCCGTTGCGCGGTGGTGCGCACCGGCCCGGTGTCCAGGTGGCGGGCGGCGAGGGCGGCGGCGTCGACCGGGGCGGGCCCTTCGTCCTCGCCCTCGTCCAGGCCGACGATCCGCAGCACCTCCCGCGCGTAGCGCTCCTCCTCCCGCCGCTCCTCCTGGGCCGCCCGGGCCCGGGCCCGGGCGGCGGAGTCGTCGGTGCCCAGCAGCTCCGCGGCCTCGTCCAGCAGCGGTACGTCGCCCACCGTCCACGGCGCGTCCGGCGCGCGCAGCAGCGAGGCCCGCTCGTCGTCGGTCAGCAGCGGCGCGGCCGAGCGCAGCCTCTCGGAATCCGAAAGCAGCTCCGCGATCAGCTGTCGCGGGGTGAGCGGCGGCCACAGCGCGTCGAGCGCCGCGCGGACCGGCGGCTGTGCCCACAGCTCCGCCGGGCCGTGGCGCAGCTCCTCCTCGTCCAGCGGCCGTCCGTGCTGCCGCGCCCGCTCCCGTACGAGGGCGTGGAGCAGGTCGAGCACGAAGCGCTTGCGGGCCACGTTGTGCGGCGCGCGCAGCGCCTGTGCGCGCTTCCGGGCGCGTGCGCACGCCTGCCGGGTCAGCCGCAGCGACCGCGCCTCGTCCTCCAGCGGGACGTCGACGGGGCCCCCGGGCAGTACCTGCAGGTCCCGTACGGCGGCGGCGATCACCTCCACCATCCGCGGGTCGCCCTTGACGACCGCGGCCCGCGCCCCGTCCTCGGCCGTCGCAGACACCCCGGGGAACAGTCCGCCCAGCGGGGTGAGTACCACGTCGGTCTCGCCGAGGGAGGGCAGCACCTGGCCGATGTAGTGCACGAAGGCCGCGCCCGGGCCGATGACCAGCACGCCGCGGCGTGCCAGCGTGTCGCGGTAGGTGTAGAGCAGATACGCCGCCCGGTGCAGCGCGGCCACGGTCTTTCCGGTGCCCGGCCCGCCCTGGACGACGAGCACCCCCTGGAGCCCGGACCGGATCACCCGGTCCTGCTCGGTCTGGATGGTGGCCACCACGTCCGTCATCCGGCCGGTACGGCCCCGGCGCAGCGCGGCCAGCAGCGCGGCCTCGCCGACCAGCCCGCGCCGCTCGGCCTCGCCGATGCCGTCGAGGTCGAACACCTCGTCGTCGACGCCGGTCACCCTCCGGCCCCGCGTGTGCAGATGGCGGCGGCGCACCAGGGTGCCGGGGGCGGTGGGGGAGGCGGCGTAGAAGGGGCGGGCGGCCGGAGCCCGCCAGTCGACCAGCAGCGGCTCGTGCGCCTCGTCGCGCAGCCCGATCCGGCCGATGTAGTGGCTGGCGCCGCCCGCGTGGTCCGCGTGGTCGATCCGCCCGAAGCACAGGCCGCCCTCGACCCCGTTGAACCGGGCGATGTTCCGGGCCTGTTCATCGGCCCTCACCTCGCGCTCGACCAGCGCCTGGCGTGTTCCGCCGTGCGCGCCGGCGCGCAGCACCGTGCTCAGGGCTTTCTCTTCCCGCTCGCGCAGTGTCTCGAGCCGTTCGTACAGGGCGGTCACATATCTCTGCTCGGTGCGCAGGGCCTGAGCGAGGGCTGAGGGGGTGGACGGGACGGAGGGGGCTGCTGCGGCGGCTTGACGGGCTTTCATAGCGCTGATATACTCCCGTTATGGCGACTTCTGTTTGGTGAAGTTCGCGCATCAAGTGATGGAGCGTATCAGCTTCCGTGCCCGAACGGCCCATCCGCGGGCCGAACGGCGCCGAATTGGTCCTCAGGTGAGCACGGCACAGCCCCTTTCCCTGAGTGCCCGCAGTGGCCGCATTTCGTCTCCTCGCTCCTCGAATCCGTTCCAGCGCAGATCGAGCTTCTCCAGGGACGGCAGCTCCGCGATCCAGTCCGGGATCCCGCGCAGCCGGTTGCTCCGCAGGTCGAGTTGGCGCAGCTGCGGCAGCGAGCGCAGCGGCTCGGGCACCGATTCCAGGGCGTTGTCCCGCAGTTCGAGGTGGCGCAGCCGGGTGAGCGCGGTGAAGGCGGCAGGCAGGGATGTGATGCGATTGCCGCGCAGCCACAGCTCCCGCAGCCGGCCGAGCCGCCCGATCGACTCGGGCAGCCCGGCCAGCTCGTTGTGTTGCGCGCGCAGCTCCACCAGGCCCGCCATGTCGCCGATCTCCGGCGGCAGTTCAGCGATCCGGTTCTCGCCGACATTGAGATACCCCAGCCGGTCCAGTCGGCCGAGCTCGGGCGGCAGCCGGGTCAGGCGGTTGTCGTGCAGATACAGATACCGGGTCAGGCCCCGCAGTTCGCCGAGCTCGCCGGGCGCTTCGGGGAGCTCGTTGTGCCCCAGGTCGAGCGTGTGCAGCCGGTGGAGGCGGCCGATGCCCGGGGAGAGGCGGGTGAGTCCGTTGTCCGCGAGGATCAGCACCCGCAGCCCGGTGCGCTCCCATACGTCCTCGGGTACCTCGCCGAGGCCCGCCTTCCAGAGGTTGAGTACATCCGTCATGAGGCCGGACTCTATGAGCCGACCGGGCGCGATCTAAGGCCAGGGGCGGAGGTCGGGGAGCGGGGCCGGGTCGCTGTCCAGTGGGCCGGTGGGGGCGCGTCCGGCCAGCCACGCGGTGAGATCGGTCAGCCGCCCCCGTACGGTCAGCGGTTCGCCCGATCCGTAGGCGCGCCGCTCCGGCCCGTCGGTGGCCTCCAGGGTCAGTCGGGTCTCGAGCGGCGCGCGCGGGGCGAGGAAGTCCAGCGCGTGCGCGCAGAAGTCGCGCAACCAGTCGCCGGGGCCGTAGCCGAGCAGCGCGTCCGCCGTGTGGATCTCCAACTCCCGCCACCAGCACAGCAGAACGCCCCGCACCTGCCCGTCGCGGTAGCGGACGGGCCGCTCCCAGTCCCGCGGGCCCACCGCGGTGAAGGCGCCCTCCGCCTCTGTGAGGGCCTCGGTCACGGTGTGCCGCAGCTCGTCCGCCGAGCGCTTCGCGCCCGCCTCGATCGCGGCGTCCCGGGTCGGGCGGCCCCCGTCGTACACCTCGACCAGCTCGCCCCGCATCGCGAACCTGGCCTGCCGGGCGAGCGCCGACCCGACGCCCCCGATGTGTGCCAGCACATGCGCGCGGCTCCAGCCGGGCAGCGCGCTCGGCTCGTGTGCCGCGGCCTCGGTCAGGCCGTCCAGCAGGGTGCGCAGCCGCTGGTGTCCGGCGAGTACGGCGGCGACCACCCGCGCCGCGCCGTCGGCGGCCGTGCCCGCGTCTGTGTTCGTGTTCGTCTCGTCCATGCGTCCCCCAGGGGCTAATGGTTGGATCGGGAGGCTACCATTAACCCCATGTCCGATGACCGACTCGCCCTCGCGCTCGCCGTCACCATCCGCCACGACGGGAACGGCGGGGCGGCCGACGACCTGACCGCGCCCGAAGGGCTGACCGCCTGGGTGCGCGAGCTGGCCGAGCCGCTGCGGGACGCGCTGGACGCCCAGGACTTCACCGCGGACGCGGCCGCGCTCGACGCCGTACGCGATCTGCGCGCCGCCGTCCGTGCCCTGTTCGCCCGCGCGGTGCGGCCCGGCCCGCCGAGCTCCGCCGACGCCCACCGGCTGCTACCCGAAGAGCTCGCCGTGACACGGCTGAACGCGGCGGCGGCCCGGGCGCCCGGTGCCCCGCGCCTGGAGTGGCCCGAGGGCGGTGCCCCCGTGGTCCGCGCCGCCCGGCCGCCGGGCTTCACCGACGCCGACCGGCTGGTGGCGGCGCTCGCCCGCGACGCCATCGGGTTTCTCGCCGGGCCGGAGCGCGAGCGGCTGCGGGCCTGCCCCGCCCCGCGCTGTGTGCGCTACTTCGTCAAGGACCATCCCCGCCAGGAGTGGTGCAAGCCGTCCTGCGGCAACCGCGCCCGCGTCGCCCGCCATCACCGCCGCCACCGGGCCGAGTCCTAGAACGGAGTCCTGGAACGGAGTCCTGGGACAGAGCTGGAGCCGGCAGGACTTGGCCGTCAGGACGCCGGCGCCACGCACATGCCGAGCCCCGCCCAGGGCCGCTGCCGCCCGCGGCTCACCGCCGCGATGCCGCGCTCGTCGTACCGGGCCGTCTGGTACGACCACGCGAGATTGCCCCGCATCACATGCCGCATGCCGTCCACGTAGTGCGTGACGTGCCGCAGGGTGTCCGCCCCGACCCCGGCGAGGAGCGCGGGCAGCCGCGCGGCGGTCTCCTCGAACCACCGGTAGCGGGCGTCGGCGAGGCCGGCGATATGCCCCACGGCCTCCTCCAGGGTCCCGCCCGTGAGCTCCCGCTGGACGATCACGCTGTTGTGGACGTCCCCGGCGGCCAGCTCCTTGGCGAGGGAGACGATGTCATTGGTGAAGACCACCACATCGTCGGTGGCCTCCCGCATCCGCACGAGCGGGAAGCCGCCGTGCACCGCCTCCGGCAGGGCGTATCCGCCGAACCGCTCGTTGAGGTCCAGGCACGGCTGCACGCCGATCGAGTGGCGGCGCAGGGCCAGCACCGCCTCCACCGAGCGCGGGCGGCTCCCGGTGCGGCCCAGCGCCTCGCGGTGGTAGGAGTGCAGATACTCCATCCAGTGGTGGCGGAAACGTTCCCGCCATGCCCGCGGCCTGCCGTGGTGAATGCGCCGCCACAGGTCGCGGAAGCTCTCGACGAGAGGGCCGCCGGGGGTGTGCCCGGTGGCCCTCCCGGCCGGCGCTTCCGCCTCCTTTGTCGCCCGGACGATGGCGTCCAGCAGCCGTGACACCTCCCGGGGACGGCATCCCAGCTCCCCGTCGAACTGGTCGTCGAAGACGAAGTACCACCCGCACAGGTCATTGGCCAAGGCCAGGTCGGCGCCCGTCTCGCCCGGGTAGAAGTGCGCCGCCAGCAGATCGAACCGCAGCGCGTCGTACTCCGCCACCGACGCGTCCCCCTGGAAGACCCCGTACCGCGACAGCCACTGGATGGTGTGCCGCCGCGCGGCCTCGGCGTCGGGGCTGATCAGATCGGCTGCCGGGCAGCCGAAGAGCGCCGCCGGCCGGGCTGACGGTGGTGGTGGTGAACCTGCCGTGTCCATGGTCCGTATCCGCCCCCTCAAGGACATACGGGACCGCGTCGGCGCCAGGGACCGGCCCCCTCCGCGCCACGGTCCTCGCTGCACCCGGACATGGTGGCGCGGCCCCTGGCCCCTTCGATAGGGCGCCTGTCGAATTGGCGTGTGCCAATGGCAATGCCGCCAGAAAATTCCCCCCAACGGCGCTACGGAGCGTCCCGGGCGGGCTACGCTCAGCTGTACCTGCCGAAGGGGTACGAGCGTGGCGGAGAACATGACACGACAGGGCCGGGGGCGCCGGACGCTGCTGGAGCGGGAGTCCGAACTCAGCGCGGTGGACGTCGCGTTGACCGAGCTGTGCGGGGATCCGGCCGACGAGCCGGCCGGGCCGCGCACCGGCGGGGTCATCGCGTTCGCGGGGCCCGGCGGCGCCGGCAAGACCGCGCTGCTCGGCGAGGTCCGGCGGCGGGCCGCCGCCCGCGGCTGCACGGTGCTCTCCGCGCGCGCCGGCGAGCAGGAGCAGGGCGTCGCCTTCCACGTGGTGCGCCAGCTCTTCCAGCCCGTGCTCGCGGCGACCGGCGAGGAGACCCACCGCAAGATCCTCGGCGGCTGGTACGACATCGTCGCGCCCGCCGTGGGCCTGGTGGTCTCCGCCGACGGCGGTTCGCCCGACCCGCACGGGGTGCGGGACGGCCTGGACTGGCTGGTGACCCGCTTCGCCGTCCAGCAGGCCCCGGTCGTCATGATCCTGGACGACGCCCACTGGGCCGACACCGAATCCCTCGACTGGCTCATCCGGTTCGCGCCCCGCGCCGTGGACCTGCCCATGCTGCTCGCGGTCGGCTACCGCCCCGAGGAGCTGTCCGCCGACGCCGCCGCGCTGCGGGGGCTCACCGAGCGCCAGGGATCGCGGCCCCGGCCGCTGGCGCCGCTCACCCCGGGCGCGGTCGGCCGGATCGTGCGCGAGGTGCTCGGCGCGGAGGCGGACGAGTCCTTCTGCCGCGAGTGCTGGGCGGTCACCGGCGGCAACCCCTTCGAGGTCGTCGAGCTCACCGCCAAGGTCCGCGAGCGCGATCTGAAACCGCAGTCGGTCAACCTCACCCATCTGCGCGAGCTGGTCTCCGCCAAGGACAGCGGCCTCAACGACCGGCTGACCCGGCTCGGCACCGCCGCCGTCCGGCTCGCCTGGGCCGTCGCGGTCCTCGGCAGCGAGGCCACCCCGGCCCTGGCCTCGGATGTCGCGGGCCTGTCCACCACCGAGATCGCCGAGCTGGCCCCACGGCTGGCCGACGCCCGCATCTTCGCCCCGCCGCGCCCGGCACCGGAGGATCGGCCCTGGCGACCGCCGACAGGAGACGAAGCGCTCCCGAGGCCGGCCGAGCCGAAATCGCTGGAGTTCCTCCATCCGCTCATCGCCACCGCCGTCTACCGCGCGATCCCGGGCGCCCTGCGCGTGGCCATGCACGGCAGCGCCGCCGCCACGGTCCTGGCCGCGGGCCGTGGCTCCGGGGCAGCCGGCCGGCATCTGCTGGAGCTGCACCCCGAGGCCGACCCCTGGGTG
Source organism: Streptomyces sp. ME19-01-6 (assembly GCF_033793745.1). Lineage (NCBI taxonomy): Bacteria > Bacillati > Actinomycetota > Actinomycetes > Kitasatosporales > Streptomycetaceae > Streptomyces > Streptomyces sp. ME19-01-6. Next base: position 188,845 of record NZ_JARAXF010000008.1, on the reverse strand, counting down.
GTGCGCCATCTGCGCGCGGCCGCGCGGGAGTACCTGCGGGCCGGCGCGCCCGACGCCGCGCGCCGCTGCCTCGCCCGGGCGCTGCGCGAACCGCCCTCGCTGCAGGAGCGGCCCGCCCTGCTCTACGAACTCGGCTGCGCCGCCCAGCTCAGCGAGCCCGCCGTCACCGTCAACCACCTGCGGGCCGCCCTGGAGGAGCCCGCGCTCGGCCCCGACCTGCGCGAGTCGGTCACCTACCGGCTGGCGCAGGCGTACGGCCACAGCGGCCGCATGGAGGAGGCCGCGCAGGTCGTGGCCGCCGGGGCCGGGCGGGCCACCAGCGCCCGCACCCGGCTGCGGATGCAGGCCGAACAGATCATGTGGAACATGTTCCGCGCCGACGGTCAGGACTCGCCCGCCCGCTCCCGCCGGCTGGCCCGGCTGGTGGACCGGCTCTCGGGCCGTGGCATGGCCGAGCGCTATCTGCGGGGCCTGCGCGCCTTCGACGCGATGACCCGCGGCGAACCGGCCGCCACCGCCCTGCGCTACGCCGACGAAGCCCTGGGCGACGGCCTGAGCTGGACCGACGACGAGTGGGGCTTCGAGGTGCCCATCCTGGTCGCCCTGACCTTCCTCCACTGCGACCAGCCGGGGCGCGCCGAGGAGCTGCTCGCGGACGGCGTCGCGGAGTGCGAGCGCAAGGGCTGGCGCGGCGCGCACCTGGCGTTCGGCCTGACGCTCCTCGGCTATGTCCGCTACCGCCGCGGGGCGCTCGCCGAGGCCGAGGAACTCGCCCGCGAGGGGTTGCGGATCGCCGACCTGGTCGGGCCGGAGACGCCCGCCCACTGGACCGCCGTCGGCACCCTCCTCGAGACCCTGCTCGGCCGCGGCCGCGTCGAGGAGGCCCACGAGTTCGCCGCCGAGCACTCCTGCGGCGGGAACGTCCTCCAGGCACTGCTGTGTCCGGACGCGCCGACCGTACGCGGCGAACTGCTGCTGGCCCGCAATATGCACAGCGAGGCCCGGCAGCGGCTCGCCGAGGTCGGCCACCGGATGGACCGGCGCGGTATGCGCAACCCCGCCTGGTGCCCCTGGCAGCTGCACCTGGCCCAGGCCCTGGCGCTCACCGAGCCACGGCAGGCCGCCGAGGTGGCCCGGGACGCGGTGCGCCGCGCCCGCCAGTTCGGTGCCCATTCCATGATCGGCCGGCCGCTGCACACCGCCGGCCTCGTGGCCCAGGGGCCGGAGCGGCTCAGGCTGCTGGCCGAGGCCGTCGACCACCTCGAACGCTCGCCGTCCGCCTACGACCTGGCCGTCGCCCAGGTCGACCACGGCGCCGCCCTGCGCCGGATCGGGCTGCCGCAGGAGGCCGGGGAGCGGCTCTACCGCGGGCTGGAGGGCGCGGTGCGGTGCGGGGCCGACGCGCTCGCGGCGCGGGCCCGCGACGAGCTGTCCGCCACCGGGCTGCGCCCGCTGCAGCTGCGCGCCGACCACGGCTCCCCGCTCACCTCGCAGGAACAGGCCGCCGCCGAGCGGGCCGCCCTCGGCTGGGCCGACGACCGGATCGGCGACGAGCTGGGCCTGGAGGAGCGCGAGGTGGCCCAGGTGCTGTCCGGCGTCTACCGCAAGGTGGGCACCGACCGCACCGGGCTGGCCAAGGTCCTGGGCGCCGCGTCCGGCCTCGCCATCGGTGCCCGCGTCCCGCGCCCGGTGTCCGGACGCTGACCCGGGCCGCCCGGCGCGCGCGTCCGTCGGTGCGGGGCCGTCGGCGCGCGTGCGCCGGTGCGCGGGCGGCGGCGTGGGGCAGCCGGTGCGGGGCCGCCGCCTTGCCGCTCCCCAGGGCGGATTCCGGCGCCGGGGCACGTACCATGTCCGCATGTCGTTCCTCCGCCGCCGCAGCCCTGCCACGCCCACCGGTCCGGACTTCGACGTCCTGGCCATGGACCCGGGGGACTGGCCCGGCGATCTCGGGGCCGGGCTGCTGCCCGCGCCCGACGGCAGCTGCCAGGGCGTCTTCCTGCGCTACGACCTGTTCGGCGGGCGCGGCCCCGCGATGATCATCGGGAATCTGCCCGAGGGGTCCCCGGCTCGCGAGCTGGCCGAGGGGCAGGTTCCGTTCGAGGTGACGCAGCTGCTGGCGGCCCTCGGAAACGACGAGCCGGTCCATGTGGTGGACACCGAGGACACCCCGGTCATGCACGAGGACAACCTCCTCATCGTCCGCCGCATCAAGCTCTCCGAGGGCCGCATCGCCTGTGCCCAGTTCGACCGCAGCGACGGTGTCCTGGTCACCATCGCCAGCTGGGACCGGCCCATCACCGACGACCTCTACCGGCTGCTCAAGCCGCTGCCCGCGGAGATGTTCCAGCAGGGCTGAGGCCCGACAGCACGGTCCGTCGCACCGAGGGGGGTGGCGATGCGGCTCCACCACGCACACCCGGACGAGACGTCCTCGTGTGACAGCTTGTGCGACACACTCTGGTACGACAGGCCCTCCGAGATCCCCCGGCAAGCGCTGGGCGGTGCCCCCTGGGAGAGCCAGGCGCTGCCCCTCGGCAACGGCACACTCGGCGCGACGGTCTTCGGCGGGCTCGCCCGCGAGCGCATCCAGTTCAACGAGAAGAGCCTGTGGACCGGCGGCCCCGGCGTGCCGGGCTATGACTTCGGCGACTGGCACGAGCCCAGGCCCGGCGCGCTGGAGGCGGTCCAGCGGCGGATCGACGAGGACGGCGCCGCCGACCCCGCCGAGGTGGCGGCCCGGCTCGGCCGGGCCAGGACCGGCTACGGCGCCTACCAGACCTTCGGCGACCTGTGGCTGGAGTTGCCCGGCGCGCCCGAGGCCCCCGACGGCTACCGCCGCGCGCTCGACCTGCGCAACGGCATCGCGACCGTGGTGTACACCGCCCAAGGGATGCGTCATCAACGGGAGTTCTTCGCGTCGTACCCCGATGGGGTGATTGCCGGACGGCTGAGCGCCGACCGCCCCGGCGCGGTCGGCTTCACCCTTCGCTACACCTCACCGCGCGCCGACCACCGGGTCACGGCCGAGGGCGGACGGCTGACCGTGCGCGGCGCCCTGGCGGAGGGCGGGCTGCGGTTCGAGGCCCAGGTGAGGATCGTGGCCCAGGGCGGCACCGTCACCGCCGGGGACGACGGAACGCTCACCGTCGCGGGCGCCGACGGCGCCTGGTTCGTCCTCGCGGCCGGCACGGACTACGCCGACACCTACCCCCGCTACCGCGGCGCGGACCCCCACCGGGCGGCCACCGAGGCCGTGGACGCCGCCGCGCGCGAGCGCTACCAGTCGCTCGTCGTACGCCATGTCCGCGACCACCGGAGGCTGTTCGACCGGATGTCCCTCGACCTCGGCGGGCAGGCCCCGGCCGAGGAGCCCACCGACCGGCTGCTGGCCCGGTACACCGGCGGCGACAGCCCGGCCGACCGGGCGCTGGAGACGCTGTACGTCGCGTACGGCCGCTATCTCCTCATCGCCTCCTCCCGGCCCGGCTCCGCGCTCCCGGCCAACCTCCAGGGCCTGTGGAACGACAGCACCGCCCCGCCGTGGTCCGGCGACTACCACACCAACATCAACCTCCAGATGAACTACTGGCCGGCCCACCTGCTGGGCCTCGCCGAGACCACCGAGCCCCTGCACCGCTTCATCACCGCCCTGCGCGCCCCCGGCCGCCGCTCGGCGCGGCGGATGTTCGGCGCGCGCGGGTGGGTGGTGCACAACGAGACCAATCCGTACGGCTTCACCGGCGTGCACGACTGGCCGACCGCGTTCTGGTTCCCCGGGGCCGCCGCCTGGCTCGTCCACCACCTCTACGAGCACTACCGCTTCACCCTCGACACCGGCTTCCTGCGCGAGGTGGCCTATCCGGCGATGCGCGAGGCCGCCGAGTTCTGGCTCGACTCCCTGCGCACCGACCCCAGGGACGGCACGCTCGTGGTGACGCCGAGCTACTCGCCCGAGCACGGCGACTTCACCGCGGGCGCCTCGATGTCCCAGCAGATCGTCCACGACCTGTTCGCCGCCACCCTGGAGGCGGCCCATGCGCTCGGTGACGACCCCGACGACCCCGCTCACCCCGCCTGCCCCACCTTCTGCGATGACCTCCAGCGCGCCCTGGACGCCCTCGACCCGGGGCTGCGCATCGGCTCCTGGGGCAGTTGCAGGAGTGGAAGGCCGATCTGGACGACCCGCAGGACGACCACCGCCACGCCTCCCACCTCTTCGCCCTCCACCCCGGGCGGCAGATCCAGCCGGGGACGCGCTGGGCGGACGCCGCCCGGGTGTCGCTGGAGGCGCGCGGCGACGGCGGCACCGGCTGGAGCAAGGCCTGGAAGATCAACTTCTGGGCGCGGCTGCGCGACGGCGACCGCGCACACCGGCTGCTCGCCGAGCAGCTGATCCACTCCACGCTGCCCAACCTGTGGGACACCCACCCGCCGTTCCAGATCGACGGCAACTTCGGAGCCGCCGCCGGAGTCGCGGAGATGCTGCTGCAGAGCCACCACGGCGTGGTGGATGCCGCGTCACGCTCGCGGCCCTCGGCGGCCACACCTACACCTTCACCGCACGCGGCTGAAGCGCGCCCGAAGCGAGCTCGCGACTACCGGTCGGAGCGCTCGATCCGCACATCGGCGGCCCGTACGAACGCCACCCGGTGCCCGAACTGGATCTGGTAGTACGTGTCCTGGCCCCGCACCACCTTGTGGCCGGCCGGGTCGAAGGTGGTCGCCCACAGATACTCGCCCTGGGTCTTCAGCCCCAGCGCGTACCGCTGCCCCGCGAGCAGCTTGTACGGCAGCGGCGAGACGGCCTGCACCGGCACACCCTCCGGGTACGCCTCCTGCTCCGGGTAGGCGCGGCCGTACACCGGCACGTCCGCCGCGCCGTCCTTGGGGGTCACGACCAGGCCCTTCCCGTTCACCGCGGTCGGCCGGCTCTTGGGGTTCTCGAACCAGGCCTTCTGCCCCAGGTACCAGATGGCCGTCCAGTCGCCCTGGTGCTCCGCGACCGCGAACCGCTGGCCGGTCGATGCGCGGGCGCCGGTGTCGTTGACACCGGTCGTGGAGTCCGCCCCGTCGGGGCGCAGGCCGATGTCCTTGACCAGCGGGGCGTCCGCGCTCGGCGCGGTGTGCAGCCGCACCGCGCCCGAGCCGTGCGGGGCGCACGGCTGTCCGGCGGTGTCGCAGCCGGTGTACACGGGCTGGTGGGTGTCGTAGTCGGGGCGGATGGTGACCAGCCCGCCGCTCGCACCCGCGGTGGCGTGGAAGGGCGCGCCCAGAAGGGTGAAGTAGTGGGCCCAGTCCCAGTACGGGCCGGGGTCGGTGTGCATCCCCTTGATGTTCGGGGTGGTGGTGCCGGGGACGTTGTCATGGCCCAGGATGTGCTGGCGGTCCAGCGGGATGTCGTACTTCCGGGCGAGATAGCGCACCAGCCGGGCCGAGGCGCGGTACATCGCCTCCGTGTACCAGGCGTCGGGGGCGGTGAGGAAGCCCTCGTGCTCCAGGCCGATCGACTTCGCGTTGACGTACCAGTTGCCCGCGTGCCAGCCGACGTCCTTGAGCGCCATGTGCTGCGCGATATGCCCGTCGGCGGAGCGCAGGGTGTACTGCCAGGACACATACGTCGGGTCCTGGATCAGCTTGAGGCAGACGTCCCAGGTGCCCTCGGTGTCATGGATGACGATGTAGTCGATGCTCTGGGACTCGGGGCGGTTGCCCAGGTCGTGGTTGCCGTAGTCGTTGTCGCCGAACTGCTCGTACGGTGCCGGGATCCACTCGCAGGAGACGCCCTTGGGAGCGTCGACGTTCGGATCCCGCGCGACGGACGGCAGCCCCAGCGCCCGCAGCTGCCGGGTGTCGGGGGACACCTCGGGCGCGGCCGGAAGCGAGACCGCCTCGCCCGAGCCCGTGGTACGCGCCGCGCCGCCGCGGATCACCTCGAAGACGTCGTCGGCGAAGACGGCGGCCGCCGTGGCGTTGTCGGAGCCGGAGTAGGCCGCCACCGCCGCGTACCAGTCGGCCGGGTCCTGGCTCTGCGGCAGTCCCAGCTTCTTCTGTTCGGCGGCCAGCAGGGCCGCGCCACCACGCACGTTGACCCTCTCGTCGCCGCGCAGCGCCTCGGGGGACAGCCCGGTCAGCTCGGCGGCCCGCTCCAGGGTGCGCAGCCGCGCGGGCAGCTGCCGCGGCTGGGGCACCTCGGTGCCGGGCACCTCAAGGGGGCGCGCCAGGTCGCCGCGCGCGTCCTCGGTGCCGTGGCTGTGGTGCGGTGTGCGGGTCAGGGCGGTGGTCGCGTCGGTGAGGTGCATGGGGCCGTAGCCGCCGGTGACGCTGGGCGCGCCGCCGTGGCCGTCCCAGCGCGACTGCAGATACGACACGCCCAGCAGTACGCTCAGCGGGACGCCGTACTCCTTTGCCGCGGCGGCGAAGGCCCGCTGCAGGGCGTCGCTCCCGGACCGGTGCTCATCGGCCAGGGCGGCCGGGGCCTCAGCCGCGAGGGGGAGGAGAAAGGCGGCCGACGCGGCGGCACCGGCCGTCCGCAGGGCGGTCCGTCGCGTGGGGCCGGACGCCGGTCTGTTCGGGTCGTGCGCGCTGTCCTGAGCGGATCCTCGCATTGCAGCCTCCTCTAAGACGGGCCGAGCGTGCGCTTGGTCGTGGGTGCACGGCCGAGCCCACCTAGAGGTATCCGGTGCCAGGCGATCCGTCAATCATGCTCGCCCGCCCAGGTGTTCGCACGTCAACGCCCGTGCCGCGGTTGCGCCCCTTTGTTGGAGCTCGGGTTGCCCGGCACGGGCGGACGGGCCTGCGGCGCGTCACTGGTCTGGACCTGTGACGCGCCCCCGCGGCTCAACGGGTCCCGACCGCGGCCCGCACGGCGCGCCGTGCGAGGGAGCAGTCGTCGTGCAGGCGACGCAGCAGCAGACGCTGCTCCTCACCGGCCCCGACCGCGCCCGGAGCCAGGGGGGCGGGGTCGTGCATGGTGCGCTGCACGGCGGTTTCGTACTGACGGATCTCCCGCGTCAGTACGAGCATCAGATTCACCAGGAAGGCGTCCCGCGCGTCGGGCCCCGCGGCCTGCGCCAGCTGGCTGATCTGGCGCCGCGGCCCCGGGGCGTCCCCGAGCGCGGTCCACAGCGTGGCCAGGTCGTACCCGGGCAGATACCAGCCCGCGTGGTCCCAGTCGATGAGCGCCGCCCCGGCCGGCGAGAGCAGGATGTTGTTCAGCAATGCGTCGCCGTGGCAGAACTGGCTCTGGCGGCCGGAGGTGTGCACGAGACCGCGCAGCAGCTTGCGCAGATCGCCCATGTCCCGGTCGGTGAGCAGCCCGAGCTCGTGGTAGCGCGTCAGCCGGGCCGCGTAGTCGATCGGCGCGTCGAACAGATCGGCGGGCGGCCGCCACAGATTGATCCGGCAGATGGCGCCGAGCGCGGCCCGCACATCGGCGCGCGGCGGCGGCTCGGTGGGGTGGCGCTGGGACGCCGCCACGCGCCCGGGCATCCGCTCGATGACCAGGGTGCAGTTGTCCGGGTCCGCCGCGATCAGCCGGGGCACCCGGACCGGCGGCCGGTGGCGTACGAACGCCCGGTACATCGCTATTTCCCGCCGGAACCGCTCGGCCCAGGCCGGGGAGTGGTCCAACAGGCACTTGGCGACCGCGGTGCTGCGGCCGGTGGTGCCGACCAGGAGCACGGACCGCCCGCTGCGCCGGAGCACCTGGACGGGGTTGAACTCCGGACAGATGCGGTGGACCGACGCGATCGCCGTGCGCAGCTGTGCTCCTTGCGGGCCGGACATGTCGAGTCTCCCGCTCAGCGGGCCGGGGCCCGGGGCCCGCCTCGCTCGCCCGCCGAGGGCGGGATCCAGGAACGGCCCGGCGCCGGGCGGCTGCCGACGGTACGGCCGGGGTGGGGCGGACACGGAGGACGATGCTGCGTACATGGACAATACAGATCCCTTCGCGTGCCGACGAGTCGCGCGCCTCCCGGCCCCGGGGTGAGACCGCACCCTGGGGAATGCGGTCCGCCGGGCCGGGTGGCGCGGTCCTACACCACACCCGCCCGCGGGTGGCACACCATCTGGCGGACCCTGGCGAACCCTGGCGAATAGTCGCACGGGCCGTGACAGGCCGGTTACTGTCAAGTCAGCCGAGAACCTGGGGGCTTGACGTGACGAGGGAACCCAACACCCGTCTCTCGGACCTGTTCGGCCTCGCCGGCTGGTCCAAGGGGGAACTCGCGAGGCTCGTGAACCGGAAGGCGGCGGCCATGGGCCATCCGCAGCTGGCGACCGACACCTCGCGGGTGCGGCGTTGGATCGACACCGGTGAGATACCGCGCGATCCCGTGCCCAAGGTTTTGGCCGCCCTGTTCACCGAGCGCCTCGGTCGAGTCGTGACCATCGAGGACCTCGGGTTCGCACGGCAGGGGCGCGCGGGGAAGGGGCAGTCCGCGGACGGGCTGCTCTGGGCGCCCGAGTCCACGGCCGCGGTCCTCACCGAATTCACGGGAATGGACCTTATGTTCAACCGACGCGGCTTGGTGGGTGCGGGCGCAGCGCTCGCCGCAGGATCAGCCATCACCGGTGCCATGCACGACTGGCTGCACAGTGACCCGACTCTGGCCACCGACGCCCCCCGTGCCGACGATCCGCTGTCCGCGGACTTCGCCGGCTTCGACCGCTACGAGGCGGCCCCCGTGGGCTCCCAGGAGATCGACGCGCTGGAACACTCGGTCGACATCTTCCGTGCCTGGGACGCCGCCCGCGGCGGGGGACTGCAGCGCAAGGCCGTGGTGGGCCAGCTCAACGAGGTGGGCGGGATGCTCGCCTACCGCCACCCCCCGGCGCTGCAGCGCCGGTTGTGGGGCGTCGCGGCCGATCTGGCCGTGCTCGCCGGCTGGATGTCCCATGATGTGGGCCTGGAGCCCACTGCCCAGAAGTACTTCCTCATCGCCGCGCACGCGGCCCGTGAGGGCGGCGACCGCCCCCGGGCGAGCGAGGCGCTGTCCCGCGCCGCCCGGCAGATGGTCCACCTGGGCCGGCCGGACGACGCACTCGATCTGATGAAACTCGCCAAGTCCGGTGCGGGCGAGGAGGTATTGCCCCGCACCCGCGCGATGTTCTGCACCATCGAGGCCTGGGCGCAGGCGTCGATGGGCCACGGCCAGGCGGTGCGCCGCACCCTGGGCCAGGCGGAGGAGCTGTTCGTCTCGGACAAGGGGGATGTGCCGCCGCCGAGTTGGATGCAGCTGTTCAACGAGGCGGATCTGCACGGCATGGAGGGGCTGGTCTACCGCACGCTCGCGGAGCATGAGTCCGGTGCCGCGGCGGTCGCGCAGCAGCATGCCAAGGAGGGGCTGCGGATGCGGGAGGAGGGCCGCGACCGGTCGCAGATCTTCGACCACATCTCGATCGCCTCGGCGTGCTTCCTCGGCGACGATCCGGAGCAGGCGGACAAGTACGCGCGCCTGGCCCTGCTGACCATCGAGCACAACTCCTCCCACCGCACCTGGGACCGGCTGCGCGAGATGTACCGGCTCACCGGCCGGTACTCCACGCGCCTCGATATCCAGAGACTGCGCGAGGAGATCGAGCACCGGGCGCCGAAAGGGCTGGGGCCCAAGGGTTCCGGTTCGAAGACACCGGGCGGCGGAACACCGGGCGGCGACGGCAGAACGGCCGTCGTCTGACGCGCTACGAGCAGACCCGCGCGATCGGCTGACGCGCTATGAGCTGATCCTCGCGATCAGAACGCACGCGTCGTCCTCACGCCGCTCGTCCTCGAACGCCTCCACCACGGCCCGTACGCACTCCTGTGCGCTGCGAGCGGTGGCGAACCGCGGTGCGAGCCCGAGCAGCCGCTCGGCCCCCACGTCACCGTCGGCATCCGCGCCGAACGGCCAGAGCCCTCCGGTGTGCAGCACCAGCAGATCGCCGGGCTCAAGCCGCTCGCCGTGCTGGGTGTATGTCGCGCCCGGCGTGGCGCCGAGCAGTACACCCTCCGGTGGCTGGAGGGCGCGCCCCGTCCCGTCGCGGAAGAGCAGCGGGGCGGGGTGCGCGGCCTGCGCCCACTCCAGGGTGCGGGTGACGGGGTCGTACCGGCCGCACACGGCGCTGCCCAGGGCGGGTTGCGCGGAGGCGTCGAGCAGTTGGTTGAGCCAGCCCATCAGGGCGCCCGGCTCCACTCCGGCCACCGCCATGCCGCGCACCGCGCCGAGCAGCATGGCCACGCCGGAGGTGGCGGCCACGCCGTGGCCGGTGAGGTCGCCGACGCTGAGCAGGGTCCGGCCGTCGGGCAGCTCGAGCGCGTCGTACCAGTCGCCACCGATCTGCGTGCTGGTCGAGGCGGGGAAGTAGTGGGCGGCGAGGTCCAGGGCGGTCGCGCCCCCCGGGGAGAGCCGCGGGGAGCCGCGCCACACGGGCAGCACGGCCTCCTGCAGCTCGACCGCCACCCGGCGCTCGGTCTGCGCGATGTGCCGCTGCCGCCGCAGCGAGTCACGGGTCTCGCGCACCGCCCGCTCGCTGCGCCGCAGCTCGCTGACGTCCCGCAGCACGGCCCACATGGACGCGGTGCTGCCGTCGTCGTCGAGCACGGGCTCGCCCGACATGTGGACCGTGCGCACCACGCCGTCGGCGCGCACGACGCGGAATTCCCCGTCGATCGGCTTGCCGTCGACCAGACAGTCGGTGACCAGCGCCGTCAGGGTCGGCTGGTCCTCGGAGAACACCCAGGAGGGCAGCTCGTCCAGGGTCAGCCCGCCGTCCTCGGGGGCCCGGTCGAAGATCTGGTACAGCTCGTCGGACCAGGTCACGGCGTCGGTGAGGAGGTCCCACTCGGCGCTGCCGACCCGGCTCAGCAGCGAGCCGTGCCCCTGGGGCCCGGCGTCCCGCGCGGGCGTGGCGTAGGCGGAGCCCGGCGGCGGGGGCGGTTCGGGGGCGGAGCGTGCGCCGGGCCCCCCATTTGTCGCCGTCTCCACCTCCGAGGGCGCTTCGGCCTCGGCCGGGTCGGTGGGCAGCCCCTCGCGCAGCTGGTCCAGATGGTGGCCCAGGTCGTCCAGATGATGGACGGCCAGATCGCACAGCGCGCGCTGCCAGCGCAGCTGGGGGTCGTCCGTATGGTCGATGTCCGCCGTGGTGTCCCGGCGGACGGCGTCGACGCCGCCGCGCAGCCGCCGGGTCTGCGAGATGAGCGCGTCGACCGTGTCCCAGGGAGGCTGGGGAGGCTGGGCTGCGGAATGGTCCGCGGAGCGGGGGGGCGGCATGACGTTCTCCGATACGGGCACGGCGTGGCCGGGTCGTGAGGGTGGGACCGGTTACGACTCTTGCACAGGCTGCGACGTTGCGTAAGCGGTTTGGCAATACCCGATACGGTGGTGCTTGTGGCATATGCCAGTGGCTGTCCGGGGCAAGTCGGTGCGGTTCGGTGGAATCGACTGTTCCAGGTAGGCTGCGGCGCTCGGGATCTCATGGTCCAAGGCGTTGATCCACGTTCATCGCGCATATCACGCCTGGACACCGGCAAGAATGCCGATCGACGGAAATCCCGTTGCCAGCGAACCCCCCGCACCGGATGCTGACCTCATGTTCGATCCAGACATAGCGCCCAGCGGCACCCTGCTCGGCCTCCTCCAGCGAGGCCGCGGCGACGGGACCCTGCACGCCCTCGCGGCGCCGCGGGCCGAGGCGCTCGCGGCACTGCACCACTGTGTGCTGCGCGACCCCCGGCGTGACTGGCAGGTGGAGAACCGCTCCTTGTACTACGCCCGGCTCTGCCTCGACCTCGACGCCGGGCTCGACGAGATCGAACAGCACCTCTTCGACCCCGACGACCTCATCGACACCGCCGAGGAGCGCACCGGCCTCGCCCTCGCCGTCCTCGGCCACCTCGCCTCGTACGGCCGCGAGGACGCCCTGCGCCTCCTCCGCCGCTATGTCGCGACCGGCGGCAACTGGCAGTGGGCGCTGGATGAGCTGGCCCTGCGCGACGAGGACCCCGAACTGCGCGCCCTCGCCCCCGCCGTCCTCGCCAGATACCCCGAGACCTCCGAAGGGGACGCCGAACTCGCCGCCGCCGTGCGCGGCGCCTACGAACCTCGGCCCTGGCGGCTGTGGGCCGACGACCCCCGGCACGGGGCCCGGGTGCGCGCCGCCCAGGAACAGGGCTCCTTCGACCGCTGGCAGCGCCAGCTGCGCCCCTCGGGCCCGCGCCCCGGCTGGAGCGTTCACGACGTCCTCCTATGGGCTCAGCAGGAGGACGACCTGCGGCCCGGCGCCCGCCGCCCGGACGCCGCGGCCCGCTGCCTGGCCGCCGTCGCCGGTCCCGAGGACCGGCCCGAGCTCCTCGCCGCCGCCGCGGCCGCACCCGACGCGGCCCGTGCCGCGGCGCTGCGACACCTCGCGGAGACCGGCGACCCGGAGGTGCTCGACCTGATCGAAGCCGCCGTCACCGACCCCTCCGCCTCCGAGCTGGTCTCCCAGGGGGCCCTCGCCGCCTTCGAGCGGATGCGCAGCATCGTCGCCCTCGACCGGGCCCGGCGCGGGGCCCAGCGCCCCGACGCCCTCGGCGCCGCGGCCGCCGCCATGCTCGCCTCGCGGGGCGGCCAGTACGACGCGCCCCTCGTGCTCTCCGCCCTGCGCGGCACGGTCCGGGCCGAAGGCCCCGACTCCCAGGCCCTGTGGACCCTCGTCGACGGCGCCGGACGGCTGAGGATCGTCTGCGCGGCCCCCGTGCTGCGCCACATCTACCGCGAGACCGCCTCCTCCCACCTCCGCGGCCGAGCGGCGCGCGCTCTGGCCGCCACCGACCCGTCCTTCGGCGCGGGCTTCGCGGTCGAATGCCTCTGGGACTGCGAGGAGAGCACCCGCGAACTGGCCGCCCGGCACGCCACCACCGCCGACGCCCGCGTCGTCGAGCAGCTCCGCAGACTCGCCGCCGACCCGGCGGAGGAGGCGGAGGTCCAGACGGCGGTCCGCAGCCGCATCGGCCCCGAGGACTGAGCCGGGTCCGCGACGTCGCGTCGGATCAGCCCGCGGCGTCAGGGCGCGCGGAGATCGCGGGCCGGCGGAGACCGGAGGAGGCAGGGCCTAACGCTCATGGGACGTTCCACGTCCCGAAAGCTGCACGATGCCGGGGCCACCCTTCGTACGCCGAGAACACCGGTATGCGTGTCGCCATCGTCACCGAATCCTTCCCGCCCGACGTCAACGGCGTCGCTCACTGCGCCCTGCAGACCGCCCGGCACCTGCACCGGCGCGGCCACCACCCGCTCGTCATCGCGCCCGCCGCAGCGCACGACGGCCCGGCGGACCCCGACGCCTCCCGCCCCTACCCCGTCCTGCGCATCGCCTCCCTGCCCCTCCCCGGCTACCCCCAGGTGCGCGTAGCCCTCCCCAGCCGACGCCTCGCCGCCGCCCTGACCGCCCACCGCGCCGACGTCGTCCACCTCGCCAGCCCCTTCGTCCTCGGCGCCCGCGGCATGACCGCCGCGCTGCGGCTGCGCGTCCCCGCCGTCGCCGTCTACCAGACCGACCTGGGCGGCTACGCCCGTACGTACTTCGGCGCGGGCGAGAGCGCGGCCTGGCGCCGGATACGCGCCGTGCACACCGCGGCCGACCGGACCCTCGCCCCGTCCACCGCCGCCGCCCGCGACCTCGATGACCACGGAGTGCCGCGGGTCCGGCTGTGGGCGCGCGGCGTCGACACCGAACGCTTCACCCCCGAGCGCCGCGACACCGAGCTGCGCCGCACCCTCGCCCCCGGCGGCGAGCTGATCGTCGGCTACGTCGGCCGGCTCGCCCCCGAGAAGAACGTCGAGCTCCTCGCTTCGGTCTGCGCGCTCCCCGGAGTCCGGGTGGTCATCGTCGGGGACGGCCCCAGCGAGCCGGGGCTGCGCGCCGCGCTGCCCGGGGCCCGCTTCCTGGGGCGTCGCACCGGCGACGAACTCGCCCGCGTCTTCGCGTCCCTGGACGTCTTCGCGCACACCGGCCCGCAGGAGACCTTCTGCCAGACGGTGCAGGAGGCCCAGGCGAGCGGCGTCCCCGTGATCGCCCCCGCCGTCGGCGGTCCGCTCGACCTGGTCGACCACGGCCGCACCGGCCTGCTGGTGCCGCCCCGTGACGCGACCGCGATCGCCGACGCCGTCTCCCTCCTCGCGGCCGGCCCGCGGCTGCGCTCGGCGCTCGGCGGCGCCAGCCGCGAAGCGGTCCAGGGCCGCACCTGGGAGGCGGTCGGCGACCAGCTGATCGAGCACTACACCGAGGTGCTCGCGGCCCGCACGGCGGTGGCCGCATGAGCCGGCGCGCCAAGACTGGGCGGGAGGGAGGGGCATGAGCGCCGCACCGCCGCGGGCGGGCACGTCGGCCCACGACCCGAACAGTGTCCGCACACCCCTGCGGATCGTCAGGCTCGCGAACTTCGTCACCCCTTCCTCCGGCGGGCTGCGCACCGCGCTGCGCGAGCTCGGCGCGGGCTACCGGGCGGCCGGGCACGAGCCGGTCCTGGTCGTGCCGGGCGCACAGGCCTCGGACGAGCTCACCCCCCAGGGGAGGGTGATCACTGTCCCGGGGCCCCAGGTGCCCGGCACGGGCGGCTACCGCGTGCTGACCGACCGCAGACGGCTGACCCGGCTGCTGGACGGGCTCGCGCCCGACCGGCTCGAGGTGTCCGACCGGACCACCCTGAGGTGGACGGGGGAGTGGGCCCGCCGCGCCCGCGTGCCCTCCGTGATGGTCTCCCACGAGAGCGCCGACGGTGTGCTGCGCACCTGGGGCGTTCCCGAAGCCGCCGCCAGGCGAGCCGCCGACCGGCTGAATCGGCGCACCTCGCGGGCGTATTCGCGCGTCGTCTGCACGACGGAGTGGGCGGCGCGCGAATTTGTACGGATCGGCGCGCGCAATGTCGTACGCGCCCCCTTGGGCGTCGACCTGGACCACTTCCACCCGGCCCACCGCGACCCGGCGCTGCGCGACCGGCACCGGGGCGGCGCCGCGGTGCTCCTGGTGATGTGCTCGCGCCTGTCGCCCGAGAAGCGGCCGGGCCGTGCGCTCGACGCCCTCGCCGAGCTGGGCCGGCGGGGCGTCCGCGCGGCGCTCGTGGTCGCGGGCGACGGCCCCCTGCGGCCCCGCCTCGAGGCCCGCGCCCGCGCGGAGGGGCTCCCGGCCGCCTTTCTGGGCCATGTCGCCGACCGGGGCGCGCTCGCCGCGCTCCAGGCCGGCGCGGATGTCGTGCTCGCCCCGGGGCCCGCGGAGACCTTCGGGCTGGCCGCGCTGGAGGCGCTGGCGTGCGGTACGCCCGTCGTCGTGAGCGAGCTGTCCGCCCTCCCGGCCATCGTCGGTCCCGCGGGGGCGACGGCGGCCGACCACGGCGCGGCGTTCGCGGACGCCGTCGAACAGGTTCTGTCCCGCCCCGAGCCCACCCGCCGCGCGACGGCCCGTGCCCGCGCCGAGCGCTACAGCTGGCCGCAGGCGGTGGCCGCGTTCCTCACGGCCCACGACGCGCCGCCCGCCCACGGCGGGCTGTTCTCCGGCGGCGATGCCTCCGCTCACGGCCGAACCGGTGACGCCGCTTCCCCGGAGCAGGGGGCGCACACGGACGGCCGGCCGGTCGGCCCGGCCGCCGGGACCGCGCGATGAGCGCGGGCCGCGTCGGCGCCGCCCGGCGTTGGACCGTCCGCTGCGCAGGCCCTGTCCGGGCGCTCTTCTCGGGCCCGCGATGCCGGTTGCGGCTCTCCGAGCTGCTGCCGGCGGTGCCCCCGGCTGGGTTGTCCGAGTCGCCCTCCGCGCCGCGGCAGGGGGTACCTCCCAGCGGTAGCTGGGGGAGGCATGTCGACCGCAGCGCCCCGTATGAGGGCGATCCTCCACCGGCCACCGCAGGGGGGTGCCCCCTCCCGGCCACCGCTCGGAGGGGGCACCTCCCGGCCGGAGCCCGGGGGCGCCGCCAGCATCTGCCGCCGCGGGCCCTGCGGCGGCAGCCGCAGAAGGGACCTCCCGGCGGAAGGCTGGGGGAGTCCCGGCCTCGAAGGCCGCCCGGACGCGACCTGGGCGCGCGGGGCGTGGCCAACAGGCCGCCGCTTTGGCGCGCGTCCCGAACGCGGCCAGGCACTCCCGAAGACACGGCCGACCACCCCGCGTTTCGCGGGGCGATGTCGGCGGGGTCGGGCCGCGCGGGGCGGCGGTCATGACCGTGGTGCGGGGCCCGGGCGCCCCGGGACCGGCGGATCCGGCCGGGCAGGAGGGCCGGGAGGTCCCACCGGACGGCGTCGTGGTGGCGTCGCGTACCTCCGTACGGCGAGCCGTCGGGGAGCGGCCGGGCGGGGAGGCGGCCGAGCAGGGCGGCCAGGACGGTGAACCATGCGGCCTGACCGTGGGCCCGCTTCCGGCGCGCTCTCCACGGCCGCCGGCTTCGGCCGCCCCGGCCGTCGTCGCCGAGTGCGATGGCGTGCCCGCCGCTGCGGTGCGCGTCCCGGACGAGCCGAGCGGCCGTCCGGCCGCACAGCGGCCGCGGACCCCGGGCCCGCCCGTCGTCGACCGCTCACCGCACGTCCTGCGCTTCGCCGCGCTCGGCGACTCGCTGACCGAGGGGATGGGCGACCCCGCGCCCGGCGGGGGGTGGCGCGGCTGGGCCGTGCACCTGGCGGGCGGGCTCGCGTCCCGGCCGGGGGCCGTGGAGCTCGTCAACGTCTCCCGCAGTGGTGCGCTCTTCACCGATGTCGTCGACGGGCAGCTGGCCGCCGCCCGAGCCGCCCGACCGCACCTCGCCTCGGTCGTGGCCGGCGCGAACGACACCCTCCGCGCCGCGTTCGACATCCGGCGGGTCGCCGAAGCGCTCGACACGGTCATCGGCACGCTGCGCGCCGAGGGCGCCGTGGTGCTCACCGCGTGTCTCCCCGACCCCGGCCGGATGCTGGGGCTGCCGACGCCCCTCGCCCGGCCCCTGGCCCGCCGGATGCGCGCCGTGAACACCGTCGTGCACACACTGTCCCGGCGGTACGAGGCCGTGCACGTACACCTTGCGGACCACACCTGGGTCGCCGAGCGGGCGGCGTGGAGCGTGGACCGGCTGCATCCGAGCGAGCTCGGACACCGGTTGCTGGCACGGGAGTTCCACGCGGCCCTCACCGTGCGCGGGCTGGCCACCGGCCACCCGCCCGCCGAGGCGCTCGACGGCCCGCCGCCCTCGCTCCTCTCCGGCACCTGGTGGATGGCGACACGCGGCACCCGCTGGGTCGCGGACCGCTGCACCGACCTGCTGCCCGACCTGCTCCGGCTGGCGGCGCTGGAGTGCCGCCACGCCCTGCTGGGCACCGGCCACCGGCTCGACGCCCGGGACCGCCGGGAGACCCGCGCCGCCCTCGCGGCGATCACGCACGAACGGACCGCCCACCGGCCCCACGACACCGATCACGCCGACCACGCCTGCCACGCCGACCGGGCCGCCCGGGCCGACGGGGCCGACGGGGCAAATGGGGCGACAATGGCGGGGTGACGACGGGACGCTGGGAGTTCTGGATCGACCGTGGCGGGACGTTCACGGACGTCGTGGGCAAGCGCCCGGACGGCCGCCTGGTGGCCCGCAAGCTGCTCTCGCACGACCCCGAGCGCTACCCGGACGCGGCCGTCGCCGGTATCCGGCTGACGCTCGGACTGGCACCCGACGAGCCCATCCCGGCCGACCGGATCGCAGTCGTCAAGATGGGCACCACCGTCGCCACCAACGCCCTGCTGGAGCGCACGGGTGAGCCGACCGTCCTGGTCGTCACCGAAGGCTTCCGGGACGCCCTGCGCATCGCGTACCAGAACCGCCCGCGCCTGTTCGACCGCCGGATCCTGCTGCCCGAGGCGCTGTACGACCGGGTCGTCGAGGTGCCCGAGCGGGTGGACGCCCACGGTGGCGTGGTACGCGAGCTGGACCTGGACGCCACCGCACACGCGCTGCGCGCCGCGTACCGGGACGGCTTCCGCAGCGCAGCCGTCGTGCTGGTGCACGGCTACCGTCACACCGCGCACGAGCAGGCCGTCGGGGCGGTGGCCCGCGAGCTGGGCTTCACACAGGTCAGCTGCTCACACGAGGTGAGCCCGCTGATGAAGCTGGTGCCGCGCGGCGACACCACCGTCGTCGACGCGTATCTCTCCCCGATCCTGCGCCGCTATGTCGAGGACGTGGCCGCCGAGCTGCGCGGCATCCGGCTGATGTTCATGCAGTCCAACGGCGGGCTGCGCGAGGCCTCGCACTTCCGGGGCAAGGACGCGGTGCTGTCCGGGCCCGCGGGCGGGGTGGTCGGCATGGTGCGCGCCTCCGGCGAGGCGGGTCACCACCGGGTCATCGGCTTCGACATGGGCGGCACCTCGACCGATGTCTCCCACTACGCGGGCGAGTTCGAGCGGGTCTTCGGCACCGAGGTCGCGGGGGTGCGGATGCGCGCCCCGATGATGAACATCCACACCGTCGCGGCGGGCGGCGGCTCGGTGCTCCACTTCGACGGGCGGCGCTACCGCGTGGGACCCGACTCCTCCGGAGCCGTCCCGGGCCCGGCCTGCTACCGGCGCGGCGGCCCGCTGACCGTCACCGACGCGAACGTGCTGCTGGGCCGTGTCCAGCCAGGCCACTTCCCGGCGGTCTTCGGCCCCCACGGCGACCAGCCCCTGGACGCGGAGACGGTGCGTACCCGCTTCGCCGCGCTCGCCGGCCGGATCGCGGAGGCGACGGGCGACCGGCGCGGGCCGGAGGAGGTCGCGGCCGGTTTCCTGGACATCGCGGTGCTCAACATGGCCAACGCCGTCAAGAAGATCTCCGTGCAGCGCGGCCACGACGTCACCCGCTACGCGCTCACCAGCTTCGGCGGCGCGGGCGGCCAGCACGCGTGCGCGGTCGCCGACGCCCTCGGCGTGGGCACCGTGATCGTGCCGCCGCTCGCGGGCGTGCTCTCCGCGTACGGCATCGGCGTGGCCGACGCCACCGCCATGCGCGAGCAGGCCCTCGAGACGGAGCTGAGCGAGGCCACCCTGCCGCGGGTGCGCGAGACCTGCGCGGGGCTGGAGATGCGGACGCGCGCCGAGCTGCGCGCGGACGGCGTCCCCGAGGAGACCGTGACCACCTCGGCCCGGGTCCATCTGCGGTACGCGGGAACCGACTCCGCCCTCCCCGTCCCCCTGGACACCGTCGCGGCGATGGCCGAGGAGTTCGTACGGGCGCATCGCGCGCGCTACGCCTTCACCATGGACAAGCCGCTCGTCGCCGAGGCGGTGTCGGTCGAGGCCGTCGGCGCGGCGGGCCCCACGGCCCCCACGGGCGGGTACGCGGACGGCCGGCCGGCGCGCGCGGGCGCGCCACGCCCGGACGCGACCGTGCGGATGTTCACCGAGGGCGCCTGGCGTGACACCCTGCTGTACGAGCGCGCCGGCCTGCGCTCCGGGGACGCCGTCACCGGTCCGGCGATCATCGCCGAGGCGGACGCCACCACCGTCGTCGACCCCGGATGGCGGGCCGCCGTCGGCGAGCGCGGCCATCTGCTGCTCACCCGGGTGAGGCCGCGTCCGCGCACCGTGGCGGTCGGCACCGAAGTGGACCCGGTGATGCTGGAGGTGTTCAACAGCCTCTTCATGGCGATCGCCGAGCAGATGGGCCTGCGCCTGGAGAACACCGCCCACTCCGTGAACATCAAGGAGCGGCTGGACTTCTCCTGCGCCCTCTTCGACGCCGGGGGAAATCTGATCGCCAACGCCCCGCACATCCCGGTGCACCTCGGGTCCATGGGCGAGTCCATCAAAGAGGTGCTGCGGCGCAACGGGGACGCGATGCGGCCGGGCGATGTGTACGCCATCAACGACCCGTACCACGGCGGCACCCACCTGCCGGACGTCACCGTCGTCACCCCCGTCTTCGACGAGCAGGGCGCGGAGCTGCTGTTCCTCGTCGCCTCGCGCGGCCACCACGCCGAGATCGGCGGCATCACCCCCGGCTCGATGCCCGCCTTCAGCCGCGGGATCGAGGAGGAAGGTGTCCTCTTCGACAACTGGCTGCTGATACGGGACGGCCGGCTCCGCGAGCGCGAGACCCGCGAGCTGCTGACCTCGGGGCCGTATCCCTCGCGCGCCCCCGACGCCAACCTCGCCGATCTGCGGGCCCAGATCGCCGCCAACGAGAAGGGCATCCATGAACTGCGCCGGATGATCGGACAGTTCGGCCTGGATGTCGTGCACGCCTATATGGGACACGTACAGGACAACGCCGAGGAGTCGGTCCGCCGCATCGTCGCGCATCTCAAGGACGGCTCGTACCGCTACGAGACGGACAGCGGCGCGGTCATCGAGGTGGCCCTGCGGGTGGACCGCGCGGCGCGCGGGGCCGTGCTTGACTTCACCGGCACCTCACTGCAGCAGCCGGGCAACGCCAACGCGCCGAGCTCGGTGGTGATGGCGGCGGTGCTCTACGTCTTCCGGACGCTGGTGGCCGAGGACATTCCGCTCAACAGCGGCTGCCTGAAGCCCCTCGAAGTCCGCATCCCTGAGGGCTCGATGCTCGCGCCCGTCCTCCCGGCCGCCACGGTCGCGGGCAACGTCGAGACCTCACAGGCCGTCACCGGCGCGCTGTACGCGGCGCTGGGCGTCCAGGCCGAGGGCTCCGGCACGATGAACAACGTCACCTTCGGCAACGACCGCGTGCAGTACTACGAGACCGTCGCCAGCGGCTCGGGCGCCGGGGACGGCTTCGACGGCGCGGACGCCGTGCAGACCCATATGACCAACTCCCGGCTGACCGACCCCGAGGTCCTGGAGTGGCGCTACCCGGTGCGCGTGGACGCCTTTGAGGTGCGGCGCGGCAGCGGCGGCCGCGGCCGATGGCGCGGCGGCCACGGCGTCACCCGGCGCATCCGCTTCCTGGAGCCGATGACCGTGGCGCTGCTGACGGGCCATCGGCGGGTACCGCCGTACGGCATGGCGGGCGGCGAGCCGGGCGTGTGCGGCGCGAACCTGATCGAGCGCGCCGACGGCTCGCTGGACAGGCTTGCCGGCTGCGACGCGGCCGAGGTCGGGGCGGGGGACGTGCTCGTCGTCCGCACCCCGGGAGGCGGCGGTTACGGGCCGCCGCGCGGCTGAGGGCTTCCCAGACCTCACCACCCCCGGATGAACGAGGGTGCTGCGGATCACGGACTTCGCGACACGCACGCATTGAGGCGAGACGATTCGTCTTGTTATGGTGGGGGCATGGCTTTCCTCTTCTTCGTCTGAGTCCGGGCACGGCCGATGCCGCCGTTTCTGCTGCCCGTAGACCCTTCGCATGCCCAGGGAAAGTCATATGCGCGAACGCGCCCATACTGCCGTGCCCACCGTCGCCCCCGCTGCCGTGGCGCAGCTGTCCGTTAAGGACGTCACCAAGTCCTATGGCACCCGGACTGTCCTCGACCGGGTCTGCTTCACCGTCCGTCCGGGTGAGAAGGCCGCCGTCATCGGCGAGAACGGCTCCGGCAAGTCCACCCTGCTGCGGCTGCTCGCCGCTGCCGAGGTACCGGACGCCGGGGAGATCACCGTCAGCTTCCCCGGCGGCACCGGCCACCTCGCCCAGACCCTCGACCTCGGCGCGGACTGCACCGTGCAGGATGCCGTCGACCTCGCCCTCGCCGAACTGCGCGACATGGAGTACCAGTTGCGGATGGCGGAGGAGTCCCTCGGCGAGGCAGCGGAAGAGGATCTCGCCGCGTACGGCGAACTGCTGATCGCATACGAGGAACGCGGCGGATACGAGGCGGACGCCCGTGTGGATGCCGCGATGCACGGGCTCGGGCTCGCCCAGATCACCCGCGACCGCCTGCTCGGCTCGCTGTCCGGCGGCGAGCAGTCGCGGCTCGCGCTCGCCTGCGTCCTGGCCGCCGCACCCGAACTGCTGCTCCTCGACGAACCGACGAACCACCTTGATGCGGCGGCCGTGCGCTGGCTGGAGGAGCACCTGCGGGCACACCGCGGCACCGTCGTCGCAGTCACCCACGACCGCGGCTTCCTGGAACGCGTCGCCACCACGATCCTTGAGGTCGACCGGGATGCGCGCACGGTGCTCCGGTACGGCGACGGCTGGGCCGGCTACCGCGCCGCGAAGGCCGCCGCCCGGCGCGGCGCGGAGCAGCGGTACGCGGACTGGGTCGAGGAGGTGGCCCGCATGGAGGAGCTGCTCGAGACCGCAGGGAGGCGGCTTGCCACCACCGGCCGCGACCCGAAGCAGGGTTTTGGCAAGCACCGCCGGTCCAGCGAGGCGAAGCTCGGCGGGCAGGTGCGCTCCGTCCGGGAGCGCGTGGCCCAGCTGCGGCGCAACCCGGTGGCGGAGCCGCCGGCACCGCTCCGCTTCACGGCGGCGCTGTCGGCGGCAGACGGCCCCGCCCAGGGCCCCCTCGCCGAGTTCGACGGCGTACGGGTCGGCGAGCGGCTGCGTCTGGACGGGCTCCTTGCGATCGCGCCCGGACAGCGGCTGCTGGTCACGGGCGAGAACGGCGCGGGCAAGACGACGCTCCTGCGCGTCCTGGCGGGCGACCTGGAGCCGGACGCGGGCACGGCACACCGCCCCGCCCGGATCGGCTACCTCGCGCAGGAACTGCCCGCGCACTCCACGCGGCTCCCGCTGCTCGCCGCGTTCGCTGCCGGGCGGCCAGGACTGCCGGACGAGTGCGCCGAACAGCTCCTGGCACTGGGCCTGTTCCGGGAGGAGGATCTGCGCGTCCCGGTCGCCGCCCTGTCCGCGGGCCAGCAGCGGCGTCTGCAGATCGCCCGCCTGGTGACCCGGCCTGCGGACCTCCTCGTCCTCGACGAGCCGACCAACCACATCGCGCTCGACCTGGTCGAGGACCTTCAGGCGGCGCTCACAACGTACCCAGGAGCGGTGGTCATGGTGTCGCACGACCGCGACTTCCGTGCACGCTTTGAAGGGGAGCAGCTGGAGCTGCACGCCGGCCGCAGGTGCTGACCCCTCGGGTCCTCCTCCGCCGCGAACGGCCCTCGCCCCCGCCCCGACCTGGCCAACAGCCGGAAAGCCCGCTGAAACGATGGAGCCATGACCACCTTCCTGACACCACAACAGCTCGTCGGCCGCACCTCCGCCGCCGTCGACGCGGCCGTCGCGGCAGGGCGCGAGTTCGGCCTGACCGTCACCGACCCCACGGTGCTCCACGACGTCTTCTCCGTCGTCGTCCACCTGACGCCCTCGCCGGTCGTGGCCCGGATTCCCACTGTCCTGCCGCACCCAGACGACCTGGCCGCCCTCGCGCGCCGCCAGCAGGATGAGCTGGATGTGACACGTTGGCTCGCCGACCAGGGAATCCCCGTTATCGCGCCCAGCCCGCTCCTGCCGCGGGAACCCGTGCAGCGCGATGGTTTCTCGATGACGTTCTGGCCGTTCGTCCCGGAGGACCGGGACAAGGAACCCGACTACGTGGCGAACGCCGAGAGCGTCGCCGACCTACACGCGGCAATGCGCACCTACCCGGGCCGCCTGGAGTTTCTGTCCACGGCCGATCCGCGGTTCATCGCAGAAAGCCTCGCCCGGCTCGACCAACACCCCACCCTGATCGGTGCGGCCGAGCTGGACCGCGCCCGCCGCGAGTGGCAGATCCTCGAACCCCTCGTGCGCTCGCGCGCGGCCTTCGTGGCCCGGTTCCCGGGCATCGACCTCCAGCCCGTCCACGGCGACTCCCCGCCCGCGAACATCTTCTCCGGGGTGGACGGCGACCTCTACGCCGACTTCGAACTGGTCACGCTGGGGCCCGTCGAGTGGGACCTGGCCGCTCTCGGATCCGAGCACGTATCCGCCTACAACCGCGGCGCGCGGCGCAATGGCATGAGGCCGCTCAACGAGGAGGTCCTGGGCTTCGTCAACGCCCTGGGCATGCTGCGGGTCGTCGCCACTCTCACGCTGGTCCCGCAGCTGCCCAAGCTGATGGAGTACCTCAAGCCCGCCGTCGACCACTGGCAGACGATGCCCTTCGCGGGTGGCATGAACAGCTGACACCGACCGTAGTAGCGTCACGCAGAGCTACTTGTCACTTCGCCGTAGCTTCGGGAGCGGAGGGCCGCGCCGCAGCGCCGTTCCGGGTGCCCGAGCGACTACCTGGCTGACGCACCGTCATATTCGCGCCGGCCGAGGTCGGCGCCTCAACGGCCGTTTGCCGCCCCGGTCATGGGGGACCCGCCACTCGTCAGGCCCGCCGAGCCCGCCCGCTGCCGGGCCGGGAGCGGGCCCCGTATGGCGTTCAACAGCTGGAGGAGGGACCATGGAGTGGTGGCGGCACGCCGCGTGCGTGCACGAGGACCCGGAAATGTTCTTCCCCGTGGGTGTGGCCGGGCCGGCGGCCCAGGAGCAGCAGGCGCGGGCCAAGGAGGTCTGCGGCCGCTGCCCGGTGCGCGAGGAGTGCCTGGAGTACGCGCTGAGCGTGGGGGTGACCCACGGCGTGTGGGGCGGCACGAATGAGGAGGAGCGCCGGGCGCTGCGCCGCCGGGCCCGGCGCCATGGGGCGTCCCAGCGGTAGCCGGGGGAGCGTCAGGCGTCGAGCGACAGCCGCAGGGACGAGCGTCCGCTGTCCCATGCCGTGAGCAGGCGGTCCGACCAGCGCGCCTCCAGGTAGTTGGTGGCCTGGACACCGAAGGCGACGTTGGCGGCCTGGTCCGGCTCCCGGGCGAGGAGG
This sequence comes from Streptomyces sp. ME19-01-6, assembly GCF_033793745.1. Lineage (NCBI taxonomy): Bacteria > Bacillati > Actinomycetota > Actinomycetes > Kitasatosporales > Streptomycetaceae > Streptomyces > Streptomyces sp. ME19-01-6. The sequence goes on along the minus strand of NZ_JARAXF010000008.1, from coordinate 164,198 downwards.
TCGCCGATCACACAGCGGCGCATCAGCTGCTCATGCACCGCGTCGGCCTCGATGTGCTCGGTGAAGAAGCGGACGCACCGGGGCTCGGCGCCCAGTCGCTCCAGGGCTTGGGCCAGCCGCAGTGAGCCGGGTGACGAGGTGATCTCCAGGACGGCGAAATGGCCGGCCATGGCGCCGCGCAGCGAGCGGTGCAGGCCCAGCAGCGACATCAGGTTCACGGAGGCGAGCGTCGCGGCGGGCGCGTGGTCCACATAGCGGCCGTAGGCCGGGTCCAGACCCGCGCCGGCCATGAGATCGGCGAAGAGACGGGCGTGCACCCGGTCACCGTGGCCCGCCCCGAACTCGTCGAACTCCACCGCCACCAGTGACGCCTTGGCCTGTCCCGTCAGCCGGGGAATCAACCAGGCTTGCGGATCGGCCTCCTTGAGCTGATAGAGCGAGCGGTGGACCAGGTACTCCCGCATCCGCTCCCAGGTGCCGCGGCTCTTCAGCCGGTGGGAGACCCCCGGCGTGCCCGGCACCTCGACGAGCAGCCCGTCGAGCTCACCGGCCACGTCCGCACCGCCCGGCACCGCGTCGCGCAGCGCGGTGAGGAACCGGCCCTCCAGCGCCTCCCGCAGCCGCATCAGATCCGGCTGCCACTCCCAGTCCTCGGCGACCCCGGCGAACCCGCGGTAGTGCAGCTCGTAGCAGAGGTACAGCGCCAGCTGGAGGTCCTCGCCGAGCGGGTCGGCGGCCTGGGCCCGCTTCCTCGGCAGCGCCGAAGGCGCCGGGGGCGGGGCCTGGGCCAGCGCGCCGCGTACGGCGGCGGAGATCGGTCCGCGGGCCCGCGGCAGCGGCGGCCCCGCCGGGGGCGGGCCCCCGGCCGGACCGGTGGACGCGCCCGTGAAGATGCCGCCCGCGCCCACGGTCACCGCCGATCACCCCCGAGAGCGCCGGAGCCGTCGGCGTCACCGGGTTCGGGCGCCGTGGGGTCGGGCACGTCGTCGCGGCGCGCCAGCGGGCGTACCGCCGGGCCTTGCAGAACCTCTCCGTCCGGGTCGAACCGGGACCCGTGGCACGGGCACTCCCAGGTCCGCTCGGCGTCGTTGAAGCGCACCAGACAGCCCAGGTGGGTGCAGCGCGCCGACAGCGTGTGCAGCGCGCCGTGCTCGTCGCGGTGGACGGCGCGCTGCCGGCCGCCGACGCGGACGACCGCCCCGCCGCCCGGGGCGATGTCCCGGACCGCCTCGGCGCCCGCCGCCGACAGCCGGTCGCCGACGAAGTGGCGGGCGACATGGGCCTGCAGCCCCAGCATCGCCGGGGTCTCGCGCAGCGGGCTCAGCCGCCCCGGGTCGTACAGGCCGGTCCACGGCGGCGGCGAGCCCGTGAGCCGCCCCGCCAGCAGGCGGCCCGCGCACACTCCGCCGCTCAGGCCCCATCCGCCGAAGCCGGTCGCCACATAGGCGTGCCGGGAGGCCGGGTGCAACCGTCCGATGAACGGCACATGGTCGGTGGTCCAGTTGTCCTGCGCCGCCCACCGGAAGGCGGGCTCGACGCCGGGGAAGCGCCGGCGGGTCCAGGAGATCAGCCGCTCGTAACGCCCCCGGACGCTGCCCGTGCCGGGGATGAACTTCTCCCCGGTGACGATGAGCAGCCGCTGTCCGTGGCCGTAGGGCGCGGTGCGGACCGAGCGGGTGTCGTCCTCGGGGGTGAGGTACATGCCCAGCGGGTCGCGGTCGGCCGGGAGCACGGCCGCGACGACCAGCTCGCGCTTGGGCTCCAGCCGGGCGAACAACAGCGAGCGGTCGAAGATCGGGTAGTGCGTGGCGACCACGATGTCCCGGGCGCGGACCGACGCCCCGCGGTCCGTGGTCAGCCGGCACGGATCGCCCTCCTTGAGAGCCACGACCCGCGAGTTCTCGAAGACGAGGGCCCCGCGCGCGGCCAGGTCCTCGGCGAGGGCCAGCACATATTTCCGGGGGTGGAACTGCGCCTGGCCCGTCACCTTGACCGCGCCCGCCACGGGGAACGGCAGCCCCGTCTCGGTCACGAACGAGGCGTTAAGACCGGCCGCCCCGGCGGCCTCGGCCTCGGCCCGTACCGCCCGCAGGGTCTCCTCCGTCTCGGCATAGGTGTACGCCGGGACGTCCTCCAGATCGCAGTCGACACCCAGCTCGGCGCTGACCTCGACGACCCGGTCCACCGCGTCGGCCTGGGACATCGCGTACAGCCGGGCCGCCTCCTCGCCGCGCGAGGAGCACACGTCCTGGTAGTTCAGGCCCTGCAGGGCGGAGAGCTTGGCGGTGGTGTGGCCGGTCACCCCGGCGGCCAGCCGGCCGGCCTCCACCAGCGCGACATGGCGTCCGGCGCGGGCCAGCTCCCACGCCGCACAGATGCCCGCCATCCCGCCGCCGACGACGGCGACGTCGACGTCCGGGCAGGCCGGCCCGGGGCCGGGCTCCAGGGTGGGGTATGCGGGTCCGGGCGCCGACTCCATCCAGTACGACGAGGGCGCGAACCCGGTGGGAAGACTTGTCATCGGCAGACTCCTCTCCCGCCCGCGAGTGCCCTCGATCGCCCTCCTCGATCGCCCTCCTCGACCGCCTTCTCGGCGCCCGGGCGCATTCCGGCGCGCCCCGGCCCCGGCGACGCCGTTTCGGCGGCCGGATCCGCGGTACTCGGACGGGCATGCGCTTGATCCGACCGTCCGGGGTGTATCCACCGCAGGACGACACCGCGCTGCTGGCCGAGGCGGTGCGCCGCGAGCCGGGGACGGCCGGCGGCCGGGTCCTGGACGTCGGGACCGGGACCGGCGCCCTGGCGCTGCTCGCCGCCCGCTGCCGGGCCGCCCGGGTCGACGCCGTCGACATCTCGCCGCGCGCGGTGGCGACCGCCTGGCTGAACGCCCGGCTGTGCCGCGCCCCGGTGCGCGTACGTCTGGGCGGTCTGCCGGACCCGGCCACCGGAGGCCGCTTCGACGTGGTCCTGGCCAACCCGCCATACGTGCCCACGCCGCCCTCCGGGCTGCCACCGCACGCGCGTGGCCGCTCCTTCGACGCGGGGCCCGACGGCCGGGCGGTGCTCGACGACCTGTGCGCGCGGGCGCCGTCCCTGCTGCGCCCGGGGGGTGTCCTGCTGATCGTGCAGTCGGCGCTGAGCGGGGCCGGAACCACGCTGGAACGGCTGCGGGCACAAGGGCTGCGGACGGAGGTGACGGCGCGCCGGGTGGTCCCGTTCGGCCCCGTGCTGCGGGGGCGGAGCACATGGCTGGCCTCCCGGGGGCTGATCGCTCCGGGAGAGGACAAGGAGGAGCTGGTGGTGATCCGTGCCGTCCGTACCGCCCACGCCGCCTGACCCGCCGACCGGCCCGCCGGCCGACCGGGCCCCGGCGCGGCGTGTCATCGTCGATCCCCAGGGTCCAGTGCTGGTCGAGGGGCCGGTGGAGGTCGTCATGGAGGACGGCACCACCGTGCGCTCCGACCGGGTGGTGGTGGCCGTGTGCACCTGCCGCCGCAGCGGACGCTATCCGTGGTGCGACACCAGCCACCGCCGCCGCGCCCGCCCGGACAAGGGCTGACCGGCCGCCCGGGCGGGCGGCCGGTCGCCGTGGCAGGGGTGCCTCAGGGAATGGTCGCCCCATGGTTGTTGAGCGCCTCGACCACCGGCTGGTAGTACGTGACGCCGCCCAAGGCGCAGTTGCCGCTGCCGCCGGAGGTCAGGCCGATGGCGGTGTTGCCGGAGAAGAGCGGCCCGCCGCTGTCCCCGGGCTCGGCGCACACATTGGTCCTGATCATCTGGTAGACGATGTTGCCGTTGCCGTAGTTGACCGTGTAGTTGAGCCCGGTGACGGTGCCGCCGTGCAGGCCCGTGGTGCTGCCGCTGCGCTGAACGAGCAGGCCCACGGAGGCGCTGCCGGTACCGGTGATGGCGCGGTAGGTGCCGTTGTAGAGGTTCACGTTGCTGGGGTGCAGCACCAGCGGATTCGTGTACGAGACGTAGCCGTAGTCGTTGCCGGGGAAGCTGGAGTAGGCCGTCGGGCCGATGGGCACACCGAGCCTGGCGGACCAGTTCGGATAGCCGTTGGTGCAGTGACCGGCGGTCAGGATGTAGTACGAGGTACCGATGTGCGTGTTGAAGCCGGCGGAGCAGCGGAAGCCGTTGGACGAGTAGATCGCGTCTCCGCCGGAGAGCAGCTGGGTGAGTTTGCCTCGGGTGCGCTCGATGTGCAGGGCGCCGCTGCTCGGGCCCGCCGCCTTCTTGAGCGCGGCGATCTCGGAGGCCGAGACGGTGCTGTCGACGTCGACGCGGACGGAGCCGCTGTCCTCGTCGACGGTCCACGCGGTCCCGCCGACGTCCGCGGCGAGGATCGCGTCGCTCGCCGCCTTGAGCTCCGAGGCGCTGTAGGTCCGCTCGGAGTCCGCGAGAGCGGCTCCCGGCGCGGTCAGCGCGAACACGGCGGCCAGACCCGCCAGGAGGGCCGCTGCCCGAAGGCGTCTCGCCGCGCGGGCGGGGCGGCTCGCCGGGCCGCTTCTTGGGAGCGGGTGCTTGATCCTCACGAATGTCCTCCTGATGCCGGGGGAGAGGAGGTCCGCGCCGCGGTTCGGTGTCCCGTGGTGGCGCGGGCTCAGCGGGTGAATCCCTGTTGGCAACAGTGATGTCGGTATTCGCCCGGAACAAGGGGGGTTGGGCGGTACCGAAGGGTCGTGAGGAATGGCTCGACCACGGCGATCGTGCCCGCACTCCAGCGTGCGCGCCGCCGCGCCCGGACGTGCGCCTCGGGCGCGGAGTGCTCGCGCTCGGCCCGAGGCCCGCAGGGCTCCGCGAGCGTGGAGACGCGCCGCCGGCGCGCCACCCGTCGCCGGGCTACCGTCGCCGCAGCACGCCGCGGATGAAGGCGGCCTGCCCGGCGTGCTGCAGATCGTCGGAGATGACGCTCACCAGCCGGACTCCCAGCGTCACCGGCGGGGTCCACGCCTCGTCCACGACGATGTCCAGATCGGGGTCGCGCAGCCCCCGTACGAAGTCGACCGTGCGCTCGTGGACGGCGTCGTGGTACCCGAGGAGCAGCTTCGGGGACACCCGGACGGCGGCCACGTCCTTGGTCCGGTGCCCGTAGCCCGTGGCCGCCGCTGAGAAGGGCAGCTCGAACCGGTCGTACCAACCCTGCTCGGTCCAGACCTGCTCGGTCTCCGCGATTTCGGAGACATGGTCGTCCTGAACCCGTGTCAGGTGCCACACCAGCCAGGCGACGGTGTTGGCCTTGTCGTCGAGGCGAGTGGCCAGCTGGTCCACCGTCAGCCCCCGCACCGCTTCGTGAACCGTCTCCTGAACGCGGCTGAAGGCGTCGGCCAGGACGTCTGCGCTTTTCATTCTCACGATCGTAGGCCGCCCGTCCCCGTGACGCGGGAGCGACAGGCGCGCCAGCGCTGGCGGCGCTGCGTGAGGGCGCGTGTTCTTCGGCGATCGAGCGACTTGACGTCGGGAGTGAGCGGAACGGCGCCACGGTCCGTATGGAAGGGAGGCCCATGCCGTCCCGGGCCCCGGCGGCCGGGGGCGGCGCCGTGAACGACGTTAAGGAGGCAGGGTGGTGGGACACACGCGGCGCAGGGCGCACCGTGTCGCACGCCTCGTGGCCATCGGGGCCGTGGTGTGCGGCGGTCTGATGGTCTCTCAGGCAGCAGCGGACGGATCGCCCGCCCACGGGTCCGGCGGCGATCCCACCCGGGTCCTGGAGACGAGAGACACCCGGGACGCCGAGCTGGCCAGGAGCCTGGTGGACAAGCTCGGCACCTCGCGTACGGCGGGCGGCTGGATCGGCTCCGACGGGCAGGCGGTGGTCGCGGTGACCGACGCGGAGGCGGCGGCCGAGGTCAACCGGGCGGGGGCGCGGGCCAAGCAGGTGCGGTACAGCATGCGGCAGCTGCGCTCGGCGACGGAGACACTGCGGGAGGCGCCCCGGGTGGCCGGGACCGCGTGGGCGGTGGACGCCATGTCCAACGAGGTGGTGGTCCTCGGCGACAGCACCGTCTCCGCCGACCAGTGGTCACGGATGAAGGGCGTCGCCGGGGGGATCGGCGGCGAGGTGCGCATGGAGCGGACCACCGGCTCCTTCACCACCCGGACCGCGGGCGCCGAGCCGATCTTCACCCAGGGCGGGCGCTGCTCGGCCGGCTTCAACGTCACCAACGGCCAGGCCGGGTTCATCCTGACCGCGGGCCACTGCGGTCCGAACGGCACCGCGTGGTTCGCGGACACGCAGGGAAACACCAGGGTCGGCACGACGGTCAGAAGCGACTTCCCCGGCAGCGACTTCTCCTTGGTGCAGTACCAGAACGCCTCCTTGGACCAGAGCAGCGTGCTGAACGTCGGAAACGGGCAGGCCGTGCGGATCACTGGTGCGGCAGACCCGGTCGTCGGCCAGAAAGTGTTCCGCAGCGGCAGCACCTCAGGGCTTCGCTCCGGCTCGGTGACCGCGTTGAACGCGACGGTGAACTACCCCGAGGGCACCGTCAGCGGGCTCATCCAGACCAACGTGTGCGCCGAGCCGGGCGACAGCGGGGGCCCGCTCTTCGCGCAGACCGTGGCGCTCGGCGTGACCTCCGGCGGCACCGGCGACTGCACCAGCGGTGGTGTGACCTTCTTCCAGCCGGTGACCAAGGCGCTGACCGCTCTCGGCGTGTCGATCCCGAACGCCCCGGCGAGCGACGGCGACGCGGCGGACACGGCGCCCACCACCCCGGCCAACGGCTCCGGCGCGGGCGCTCCGGCCGATCCTGGCGCAGCGGGCGGCGCGGGCGGCGCGGGCGGCCAGGTGAACCCGATCATTCCGGGCACCCAGGGCGACACCTCGACGCTCGCCGGGGTCGTCGCCTACGCACAGAGCCTCGGCCCGGGGCTGGCGCTCATCGGGGCGGGACTCCTCGGGTTCCTCGCCACGCTGCTCATCCGGCCGGGCCGCCGGGGGTACAGCGGCTATTCCACGCGGTGGGGGTGAGGTCTCCCGGTCGGCGGCGTGCCGGTGGCGCACCGCTCACAGCGCCCACCCCGGCGCCGGCCGGATCCGTGGCCGGTGCGCGGTGATCTCGCCCTCGATGTCGCGTTCCGCGGCGATCAGCAGCTGTTCGCCCAGGTCGTGCATGGCCCGCCCGGCCGCGAGCTCGTCGCCGATCTCCGGCACATCGTGGTCCTCGGGGCTGCACCGGGCGACGCCCCGGCCGGTGAACGAGGTTTCCCTCGTGTCGAGCACCACGCGCGCCTTGGTCGTTCCCTGGTCCTCGTAGAGGTAGAGGTGGACCTTCCACTCCACTGTCTGCGGCATGGCCGACTCCTCACCTGATCTCTCACCTGATGGTGGTCCGGTGTGATCCGGACGCGGCTTGTTCGGGGCTTCCCGGCCGCGCGGCGCCGCCGAGCTCGCGGTCGATGCGGCCGCGTACCTCCGTATCGAGCGCGGCCAGGCGCTCGGAGACGACGGGGCGCTGGGCGGCGGGGGCGCGGATCCGGCGGGCCGGGTGCGGGAGGTCCGCGAGATCGGCGTGGAACCGCTGGTGGCTCTCCGCCAGGGTGGCGCGTTCGCGGGTGCGCTCGCCGCCGCGCATCACCGTCTCCAGCACCGGCCGGCCGTACGGGGCGCCGTCCTCGTCCGCGAGTCCGATCACGTCCGGCTGTCCGGTGCGGCGGAAGACCTGCTTGGGGCCGGGGGCCGTGACCTTCGCCGCGGAGAGCTTCATCACCGGCCGTCCGTCGTACGCGACCAACTTGTAGGCCGAGTCCAGGTACGGGGCGTCGGCGGAGACCCCGACGCGGGTGCCGACCGCGTAGATGTCGATGGGCGCCGCCGAGCGCACCAGATCCTCCACGGCGTACTCGTCAAGACCACCGCTGACCACGATCCGCACATCCTCGAGACCGGCGGCGTCGAGGATGCCCCGCGCCCGCCGGGCGAGGAGGCCGAGGTCCCCGCTGTCGAGCCGGATGGCCGAGCCGGGGGCCCGGGCGCCCCCATCCAGGTCCTGCAGCACCCGCGCGGCCGTGTGGACCCCCGACTCGGTGTCGTACGTGTCCACCAGCAGCGTCATCGGTCCGGGGTGCGTCCGGGCGAAGGCCCGGAAGGCCGCCTCCTCCGATGCGAAGGCCTCCACGAACGAGTGGGCCATCGTGCCCACCGCGGGTATCCCCTCGGCGCGGGAGGCCGCCACATTGCTCGTCGCGGTGAATCCCACCACCGCGCCGAGCCGCGCCGCGTGGAAACCGGCCTCGGGCCCATGGGTGCGGCGCAGCGAGAAGTCCACGACGGGACGCCCTGCCGCCGCGAGGACACACCGGGCGGCCTTCGAGGCGATCGCCGTCTGATGGCTGAGCCGGTTGAGCAGATACGTCTCGACCAGCTGGGCCTGCGGCAGCGGTGCGGTGACCTCCAGCAGAGGCTCCCCGGCGAGCACGACCCGGCCCTCCGGCACCGCCCGCACCTGGCCGGTGAACGCGAGGCCGAGCAGCGGCCGCAGCTCGTCGGCCGGCCGCTGCAGCACCGCGGCGAAGTCCTCGACGTCCTCGGGGCCGACGCGGAGGCCGGACAGGAAGTCCAGCGCGGACTCCAGGCCCGCGGCGACCAGGAAGCCGCGGTCGGGCGGCAGGTCCCGGACGAAGAGGCTGAAGGTGGCCGGGCCGGTCATTCCCTCGCGCAGATAGGTCATCGCCATCGTGACCTCGTAGAGGTCAGTGGTCGTCGCCTCGGACATCGACGGCACCTCCTCAGTGCCCGCCTCGCGCGGATATCACCCACTCTAGTGAGTGTTTTGCGCTGCTTTGATGTGTTGTGCCTTGTTTGTGGAGTTCTCGGTGGTGTCCTTGGCCGTGTCCTCGGTGGTGATTTCGGCGGTGCCCTTGGTGGTGCCCTTGGCCTCGCGCTGGAAGGCCCAGGCCATCCGGGGCTCGACCAGGGGGCGGAAGACGCGCCGGACGGGGGCGGTGCACAGTGAGCTGATCATGGCGATCGCCCCGGCCGTGACCGCCAGCTCGCCGAGGGGGGTGTGCAGCCAGGGATGGTCGTACCAGTGCCAGAAGCGGGACGACTTGATCACAAAGCCGTGCAGCAGATAGCCGTACATCGTCCCCGTGCCCAGTGCGGTGATCCACAGCTGCCGCCCGGGCACCCAGGCCAGGAAGGCGGCCGTCAGCAGCAGCGCCAGCAGGAAGAGCGCGGGTGTGGTGAACGCCCCGGCCCAGGCCGGCGCGCCCAGGCCCGCCACGCTCCCGCGGTGGTAGAACCACCCCGCGTCGAGCCGGGGCGCCAGCGCGTACGCGGCGATCAGTGCCCCGGCCCCGACCGGCAGCGCGGCCAGCCGGGCCCGCCGGGTGCGCAGCCGCGTGAAGTGCTCCGGCCGCAGCCGCAGCCCCAGAACGAAGCAGGGCAGAAACGCCAGCACCCGCTGCAGGGCGAGATCGCCGCCCACATCCGGCGAGACCGAGGCGAGGACGGCCAGGGCCAGCGCGATCGGCACCGGGTGGCGCAGGGCCAGCCACAGCGGCGTGGTGAGCCGCCAGATGAACAGCGCGACCAGGAACCACATCACATACCAGGGGTCCAGCAGGCTGATCGGATAGCCCGGGTCGTCCTGTGCCCAGCGGTAGAAGAGGGTGTACGCGACCTCGAAGACGATGTACGGCACGGCGACTCCGGTCAGGAGCCGCCGCAGCCGCCCGGGCCCCAGGTCGAAGCCGCGCGAGAAATACCCCGATATCAGCGCGAAGGCCGGCATGTGGAAGGCGTACACCGTGAGATACACCGCGGTGACGGTCCGACTGCCGTAGGTGAGCGGTTCCCAGGCGTGGCCGCAGGCCACCAGCACGATGGTGAGGTACTTCGCGTTGTCGAAGTACGGGTCGCGCGTGCGGCTCCCGGCCCCGCCGCCTCGGGGCGGCGCGGCGGCCGGCGGCGTTTGCGCGCGCGTGGCACTGTCCTGCTGCACTGAGTCTCCCGGACACCTTTTGAGTAAAACGTCGGATCGAACGTCATCGGACCCGGGGGCGCCTGCCCCGGCTCGGCCTCCTCATGACAGATCACCGCGAGGAAATCGCCGCGGGGAAATCGCCACGAGGAGAGGCGCGATGGGTGGCCCGGTGGCCATCCGCGGGTATTCCTACGTTTCGATCCACGGTCACCGCAGGTCACTTCGCCCACACCGCGAGGCCCGAGACTTGAGGCCATCGCCGGACCTTACGGAGGAGCCATGCCCGCACCTGTGTTCAGCCGTCGCCACGGCATGCGCGCCGCGGCCGCCGCGGCCCTCGCCCTGCCACTCGCCGTCCACCCCGAGGGCGCCGCCGAGGCCGACTCCGGCTCGGAGCGCGACGCGCGGCTGCGCGTCATGACCTTCAACCTCCGCTTCGCCTCCGACACCGAGCCCAACTCCTGGGCGCAGCGCCGCCCCGCGATGCGGGAGTTGCTGCGCCGCGAGGCGCCCCAGCTGCTGGGCACCCAGGAGGGGCTGTACGGCCAGCTGCGCGACATCGCCCACGACGCGTACCGGTCGGGGTTGCGCTACGACTGGCTGGGCACGGGACGGGCGGGCGGCAGCCGTGATGAGTTCATGGCCGTCTTCTATGACACCGATCGGCTCGAACCGCTCGAGTACGATCACTTCTGGCTGTCCGACACCCCGTATGTGATCGGGTCCAACACCTGGGGCGGGGCGGTGGTCCGCATGGTCACCTGGGTCCGCTTCCATGATCTGCGCACCGGTGGGCAGTTCTACGCCCTCAACACCCACCTCGACCACCGCAGCCAACCCGCCCGCGAGCGCGCCGCCGCCCTGATCACCGAGCGGCTCGGCGGCCTCGACCCGGCCCTTCCCCACATCGTCACCGGCGACTTCAACGTCGCCGCCCACGGCAACCCGGTCTACGACGCGATGCTCGACGGCGGCTCCCTCGTCGACTCCTGGGACGCCGCCGAGCGGCGCAGCGCGCAGTACGCGACCTTCCACGGCTACCGGCCGCTGGTCCCGGACGGCGACCGGATCGACTGGATCCTCACCTCGCCGACCGTGCGCACCCACTACGCCGCCATCAACCCCTACTCCCGCGACGGCCAGTTCCCCAGCGACCACCTGCCGGTGCAGGCCGTCATAGAGCTGCCCTAGCCCCCGATCAGTCGCCGGGCGCGTCCGACGAGGGCGCGCGCGGCGGGGCTGATGGGGCCTTCGGCACGCCAGGCGAACGCGAGGGCGCCGCGCAGCGCGGGCCGGGTGATCGCGAGGGTACGCAGGTCCTCGCGCCGCCGCGCGATGCCCGAGGGCACGATCGCGATGCCCAGTCCGCGCGCCGCGAGCTCGGCGAGCACCGTGGGGGTACCGGCCTCGAAGGCGATATGCGGGGTGAAACCGGCCGTGGCGCAGGCCTCGTCGAACAGCGAGCGGATGCCCGTGCCCAGGGGCAGGCTGATCAGCACCCGGTCGCGCAGCGCGTCGAGCGGGATCGTCGACCGCTTCGCCAGCTCGTGGTCCCGGCTGACGGCCGCGACCACCGCGTCCTGGGTGACGATGTGGATCCCGAGGTCGGCCGGGGGCGTGGTGCCGCAGGCGATGATGGCCGCGTCCAGCCGGCCGCCGCGCAGCGCGTCGACGAGCCGGTCGGAGCTGTCCTCAATGAGGGTGATCTCCACTGCCGGGTGGTCCTCGTGGAACTCGGCCAGCAGCGTGGGCAGATCGACGTTGTGGGAGGTCACCGTGCCGATGGCGACATGCCCGCGGACCAGCCCGGTCAGCTCCTCCACCGCCAGCCGTACCCCGGACACCGCCGAGAGCGCGGCCCGGGCGTAGGGGAGGACCGCCGCGCCCACCTCGGTCGGCCGCACGGAGCGCCCCGAGCGGTCCAGCAGCTCCTGCCCGAGTTCATGCTCAAGGCGTCTGATCTGCGCGCTGACGCCCGGCTGGGCCACGTGGAGCCGCTCAGCCGCCCTGGTGAAGTTGGCCTCCTCCACCACGGCCACGAAGTATTCGAGCTGCCGGAGTTCCATAACGGCCGATGCTATAACGATTGCTTCTGGTGAGCAGCACAACCAGCTCTTGGACTTCTAGATCGCGAGGCCGCAGAGTGGAGGTGTCAGCACGAGAAGGACGCGAGAGAGCAAGAGAGAGGGAGCGGCCATGACCGACCAGGCCATCACGCGCGAGCGCGCCACCGAGCCCGAGGACCTCACCCGCCTGTTCGTGGAGCGGGCCAACGCCGGCGATGCCGAGGGCCTCGCCGAGCTGTACGAGCCCGACGCCGTGCTCGCCTTCCCGCCGGGGTCCCGGACGGTCGGGCGCGAGGCGATCCGAGCGGTGTTCGAGCGGATGCTGGCGCAGGTGCCCCACTTCGTACCGGAACCGGCGCTGCCGACCGTCCGCAACGGCGACCTCGCCGTCACCTCGACACGGCCGGCCGACAACACCGGCGGGCGGGTCCAGGTCGTACGGCGGCAGCCCGACGGGAGCTGGCTGCGCGTCATCGACCGCCCCGAGATCAGGGACTGACCATGCGGGTGCTGATCGCCGGAGCCGGGATCGGCGGGCTGACCGCCGCCTTGAGCCTGCACGCCGCGGGGATCGAGGCCACCGTGATCGAGGCCGTCCGCGAGTTGCGCCCCCTGGGCCTGGGCATCAATCTGCTGCCGCACGCCGTGGGAGAGTTGACCGCGCTCGGCCTCGGCGACGACCTCGCCCGGATCTCGGTCGCCACCGCCGAGAACGTGTACTGCGACCAGTTGGGGAACACGCTCTTCAGCGAGGGGCGCGGGCTCGCCGGGGGCTACCGGTGGCCGCAGTACTCCGTGCACCGCGGCCGGCTGCAGTCGCTGCTGCTGGCCGCCGTGCGCGACCGGCTCGGCCCGCACGCCGTACGCACCGGCACCCGGCTGCTGGACTTCGAGCAGGACGCCGACGCGGTCCGCGTCCGCGTGCCCGGGGCCGAGATCGAGGCGGCGGCACTGGTCGGCGCGGACGGTCTGCACTCGGCGGTGCGCGAGCGGCTGCACCCGGGCCAGGGACCGCTGCTGTGGTCGGGGGTGCGGATGTGGCGCGGGGCGGCCGAGGCCCGGCCGTTCCTCGGCGGCCGCTCGGCGGTCATCGCCCGCGGCCCGGGCAACGCCGAACTGGTCATCTATCCGATCGGTCCGTCCCTGATCAACTGGGTGGCCATGGTGCCGGTGGCCGAGCCGGGGCCGCTGCCCGGCGACGCCAACTGGAACACCCCGGGCCGGGCCGAGGAGGTGTTGGAGCACTTCGGCTCCTGGGACCTGGGCTGGCTCGACGTACCCGCGCTGATCAACAACAGCCCGGCGATCCTCGAATACCCGATGGTCGACCGCGACCCCCTGCCGGCCTGGGGCGAGGGGCGGGTCACTCTGCTCGGCGACGCCGCGCACCCCATGTACCCGGTCGGGGCCAACGGAGCGTCGCAGGCCATCGTCGACGCCCGGGTGCTGGCCGGGGAACTCACCCGTGACGTTCCCCGCGGCCTGGCCGCCTATGAGAAGGCGCGACGGGAGGCCACCGCCGCCGTCATCGCCGCCAACCGCGAGATGCAGCGCACGGGGGACGCGCGGTCCCCCGAAGAACTCGCGCGGATCACCGCCACCTACCGGCGCGCCACGCGCGCCGACCACCACCGGTGAGGAGCACCACATGGCCACGTTCGTTCTCGTCCCCGGCGCCTGCCACGGCGGCTGGTGCTACGAACAACTGGACGCACAGCTGCGGCAGCACGGCCACCGTGTGCACGCGCTCACCGTCACCGGCTTCGGCGACCACGCGCGGCCGATGAGCGGCACGGTGAACCTCGACACCAACATCCAGGACGTGGTCGATGTGCTGACGGCCGAAGCCATCGAGGACGCGGTCCTGGTCGGGCACAGTTACGGCGGGATGGTGATCACCGGGGCCGCGGACCGGGTGCCGGAGCGGGTGGACTCCCTGGTGTATCTGGACGCCTTCGTGCCCGAGGACGGCGACTCCTGCTGGACGCTGACCTCCGGCGAGCAGCGGGAGTGGTATCTGAGCGTGGGCGAGACCGGCTACGCCGTACCGCCCCTGCCGTTCTTCGATTCCCGCGCCACCGCCCATCCGCTCGCCTCGTTCCTCCAGCGGATCCGGCTGACCGGCGACCTCGGGCGCTTCCGGCGCCGCGACTATGTGTACGCGACGATATGGGACGGCGCGTCGCCGTTCGCCTGCACCTACGAGCGGCTCCGCGAGGACCCGCGGTGGACGGTGCACGCCGTGGAGGGCCGGCACAACCTCATGCGGGACGCGCCGGACGACCTGCTGAAGATTCTGCTCGAGGCGGCGCCGGAGCCGCGTGTTCAGGTGTGATGGACCCGCCTCCAGGCGTCGAGCAGCCGGGCGGCCGAGCCGCCGACCGGCCCGACGGTGTCCGCGAGGGTGGCGGCATCGGGCAGGTGCGCCGCGTCCACGGCGGCGACCACCGCGCCCGCGTCGTCGACGGTGGCCGAGCAGACCGCCAGCAGATAGTCCGGCACGGTCAGTTCGGGGTCGGTGCAGCCCACCAGAGGTGTGCCAACCGCGGTGACCAGCGGGAACACCGTCCCGGGGATGCCGATGGCCGCCTCGGCCCGTGCGGCGGCCGTAACCGACGGGACGTCACTGATCTCGTAGCGGTCCCACAGGCGGCGGTCCTCGCGCGGGTGCAGACCGACCAGGATCCGCTTGCCCGCCGCGGCGAGCTTCTCCGCACCGGCCAGCAGCAGTTCCGTGCCCGGGGCCGCGTCTCCGGTGGCGTCCGGGTGCGTGACGCTGGTCAGGACGAGCACCAGACCGGGCTCCGGGCGGCGCGGCGGGAGACCGTCGGTCTGCGGTGAACCGACCACCCGGACCGGCCGCCGCGTCCCGAGGTACTGGGCGAACGCCCGCGCCTCGGCGGGCGAGGAGGCGGTCAGCAGCCGAAGCCGCGGACGCAGCTCCCGCGCCCGGGGGGCCTCGGCCGGCTTCTGGTAGGCCAGGGCGCTCGCGGCCAGCGGGAGCCGCCGCAGCCGGGCCGCGCAGTCCGCCGGCCAGTCCCCGGCCCCCGTGACGACGAGCAGATCCGCCTTCGGGGCGTCGGCCGGTGTGGCGACCGGGGTTGGGTCTCCCGGGGTGATCTGGGTGTAGTCCGGTACCAGCTGGGTCAGTTGCCAGCGCCGCCGCGCCACCTCGGCGAGCAGTGGCTTGACGTGGTACGTACCCCAGGGCTCATTGGCGGCCACCAGCACCCGAAGCGGCCTGCCGGGTGAGGGTCCGGCGGCCGCGGCCGGGTCCGTACCGCCGAGCAGCAGCCCCGCGGATCCGCCCAAGACCCCGCCGAGCACGGTGCGACGTGACACCTGAAGTCCGTTCATGACCGGCACGGTAGCGGCGTGGCCCGATGGACGAGGCGACGGCGCGTGAACACCTCCACAACACGCGCCATCGCCTTCACCGCCGGGACGCTCAGATACGGGTGCGCAGCCTGATGACGGTGCCGTCCGCGTCGGACTGCATCTGCACCACATCGCACAGCATGCGGACCCCCCACAGCCCGAACGCGGGCTCCGAGTCGGTCGGCGGAGCGAAGCCCCACAGTGCGTCCGGGTACCAGTGGCCGGGGCCGGAGATCTCGCTGACCAGGTCGCCGTTGTCGGTCCACATCCGGACGGCGGCCGGCGCGCTCCCGTGCCGGACGGCGGTGGTGGCCACCTCGGCCACGGCGGCGACCATGTCGCGCAGCGCGTCGCCCGTCAGCCCGTGGCGGTCGGCCCGCTCGTGGGCGAAGGCGCGCAGGGCGTCCAGATCGGCCGTGTTGACCGGCATCGTCTCGGCCAGCCGAGGGGCGCGGGGGAGCGGTCGGCGGTCGCAGGTGGCGATGAACGGGCCCGGATCGGTGTACTCCGCGCTCTTGCGGGGCGCGTGTCCGTCGATCATCTCGGGGTGGGTCTGGCGCGCGTAGTCGAGGATCTCAGGGTGCAGCGCCTGCCGGTCGTAGCAACAGATCACGCGCGCGCCGGAGTCGCTGAACGCCGCGTTGACGATGGACTCGTAGCGCGCCCACTCCACCACCTCGAGCGGGGTGCGCCCCTGCCACACCGGCTCGGCGACCAGGCGGGCCCGGCGGGGCTTCTCGGCCTTGACGTACGCGTCGTACGCGGCGATGGTCCGCACCGGGTGCTGGTACCAGTTGAGCGCGTCCTCGAACTGCACCGACGAGGCGTCCTGCCCCAGGGCGTCCCGCAGCGCGATGATGTTCGCCTTGGAGGCGACCACGGCGACGGCGTCGTCGGCTTCGAGACCGGCGCGCAGGAAGGGCACGCCGACCGAGACCACCTCCTCCTCGTCGTGGTAGAGGAATCCACGGTGCACCATGGAGTCGCGGTGCTCCGCGACTCCACTGCTCTGGCCGGTCATAGGGCCTCCCTCGCGCTGCGCCGGAAAATCGCACACGTGTCCGTGACTCGGAAGTCGGGACGGCGTGACGCGCAGTCTGCCACCCTCGCCTGTGTGCCGCACGGGGACCCTCAACATCGAACAATGCCTGAACGCAACGGTGTTGCGCGACGAACGGGCCGGGCGGAGGGTTGGCTGAGGGGCGCCCGCCGCGCATGGACGCGCCCCAGGGGGTGGCATAGCATCCCGGCGTGACACAGCTGAAGTACGTCAACGCTCATGAGCTTGAGTTCGGATATCTCGAAGCAGGCCCGGCCGGCGGGCCGTTGGCGCTCTGCCTGCACGGTTTTCCCGACACCGCGCACACCTGGCGCCATCTGCTGCCCGCCCTCGGCGACGCGGGCTACCACGCCGTCGCGCCCTTCCTGAGGGGCTACGCGCCCACCGGCATACCCGCCGACGGCGCGTACCAGGCCGGCGCGCTGGCCGCCGACGCCAACGCGCTGCACGACGCGCTCGGTGGCGACGGCGACGCCGTGCTCATCGGACACGACTGGGGCGCGATCGCCACCTACGGCGCCACCGCCCATTCCCCCCAGCGCTGGCGGCGGGCCGTCACCATGGCCGTCCCTCCGCTCGGCGGGGTGCTGGCCGACTTCTTCAACTTCGACTACGGCCAGTTCAAGCGCTCGTTCTACATCTTCCTGTTCCAGACGCCGCTGGCCGAGGCCGGGGCCGCGGCGCACGACATGGCGCTCATCGACGGCCTGTGGCGTGACTGGTCGCCGGGGTACCACCACGCCGAGCAGGACATCGCGCACGTCAAGGAGAGCCTGCGGGAGCCGGCCAACCTCGAGGCCGCCATCGGCTATTACCGCGCCCTGTTCGACCCCTCACGGCACCTGGAGAAGTACGCCGCCGAGCAGGAGGCCATCACCCGGACCGGGGAGCGGCCCACCTTCTACCTGCACGGCACGGCCGACGGATGCATCGGCGCCGACGTGGTCGGCAGCGCGAAGGACCACCTCCCGCCCGGCTCGCGCATCGACCTGGTCGAGGGGGCGGGACACTTTCTGCACCTGGAGCGGCCCGAGGCCATCAACCGGGAGATCCTTGCCTGGCTGGCCGGCTGAGGGCCCCTCTTTTGAGGGCTCGGTTCGCCTCACTCGCCAGGTGGCGGCCACCTGGGCGGCGGATCCTGTATACCGGGTCCGCCGCCCGGTTTACCGCCGCTATACCGCCGCTACCCCACCCTCTCCGATGCTGGACACATCGCTACAGCCGCCCGGTAGGGATGCGTCGGGAGAGGGCCAGTGAACGTCGACGAGCAACAGCAACAGCACACCGAGCACGATGCCCTTTACGCCTGGAGCACCTACCAGGTCTCCGGAGGAGTGGAAGGATCCGGCCCGAGCGGCACCTGCCGAGCGGAGAAGACCGCACGGGCCTGCCTCGAAGCGGCGCTGCAGGCCTCGGCGGTCCACTCGGACGTGTACTCCTGGGGGCAGCTCAGCCGGGTGCGGGCGGACGTCGATCTGCCCTTCCATCTGTGGTCCCGCGCCCCGGTCGCCTGGGCCGAGCCGGGGCCGCGGGAGACGGTCACCTGGCGGCCCGGGCTCGCGCCGCACGGACAGTGACACGTAACGGCATGTGGTGAGGCGGTGGCAGTGTTCGTGGCAGGGGAATTCGGGATGAACAGCAGCGGGGCCGGCATCGGGCTCAGGACACCGGGAATCCGGCAGCACTCCGGACACGGCAGCCACCAGAGGCGTGAGGCGAACCCGGCCCGGGTCTACAACTATCTCGTCGGCGGCAAGGACAACTACCTCGCCGACTACGAGCAGGCCCAGCGCTTTCTGAGGGTCGCCCCCGAGGTCAGGGACACCGCGCTGTCCAACCGCCGGTTCCTGGCCCGCGCGGTGCGCCATGTGGCCGCAGACGGCATCGCCCAGTTCCTGGACATCGGCGCGGGCCTGCCGGTGAACCCGAACGTCCACGAGGTCGCGCAGGCGGTCAATCCACGGGCCCGGGTGGTCTACGTCGACAACGACCCGATCGCGGTGAGCCACGGACGGGCGCTGCTGGCCGGCCACGGCACCACGACGATCAGGGCCGATCTGCGCACCCCCGAGCAGATCCTCGCCCACGAGGAGCTGTGCCGGCTGCTCGACCCCGAGCAGCCGGTGGCGATCGTGCTGACGTTCGTCCTCGACTACCTCGCCGACGCGGACGACCCCTCGGGGCTCGTCGCCCGGCTGATGGACTGGGCCGCGCCGGGCAGCTGTCTGATCCTGTCCCATGTCACCGGCGACTTCACCCAGAACCCGTTCCGGGACTGGTCCGGGTTCACCGGCCCCGTCGCGTCCGGGGCGCGCGACCGGTCGCGGATCCTGGACTTCTTCACCGGGCTCGACCTCCTCGACCCCGGGCTGGTGCAACTGCCGCTGTGGCGGCCGGGCATCGGCGCCGAGCACGACCCGTCCCGGGTCTGGGCCTACGGCGGCGTCGCCCGCAAGCCGTGACCCCCAGGGGAACGGCCCCGGACAAAACATCTGGCCCGGCCGCCGCGGCTGTGGCAGCGTGCCCGCCGTGACAGAAATCGACATCCTCCGGATCACCCCGCTCGCCGACCGCCCGTCGTTGATCGACCGTGTATATGAGATCACCGAGACATGGCCCGAGTTCATCACCCATGACCTGGTTTCGAGCGCCTTCCTGACCCGGGTGGTGCAGGAGTTCCCCGAGCACTGCGTGGTGGCGACCGACGGCGACCGGGTCGTGGCACGAGGGCTCAGCGTGCCCTTCAACGCCGAGCTCGACGGCCGCGAGGAGACGCCCGACCAGGGCTGGGACCGCGTGGTGACATGGGCCTTCCGCGACCGGCGCGGCGGACATCCGCCCACCGTGGCCAGCGCGCTCGAGATCACGGTGGACACCGAGTACCTCGGCCGCGGTCTGTCCTACCGCATGCTGGAGGCGCTGCGCGCCACGGCCGCGCGGCAGGGCCTCGACACGCTGCTGGCCCCGGTGCGTCCGACGGCCAAACACCTGCGGCCACACGTCCCCATGGCCGACTACATCCGCGGGCGGCGTGCGGACGGACTGCCGAGCGACCCCTGGCTACGGGTACACCTCAAGGCCGGCGGCACCATCGAGAAGGTCGCTCCGGCCTCGATGACGGTCAGCGGATCCCTGGCGCAGTGGCGGCAGTGGACCGGTCTGCCCTTCGACCGCGACGGCGACGTCGAGGTGCCCGGCGGTCTGGTGCCGGTGCGCTGCGACACCGCCCAGGACCGCGCGGTCTACGTCGAGCCGAATGTGTGGATCCGCCACGGCACGCGTCCCCACCAGGACTGAGGAACCCCGGCCGACAGCGCGGGCCCGGCCCGGGTCTCAGCGCGGGCCGGGGACCGATCAGCGCGGGCCGGGGCCGATCTCAAGCGTCATACAGGCGGGGAAGAGCCCGCTCCAGGTGTGCCCGCGCCAGCTCTCGTAGGTGCCCGGCCGCTTCCATACGGGCAGGCCCTCGTCCAGGTGCGTCCGCCCCTCGGCGAACCTCCCCTGCTCCATGTACGTGATCCCCATCTCGTACAGGGCGAACCCCTGGTGGTGGATGTCGCCGGTCCGCCGCGCGCCCTCCAGGCTCTCCCGGAAGCAGGCCAGGGCCTCCTCGGGGTGGCCGAGACCGCGGTGGGCCCGGCCGAGGTTGCCCAGGCCGATCACCTCCGCCGCCGGGTCGCCGACCTCCCGGGCCAGGGCCAGCTGGCGCTTCTGCACATCGATGGCCTCCTCGTGCAGCCCCAGCTCGCACAGCGCGTCGGCGAGGTTGCACAAGGACCGCAGCTCGCCCTCGCGATGGTTCAGTTCACGCCAGATCCCCAGCGCGGACTCCAGACACTCCCGGACGTCGTCGTACGCGCGCTGCAGCCAGCAGGCGCCCGCGAGGTGGTCCAGCCCCCACGCCTCGCTCTCCGGGTCGCCGAGGCGGCGCGCGGCCTGGATCGCCAGCTCGTTGACCGTCTGCAGGTCCTGGGCGTGCGCCCGCGGATAGAGAAACCACTGCAGCGACTGCGCCAGCCGCACGCCCAGGCGCGCGACCGGCTCCGGCCGCTCCACGGCATAGGCCACGGCGGCCAGCAGATTGTGGAGTTCGGCCTTCAGCCAGGCGTCCGCCTCCACGCTGTCGCCCAGTGGGACCACGGCGCCCTCGACGGGGCGCCTGGGCCAGGGGCGGAGCGGATCGAGCAGGGTGACCGCGCGCTGGGCGGTGGCCAGGTAGCAGGACAGCCCGCGCGCCACCGCCGCCGACTGCTCGGCCTCGGAATCCTCCTGCTCCGCCCGCTCGGAGGCGAACAGCCGGAGCAGGTCGTGCATGTGGTAGCGGATCGAGTCCGGGCTCTCCAGGAGCTGCGCGTCGACCAGCCGCTCCAGCGCGCTCTCGGCCCGGCCCGCGCTCAGCCCCAGCAGGGCGGTGGCCACCGGCAGGCTCACATCGGGCCCGGGCAACGCGCCCAGCAGCCGGAACGCCCGCGCCGCGTCGAGGTCGTCGGACCGCCGGCCCTCGCGGAAGCCGTCGTAGCTGACCTGGAAGCTGGTACGCACGGCCAAGTCACCGAAGCTCAACTCGTCCAGCCGGCCGCGCGCGTCGTGGAGCTTGGTCACCAGGGTGCGCAGCGGTCGGCCGGGGCGGGCGGCCAGCCGGGCCCCGGCGATCCGCAGCGCCAGCGGCAGACCGCCGCACAGCCGGGTGATGGCCTCGGCCTCCTCGGGCTCGGCCCGGACCCGCTCCGCGCCGACGATCCGCTCCAGCAGCGCCACGGCCTGGTCGCGGGGGAGGACGCCCAGGTGCAGATGGGTGGCGCCTTCGAGGGTGGTGAGCATCTCGCGGCTGGTGACCAGCGCGCTGCAGCCGGGCCCGGCGGGCAGCAGCGGGCGGACCTGCTCCACGGAGGCGGCGTTGTCCAGGATCACGAGCAGCCGCCGGCCCGCCGCCAGCGAGCGGAACTGGGCCGACGCCTCGTCGGTGGAGCTGGGGACACTGGAGCCGTCCACCCCGAGGGCGCGCAGAAACCGGCCGAGCACCTCGCCGGGGTCGAGGGCCGTCAGCCCCGCGGTGGCGCCGTGCAGATCGACGTAGAGCTGGCCGTCGGGGAACCGGTCGGCGAGCTGGTGCGCGGCATGGATGACCAGACTCGACTTGCCGACCCCGCCGGTGCCGTCGATGGCCGCGATCACCACGGGCCGCCCGCCCGTGCCCCCGTCGCCGCCGTCGGCCGCGGCGGCCCCGGAGCCGTCGTATTCCTCGGCTTCTTCGATCAGCGTGCGTATCACGGCGACCTCGCCGTGGCGCCCGGTGAAGGCGGGGCTGGCGGGCGGAAGCTGGCGGGGGCCCCGGGGGGCGGGCCGGGCGGCCCGAGGGGGTGCGGCGGGCGTTCCCGAGCCACCGCTGGGCGGTGCCCCCTCCGCCGCGCGGTCCGGCGGCATGAGGGTCTCATCGGCGGCCAGGATGCGCTGGTGCAGCCGCCGCAGCGCCGGGGTCGGCTCGATACCGAGCTCCTCGGCCAGCGACCGGCGCAGATCGCGGTACGCCGCCAGGGCGTCCGCCTGCCGTCCGGACCGGTACAGCGCCAGCATCTGGCGGCCGCGCAGGTCCTCCCGGAAGGGGTGTCCGGCCGTCAGGGCCTCCAGCTCGCCCAGCACCGAGGCGTGGCGGCCGCACCGCAGATCGGCCTCGATCCGGGCGTCCACGGCCTCGAGGCGGCACTCCTCGAGCCGCGCGGCCTCCGCCTCCACGGCCGGGGCCGGGGGAACGTCCTGGAACGGGACGCCGCGCCACAGCCCCAGCGCCTCGCGCAGCCGCTCGGCGGCGGCCTCGGGCGCGTCCCGGTCCAGACCGCGCCGCCCCTCCTCGACCAGCTGCTCGAACCGGTGCGCGTCGAACTCGGCCGCCTCCACGGCGAGCCGATACCCGTGCGCCTTGTAGCCCTGCTTGTCGGTGATCAGGACCTCGCCGGACTCGTCGCCCAGGGTCTGCCGCAGCCGCGACACGTAGGTCTGCAGCAGCTTGCCCGCGCTCTGCGGGCGCCCCCGCTCGCCCCACAGCTCGTCCATGAGCCGCTCGGTGGGCACGGTCCGGTTGGCGTGGCACAGCAGCACCGCGAGCAGCATGCGCCACTTGGCGGGGCCGAGGGAGACCCATCGGCCGCCGTCCCCCAGCTCAAGCGCCCCCAGGACCCGATACCGCACCCGTTACCTCCGAGGCCCTCGGCCCAAGCCCGGCCCCTGTCTCGTCTGTCGTCTCGTCTGTTTCGCCGATACGTCAACTCATCGCTCCGGCAACGGTTATACCTCTCCACCGGCCGTTCCCGTGCATCATCCACCGCGCGCGGAGTGCTCTCCTCCGGTCCTGTGGGTGAAGTTGTCCGAAAACGCTAGGACGGCCAGTGGGCCGGGCGGCTCAGCGTCCGGGGCAGCCTGGTGGTGGTGTCTCCCTTGGCCGCGTTGAGCTGGGCCTGGGTGAGGAAGATGGATCCGGTGAGGTCGGCGCCGGTCAGATCGGCGTCGCGGAAGTCCACCCCGATCAGATCGGCCGACCGCAGGTCCGCGCCGGTCAGATCGGCCGCGATGAGACAGGCCCCGCGAAGGTTGGCGCCGCGCAGATCGGCGCCCCTCAGGCGGGCGCCGATGAGATCGGCCCCCCGATGGTTCTTCTTGCGGCCCGGGACCCGGGCCCGCACCAGCTCGCCGGCGCGCAGCAGCAGGGCGTTCACATCCTGGCGCAGCGCCGCCACGTCCAGCCGGGCCAGGGACTCGGCGCTGCCGCGGGTGAGGCCGTCGAGGTCCGCCAGCGCGCGGCGGAGGTCGCCGTGCACCGGGCGGGCCGGCGGCAGGGTCAGCGCTTCGGTCACGTACCACAGCAGCTCGTGCAGGGCCCGCATGACGGGGAACACCTCGAACATCAGGGGCGCGGTGTCGGGGGCCTCCCGCCAGTCCCGGCCGCCGAAGGTGGTCCCGGACACCTTCTGGCCCGCCCCGAAGCAGTCGAAGACCGTGCAGCCGGAGAAGCCCCGCTCGCGCAGTTGCGCGTGGATGCCGCAGCGGAAGTCCGCCTGGAGGTTCGTACACGGACGCCCGGCCGCCTTGTCGACCGCGAAATCGGCCGAGGCGGCGAAGGGCAGGGCGACGCAGCACAGCCCGAAGCAGTTCGCGCAGTCGGCCCGCAGGGCGAGCCGGTCGGGGTCGGCCGGGGGGGCGGCGACCGAAGGGGTTTCGCGCTTCCGGGACAACGTGCCTGATCTCCTGCCGTGAGGTGAGCACCACCGTGCCGTGCTCGGGACGGGTGTCCATTCTCTCCGAGGCCCCGGCAAGCCGCGTTGGCGGGCGCCCATGGTTTGAGAATCAAATGCACTGCCCGTACGCTGCGCGTATGAAGGATCCGCGACCCTGCTCCATCGCCGACTCGCTCGCCGTGGTCGGGGAGAAGCACTCGCTGCTGGTACTCCGCGAGGTGTTCCTCGGGGTGCGGCGCTTCGACGCCATGGTCCGCAACATCGGCGCGCCGCGCGACATCCTCGCGGCCCGGCTGCGCCGTCTGGTGGAGGCGGGGGTGCTGGAGAAGTTCCCCTACAACGAGCGGCCCCAGCGCTTCGAGTACCGGCCCACGCAGGCCGGCTGGGAGCTCGAACCGGTGCTGCTGATGCTGATGAAGTGGGGCGACCGGCACCTCGCCGACCGGCCTCCGGTGGTGCTGGAGCACTCCTGCGGAGCCCAGTTGGAGCCCGTCGTGATCTGCGAAGCCTGCGGCCGGCGGGCGACCCGGGACACGCTCACCCCCCGCGTCGAGGCGCCGGGGTGGACCACCACCGGCCCCGAGGCAGGCTGAGCCGCCCGGTGCCCGGGCGACGTCGGGCACCCTCCTCGGCGAGGTCGTCCGTCAGCGGCGGTGCCACAGCCGGCGGACCCGGCGGCCGAGCCCTCGGCGCCCGGCGCGAGGGCGCGACAGGGCTGGACGCCCGCCGCACTCTCCCGCCTGGGCGGCCACGCCGCGGCCAGGACGCCAGGGATCGTCCGGCGACGGAATCGGCATCTTGCGTTCCGCCTGTACCTGGATCTCGTAGTGGGAATCGTGGCCAGTCGCGTGCCAGGCCTGGTCGTAGACGTCCACGATGGAGCGGATCGCCGACCCGGCGACACCGCGGCGCCGGACGAGGACGGCCAGCCAGCTGAAGAAGCCCATGACCACGGCGAGAGAACCGACGACCATCAGGAACGGAAGTAACTCACCCATGCGGGGAGCCTACGCCGGGGCCGGTCGGCGCGTACCGGCCCCGGCGTGAGTGGGCTTTCCCGCGAGGGTCCCCGAAGGGCCCTCGAAGAGCCCCGGCGGGGCCGCGGGAGAGCGCGCTCAGGCCTGTGCGACGGTGAATCTGGCCCGGTGGTGCCGGGGGCGCTCGGCCTCGTCCAGGAGGGCCACCGCGAGGTCTTCCATGGAGATGCGGGATGTGCCGTCGGCGTCGACAAGGAGCTCGTCGGTGCCCAGCCGGTAGGCGCCGGTGCGCTCGCCGGGTTCGAGCAGGGCGGCCGGGCTCAGATAGGCCCAGTCCACCTCGGACTCCTTGTGGCACGCCTCGAGTTGGTCGGCGCAGGCCAGCGCGATGCCCCGCCAGGCGGCGGGGAAGTCCGGCGCGTCGACGACCAGGGTGCCGCCGGTGCCGGGCACGGTCAGGGTGGCCGCCCCGCCGACGACCAGCAGCCGGACGCCGGTGCTCGCCACCCCGGCGAGCAGCGCCTTCGTGGCGGTGACGAGCTCGTCCTCGCTGCCGGGCGCGGGCCGGGTGGCGGTGATCACGAGGTCCTGGCCGGCGCTCAGCCGGACCACGTCCTCGACGTCCGCAGCGTCGCCGACCCGGGCCGTGGCGTCGGCGGGCAGATCGCCCAGCCGGTCCGGGTTCCGTACGACGGCGGTGACCTCATGGCCCCGGGACAGCGCCTCGGCCACCACACGGCTGCCCACGCTCCCGGCCGCTCCGAAGACGGTGATACGCATGGTTATCGGTTTCCTTTCGGCTCGGCCATCCGGCGGACGGCGAGATCGCTGAGGGGATGGGGCGGCCGTATGCGGCCGTCATCGGCGCGGCGGGCCGGGTGGGTCTGGGCCATGACCATGGCGGCGAGGATCACCGCCCCGCCCAGGGCCTGCCACGGGGTGAGTTCCTGGCCGAGCGCGAGCCAGCCGAGCACGGTGGCGACCAGAGGGCTGAGCAGCCCGAGGAAGGTGACGTCGGTGGGGGACAGGGCGCGGATCCCGCGGAACCAGAGGGCATAGGCCAGGGCGGCGCCGACGATCGAGAGATAGCCGTAGCCGGCCAGGTTCTCGGGGGTCAGTGTCGTCGGGGGCGGCCCTTCGACGACGAGGGCGACGGGGAGCAGCAGCAGGCCCCCGGCGACCAGTTGCCAGCCGGTGGTCGCCAGCAGGGGTGCGGGGGAGGTCCACCGCTTGCTGAGGACGACGCCGGTGGCCATGACGAGCGCGCCCCCGGCCGCGGCGGCGACGCCCAGGGCGTCCAGGTGCGCGTCCGCCCGCAGGACGAGCAGGCTGACGCCGGCCACCCCCGCCACCCCGGCGATCGCGGTGCGCCGGGAAAGACGCTCGCCGAGCAGGCCGGAGGCGAGGACGGCGACCAGGAGGGGCTGCAGGGCGCCGACGGTGGCGGCGACCCCGCCGGGCAGCCGGTAGGCGGCGACGAACAGGAGGGCGAAGAACGCCCCGATGTTGAGGGCTCCGAGCACCAGTGCGCGCCACCACCACATCCCCTGTGGCAGGCGCCGCGTGAGCAGGACGAGCAGCAGGCCCGCCGGCAGGGCGCGGACCACCGCGGCGAGCAGGGGGCGGCCCGGAGGCAGCAGTTCGGTGGTGACGAGGTAGGTGGTCCCCCAGACGCCCGGCGCGAGCGCGGTCAGCAGGACGACCTTGATTCGATTGCTTAGCACTAAGACAAAGTATCTCAGCGCTAAGGAATTGGCTAGGCTGGGGGTCGTGACGGATCACGTGGACCTGGTGCTGGAGCAGTGGGGCGCGGAGCGCCCCGATCTGGATGTGTCGCCGATGGCGGTGATCGGGCGCCTGAAACGGCTCTCGCGGCTGATCGAGGCCGAGACGCGCCGTACGTTCAGCGCCCATGGGCTCGACGCCGCGTCCTTCGACGTGCTCGCCACGCTGCGCCGCAGCGGGCCGCCGTACCGGCTGACCCCCGCCGAGCTGATGCGGACGGCCATGGTCACCTCGGGCGCCATCACCCAGCGCCTCGACCGCCTCGAAGCCCGCGGCCTGGTGACCCGCACCCCCAGCGAGTCGGACGGCCGGGTGGTGCATGTCGCCCTCACCGACGAGGGCCGCGCGCTCATCGACCGGGCCCTGCCCGACCACCTCGCCACCGAGAGCCGGTTGCTCGCCGCCCTCGGCAAGGCCGACCACGACGCCCTCGCCGACACGCTCCGCAATCTCCTGGAGTCGCTCGGCGACACCAGGGGCTGAGCGGACGGAGTGGGCTGAGCGGCGGCCGCCCCCTGGTAGCGGCCGCCGCGGGATCGCCCGACGGCCGGTCAGCCGATGCGGATGCCGAGCGAGTAGGCGGTGAGCGACGAGGGGTCCGACGCGAGGTGGTCCTTGGAGGCCGCGCTGAAGCTCGGTGTCTGGGTGGTGGCCGGTTCGAGCTTCCAGAGCAGGTTGCCCGCGTTGTGGTAGTGAACCTCCGCGCCACCGCCCGTCAGTGCGTAGCCGGGGGCCACCGAGGCCACGGCCGCCGGGTGCGAGGTCTGGGTGGAGTCGGACCTGGAGATGCTGGTGAGGACGCGGCCGACCGGGAGGTTTCGCTGCAGGGCGATCGCGAACACGCGGAGATTGGCCGGGTCGGAGGCCAGATGGTCCTTCGACCGCGCCTTCCACGAGGTCTCGGTGGCGGGGAAGGAGGCCGTGGCCAGATTGCCCTGACCGTGCCACTCCACCTTGAAGCCGCCGCCGACCAGCACGTAGTCGGTCGACGACGGAATTCCTGCCTCGGCCTCCGGGTGCGGGGCGGTGCCGCTGTCCGCGCGCGACACGTACACCGACCGCAGCAGCTCGTCGCGGCTCATTCCGGCGATCTTCAGGCCGATGACATAGGACACCAGCTCATGTGGCTGGGCGGCGTGATGGTCCTTCGAGCCGACGGTCCAGCCCGACAGGTCGTCGGTGGGGTATGAGGCGGTCAGCAGTGCGCCCTCGGGGTACTCCACCGCCGTGGCGCCGCCCCCGATGGCGATCATGTCTCCGTCGCCGACCAGCACGGTCTCGTCGATCCAGTGCTGTTGGGCGGGGCTGCCGCGGTGCGAGAACACCGACACCGTCACCAGGCCCGAAGCGTCGTGGAAGGTGTTCAGCCGCGTCCCGACGGTGTTCAGCACCTGTCGCGCCCCCGCTGCCGAGGCCTTGGGCGAGGCCGCGGCCGCCCCGCTGCCCATGGCGCCGATGGCCGAGGCCCCCGCCACGGCCGTCGCCGCCCTCAGTAAGTCTCTTCTGCTCCGCATCGGTTCTCCGCTCGTCGAAGGTCACGCATCACGTTGGGTCAGGACGGACAGGAAGCCGACCGCAGGGTCAGCAGGGCGGCGGCGGGCAGCCCGGGGGAGGAGTGGTTGCGGGCGGGTTCGGCGGGGTCCGCTGCCGCGCTGTGCAGCGAAGCCGCGATCTCCCGGGCCAGATCCGTGCGTTCGCGGTCCGCCATGTGTCGTACGACGCCCTCGGCGACCGCCGCCGCGCGGTGCTGGCCGAAGCTCTGCCCGCGCCACCCGGGCCGGGGGTCCCGCGGTTCCCAGGCGAGGGCGATGCCCGGGAGCAGCCGCCGCGCGAAGACGGAGGTGTCCGCGCCGATGCCCGGCAGCCGGCGCACGGCCGCCGCCAGCGGAAACACCACGTCCGCGCGGTCCGCGTCGAGGTAGACCACGATGGCGTCGCGGCGCGGATACGCACACGGGCGCGAGAGGACCTTCGCCCGGTACGGCACGGACCGCGCGCCCAGCTCCGCCAGCAGGGCACCCCATACCCGTGGGGCGGCGTCCGGGTACCGCAGATGGACATAGATCCGCAGCAGCTCGCGGTCCGCCCTGTCCGCCGGCCGCCCGTCGACCCCGTCCACCAGCAGAAACCCCGGTGACAGCGTCGGACGTACGGCGGGCAGTTCCACGACCACCCGCGCGCCCGCGACGTCGGCCACGGCGCCCCCTGTTACTGCTGGGAGATACTCCCTTCCCGCGCCGGCCGGGGGTCCCGGCCGCGTTGCCGGAGTCGCCCGCCACCCCGCGTCCGCGGCATGGCGACCGAAGCGCCCGCGGCGAGGGCGATCCTCCGCAGTGTCATGGTCCCCCGGCCTCCGGCCGGGCGGGGACACCTCCCGGCGGCCCGGCACCGCCTCCGGCGGCAGGCCTACCCGCACCCGCCCCAGCTCCACCGTGAGGGGGCCGCCGCCGGGCGGGGCGGCGGTGTGCACCACCGCCTCCACGGCGGTGTGCGAATGTGGTGTCGCGGCGACCAGCCGGGCCTCGAAGGCGTGGTCGCGGCGCGGCAGCCGGGCCGGTGCATCGGGCTCGGGCGCCATCCCCGCGTGCCACCGCTCGTACAGCGCGGTGGTCAGGGCCAGCCGCACCTCCCGCGCGGTGTCGCCCGGGATGCGGCGCTCCTCCAGCCAGACCTCGGGGGCGCTGTCCGGCCGGAGGCCGCGCAGGCGCAGATGGGTCAGCGCGGCGCGCAGGGCGGGCGACAGCGGGCCCGGCCCGGTGCGCCCGGAGGTGTCCGTCATGCGTCGTCCCCCAGCCCGAGTACGTCGCTGAACCGCCCGGGCGCGAGCAGCGCGGCGCGCCCCACGCCCGCCGTCCCGCGCTGGACGGCCGTCAGCCGCGCGCTGTGCGTGGCGGTGGCGAGCACCCGGTCGAACAGATGCCATCCCGCGTAGGCCACCGCTCGCTCCGCGAGGCTTGGGCCGGCCGTCGCCCGCACCTCGCGGTACCCCTGCCAGAACGCGGCGATCAGCGGCCGTACGGCGTCGAGCCGGTCGGCGCCGCCGCGTACGAGGGACGCGTGGATGCCGCCGTCGGCGCCGGTCGGGTCTTCCGGGGTGTCGGGTTCGAACTCGGTGAACATCAGCGTGGCCGCGCGGAACAGCCACTGTCCGACGAAGCCACCGATATCGCGGGCCGGATCGGCGAGGCGGAACTCCTCCCAGTCGCACAGATGCAGTTCGTCACCGTGCAGCAGAAACTGATCCAGCCTCAGGTCCCCGTGCGCGGCGGCCGGTGCGGCGGCGCCCGAGCGCTCCCCGAGCGCTCGCAGCGCGGCCTTGAGGTCGTCGTCGTGCTGCAGCAGCGCCCAGAACCCGAGCTCGGCCGCGCTGCTGCGGGTGTACTCCGCCACGGTCAGGGCGGACAGCCGGGAGGCCAGGCCCCGCGTCCGGCGGGCTCCCGCCCCGGGCACGCCGGCGGGGTGGAAGTCGTGCAGCTCTCCCACCGCCCGCCCGGCGCGGCGTGCCAGCGCGGCGTCGAACCGGTCCTCCTCCGCCAGCGCCGCCCCGGACACCGCCCCCTCCAACCGGGCGTAGACCAGGACCAGCGCCTCACGGTCACCGCCGAGGAAGGCCGGAGCGCTCCAGCTCAGCGGCCCGGCCGCGGCCCGCGCCACCTGGAACGCGTAGGCCCGGTCGAAGCGCCCCGTCGCGTCGGGCGCCCGCCGGTCCAGCCGTTTCACGAAGATCTGATGGCCGTCCTCGGTGCGGCCGGCCCAGTTGTCGTTGCGACCCGGGTGGCTGACGAGCTGGTGCGGCACCAGCGGCCGGAAGCCGAGCCGCGCCAGCGTGAGGCGTACCTCGGGCGCCTCGGCGAGCGGTACCGGGGCGAGATCGTGCCGCGGGGCGTCCGGTGCGCCGTACACGTCCGCCGGAATCGTCGCTGTCATGCCCGAGACGCTAGACATGGCCGGGATCAGGCGGAAAGTGACAGGACTTCGCCTGACAGGCCTTCGCCCGGAGCGGCGGGGCCGTCGCAGAGGGGCAGGAATCTGTCAGTTTCGCGCGGCGGGCGCTTCCCGTCCCGCGCCGACTGCCGCCGTCCCTTCGAGGTTGGGCCAGTTTCCTGCGGGTGTCCAGGCCGGGCGACGGCTGCTGGGATCGGGGTGTGGACGGGGAGGCGGGCCGGGGCGGATCCGCGCCCCGTCCGCGCTTTCTCGACATCGTCCAGCACACCACGACCAGTACGAGGAGTCAGTCATGAGCGCCATCGACCTGATGGGCGGTTACGCTGCCTACACTACGCCCGACGCGGCCGTGGCGGAGCTCGCCACCACCGGAAACAGCCCGGCGGACGCGCAGTCCACCATCACCATCGTCACCACGACACTCTCGCTCATCACCACCATCACCGCCGGCGACTAACCGATGTGAACGGCGGTGGGCGTGAGCGGTCGTCACGCCGTCTCCGCCACATCCCGGTAGGCCCGAGCGGGCCCCCGACGCACCTCGTCGGGGGCCCGCTGCGGTGTCACGCCGGTGTCAGCTCCCGTCGCGGCGGCGCCTCGCGCCCTTCTCCGCCTCCGCCGCGGCCTCCGCCTCGCGCCGGGCGATGGCGTCGATGACATCGCTGATCGTGCCCAGCCCCTCGGGTGAGAGGTTCACCGCGCGCAGCGCCACATCCCGCACGCCCGCGTCGCGCAGCGCGCCGAGCAGTTCGAGCTCGCGGGCGATCTCCGCGCCCTGCTCGTCGTCGAAGAAGTAGGCCGGGGCGACCTGGAAGAACTGCGCCAGCGCCTCCAGATGGCGCTTGGTGGGGTTGTCCCGCCGTCCGGTGCGCAGCTGCCAAAGGTAGGTGGCCGAGAAGGTCTCGCCGGTGGCCTCGCGACATGCCCGGGCCACTTCCTCATGGCTGTACTGCTGGCGGTCGGGCCGACGCACGATCTTGAAGAGAGTGTCGATCTTGTCGGCCAGCGCCGACGGCGTGGGCTCCTCCCCTGTCACGGCGCACCTCTCTCGTTCGCGCCCGCCGCGGCTCGGCGGGCGGCAGCAGACATAGGTCTTCAACGTGCCGCCATTCATTCTAGTTGACAGGCGACCCAGCTGGTGTGCAGGATTTTCCACATAACATTCATCTCAGCTCACACACTCGTGGAGCCGTCCATGACTGATCCGCCCGACCGCGAGATCTTCGGACGGGACCGTGAGATCTCCGAGCTGCTGGCGCTCCTGACGGACACGGCCACGCCCGGCGTGGTGCTCTCCGGCGGGTCCGGCATCGGCAAGACGCGGCTGGCCCGAGCGGTGGCGTCCGCGTACGCGTCGGCGAGCGGGGCCGAGACGTTTCGCTTCGACGGCTCGGCGCACGAGGACCCCGGCGCGGAGCTCTTCCGGCTCGTCGAGCGCCTCCGCGAGCGCCCAAGCGCCGCCAGGGACGGGGGTCCTGGCGGCACCGGCGCACCGCCGCTCGTCCTCGCCGAGGGGCTGGCCCCGGCCGGTCACGGGGGTCTGCCGACCGCGGTGGCGCGCACCGGCGTCAGGCTGATCGTCACCGCCCGCGAGCCCCTGGCCGCCGCGGCCGCTGCGGCCTCTGCGGGCTTTGCGAGCCGTACGGTCGGGCCGCTGCCCGTCCCGCTCGACTGCTCGGCGCTCGACCTCGACGGCATGTGCCGCATCCCGTCCGTGCGGCTGTACGTGGCCTCCGTACGCGCCCTGAACCCCGCATTCCGCGTCCAGCACCACAACCAGGAGGCGGTCGCCCGCACCTGCGCGGAGCTACGAGGCATCCCCGGCGCCCTGGTTCTGGCGGCGCGGATCGCCGCCCTGGAGGGGCCCGAAGTGCTCTGGGCCGCGCTGGACGGGCGGTTCGACCCCGGACCCGAGGGCGCCGCGTTGGCCGTCGGCGACAGCGGCAGCCTGGCGCGGCTGCTCGACGCGTACGGCGGCCCGGCCCCCGCCACGGCGTCGGCCCGCGTCACGGCCTCGGCCCCCGCAACGGCCACGGACCCGGGCCCGTCCGTACGAGCGCGGCGCCACCCCGAACTGGGCGACACCGAACGCCGACTGCTCGCCTGCTCCCGGCTCTTCAGCGGCGGAGCCGGGCCCGAGGCGCTGCGCCGGATCGCCGGCGTCCCCCTCAACGCGTTCCCGGCGGCGCTGGAGACCCTGCTGGGCCGCCATCTGCTGAGCGTGTCCGCGCTTCCGTCCGGCCGTCTCGACGGCTTCACCCGCACCCGACTGCACATCCCGTTCGAGCCGTCGGCCCCCGCCGCCGGGCCGCATTCCGCGCCCGCCCTCGACAACCCGCGCCTTTCGCACGCCCGTTACTACGCCGAGCTGGCGCGCGCCGCCGCACGCCGCATCGCCGAGGGCGACCAATACGCCGGGATCACGGCCTTCCGGAGCGAGGAGCGCAACATCCGCTGCGCCCTGGACACCCTGATCGGCGCCGGCGCGGCGGACGAGGCGATCGCCTTGGTCGACCAGGCGCGTACGTACTGGTACGCGTCGGGCGCGCCGTTCACCTGGGCCGAGCGGCTGACCGCCCTGCCGGAGGCCCCGGCCGACACACCCCGGCGGGCCCGGCTCAACCTGCTGCTGGCCGAAGCGGCGATCCGGGCCGGGGAGCCGGAGGCGGCCCTGGCCCTCCTCGGCCAGGCGGATGCGGACCGGGCCGCCGCGGACGAGGGTGGGGCCGTCGGCGATCCCGAAGGAGCGCTGCTCGCGGCCCGGTTGCTGCACCTGAGAGGCATCGCCGAGGCTCCGCACCGACCCCGTGAGGCGCTGGCCGCCCTGCACACGGCGGTCGCGGCCTACCGGTCGCACACCGGCGACCGACACGCCGCCCACCGCGTCATGCTCGACGCCTCGCTCGCGGAGTTCCTCCACGGCAGCCTGGCGAAGGCCACGTCCCTGGCGGTGGAGGCCCTGTCGGGCGCCACCCGGCGCCGCGACGCCCTGGCCTCCGGCACCGCTCTGCTCCAGCTGAGCGTCTTCGCCGCCGCGCGGGGCCGCGAGGCCGAGGCGGACGGCTACTTCGACCGGGCCCTGGGCGGTCTGCGGACCCTCGGCGCCGCCGCCGTGCTCGGCGCCCTGCTCTCGGTGTTGGGCACGCCGCTGCTGCCCAGGACCGCCGCCCGCGCCGCCGACGTGGTCAGATGCCTGGGCGGCTGCCACGCGGCGCGCGGCGTCGGCGGGCTGCTCGACGAGGCCGCGTACCCGGACTTCACCATAGGGCGGCTGGAGGGGCACATGCGGCGCCACCTGGGCGAACAGGGCGTCCTCGCGGCCCTGACGGACGGGGCCGGGACGCCGCTGCCCGTTCTGGTCAAGGAGTTCGCGGCCCGTCGCGGCCTCTTACGGCCGGATCCGGACCCCGACCCGGATCGGAACACCCAGAACGCGACCCCGGACCGCAGCGACCCTGACCCCCGGCATTCCGTAGACCCCCGCTCCCGCCCGGACCCCGGCCCCCGCTCGGGCCGTACCCCTCATCCGTACGCGGGGCCGCCCGCCGCCGACCGCCCCCCGCCCGCGCTCGGGTGCGGCGGCCCGCTGCCCGGTGACCCGCTCACTCCCCGTCAGTCCCAGGTCTCCGCCCTGATCACCCTCGGGCTGAGCAACAAGCAGATCGCCCGGCGGCTGCAGATCTCGGAGTGGACGGTGGTGAATCACATCAGGGAGACCATGCGGAAGCTGGGCTGCTCCTCGCGGGTCGAGATCGCCAACTGGGTGCATCACACGACCGACGCCTCCGGGCTCAGCCCTTCCGCCCCGGCGCCGACGCCGGTGCCCGCTCCGGCCCCCGGCTGAGCCGGAGCTCAGCGGGCACCCGGGCGGGTACGGGCCGCTCCGCGGCGGACCGGGCGAACGCGTCGGCCACCCGTACCAGCCAGGCCGCCTCGGCCTCGACGGTGCCCCGGACCGGCCGAACCGCGGGGCCGGAGGCGGCGCCGGCCGGGTCCGGCCCGCCGGGCAGTACGCCGCTCCTCGCCGCCTCGATCGCCGCCGCGACGGCGGCGGCCTCCGCCTCCGCGGCGCCGACCTCCTCGGCCTCGACGCCCACCCCCACGTCCTCCCCATCCGCCGCCGTGCCCGGTGGGGCGGCGTACGG
Source organism: Streptomyces sp. ME19-01-6 (assembly GCF_033793745.1). Classification (NCBI taxonomy): domain Bacteria; kingdom Bacillati; phylum Actinomycetota; class Actinomycetes; order Kitasatosporales; family Streptomycetaceae; genus Streptomyces; species Streptomyces sp. ME19-01-6. The sequence goes on along the minus strand of NZ_JARAXF010000008.1, from coordinate 129,681 downwards.
GCGCAGCGCCAGGTAACCGTCGCGGATCTCGATCACCCGGCGGTACAGCGCGAACTCCGCGCTGCGCGGCGGCAGCCACGACAGCCGGCGCGCCCGCGTGCGCAGGGCGATTCCGGGGACGGTGGCGTGGAGCGCCGACCACAGTGGCTCCAGCGCGCGGTAGCGGCGGTACGCGCGCATCCAGCGGGCGGGCGCCGTCAGGGCCCCGCGCCACCGGGCGGCGGTCGCCCCCAGACAGGCCAGCACCAGGCAGGAGGCGGCCAGCACGATCGCGACCGGGTCCACGCCCGCGCCCTGACGGCCGGTCCGCGCCATGTTCGCGACGCCCGTCAGGCCCCACAGTGCCCACAACCCGCCGACGCGCGCGCTCGCGGTGACCAGCCGCAGCCCCGTACGGAACGGGCCCGGGCCCGAGCGCCGGATCTGGGCGTGGACCGGCAGCGCGAACAGGGTCAGGCTCCACAGGCTGTACAGCGTGAAGAGCACGTCGAACGCGACAAGCCCGATCCTGCCGGCCGCTCCCGGGGCGACGACCTCGCCCTCCTCGACCACCGCGCCCGAGGCGAGGAAGCACGCCGCAGCCGCCGCGCACACCGTCACCGTGACCCGCACATGCCACCGCGACGGGATGTGCCGTGCGTCGGGCAGATCAAGGGCCATCGCCGCCAGCGCCAGCCAGGCGAGCGCGGCCATCTCCAGTTCGCGGCCGACGAAATGGGGCCACGCCTCGGCCGCAGCGGGCAGTACACGGCCGGCGGCCGCAACTGTCGCCGGGGCGAGGACCGCCATCGCGGCACCCATGCACAGCCCGAACAGGCACAGTTGGCGGGTGCCCGGCGCGAACCGGCGCCTGCGCGCCAGCCGGAGTTCGTACCAGCCCACCGCCATCGCCGCGGCGGCGGGCAGGTAGGCGAGCAGGTCATCCATGGCCCTGGCCACGGTCCGAAGGCGGCGCCCCGGCCGGTCCGCCCGGCGGCGCGAGCCGTTCCGGCGGCGCCCCGACGAGCGAGCCGAGCCGGGCCTGGCCGGGGCTGGGCGCGCCCGGACCTCGGTCCTTGCGCAGCGCCCGCTGCAGAATCAGGGAGGCCAGGAACTCGGCTTCCTGCTCCTGCGGCTGGGTGTACACGGTACGGCCGAGCACCCGGCGCACCAGGGAACCCGTCAGATGGGGGGTCAGCAGGCCCAGCGAGGACGCGTCGGCCGTGCCCTCGTGGCCCCACAGCAGGTGGGCGGTCTCGTGCAGCACGATGTGCTGCCGGTGGAGAGCGGTCGTGTCGGCCGCGTAGAGGATGTAGTCGGCCCGGTCGGTGGTCGCGAGCAGGCCGCAGGGGAGGGAGTGGCGTACGGTGACCGGCAGCAGTTCGATCGGGCGCCCGCGCCGCTCGGCCAGCAGCGCCACGAAGGCGACCGGGTCGAAAGGGCTCGGCAGTTCGAGGCCGTCGGCGACCCGGCGGCTGCGCCACCATAATCGCGCTCGGTTCACCGGCCGCCCACCAGCGCGCGCATAAGCCGCCCCCTTCAACTGCCCGCGATTCCGCGGCACTGGCGACTGTACCGGCATCCGGTGGATCCACAACCGCGAGAAGTGGCCTTACTCCCGGCCGTGCCCGCCCTCACGGGTGCACCGCGCGACGCTATTTAATGCGCATGCTAAATTCCAGTTATAGGCGGACGGTGCTCGTGTGGTATGCGTCTCATGGTCTCGCGGGAGGAACGGAAAGGAGCGGTGGGAAGCTGATGCCGTCGGTTTCTGGTGTGCTGGGGAGGATGTCGGATCTGCTGCGCGGGGTCGTGGCGGACCGGGGCGGGGCGTTGTGGCGGCTCGCCGCCGAGGGGCGCCAACTCGACTCCAACGTGATCCGGTTGCCCGCCGACGCCAAGGTCGACTTCCATGTGGAGCCCGACCTCGACGTGCTGCTGTATGTGACCGCCGGCAGCGGATGGCTCGACGTGGCGGACACCCGGCAGGAACTGGAGCCGGGCTGTGTGACCTGGCTGCCGCACGGCGCCCGCCGTGCGCTCTCCGCCGGCGCGGACGGCCTGGTCTACCTCACGGTGCACCGCCGCCGCCCCGGCCTCGCCATCCGTACCGCCGCCCCGGAAGGGGGCGAGCCGGCCTGCCTGCTCAACCGGGTCTGCACGGAGTGCGGCCGACTCGCGCAGGAGTCCGACGCCCGCTACTGCGCCCGCTGCGGCACCGTCCTGCCGTCGGACTGACGCGCCGCCGATTTCGTACCGGCATGACCGGAGAGGCGTCGCGGCCGTCCAGAGCGGCGGCGCCCCCGGTCGCGACGGTGGTACCGCACGGCCGCCGGGCGCGCGAAGCGGAGTGGGGAGCCGGGGCTGTCCGCCGTTCTGCCGATGCGCCGTCTTCGGGATTCCATTCGGCGGGGTACCAACTTATCCCGTCCTGTACCACCTTGTGTTTCGGCGCTCCCTTTCTCTGGGCGCCGCCGCGGCGTAGCGTTGTCATTTCCACAAAACGTTGAAGCGTGATGTGGCCTTCTCCCGGCTCGCTGAGATCAAGAACTCGCGGCTGTCTCCATCGAAATGGACCCAAGGAAATGACTGTGCGCAGCTGTGGCAGGGCGTCGTGAGCCCGCCGGAAACTTCCCGCGAGGTTCGCGGAAGCCCCAGGGACGCCGTGGTGACCGGCCTGGGGTTCTGCCTGCCGGGCGACGACGGGCCGGCCTTCACCGCTGGTCAGGTGTGGAACATCGCCTCACGGGGCGGCTGCTGTCTCGCACGGAACGGGACGTACTACGGCTCGGTCGATCTCTCCGACGACATGTTCGCGGAGCGCGTTCCCGGCATCCCGGAATTCTTCTCCCGTCACTTCACCGACGCGCACCGATTCGGTTTGGTGTCGCTGGCGGAGGCGTGCGCGGATGCCGAACTTGACCTCCAGGCCGGCGACCTGGGGGAGGCGGCGCTTCTGGTCGGGCGCGGCGGGGTCGACAGCAATGTCGAGAGTTATCTGGCGGCACTGCGCGCCGACCCCGTGCACACCTCGCCACTCGACGCGCTGGAATTATTCGTCGCGGGCGGACAGGCCGGCACTCCCTCCGATGTCGCCGTGGTGCAAGGGGCGTTGACCCGCACCACTGGCCCCTGTTTCACGGTGGCCTGCGGCTGCGCGTCCGGATCCGTGCAGCTCGGCCACGCCCAGCGCTTGATCGAGGCGGGCGAGATCGAACTCGCGGCGGTGACCGGTGTCGATGTCTTCAACAGAGAGGTGATCCGGACGGCGGAACGCCTGTTGGAGGGCGCCCGGCGCGCCCATGAGGCGATGGGCGGTGAGCCCGGCATGCTGGGTCTCACCCCCTCGTCCGACGCCGTGATGCGGCCGTACGACCGGCGCTCCGAGTGCATCAACTACGGCGAGGGCTCGGCGACCGTCATCGTGGAGAGCCGCGAGCGCGCCCACCGGCGCGGCGCGCACATCTATGGCCAGGTGCTCTCCACCGCCCTGACCCGCGACGGGCTGGCGAACCCCCTGGGCGCCGATGACACCGGTGCCCAGTTGGCGAACGCCGTGCGCCGGTGCCTGGGAGAGCGGTGGCGGATCGAGCAGGTGCCCTACATCCACAGCTGTGGCCACGGGGACTCGGCCGTGACCGCCGTGGAGGCCGGCGCCGTCCGGGCCCTGTACGGGGCGGCGGCGGACACAGTGCTGATCACCTCGCAGGACGCGTGCTTCGGCCACCACGGAGCCCCGGCCGGCTGCCTGGGTGCCGGCCTGACGCTGATGATGATGGAACAGGGCGCGGTGTGTCCCACCGCGAACTGCGAACAGCCCATGGACAAGCTCCCCTTCGACCCGGTGCCCGGGACACGCGCCCGGCCGCTCGACTTCGACTATGCGCTGTGCTTCAGCTACCAGACCGGTGGTGTGAAGCACGCAATGCTGCTGGGCAGCCCGGACGCCACCTAGCGCCGGCCCCAGCGCGGAAACACCCCTCACGGCCCACCCCGCCGTCGCACAACCCTCGGAGAACCCGATGAGTCAGGACACATACGCAGCCGGGCGGCCGCCCGGCCAGGACCCCGGCCGTATCGCGCTGGTCGGCATGGGCTGCCGGTTCCCGGGAGAGGTCGACTCGCCCGCCGCGCTGTGGCGGCTGCTGATGGACGCGCGGGAGGCGCTGGGGGATCCCCCGGCCGAGCGGGCGGAACTGTGGGCACCGCACGGTGGGCAGGAGCTCGGCGCCCAGACCCTGGCGGACGGCACCCCCGTGCCCGTGCGCGCCGGGTATCTGCGCGACGTCGCCGGCTTCGACGCCGACTTCTTCGGCGTGTCCGGCCGCGAGGCGGACGTCCTCGACCCCCAGCACCGACTGCTGCTTGAGGTGGCCTGGGAGGCGCTGGAACACGCCGGGATGCCACCGGAGCGGCTGGCCGGCACCTCAACCGGCGTCTTCACCGGGCTCAGCTACCACGACTACCTGGACTGCCTCGACTGGCAACCGCACGAACAGGAGGGCTCGATCCTGGCGAACGGGCACTGCGTGGCGGCCGGCCGGATCTCCTACCTGCTGGGGCTGCACGGCCCGTGCGTCGCCCTGGACACCGCCTGCTCCTCGTCGCTGGTCGCCGTGCACCTCGCGGCCCAGGCACTGCGCGCGGGGGAGTGCGATCTGGCCCTGGCCGGCGGGGTCACCCTGATGTTCGACCCCAAGATCACGCGCTCGTTCACCCGGATGGGCATGCTCTCGCGCAGCGGGCACTGCCACGCCTTCGACGCTGCCGCCGACGGCTTCGTACGCGGCGAGGGCTGCGGGATCGTGGTGCTCAAACGTCTCGCCGACGCCGTACGGGACGGCGACCGGGTCCTGGCCGTGCTGCGCGGCTCCGCCGTCAACCAGGACGGCCGGTCCGACGGACTCGCCGCGCCCTCGGCCGCCGCCCAGCGCGCCCTGTACGAGGAGGCGCTGGCCCGGGCCGGGGTCGCCCCGCGCGAGGTGGGGATGGTCGAGGCGCACGGCCCCGGCACCCCGGTGGGGGACCCGGTGGAGTTCGCCAGCCTGGCCGAGGTGTACGGGAGCGGCCCCGGCCGGTGTGCCCTGGCGTCGGTCAAGACCAACCTGGGACACCTGGAGCCCGCCGCCGGGGTGGCCGGGCTGATCAAGGCGGTGCTGTGTCTGGGCCGGGGAACCATCCCGCCCAACCTGCACTTCACCCGCTGGAACCCGGCCATCGAGAACGCCGGTGCGACGCGGCTCTTCGTGCCCACCGAGCCGACGCGCTGGCCGACGCTCACGGCCTCCCGACTGGCCGCCGTGTCCTCCTTCGGGTTCTCCGGCACCAACGCCCATGTGCTGCTGGAGGAGCCACCCGCCACGTCGGCGCGCCGGCGCGTGCGGCCACCGCGGCGGGAGCGGGACGCGACGCCCCTGGTCTTCCTGGTGCCGGCCGGCTCCCGGGCGGCACTGCCGGTCGCGGCGGGACGCCTCGCGGACTGGCTGGAGGGCGACGGCGCGGCCGTACCGCTGCGCGACATCGCCCACACCCTCGCCGTGCGGCGCAGCCCGGGTCGCGGGCGGCTCGGCGTCATCACGGCGTCGCGGCGCGAACTCGTGCAGGTTCTACGCGCGTCGCAGGCGGGTCGGGACCATCCCGCCGCGGTGACCGGGGAGGTGGGGGCCGCGGTGTCCCGGCGGCCGGTGTGGGTGTTCTCCGGCCAGGGCTCGCAGTGGCCGGGCATGGGGCGCGGCCTCCTGGACCAGGAGCCCGCCTTCGCCGCCGCGCTCGCCGAGGCCGATGAACTGATCGCCGAAGAGGCCGGGTTCTCGGTGCTCGACGTGGTGCGCTCCGGCGAACCGGTGACCGGCTGCGCCCGTGTCCAGCCGGTGCTGTTCGCTCTGCAGACCGCGTTGGCGGCGGTCTGGCGCGCCCACGGTGTGGAACCCGCCGGGGTCATCGGACACTCCATGGGCGAGGTCGCCGCCGCGGTCGTGGCCGGGGCGCTGTCCCTGGCCGACGGGGTGCGGGTGATCTGCCGCCGCTCCGCGCTGCTGACCCGGGTCGCCGGGCGTGGCGCGATGGCCACCGTGGGGCTGGGCGCCGACGACGTACAGGCCGAACTCGACGCCCAACTCGACGCCGAATCCGGCGCCACGGGAGCCGCGGTCACGGTCGCGGTCATGGCCGCGCCCGACGCCACGGTCGTGGCCGGAGACACGGCGCGTCTGGAGCGTCTGGTCGCCGACTGGGAGGCGCGCGGCATCCCGGCCGCCCTGGTCGCGGTGGACGTCGCCTCGCACTCCCCCCAGGTCGATCCGCTCCTCGCCGATCTGCGCGAGGCCATCGCCGATCTGACACCCCGCAGGCCACAGGTGCCGTTCTACTCCACGGTGCTGGACGAGCCGCGCACCGTCCCCGCCTTCGACGCCGACTACTGGTGCGCCAATCTGCGCCGCCCGGTCCGGTTCGCCGCGGCCGTCGCCGCCGCGGCCGCCGATCGCCACCTGGTCTATGTCGAGATCGCCCCGCACCCGGTCGTCACCCACTCCGTCGGCCGCTGCCTGGAAGGCGTGGAAGGCCTGGACAGGGGACACGTCGTGCTGCCCACCCTGCGCCGCGACGAGGACGAGACGGCCACCTTCCGTACCCAACTGGCCGCTCTGCACTGCGCGGGCGTCCCCGTGGACTGGACACGGCTGTACCCACGGGCCGCCCTCGCCGACGTCCCCACCATGACCTTCGACCGCAAACGCCACTGGACCGAGCCCGCCCTCCCGGCCGTTCCGGGCCGGCAGCCGGGCCCGGCCGCCGGCCCGCTGCCCGGCAGCCACACGGAGGTGCCCGGCGATCCGGTCCGGCACACCTGGCACGGCGAGGCCGGGACCGCCGCGCTGCCCTGGCTGGACGACCACAAGGTCTACGGCACCCCCGTGCTGCCCGGAGCCGCCCACTACGCCCTCGCGCTCACCACCGCCTGCGAGGTCTTCGACGCCCGGCCCACCGAAGTCGAGGTCACCGATGTGCACTTCCGGGAGCCGCTCCGGCTCGCCGAGCGCACCGACATCACCACCACGCTCACCCTGGCGGCCGCTGACCGCGCCGACTGCGAGATCTTCGGACACGGCGACGACGGCACCTGGGTACGGCAGTCCACCGCGGTGGTGCGCAGGCTGACCGGACCGCCGAGGCTCCGCGCCGCGTCCGTGGAAAACCTCGCCCTGCGCCATCCGGTCCCCCTCGAACCGGCCTCCCTGTACGCCAACATGCGGGCCCGCGGGCTCCACCACGGGCCGGCGTTCAACGGGATCACCCAGATGCACGCCTCCCGCCGCGGTGACAGCTTCTGGGCGCGGGTCGAGATACCCGAGGCGGCGCGTACCCCCGAGCATGCGCTGCGCGTTCACCCCGCCCTGGTCGACCTGTGCGGCCAACTCCTCATATCGGGGCTGCTGCACGAGACCGACCACGGGCTGATCCTGCCGGTCCGGATCCGCTCCGTACGGGTCCTCGGCGATACCGCGACCGCGGTGTACTGCCATGCCCGCGTCGTCGAGGCCACGTCCGACACGCTCATCGGCCACATCCGGCTGCTCGACGAGGCGGGCACCCCCGTCCTGGCCATCGACGGGCTGCGGCTGGTGCGCCACGCCGCCCCCGAGACCACCGAGGTCGATCACTGGTTCCTCGAGACCGGCTGGCACCGTGCCGAGCGGCCGGCACCCGCGGCCACCGGCCCGGCGGGTGACTGGCTGGTCGTCGGCGAGGGCGGAACGGACGCCTCGGCGCGGGAGCTGGCCGACGCCCTGCGCGCGGCCGGGGCGCGGGCCGACGTCTGCAACTGGCCACCGGTCCAGCCCGTGCACCGCCTCGATGCCTTCCGTGAGACCATGGCCGACCGCCTGGCCCGGGGCGTCACCACCGCCGTGGTCCTGCTGAGCGGTACGGGAGCCGGCACGGACCCGGACACCGAAGCCCTCGCCCGCACCCGCAGGACGCTCGGCGCCGCCCAGGCGATCGCCGCCCGCGGGGCGGAGCCGCCGCGCGTGTACGTGGTCACCCGCGGCGCCCGGGCCGTGGCGCCCGGGGAGGTGGCCGATCCGGCGCAGAGCCCGCTGCGCGGGCTGGTGCGGGTGCTCGCGCTCGAACACCCGCGGATGCGGGCCACGCTGGTGGACACCGCACCGCCCACCGCCGGGGCCGGCGCCGAGGCCATCGACACCGCCTGGCTGTCGGACCTCGCCGCGGAACTCCTCGCGGACGCCCCCGAGGACGAGGTCGCGCTGCGCGGGCCCACCCGCCATGTCGCGCGGTTGGCCTACGTGCCGCTGACGGACGCCGAGCGCTCCGCGGCCGCCGCCCGCACCGTGCGCTACGGCGTGGACGGTTTCCGGCTGCGGGCGGGCCGCCTGGGGGACCTGGGCAGCCTGGAGCTCGCCGCGACGGGACGGCGTCGGCCGGGTCCGGGCGAGGTGGAGCTGCGCGTGTCCGCGGCCGGGCTGAACTTCCGGGATGTCCTCACCGCCATGGGGCTGCTCCCCGGGGACAGCGACATCCGCTACCGGATCGGCTTCGAGTCTGCGGGAGAGGTGACCGCGGTCGGGGCGGGCGTCACCGACCTCGCCGTCGGCGACCGGGTGCTCGCCGCGGATGTGAACGGTGGCGCGTTCGGCTCGTTCGCCGTCGTCCCCGCCGAGGTGGTCGCACCCGCTCCGGCCGGTTTCGACGCGGTCTCCGCCGCGGGGTTGCCCATCGCGTTCCTCACCGCCTGGTACGCCCTGCGCCATGTCGCCCGGCTGGCCCCGGGGGAGCGGGTGCTGATCCACTCGGCCACCGGCGGAACGGGGCTGGCCGCCATCGCGGTGGCGCGGCTGCTGGGCGCCGAGGTGCTGGCCACCGCGGGCAGCGAGGACAAGCGGCGCTTTCTGCACGGCATGGGCATCACCCACGTGATGGACTCGCGCTCGCTGGACTTCTGCGCGCAGGCCCGGGCGGCCACCGGAGGGGAGGGGGTCGACGTCGTCCTCAACTCACTGTCCGGCGCGGCGATCCGGGCCGGGCTCGAAGCGCTGCGACCCTTCGGCCGCTTCGTCGAACTGGGCGTGCGCGACATCCTCTCCGACGCCCCGCTGGGCCTGGCGCCGCTGCGCCACAACATCACCCTGAGCACCGTGGACCTCGGCGAACTGCAGCGCGACCGCCCGGCGGTGTTCGGCGCGGCGCTGCGTGAGGTGGTCGCCGAGTTGGCCGAAGGGCGGCTGGCGCCGCTGCGGTGCACGGCGTTTCCGCTGTCGGCGGCCACCGACGCGTTCCGGCTGATGGCGGGCGCCGGCCACATCGGCAAGTTGGTGCTGACCCTGCCGGAGGAGGGCGAGGCCGGCGCCGTGCTGCCCGACGGTCCCCAGCCGGTGTGCGAGGGCGCGGCGTATGTGATCACCGGCGGTCTGCGCGGCCTGGGTCTGGCCACCGCGCGCTGGCTGGCGGCCCGGCGCGCCGGACACCTCGTGCTGGGTGGCCGCACCGCCCCCACGGCCGCCACCGCGCGGGCGCTTCGGGAACTGTCGGCCGACGGGACCCGGATCACCGTGGTGCTCGGCGACATCGCCCGGCCGGGCACGGCCGAGCGCCTGGTGGCCGCCGCCACGGCGGACGGGATGCCGCTGCGCGGGGTGGTGCACAGCGCCATGGTGCTGGACGACGCGGCGGTCACCAACATCCGCGACGACCAGCTGCGGCGGGTGTGGGCGCCCAAGGTCACCGGGGCGTGGCGGCTGCACCAGGCCACCGCCGGGCAGCCGCTCGACTGGTTCGCGGTGTTCTCCTCGATGGCCTCCCTGTTGGGCAACCCCGGCCAGGGCGCGTACGCCGCCGCGAACGCCTGGCTGGACGGGTTCGCCGGCTGGCGCTCCGCGTGCGGGCTGCCCACCCTCGCGGTCAACTGGGGCCCGTGGGGCGAGACCGGCGTCGCCACCGGCTTCGCCGACCGCGGTTACGAGACCATCCCCACCGACCGGGGCATCCGGGCGCTGGACGCCCTGCTGGCGCACGGTCGGGTGCAGACCGGGGTGATCCCCGGTGAGCCGCGCACCTGGATCCCGGTGGCCGGGCGGCAGTCGGCGCTCTTCGGCCCGCTGCTCCCCAACGACGCTGTCGGCACCGACGGCACCGACGGCACCGACGGCACGCAGAGCACGGGTGACGTGGGCGACTGCGACGACATCCGCGCCCGGCTGGCCGCACTCCCCGCGGGCCTGGCTCGCCGCTCGGCCCTGGAGGCGTACTTGGGCGACCACATCCGCACCGTCCTGCGGCTCAGCGGCTCCACGCTGGACCCGCAGACCTCGCTGAAGGCCCTCGGCTTCGACTCCCTGCTGGCCATGGAATTGCGCGTGCGGCTCGAATCCGCCCTGGGCGTCAAGCTCGCCGCCAACTTCGTCTGGCAGCACCCGACGGTGGCGGAGCTCGCTGTCGGACTCGCCGAGCACATGGGGTTGGACATCGCCGGGGGCACGCCAGGCGGCCGACACCTGGCCGCCGACTGACGGTGACCGCGACGTCAATTCTCGGCCACACGGCGGGCCAATCCTGGTCAGGTGCCGGTCCGTCGTGTGTTCCTTCGCCGTGTCGCCCTTGCCGACCTCCCCCGCCAGTCTCTGCTGCTCGGGCTCGTGGGCTCGTTGGCACTGGCGACGGGAGGACGGACCGCCGGCGCGCTGCCCGTGGCGGACGTCCTGGTCCCCGATTCCGGCCGCGCCGCGATCGGCCTGGTCAGTACGTACTTCGGCCTCGTACTGCTGGTCGGGGCCTGGCTGTTGCTGGGCCGCGCGGTACGCGGCCCCCGGCCGCCCACCCCGCGCGCCCTGCTGCTGACTCTGGCTGTCTGGGCCGCCCCGCTACTGCCCGCGCCCCCGCTGTTCAGCCGGGACGTCTACAGCTATCTCGCCCAGGGCGCCATGGTGGACGCGCGCATCGACGTGTACGTACACGGCCCCGCCCGGCTCGGCGGGCCGCTCGCCGCCGAGGTGGCGCCCCTGTGGCAGCACACCCCCGCCCCCTATGGCCCGGTCTCCCTCGCGTTCGAGACGGCCGTCGTGGGCGCCTCCCGCGCCGAGGTGTCCGCCGGGGTGTTCGGCATGCGCCTGGTCGCGCTGGCCGGCGTGGCGCTGATGATCCTCGCCCTCCCGGCGCTCGCACGCCGCTGCGGCACCGATCCGGCCGCCGCCCTGTGGCTGGGGGCGCTCAATCCGCTGTTGCTGCTGCACCTGGTGGGCGGGGCGCACAACGACGCCGTCATGATCGGGCTGCTCGGCGCCGGGCTGGTGGCCGCGACCGGCCGGTGGCCCGCCTGCGGCGCCGTGCTGGTCACCCTGGCCGCCCTGGTCAAGGCGCCCGCCGCGCTCGGGCTGCTGGCCGTCGCCGCGCTCTGGGCGGGCCTGCTGACGGGGAGATGGCGGCGTACCCGGGCCGCGCTGGCCACCGGCGCCCTGGCGCTCGGCACCACGGGCGCGGCCACGGCCGTGGCCGGCACCGGCTACGGCTGGATCACCGCCCTGACCACCCCGGTCTCCCCGGACAACTGGGCGCTGACCAGCGCCCTCGGCCGCGCCACCGGCGCCGGTCTGGACGCCCTCGGCAACGGTCTCGCGCCCGCTGGCCATCCCGGCCTGGCAGGCGCTGGGCCTGCTGGCGACGGCGGTCACCGTATCGGTCGTCTGGCTGCGATCCTCCCGCTCCCGCCCCGTCTACGCGCTGGGGCTGAGCCTGACGGCGGTGGCGGTGCTCGGCCCCGCCATCCGCCCCTGGTATCTGCTGTGGGGGCTGTTCCTCATCGCCGCGGCCGCGCCGAGCGGGCCGGTGCGCCGCGCGGTCGCCGCCGTGAGCGGGGTCCTCGCCCTGGCCGTACTGCCCAGCGGATTCGCGCCGGACCGACAACAGCTGACCCTCGCGGTGTGCGGCGGAGCGCTGGCGCTGCTCACGCTGTGGTGCGTCAAGCGGGCCCCGAGACTCCCCGCCGGGGACCGCTGGTCGGAGCACGCGGCATGACGGGGCCCACCACCAGGCGCGGCCGGCTGCTGCTGACGCTCGGGCTGACCGCGGCCGTAACGCTCTTCCTTGCCACCGTGCCGCTCCACCGCGACTGGTTCGACCTGAGCGTCTACTACGGCACCGTCGGCCACTGGCTGCACGACGGCGGGCGCATCTACGACTACACGGTGCCCGGCGCGGACGGCACCGACTACGGCTTCACCTACCCGCCCTTCGCGGCCCTGTGCATGCTGCCGATGGCCCTGGTGAACTGGCCGGGCGCGATCGCCATCTGCGTGCTGCTCAACCTGGCCGCCTCGGCGGTCGTGCTGTACTGGCTGACCGGTCCCCTCCTGCGCCGGCACGCCCGGCACCGGTGGTTCGGCTTCGCCGTGGTGGCCTGCCTGTTCGCCCTGCTGGAGCCGGTCCGGGACACCTTCAGCTTCGGCCAGGTCAACCTGGTCCTGCTGGCGCTCGTGCTGTTCGACGCCTGGCTGCTGTCCACCGGCCGAGGCGAGTACGCCGGGTTCGGCATCGGCCTCGCCGCCGCGATCAAGCTCACCCCGGCGATCTTCATCTGCTATCTGGCCGTCACCGGGCGCCGGCGCGCCGCCGGGACGGCCGCGGGCACCGCGGCGGCCGCGACCCTGCTGGCCGCCTGGGTGGCGCCGACCGCGTCGCGGGACTACTGGACCGAGGACCTGTGGGACACCGACCGCATCGGGGCCGCCGCATACGTCTCCAACCAGTCGTGGCGCGGGGTGCTGGCCCGGCTCGCCGACCCCGTCCCGCCGAGCGGCGTCGTCTGGGCGCTGGGGGCGCTGGCCGTCCTGGCCGTGTGGGCCCATCGCGTGCGGCGCGCGGCGGCCGCGGGGGACGAGGCGGCGGGGTTCGCGCTGACCGGCGTCGCCGCCTGCCTGGTCAGCCCGATCACCTGGGTGCACCACCTGGTCTGGCTGATCCCGGCCCTGACCGTGCTGGCCGGCACGGGGCTGCGACCCGGCGCGCCGCCGGCGCGCCGCCGCCGGCTGCTGTCCACGGCCGCCGCGGTGTATGTGATCCTGTGCAGCAGCGTGGTGTGGCTGTGGCGCTTCCACCCCACCGGCGTGGACGGCTTCCTGGGTGGCAACGCCTACGTATGGATCTGCGTCGGCCTGCTGCTCGCCCTCCCGGTGCGCGAGCCGGCCGCCGCCCTTTCGCCACCGCCACGCCGGCCGGATGTCGACCGGGGTACCCCCAAAAGCCTTCCACGGCGGACACCCTGACCGCACCGCCCCCGGTCTTCTCGGCCCCCCTCAGCACCTGTGAGCGCATATGCCCGCGACGATGCCCGAGCGGCAGAGCCTCCCCGCCCACCGGCGGCTTCCGCTGCGCCGGATCCTGTGCCTGCTGCCGATCGCCATCGTCTCCGTATGGGTGATCGGGCACTGGCCGCTCATCGGATCCGGCGCCCGTCAACTTCTTGACGCCAATCCTTACTGGCTGCTCGCGGCGGTCGCCACGACCGGTCTCGGCTGGGTCGCCGTGTCCTTCGCCCGGCAGGGAACCGTCCTGGAACGGCTGCCTTGGGGGCGGCTGTTCGCCACCCAGTTCGCCGCGGGGGCGGCCAACCACCTTCTGCCGTCGGGGATCGGCGCGAGCGCGGTCAACATCCGCTTCATGACCGGCTGCGGCCTCCCGGCCGCCCGCTCCTCGGCGGCGCTCGCCCTGTACTTCCTCGCGGAGGCCACCGCCCGGGTCGGGCTGCTGCTGGTCCTCCTGGTCGCCTTCCCCGAAGCGCTCAGGCTCGGGCCGCTGCTCCCGGACCGGATCGGGGCGGCGCTGCCGTTGACCGCCGGGGCGGCGGTCTGCGCCCTGGTGGCCGCGGTCCTGGCGATCCGTCCGGTGCGCCGGATCGTCCGCACCTTCTGGGTCACCGCGCTCAGCGACGCCCGCTCCCTGCACGCCCGGCCGTCCAGGGCGCTTGCCCTGTGGGGTGGTTCACTGGCCTTCCCCGTGCTGCAGGCGGCCGGGCTCGCGGCGGTCGCCGTCGCGGTGGAACTGGACGTGCCGTCCTGGCATGTCGTGCTTGCCTATCTGGCCGCGACGGTCGTGGCCGCGGTCGTCCCGTCGCCCGGGGGCATCGGGTCCGTGGACGCCGCGCTGGTCATCGCGCTCGTCGCGGCAGGGGCCCCGGCGGACGCCGCCACCTCCGCGGTGCTCGCCTACCGCTTCATCACGGTATGGCTCCCGCTGATCCCGGGAGCGCTGGTGCTGGGAACTCTGGTGCGCTGCAAGGTCGTCTGAGCGCCGTCCGCGCCGCGTCCGCGCCGCCGAACCGCCGTTGCCTTCCGCCCCATGCGTGACTCCTCACCGTCGAAAAGGTGAACCCGGGAAATCCGAAGGATTAATTCCAGAAGTCGTCCCACTGTTTCGTAAATTCCCCGCGCCGCAGGGCAACCAATCATGGATTCGCGGGGTCAAACAGGCCGAGTGAGCGCGCCACGCATTCCACCGAGGGGAATCGTGTCGCCCGCGTCACCGGACAAGTAATCGGCGTGAAGTAAAAACTCACGCCGTCCTTCGGAATTGGATCCTGACGAATTTCATGCGATCGCTCATGACCGGCCGACCGGCCCGCACCCGGCCGGACGACCAGCCGCGCGCAGCCGCGGCGCCGCCCGCGCCCGGCGCCCTGCCCGGCGCCCCGGGCGGCGTCCGCGCCCGGGCCGCCGCGCTCGCCGCGCTGGTCACGCTGGCCGCCTTCTGCCTCGGCGACGCCGTGGCCCGCAGCTACCCCTTCGGGTTCAGAACCCGCAGCGTGAACGACCTGGGCAACCAGTTCGTGCCCTTCCACGCCCACCTGTGGGACCTGCTGCACGGCCGGGGGTCCGGTGGCCTGTTCCTCAACTGGCAGTCCGGCTACGGCGCCAGCTTCCTGCCCGACCTGGGCACCTACCTCGGCAGCCCGTTCGCGCTGCTCGTCGCCCTCTTCCCGCGCGACGAGATCGACCTCGCGGTGTATGTGATCACGCTGCTGAAGATGGCGGTGGCCGGCGCGGTGATGGCCCAGCTGCTGCTGACGCTGCGCCCCGGCCGGTGGTGGGCGGCCGGGGCGCTCGGCGCCTCGTACGCGCTGTGCGGCTGGTCCGTGGCCGAGGCCTCGTACAACCCCATGTGGCTGGACGGGCTGATCGCGCTGCCGCTGCTGTGCCTGGTCGGCCACTGGGCGCTGGCGGGGCGGCGGTTCGCGCTGGGCGCGGTGCTGGTCGCGCTCGTGTGGATCGCCAACTTCTACACGGCGTACATGGCCACCCTCGGCGCCGTACTGCTGCTGCTCACCCGGCTGCTGGTGGAACACGCCCCCACCGGCGTCCCCCTGCGGCAGCGGCTCGCGCCGCTGTGGCGGCCCGTAACCCGGCTGGCGGGCGTTCTGGCGCTCGGCGTGGGGCTCGCGGCGCCCATGGTCTCGGTCGTCTACTTCGGCACCAAGCACGCCTACCCGGGCCGGGTCGTGGAGTTCTCGGCCAAGCCCTGGGCGGACGTCCTGGCCCGGCTGCTGCCGGGCACGTACAACTTCAGCAGCCCGGCCGTCTATGTCGACACGGTGGCGCTGCTGCTCGCCCTGACGCTGCCGTTCAACCCGGCCGTCCCCCGGCGGCTGCGGGGCGGCTGGACGCTGCTGGTCGCGGGGGTGACGCTGTCCCTGCAGTGGGGCCCCACCCAACTGGCCTGGCACGCCTTCAGCGTCCCCAACGGCAGCCAGTACCGGGAGACCTTCGTGCTGTGCGGGCTGCTGGTGACCGCCGCCTGGCTCTCCTTCGCCCACGGCACACCGGGCCGGCGCCCGCTGCTCGCCGCGGGCGCGCTGCTGGCCGTGATCGCGGCCGCCGCCGCGCCGGCCACCGAGCTGATCCGCCCGTGGACCTACCCGCTCCTGCTGGCCGGGGTCGCGGCCGTGGCGGCGTCCCTCCTGCTGGCCCGGCTCGCCCGCCGGCACCGCCATCCGCTGCTCGCCGCCCTCGCCGTCGTGCTGCTGATCGGCGCCCAGGTGGGCCAGTCCGCGGCCACCACGGCCGTCGCCGACCGGCTGCGGCTGGGGCACCTGGACGACTACGCGCCCTGGGGACAGCGCCAGCAGACGCAGCGGGAGCTGATCGCGGACGCGGACGGCTGGCCCCGGTACCGTACGGACCCGGGCCGCGAACAGACCGTGGGCAACGACCCGCTGCTGGTCGGCGGGCAGGGCGCGCAGTACTACAGCAGCCTCACCGCCGATGTGCTCAGCCGCACCCTCACCGCCCTCGGCGGCGGCTGGACCTCGCGCGGCCGGTCCGTGCAGAGCCTGGACAACCCGGTCACCGACGCGATCTTCTCGGTCGGCGCCCGCGTCCACTCCGCGCCCGATCCGCACCGGGACCCGAACGCGACGACCGACATCGAGCCGTATGTCACCCGTGAGGCCGTGCCGCCCCTGGTCACCGTCCGGCCGGACACCAAGAAGGCGCCCGTGTACGGCTCCTCGCCGTTCCGTAACCAGGAACTGCTGCTCGGGGCCCGGGTGTACACCCTGCCCGGCCGGATCTCGATACGCGGCGCGGACGGCAGACCCGCCGCCCGTACCCCCGACGGGGGCTACCGACTGCCCCCCGGGCCGACCGAGCAGTCCCGCCCGAAAGCGCTCCTTACCGCCACCTGCCCGGGCGGCTCCCAGGTGTTCCTGTGGGCGCCGCACTACTGGGGCGTCGCCGCGCTGCGCGGCGCCGACCGGCCCCCGGTCGGGTTCCGGGGCGACCACCCGGTCACCAAGATCGCGCCCATGCAGCCGCTGGGCAAGGCCCCGGCCTCCGGACGCGTCGAGGTGCAGCTGACCGTCCAGAAGGGCGGCACCGTCCCCGCCGCGTCCATCGGCTGCCTGGACACCGGACGGCTGCGCGCGGCCACAGACCGGCTCCGGGCCCAGGGCGCCACCGCCGTTCAGGTCTCCGACAGCGGCATCCGGGCCGAACTGCCCGCCGGCTCCCGCGGCATCGCCGTGGTCGCCGCCCCGCGGATCGCCGGCTGGCGGTGCGCCGCGGGCAGTGGCGGGGACCGCCCGGCCGACAGCTACCTCGGCCTGATCGCGGTGCGGCTCGATGGCTCCGCCACCTCCATCGACTGCACCTTCCGCCCTCCCGGTCTGCGCCTGGGCACCGCCGTGGGAGCCGCCGCGCTGCTGGCCCTGACCCTGCCGGCCGCATACCGGCTCCTGCGCAACCGACGGGAGAGCCGCCATGTCCACCACTGACGCCCGCGAATTCCGCACGGAGGAGACCATGCTCATTTCCGTCGTCGTACCCTGCTACAACGAAGAAGCCGTGATCGATCGTTTTCATGAACACCTCACCCGGGAACTCGCGGGGGTCGACCACGACTTTGAATTCGTTTATGTGGATGACGGCAGCAAGGACCGTACGCTTTCTCTGCTGAAAAAGCTGGCCGAAACCGATCCCCGGGCCCGCTACGTCTCCTTCAGCCGCAATTTCGGCAAGGAAGCGGCGATGCTGGCCGGGCTGCGATACGCCTCCGGAGACGCCGTCGTCATCATGGACGCCGATCTGCAGCACCCCCCGGAGCTGGTCAAGCGCATGGTGGACCTGCACGCCCAGGGCCATGACCAGGTCATCGCCAAGCGCACCCGCGACGGCGACCGGGTCACCCGGGTCCTCACCGCCCGCGCCTACTACCGGCTCATCAACCGCTTCGTCGATGTGAAGCTGGTCGACGGCGTCGGCGACTTCCGGCTGCTGTCCCGGCGCGCGGTGGACGCCGTGCTGGAGCTGACCGAGTACAACCGCTTCTCCAAGGGGCTGTTCGCCTGGGTGGGCTTCCCGAGCGTGACCTTCGAGTACGAGAACGCCCTGCGCGAGGAGGGCCGCAGCAAGTGGACCTTCGGCCAACTGCTCAACTACGGGGCCGACGGGCTGATCTCCTTCAACAACAAGCCACTGCGCGCCGCGGTCTACCTGGGCCTGCTGCTGCTGTCGGTGGCCGCGCTGTACGCGGCGTGGATCGTGGGCAGCGCGGCGGTCAACGGGGTCGACACCCCCGGTTATGTCACCCTCCTCGTCGTCATCACCGCCCTGGCCGGCGTCCAGATGGTCATGGTCGGCGTGATCGGCGAGTACATCGGCCGCATCTACTACGAGGTCAAGCGGCGCCCCCACTTCCTGGTACAGTCCACCAACGCGGTCCCCGCCGCCCCGCTCAAGGACCCGCTGAAGGACCTCGTCCGGTGACGCCTCGTGCCAGATCCGCGCGTCCGGCGATGCTCGGCCAAATGGTCAGATTCGGCCTGGTGGGCGTCGTCAACACCGCTACGTACTACGGCATGTACCTGTGCTTCCTGAGCTGGCTGCCCTACCTCGCGGCCCACGTCACCGCCTTCGCCCTCAGTACCGTCGGCTCGTTCCTGCTCACCTGCTGGTTCACCTACCGCACCCGCCCCACCTGGCGGAAGTTCCTGCTCTTCCCCCTGACCACGGCAGCCAACTTCGTCATCACCACCGGCGGGGTCTACGTCCTCGTCGACCTCCTGCACACCGGGGACCGGGCGGCCCCCCTGATGGCCGCCGCGGTGGCCGTGCCGATCACCTTTGTCCTCTCCCGGACGATCATGCTCGGGCAGGGCGCCCGGGGGCTCGGCGAAAACCCGGTGCGGCGGCGGACGGCGGCCACTACCGTGCCAGGTCGTCACCGCGACATCGAGCATGGGAGAGGTATGCCGGTCGGAGAAGAGCCGCGCGTGTACGAGATCCGCGTGTACGGCTGCGCGGACACCGAAGAGGCCCTCGCCCTGCAGGAGCCGATCGCCCGCCTCCTGTGTCCGGACGAATGGCACGACGGCCCGTGTGACGTCCCCTGGGAGTTCACCCTCGCCGATGACGAGCGGGCCGACGGCGACGGAGCCAAGGTGCTGGTGCTCGGCGTCCACACCTCCGGCACCCGGGCGGCGGAGGTGGCCGACCGGCTGCGCGCCGCCGTCGGGGAGACACGCCCGGTCGAGCTGGGGGAGGGCGACGCCGAGCGGTTCGAGACGCTGGTGGAGCAGTACCGGATCGAGAGCGGGTCCCGCGGGGTCTAGGCCGGCCTGGACCGGGCGCGCCCGGCCGGGTCAGGTGGTCGGACCCGCGTCGCGGGCCAGCAGGGCGGCCTGGACCCGGTTCGAGCAGCCGAGCTTGGCCAGGACACGGCTCACATACGTCTTGATGGTCTTCTCGCTCATATGCAGCTCCCGGCCGATCTCGGCGTTGGACATGCCCTCCGCCACCAGGCGCAGCACCTGCGACTCACGCTCGGTCAGCGCCGTCAGGCGCTCCGCGGCCTCCCGGCGGCGCCGGGCCGCGACCGGGGTGATCAGGTCGAGTACCGGGCGGGTCACCGCCGGGGACAGATAGGCCTCGCCGCCGTGTGCCGCGCGCACCGCGCGGATCAGCTCGTCGGGTGTGCAGTTCTTCAGCACGAATCCGGCCGCGCCGCTCTGCAGCGCCCGCAGTACATTCGGCTCGGCCCCGAACGCAGTCAGCACCACCGTGCGCAGCGCGGGCGCCTGTCGCCGCAGTTCCTCCAGTGCGCTCAGCCCGTCCAGCAGCGGCATGTTGATGTCGACCAGGGCCACATCCACGCGGTGCCGGACCGCCTCGGCCACGGCCGCCCGGCCGTGCTCCGCCACCGCGACCACCTCGATGTCGGGCGCCGACTCCAGTACGGTGCGGATACCGGCTCTGATCAGCGGCTCGTCGTCGGCCACCAGCACCCTGATCACCTCAGCCCACCCCCAGCAGCATGCCGACCGGCAGCACCACGAACATCACGGCGGCGGTGGCGAATCCGAGCGCGGCGGTACGCAGGCCCCCGGGCCCGACCGCGACGTCACTGTCATCGCCGTCGGGGCCGAGGTCGAGGGCCGAGCTGTCGCCGGCGAGGGGGTCCGGGGCGGTCGGCACCATCGCCACCAGCCGGAAAACGTCGTCCGACAGCCGGTGATCGACGAACCCGCCGATCTGCCGCATCCGTTCGTCCAGTCCGCGCAGCCCATGCCGCCCGTGCCGCCCGGGTCCGCCGCCCGTCTCGTCGAGGTTCCGCGGCCCATCCGCGACCGGGTTGACCACGGTGACCAGCAGCGCGTCCGGCTCCCAGGTGACGCACACCGTCACCGGCCGGCCCGGGGCGTGCCGGGCCGCGTTGGTCAGCCCCTCCTCGACCACCCGGTACACCGCCTCCCCGGCCGCCGGGGGCAGCGGGCGGGGCTGCCCGCCGCGCCGCAGTGCCACCGGGACCCCGGCCGCCCGGAACTCCGCGACGACCTCGTCGATCGCCTCCGCTCCGGGCGTCCGGACGGCCGTCTCGTCCGTCCCCCGCAGCGCCCCGACCAGTTCGTGCAGTTCGTCCATGGCGCCGCGCGCCGCCCCGGCCAACTGCCGGACGGCCTCCCGCTGCCCCGGTGGCAGCTCGGTCACCTCCAGCGCCGCGGCCTGGACCGACACCAGGCTGAGTCGGCGGCCCAGGGAGTCGTGCATGTCCCGGGCGATCCGCAGCCGTATCCGCAGCCGCTCCCGCTCGGCCAGCAACTCCCGCTCCCGGCGCAGCCGCCGGTTGCGCCGGCCCAGCTCCGCCACCAGCCGCCGATGCTGTGCCAGATACCGGCCGACGAGCAGTGGCAGCGCGACGAACACCACGAAGGTCGAGATCAGTTGCTGTACGGCGGGCGCGTCCGTCGGCCAGATCGTGAGCCGCACCGCAATCCAGCCGAGCGCGGCACCCGCCACCTGCGCCGTGTCCCGCCCCGCCACCGCGCGGTGTCCGGCCCCGTAGGCCGCCCACAGCAGCAGGACGTACGAGCCCCCGGTCAGCGCGGCCAGCAGCAGGGCGGCCGTGAAGGCCGCCGCAGGGGCCCGCTCGCCCAGCGCGACCACGCCCGCCACGGCCAGCGCGTACCCCACGGCGGCCCAGGGGAGCGGGCCGCCGTGGCGCGCGGCCACGAACAGCGCGGTGTCCGCCACGACCATGGCGGCGGCCGGAAGACATCGGCCCAGGGGAAGCAGGCTCATGGCAGCAGGCTAAAGCCTCGACGAGCATGTCTACTTTGGTCGCCGCGATCGGCGACTTTCGACCACAGCGCCGCACGGGGCCCGGTTCCTAACGTGAACGGCGTGATCGAAGTGCGCGACCTCAGCAAGAAGTACGGAAACACCACCGCGGTCGACCGGCTGTCCTTCACCGTGCGGCCCGGCCGGGTGACCGGGTTCCTCGGGCCGAACGGGGCGGGAAAGTCCACCACGATGCGGATGATGCTCGACCTCGACCGCCCCACCACGGGCCATGTCCTCATCGACGGCCGCCGCTACCGGCGCCTCCCCGATCCGCTGCGCCGGGTCGGGGCGCTGCTGGAGGCCCGGGCAGTGCACGGCGGCCGCAGTGTGTACGACACCCTGCGGTGGCCGGCGCGCTCCAACCGGATCCCCGAGGCGCGGGTACGCGAGGTGCTGGAGCTGGTCGGGCTGGCGGGCGTGGCCCGGCAGCGGGCCAAAGGCCTCTCGCTCGGCATGGCCCAGCGGCTCGGCATCGCGGCGGCGCTGCTCGGCGATCCGCCGGTGCTGCTGTTCGACGAGCCGGTCAACGGTCTGGACCCCGAGGGGATCCTCTGGATCCGGAACCTCATGAAGGACCTGGCCGCGGAGGGCCGGACGGTGTTCGTCTCCAGCCATCTGATGAGCGAGATGGCGCTCACGGCGGAACACCTCATCGTGATCGGGCGCGGCAGGCTGCTCGCGGACACCACCGTAGGTGAGTTCATCGAGGCCAACTCCCGCTCCTGTGTGCGGATCCGCACGCCCGAGCCGGAGCGGATGCGCGCCGCGCTGGCGGCCACGGGCGTCCGGGTGGAGCGGGCGGCGGACGGAGCGCTGGAGGCGTACGGGACGCGGGCCGCGGCGGTCGGCGAGCTGGCGGCGGCCCAGGGGTTGACGGTGCACGAGGTCAGCACGCGACAGGCCTCGCTCGAAGAGGCGTTCATGCGGCTCACGGGCGAGGCGGCCGACCACCGGGCGGGGGGTGCGCGATGACGGACGCGGCCCGTGTGCGCGCGGCCTTCGCCGCCGAGTGGATCAAGATCCGGACCGTCCGGTCGACGCTGTGGACCCTGCTGCTGTCCCTCGTCGTCAGCGTCGGTCTCGGCCTCCTCGTCGGCCACTCCATGAGCGAGGGTTTCTCCCGGATGGACCGGGAACGGCAGGAGAACTTCGACCCCGTCGCGGCGGGCTTCCTCGGCCTGACCGTCGGCCAGATCGCCCTCGTCGTGTTCGGTGTGCTGCAGATCGGCGCCGAGTACACCAGCGGCACCATCCGCGCCTCGCTCATGGCGGTGCCGCGCCGTGGGCTGTTCTACGGGGCCAAGGTGGCGGCCACCATGCTGACCGCGCTGGTGTTCTCGCTGTTCACCGTCTACGTCACCTTCTTCGCGGCGCAGTGGGCCCTCGGCCCGCAGGGCATGTCCCTCGGCGACCCCGGCGTCCTGCGCGCGACCCTCGGCGCCTGGGCGTATCTGACGCTGATGTGCGCGTTCTCGATCGGAGTGGCCACGATGCTGCGCAGTACGGCGCTCACTCTCGGAATCCTGATCCCGCTGCTCTTCCTCAACTCGCAGGGGCTCGGCAATGTGCCGAAGATCCGGACGGTCGCGCAGTTCCTGCCCGACCAGGCCGGGGCGGTGATGATGCAGGTGGTCAGGGTGGACGAGTCATTCGTCACGCATCGGGACTTCGGCCCGGGGACCGCGCTGGTGATCCTGCTGGCCTGGACGGTGGCGGCTCTCGTCGGGGGTTCTGTGGTGCTGCGCCGCCGCGACCCATGATGCATATGATGTGCAAGTGCATGATTACCGCATCAGGACGGCCACCCCCGGCGACCTCGACGGTGCCCGGAGCGTGATGCTCGACACCGTGTACCGGGACTTCGGTACGGGGTATGTGCCGCGCTGGCACGGCGACATCGTCGATCCGGAGCGCGCCTACCTCCGGTCCGCGCGGCACACCCTGCTTGTCGCCGTCGACGAGCGCGACGAGCGGGTGGTCGCCACGGGCGCGCTCGACTCGCGGGGGCCCGCGTATCCGCCCAACCCCCTTGCGCTCGCCGAGCGTTACCCCTCGGGGCGCACCGCGCAGCTGCGCCGGGTGTACGTACGGCCCGAGCACCGGCGGCGCGGGCTCGCCCGGCAGTTGGTGGGCCGACTGCTGGACTTCGCGGCGGCGGACGGCGGCTATCACGCGGTCTATCTGCACACCGATCCCGCCGTGCCCGGCGCCGAGGCCTTCTGGAGGTCGCTGGGGGAGGTGGTGTGCGACGAGCGGACGGCGCCCGGCGGCGGGCAGAGCGTCGTGCACTTCGAGGTGCCCCTGCGCCTGGGGGTCCAGGAAACCAATGTGGTTAATGGAAATGATAACCATGTAGCCTGGGTGGCGTCCCGCTCGTAAAACCCCGTGGAGAACGAGGACCATGCGCTTCGCCCGCCGCCGTCAGCTGGTCTCCGGCCTGCTGCTCGCCCCGCTGCTCACCGGCTGCTTCGCCGCCGACGACAACTCCTCCCCGTCCGGCTCCTCGGCCGACGCACGGCTGCGCGTCGCGCTCGCCTTCCCGCCCGCCGAGAACTTCTCGCCGTACGGCAGTGACGCCACTCTGCTCAGCCGACTCGGCGTCACCGAGGGGCTGACCCGGCTGGACGCCAACGGCGCCGCGTCCCCCGCGCTCGCCGAGTCATGGCGTCAGGACAACGAGCACGCCTGGCTGTTCACCCTGCGCGAGGCCCGCTTCCAGGATGGGACCGAACTCACCCCGGCCACGGTCGCCGCCGCCCTCACCCACGCCGCCCAGGCCGACCCCGCCCCCGCCGCACTCTCCGGGATGGAGCTCACCGCCGAACCCGTCGGGAAGCGGCAGGTCCGCGTCACCCCCGCCGACCCCGACCCCGCGCTGCCGCTGCGGCTGTCCAGCCCGAGCCTGGCCGTGCTGTCCGCCAAGGCGTACCGGAAGAAGGGCACCGTCAACCCGGTCGGCACCGCCACCGGACCGTATCTGCTCACCAAGGCCGGCGGCGGCAACCGGGCCACCCTGAACCGCTTCGACGACTACTGGGGCGGCCGGGCCCAGGCCGCCGGCGTCGACGCGCGGTTCATCGCCGACGGCACGGCCCGCACCAACGCCCTGCGCACCGGCGAGGTGGACATCGCCGAAGCGGTGCCGGTCGCCCAGACCTCCTCCCTCGACAAGGGCACCGCCCGCGAACTGGCCACCGCACGCACCACCAGCCTGCTGCTGAACACCCGCTCCGGCCCCTTCGCGGACCCGAAGGTGCGGGCCGCCGCCCGCGCGGCGGTCGACACCTCGGTCCTCGCCAAGGACGTGTACGAGGGCCACGCCGACCGCGGCCAGGGCGTGTTCGGGCCCGCCCTGACCTGGGCGGCCGGCAAGCGCGAGGAGCCGAACGGGCGGGCGCGGGCCGCGCGCGTCCACGGCACCGACATCACCCTCGCCACCTACGACAACCGGCCGGAGCTGCCCGAGGTCGCGCAGGTGCTGCAACAGCAACTGCGGAAGGCCGGGTTCACCGTCAAGGTGGAGGTGCGCGAGTCCTCGCGGATCGAAGGCGACGCGCTGGCCGGCAAGTTCGACGCGTTCATCGGCGCGCGCAACACCATGCTCGACACCGGCGACCCGGTCTCCGTCCTCGCCAGCGACTTCACCTGCGACGGCAGCTACAACCTGGCGCTGTTGTGCGACAAGCGGGTCGACCGGGCCGTCGCCAAGGCCGAGTCCGCGGTCGACCCCGCGAAGCGCCAGGACGCGGCGATGGCGGCGGAGGCCGAAATCCTGCGCACGGACGCGACCGTGCCGCTCGTCCACCAGCGGATCGTGCAGGGCGTCCGCACCTCGGTCCACGGCGTGCTCCTCGACCCGTACGAGCGCACCCTCATCGGCCCGGGGACCCGGCGCTGAGCGCCATACGCCGCGGCGCCCCGGCGGGCGCGCTGTGGCGCGTCACCGTGGCCGCCGCCCTGCTGTGCGGCATCGGCCTGCTGCCGTGGCTCTCCCGCACCGACCCCGCGCGCACCGTGCTGGAGGCGCGGTCGGCCGAACGCGACCCCGCCCCCGAGGTGCTGGCCGCCGTACGCGATGAACTCGGGCTCGACGCCGGGCCCGTACACCTGCTCGGCCAGTGGCTCGGCGGGCTGCCGCGCGGCGACGCAGGCCACTCCTGGATCTCGGGTGAGGCCGTGCTGCCCGCCGTCACCACGGCCCTCGGCGCCTCGCTGCTGCTCATGGCAGCGGCCCTGGCCGTCGCCGTGGCCACCGCCGCCGCGGTGTGCGCCCGCACCCTCAGACGCGGGGCGCGGGGCGGGCTCGCCGGGCGGCGCGCCGGCGGCGCCGCGGCGATGCTCGCCGCGCTGCCCGAGTTCCTGACCGCCTCCGTCCTGGCCACCGTGGTCGGGGTACAGCTCGGGTGGCTGCCCGCGCTCGGCTGGTACGGGCCGCGCTGGCTCGTCCTGCCCGCGCTGGCCATCGGCCTGCCCACCGGGGCGCTGCTCGGCCGGATGCTCGACGACGCGCTGCCCGGCGCCTTCGCCGAGCCCTGGGCGCGGGCCGCCGCCGCCCGGGGCATCCCGGGCCGGCGCATCGCCCGGCACGCGCTGCGCCGGTGCGTCCCCGGACTGCTGCCCAACCTCGGCCTGTTCGTGGTCGGCCTCACCGGAGGCGCGGTCGCCGTGGAGCAGATCTTCGACATACCCGGGCTCGGCCGGCTCACTCTGGACGCCGCCATCGCCCAGGACCTGCCCGTGCTCCAGGCCGGCACGCTCGCCCTGGTGGCGCTCGCCGCGGCCGTGGGCGGCCTGTCCCGGCTCGCGGGCCGCGCCCTGCTCGGACCCGCGCTGCGCGACGGCGCGCTGGTCTCCCTGCACCGGACCACCGCCCCGGAGCGCAGCACGCTTCCTCTGCTCTACGGCGCGCTGCTGCTCGGCGTCATCGCCCTCGGCCTGGCCCGCGACCCGCTGGCCCTGGACACCGCCGCCCGTCTCGAGCCCCCGTCCTGGGCGCACCCGTTCGGCACCGACGCGCTGGGCCGCGACCTCCTGGCCCGGGTCGGACACGGCGCGCTCACCACCCTCGCCCTCGCGCTCGCGGTCAGCGCCGCGGCGCTGCTGGCCGGGGTGGTGCTCGGGCTGGTGCCCCGGCTGTCCGCGGCCCTCGTCGACACCGTCAACGCCGTACCGGCCGTACTCGCCGGACTCCTCGTCACCGGCGTCACGGGCGGCGGCCCCGCCACACCCCCGCTCGCCGTGGCCGCGGTCGCCTGGGCCCCGCTGGCCGCGCACACCTCCGCCCTGCTGCGCCAGGAGCTCGCCACCACCCACCTCGCCGCCACCCGCGCGCTCGGCGCCGGACAGCCGCATGTGCTCCGGCGCGCCCTGCTGCCCGCCGTGCTGCCGCCGGTGACCCGGCACGCGCTGCTGCGGCTGCCCTCGGTGGCGCTCGCCCTCGCCTCCCTCGGCTTCCTCGGCCTCGGCGCCCAGCCGCCGTCCCCCGAGTGGGGCCTGCTGCTGGCCGAGAACCACCCGTACGCCGAGCGCGCCCCCTGGGCCGTGCTGGCCCCCGCCGCGATGCTCGCCGTCCTCGGGGCGCTGGCGGTGACCGCGGCCGACGGGGTGCGGTGGCCGTGGCCGGGCCGCACCCGGCGCGGCGACCGGACGTTCTCCGCCGCGCGCCAGGGGCCCGCAGGACACCGTCCCGCGGTGGGTGTACCGGAGGAGGCCGGATGACCGGGACCTCCGCCCGGGCCCCCTCAGGCACGGCGGCGCGGGCCTGGCGGCGGCGCGGCGGGCTGCCGCCGCTGCCGCCCCTGCTGCGGCTGCTGATCTGGACCCAGCTCGCCTTCAACATCGGCTTCTACGCGGTCCTGCCCTTCCTCGCCGAACACCTCGGCACCGCCATCGGCATGGCCGGCTGGCTGGTCGGCCTGGTGCTCGGCCTGCGCACCTTCAGCCAGCAGGGGCTGTTCGTGGTGGGCGGCGCCCTGGCCGACCGCTACGGCATCCGGCCGGTGGTGCTGGCGGGCTGCGCGCTGCGGATCGCGGGTTTCGCGTGGCTGGGCTGGGCGGAGCGCACCTGGGCGGTCATCGGCGCGGTGCTGCTGATCGGCTTCGCGGCCGCGCTGTTCTCGCCAGCCGTCGAGTCCGAGGTGGCCCGCCAGGCGGTGGGCTGGGAGAAGGCGGGCGGCGGACCCCGCACCCGCGTCCTGGCGCTGTTCAACGTCGCCGGGCAGGCCGGCGCGTTCGTCGGACCGCTGCTGGGCGCCCTCCTGCTGGCCGTGGACTTCCGCACCGTATGCCTCGCCGGGGCGGCGGTCTTCGTCCTCGTCCTGGCCGGACATCTGCGGCTGCTGCCCCAGCACATCCCCGGCCCCCCTTTCAGGGGTTCGGCTCGCCCGGCCACCCCGGCCCGCGGTGGAGTACGGGCCCTGCTGCGCAACCGGCGCTTCCTCGCGCTGTGTCTGGCGTACGGCGTCTACGTGCTGGCGTACAACCAGCTCTACCTCGCCCTGCCCCTGGAAGTGGAGCGCGCCGTGGGCTCACAGGCCCCGCTGGCCTGGCTGTTCGCCCTCTCCTCCGCGCTGGTCGTGACCGCCCAACTGCCCATCACCCGCTGGGCGGCCGCCCGGCTGGACCTGCGCCGCTCCATGGCGGCCGGGCTGCTGCTCGTCTCCGCGGGCTTCGCCGCCGTGGCCGCCGCCCGCCCCGCCGCCTGGACGGGCGCCGCCGGGCTGCTCCCGTCAGCGGCCCTCGTCGTACTGCTCACCCTCGGTCAGATGCTGCTCGCCCCGGCCGCCCGGGCCTGGGTGCCCGACCTCGCCGACGAGGGCAGGATCGGCCTCTACACCGGCGCGCTGTCGTCCGTCTCCGGCCTGGTCGTCCTGGCCGGCAGCGCGGCGACCGGCTCGCTGCTCGACACCGGCCTGCCCGCCGCGGTCCCCTGGCTGGTGCTCACGGCGCTCCCGGTGGCGGCGGCCGCCCTGCTGCCGCGCCACCGCCACGAGCTCGGTGTTACCGAGGGCCGGAGCGGCCGTGCTTCGTCAGCGACGTCTTCCCCGTCCAGCAGCCCAGGCCCCAGGTCTCCTTCGGCGGCTCCTCCGACGCGGCGTACGCGGCCGGGGGCGCCGAGGCCGACATCTACTGCCTGTGGGGCGAGCCCCTGGACCGCACCGCCGAGCAGATCCAGGCGGTAAAGACGAGTTCATCCTGTCGGGATATCCGCATCTGGAAGAGGCGTACTGGTTCGGCGAGGGCGTACTGCCCCTCCTGCGGGAGCGGGGCCTTTGGAACCACCCCTTCCGAGGCTCGGAGCCACTCGCCGCCCAGATCCCCTTCGCGGGCTCCGGGAGTTCGTGACCAACCGCGCGCGCGGAGGTACGGTGTCCCCCAACTGCCGTAGGACGACGGCGTGATCAGGGGATTGACGTGGGCATATCGGGGGACATGGCGCTGCGCGCGGCTGGTCGCGGTGAGCCGCTTCGGCCGTCCGACGGGCCGAGGCCGGGGCGGTGAGGACTGATGGGATGGGACCTCACGCCCGATTGGTTGGACGACGCGGTCGAGTCGCGCACTGAGGCCGTCGGGGACGGTGTGGAGTGGTTGGGGAACAAGACCGCGGAGGGTCTGGACAAGGCCGGCTGGGAGGGCGGGGCGGACTGGGTCCGTGACAAGTCCCGTTCGGCGGCGAACGCTCTGGGTGCCGATGTCGCCGAGATGCGGCTGGACGAGACCGAGGACCCGAAGAAGCTGATCTTCGGCAGTGCCGGGAAGCTCCGGTCCACGGCCACGCGTCTGCGGGACTTCCAGAAGGCCTTCGACCAGGTCGGCAACGGACTCAAGGGGCTGGACGCATCCCACCTCAAGGGCAAGAGCGCGGACGCCTTCCGCGACAAGGTCTCCATCGAGCCGAAGAAGTGGTTCAAGGCCGCCGACGCGTGTGAGAAGGCCGCGGCGGCGCTGGAGGGCTTCGCGGGCACCGTGGAGTGGGCGCAGGGCCAGGCGGCGGAGGCGATCGAGGCGTACAAGGCGGCCAAGAAGGCGTCGGAGGAGGCGCGTTCGGCCCACAACGGGAAGGTGGACGCGTACAACGCGGCCGTGGACGCCGGGAAGGACCCAGGCCCCAAGCCGCGGGCGTTCCACGATCCGGGTCCGGGGAAGGCGAAGGCGGCGCAGGAGAAGCTGGACGAGGCGCGGCGGCAGCGGAACAAGGCGGAGGAGACGGCGGTCAAGGCGGTGGCGCAGGCGCGGGACGCCGCCCCGCCCAAGCCCTCCTACGCCGCACAGGTCGCCGATGGCCTGCAGGGCATGACGCTGGGCCTGGACCACTTCGCCGGGGGCGTGGTGAAGGGGACGGCTGGCCTGCTCAATTTCGTCCGCCAGATCAATCCGCTGGACCTGTACAACATCACCCATCCCGCCGAGTACGTGACCAATCTGAACAGCACCGCGGCCGGGTTGGTGACGCTGGCCAACGACCCTGTCGGCGCGGGCAAGAACATGCTCGACGCCTTCGCCGAGGACCCGGCGGAGGGGCTGGGCCGTCTGGTGCCCGAGCTGATCGGCACCAAGGGACTCGGTGGCCTCAGAGGCGCCGCCAAGGCCGCCGCGTACACGCGGCCGCTCTCCAACGGTGGTGTCCGCGCGGCCCTGCGAAAAGCCGGGCCGCACGCGTACGGGCGCGAGGACATGGCGAAAGTCTGCAAGGGCACGGATCCGGTGGACCTCGCGACCGGGAAGATGTTTCTGCCGCAGACGGACGTGGCGCTGCCCGGCGTTCTGCCGTTGGTCTTCCGCCGCCGGGTGGAGTCCGGCTACGCGGCCGGGGGTTGGTTCGGTCCGTCGTGGTCGAGCACGGCCGACCAGCGGCTGGAGATCGACGCCGAAGGTGTGGTGTTCATCAGCGAGGACGGGCTGCTGCTGTCCTATCCGCACCCGGCCCCCGGCCTCCCCACGCTTCCCGTGGCCGGCCCGCGCTGGCCGCTCGAGCGGGACGCCGACGGCGACTACACCCTCACCGACCCCACCGGCGGACACACCCGCCATTTCTCCGGCCCGGCGGGTGGGGGAGACGGGGTCGCCCGGCCCACGCAGATCACCGATCGCGCGGGCCACGTCATCACCTTCGACTACGACACCGAGGGCGTGCCCACACGCATCCGCCACAGTGCCGGATACCACCTCGAGCTGACGGCGACAGCGGGCCGGATCACCGCACTTCACTTGGCGGGAGCGGCGGCGGATGGCTCGGACCAGCAGCTGCTCCGCTACGGCTACGCCGACGGCAACCTCTCCGAGGTCATCAACTCCTCCGGTCTGCCGTTACGGTTCGAGTACGACGACGAGCGTCGTGTCATCTCCTGGACCGACACCAATGACCGCCGCTACGACTACGTGTACGACAACCGGGACCGGTGCATCGCGGAAGGCGGCGAGGCGGGCCATGTATCGGTCCGTATCGACTACCACGACACCGACCATGCGACCGGTCACCGGGTCACGACGGTCACCACGCCCGAGGGCCACACCAGCCGCTATGTCATCGACGACGCCTGCCGGGTCATCGCCGAGACCGACCCCCTGGGCCACGCCACCACCTACGCCTACGACCGCCGCGGCCGGCTCCTGGCCCGCACCGACCCGCTGGGCCACACCACCACCTACGCCTACGACGAGGCGGGCCACCTCACAAGGATCACGGGCCCGGACGGCCACGGGACCACCACCGCGTACAACGCCCTGGGCCTGCCGACGTCCGTGACCGGCCCGGACGGGGCCACGTGGAGCCAGACCTACGACGAGGCGGGCCACCGCACCAGCGTCACCGACCCGGCCGGCCACACCACCCGCTACACCTATGACAACGGCGGCCGCTTGATCGCCATCACTGACGCGCTGGGGCAGACCACAGCGGTGCGTTGTGACGCGGCGGGCCTTCCGGTGGAGATCACCGATCCCCTCGGCGCCACCACCCGCTACCAGCGCGACGCCTTCGGCCGCCCGGTGGCCCTCACCGACCCCCTGGGGCACACCACACACCTGCGGTGGACCGTCGAAGGCAAACTGGCCGCCCGCACCAACCCGGACGGCGCGACCGAGACCTGGAGGTACGACGGCGAGGGCAACTGCACGCGGAGCGTCGACGCGGCGGGCGGGGTGACCTCGTACGAATACACCCACTTCGATCTGCCGGCCGCTCGCACCGGCCCGGACGGGGTGCGCTACGAGTTCACCCACGACACCGCGCTGCGTCTGACCCAGGTCACCAACCCGCAGGGCCTGACCTGGTCCTATGAGTACGATCCGGCGGGCCGCACGGTGTCCGAGACGGACTTCGACGGCCGCACCCTCACCTACACCCACGACGCCGCCGGCCGGCTGACCTCCCGGGCCAACCCCCTCGGCCAGACGGTGGTCTTCGAGCGCGACGCGCTCGGCCGCACCCTCCGCAAGACCACCGGCGAGCGGACCACCACCTTCGCCTACGACCCCGCCGGACGCCTGACCACCGCCACCGGGCCCGACACCGAGGTGGTCTACCAGCGCGACCGCATGGGCCGCGTCAAAACCGAGATGGTCGGCGGCCGGGTCCTGGCCCACACCTACGACGCCCTGGGCCGCCGCACCCGCCGCACCACCCCCACCGGGGCCACGACCACGTACACCTACGACCCGGCGGGCAACCGCACCACCCTCACCACCTCCGGCCACACCCTCGCCTTCGACCACGACGCCACAGGCCGCGAAACCGCCCGCCACCTCACAGACACGCTCTCCCTGTCCCAGGTCTGGGACCCGGCAGGGCGCCTGACCGAACAGACCCTCACCGGCTCGGCCCCCGGCCCACTGCACCACCGGGCCTACACCTACCGCGCCGACGGCCACCTCATCGCCGTCGACGACCACCACAGCGGCCCCCGCACCTTCACCCTCGACGACGCTCGCCGGGTCACCGCCGTCCATGCCCAGGGCTGGACCGAGACCTACGCGTACGACGAAGCGGGCAACCAGACGCACGCCTCCTGGCCCATCGACCAGCCCGCCCAGGAAGCCACCGGAGGCCGTCGCTACACCGGCACCCGCATCATCCGCGCCGGAAACATCCGCTACGCACACGACGCCGCGGGCCGCCTCACCCTCCGCCGGAAGACCCGCCTGTCGAAGAAACCCGACACCTGGCGCTACACCTGGGACGCCGAAGACCGCCTCACCGCCGTCACCACCCCCGACGGCACCACCTGGCGCTATCTCTACGACCCTTTCGGCCGCCGCACCGCCAAACAACGCCTCGCCCCCGACGGCCGCACCATCGCCGAGCAGACCGACTTCACCTGGGACGGCCCCACCCTCGTCGAACAGACCACCACCGCACCCGACCTGCCCCACCCGGTCAGCCTCACCTGGGACCACCAGGGCCTCCACCCCATCGCCCAGACCGAGCGGATCACCGACACCACCACCCAGCGCGAGATCGACCAGCGCTTCTTCGCGATCGTCACCGACCTCGTCGGCACCCCCACCCACCTCGTCGACGAGACAGGCGTCACCGCCTGGCGCGTCGAGACCACCCTGTGGGGCACCGCGACCACGACCGGCGACCGCACCACCCGCACACCCCTCCGCTTCCCCGGCCAGTACCACGACCCGGAAACCGGCCTCCACTACAACCACCACCGCTACTACGACCCCACCACCGCCCGCTACCTCACCCCCGACCCCCTCGGACTCGCCCCGGCCCCCAACCCCGCCACCTACGTCCACAATCCCCACACCTGGAGCGACCCGCTCGGCCTCACACCGTGCGAGGAATTCGTCGCGTCCCTGCCGGAGGAGCCGGGGGTCAACTACCTGTATCGCGGGGTGTCCGTGGAGAGCCCCGCGTACGGGGACGCCGTGAACGGAGTAGCCCATCCCCGGGGCGGGCACTCCGATATGGTCGCCCACCATCAAGGCGATACGAGGAGCGTCTATACGTCCTGGGCCACGACGCCGGACACCGCGTGGCGCTACGCACGGGGCGCCGCGGAAGGGCGTAGCGATCTTCCCGGGGTGGTCCTGCAGGTCGCGCTTCCGCTCGGGAAACCGGTGTATCCCTCGTTCATGTTCTCCTCGGAGCTGTGGGAACTCACGGAGCACCTGGTCGAGGGGTCGGTCACCAACGCCAAGGTGTTCCACGTTCCGGCATCCTGAAGAGATCATGGACGAGATGAATCAGGTCGCGATTCCGTTGAGCGTCGCCAGAGAAGCCTGCGAGCAGCTGGCTCGGCGGGGGTGGGAGTCGGCGCGGCTGGCCCTGGAGGAGCTGGGGCGCCGAAGCGCCGGATCGGTGAGCGCGTCCCGGGTCGGGGCCGCCACCATGGCGGGGGTGTACACCCTGCGGAGCGAGCTGATGTCCGGGTCGCCGGGCCGGACCGTCGAGCTGGAGCGGTTCGCCGACGAGCTGGCGCGGTACGGCGAGGACGCCGTCCGCTTCTTCTCCCTGGACCGTGGCGACTGGACCGTCCTCTGCGTGGTCTCGGACGACCTCGCGCGGGGAGTGGCCGCCACGGCGGTCCGGGGTGGCGAGCGGCCCGGTCGGAGCGCGGCGGGCGGGGCTGAGGGGGAGCTGCCGGCCGCGGCGGCGGGAGGTTTCTGCGAGGAGCTGCTCGCGGACGGCTGGAGCTCGGCGGAGCTGGGCGTTCAGGGGCTCGCTGAGCGGCCGTCCGGCTCCGTTCCGCTGTGGCTGGGGAGCGCGGCGGCCCTGGCGGGCAACTACCGGGCCAGGGCCGAGGAGTACGCGCGGATGTCCAGCCCCCGCCCGGCCTACGACCTGGAGCGGTTCGTGGACGCACTGACGGAGCACGGCGAGGAGGCCGTCCGCTTCTTCTCCGTGGATCGCGGGGACTGGACCTTCCTGTGCGTAGTGGCCGGTGACCTTGCGCGTGCGCTGGCCGCCACCGCGATCAGCAGAGCGCCCGGAGCCTGACCCGCCTCGACGTGGTGGGCGGGCGCCGACTAGGATCATGAGTACGGCATCGCGTGTCGGTCACCGGCTGGGTGAGGCATGGAGGTGTCCGGGATATGCCTTGTGGAGGCATTCCACCATGCCAGTCGAGTTGAATCACACCATCGTGCACTCCCGGGACAACCGGGAATCCGCCGAGTTCCTGGCGAACATCCTGGGTCTTGAGGTCGGCGCCGAATGGGGCCCGTTCATCCCCGTGGACACCAGTAACGGGGTCACCCTGGATTTCGCCACGATCCCGGCCGAGTCCATCACCATGCAGCACTACGCCTTCCTCATCTCCGACGAGGAGTTCGACGCGGCCTTCGGGCGGATCAAGCAGGCGGGGATCACCTACTACGCCGATCCGCACGGGAAGCAGCCGGGCGAGATCAACCATCACCACGGCGGGCGCGGCCTGTACTTCCACGATCCGGTCGGCCACGCCATGGAGATCATCACTCGCCCCTACGGCAGCGACGAGCAGGGATCGTCGGCGTCGTGAGGCGGTGACCGACGCCGGCCCGCGAGCCGGCCACCGGCTCGCGGGCCACCGGCTCACCCCCGTCCCGCGCCCACGGTCTCCTCGGTCAGACAGGCGTACGCCCGCAACCGGTCCGGGTACTCCCGCTCCGCGCCGACCCGCAGCGCCGCGTACGGCCCGGACAGCCCGGCCAGACGCGGCACCTGACGGACGACCAGGGTGTCCCCGGGGGAGATCAGGCCGTCCAGGACCGCCTCGACGAGCAGGTGGTTGAGGTGCACCAGGCAGTCCGCGACGGTGATGCCGGCCGTGGCCAC
This sequence comes from Streptomyces sp. ME19-01-6, assembly GCF_033793745.1. Lineage (NCBI taxonomy): Bacteria > Bacillati > Actinomycetota > Actinomycetes > Kitasatosporales > Streptomycetaceae > Streptomyces > Streptomyces sp. ME19-01-6. The sequence goes on along the minus strand of NZ_JARAXF010000008.1, from coordinate 94,818 downwards.
GTACAGCTCGCGCCGCATGGGCGGCCGGTGGCGCGGGCCGATGGCCTCCGGGATCCGGACCGGTGTGTCGGGGCGGGGCGGCAGGCCGCAGGAGCCGTCGAAGAGCTTGAGCAGCCTGCGCAGCCCGGCGGAGGCGCCCGCCGGGGCCGGTCCCGTCCACGCCGCTGAGCCGTCCTCGGCGATGTGGTCGAACCGGACCCGATCGCCGAGGTTGTCCGGGTTTCCGGCCAGGAAGATCGTGCGGGAGAACGAGCCCCGCCACGCCGCCAGCCGCTCCGGCGCCAGGCCGATGGCGAACTCACAGGTGGCGCGCGTCCACTCGGCGAGTTCGAAGCGGCGTACGACGGACACGGCGAGCAGTCCGTCGGCGTCCGCGAACTCCTGGATCCGGGCGTGCACCTCCGACAGGGCGGTGGTGGTGGACAGGTCCACGGCCTCCGCCAGATCGGGGCGGGCGACCCGGACGCGCCGCGCGGCCTCGGCCCGCAGCAGGTCTTGGGAGAGCTTCACAGGAACACCGCCGGCAGTAACTCGTGGACCGGGGCCGGGCGGTGTTTGGCCAGCAGCCCCGAGGTCAGGCGGTACGGGTCGACGTATGTGTGGTCGCCGCGTTGCCGCTCGAGGAAACCGGTCAGCCCGGCGCCCGGCGAACCGGCTTCCTGCGACGCGAGCATCCGCTCGGCGCGCACCACACACTGGCGCAGCAGGTCGGGGCGGAACGACTGCCGGTCGCCCGGACCGAGCGTGGCGATGAAGTACAGCCGCATGCCGAGCCGCAGCGCCGGCTCGGCGTGGTCCGCGCCCAGTGCCTCGAGCAGCGCGCCCGCCGAGTGGCCGCGCCAGTCGCCGTGGCGCGCGGACCGGATCTGTCCGTCGATCGGCACCCGCCCCACCGGCACCCGCCGCACGACCGGGCCGAGCGCCGACAGCACGCGCTGCAGCAGCTGGTAGTCGGGCTCCAGCTCGCGGTCGTACAGCAGCACCACCTCGTCGTAGCCGGGGACGAGGGGGACCAGCTCACGCAGCGCGCACGCCAGGTAGTTGGGCCGTCCCTGAGCCGTGGCGATCTGCCGCAGCGGCAGCCCGTACCGGGTCGCGTCCAGGTACACCGGCCCGCCGTACTCGCGCATGTCCAGGCACAGCCCCAGCGGCACCAGGCGGTCGAGCACCTCGTCGAGGGTCATACCGGGCGGTTGGTGTTCCGTGAGGCCGGGGTCGTGCATCCCGAGCCGCGCGTACTGCGCCGACCACAGCTCCAGGACCCGGGCGCTGGAAGGATGCACCCAGCCGTGGTGCTCGATCGCGTCGAGGTACGGCCGCAGCGCGGACACCGGGGCCTGGCGGCCGTCGGCGCGGTAGCCGACGTACAGCTCGCCGATCTCCTCCTCGGACAGCTGGGAGTAGTCGGTGTCCCCGAGCGTGTGGTCCAGGTACTCCCAGAAGCCGAGGGTCTGGTCGGTGGGGTGGTACGTGGTGGGGCTGTAGCGGTAGGTGACATCGGCCAGCCGGGCGGTGGCGCGGTACATCACATCGACCCAGAAGAGCCCCTTGAGGTGGCTGGGGGTCAGTGGTTTGCCGGGGGTGACGGTGACCGGCGCGAGCAGGACCCGGGGCCGGCCGTGGCGGGGCGAGGCCGGGCCGCCGGGGCCACCGGGGAGCGGCGCCGGGTCGTACGGCGGTGTGGGATCGCCGCGGTCGCCGCGGAGCAGCGGTACCGGTTCCGCGGTCCCGGTCATGCGGACCGGCTTCCGTGGACCAGGAACACCCTTTCGGCGCCCTCGGCCGTGCGCGGCGGCACGGGGTCCCGCCACCTGCCGTAGTGGGCCGCCGGCTCCCCGGGCTGCACCGCGTCGACGGTGAAGCCGTGCCGCCCGAACAGCGCCTCGGGCTCGTCCGTGCCGAACACCCACGGGCAGCCCCAGCCGGCGAACACCTCCAGCAGGCCGCGCATGTTCGGGGCGGTCAGCGCCACATCGTTGACCACGTCCGCGCCGATGCGGCTGCCGGGCGCCGTCACCGCGGCGACCCGCTGCAGCAGCCCGTTCACCTCGGTTTCGGAGAAGTAGTACAGCAGCCCTTCGAAGAGCCAGGTGGAGGGCAGACCGGGGTCGTACCCCGCCTCCAGCAGAGCGTCCTCCCAGCCGGGGGCGAGCAGGTCGGCGGGGACCGGGCGGCGGTCGGCGCCGGGCGGCTCGGCGGCCAGCAGCTTCTCCTTGACCTCCAGGACCGTCGGCCGGTCGATCTCGAAGAAGCGGACGTGGTCCGGCCACTCCAGCCGGTAGGCCCGCGAGTCCATGCCCGCCGGGGCCAGCACGATCTGGGTCATCGATGGGTCGGCGGCCGCGCTCCGCAGCCAGTCGTCGAAGAAGCGGGTGCGGATGGGGTTGAAGTCGAAGGTGCTCGGCACCGTGCGAGGGATGTCACCGTCCGGGAAGGTCGCCGACCTGACCTCGGCCAGCAGCTCGGGTCCCGCCTCGCCGACGAGCGCTTGCGCGTACGGGTCGTTGTAGAGCCGGTCGTCCCTGCGGCTCTCCCCGGCCCTGAGCGCGGCGGTGAGCAGACAGGTGCGCTCGACGGCGTCGAGTTGCGTCATGATCGATCTCCTTGCCGGGCGGCCGCGCCGGTGAGCTGCCGCCAGTTTTCGGGGTCCTGTCGGAAAAGCCGGTCCTTGACCTGGGTAGGGCGCACCCCGCGGCCGACGGAGTCCTGCCACTCCTTCAGGAAGGCGTCCTTCTCGAGCCGGAGCAGCTCGGCGGGGCCCAGCCGGCCCGTGTCGCGAGACGCCCGATAGTCGGCCGACTCGCGGGTGAGCTCGGTGTCGAGCGCCCTGGTGAGCCGCCGTGTCTCGTCGGCGCTCCACGCCGACTCGCCGGCCAGGGCGAACACATAGCGGGGCGGCAGGCCGTCGGGGGTCTCCACATGGCACGCGGCGTTGCGCACGGCGAGGCCGGCGCCGCCCAGCGCGGACCGCAGGGCCCGGACGACCTGTGCGTCACGCAGCCGCTCCCCGGCCACGTCGGAGAGGTTCTTGCGGCCCGCGTACGACAGCCGCGGCACTCCGTGCACCACGTCGACCACGCGGACCACATCGCCGCCCGCGTAGCGGTACAGGCCGCCGACATGGCTGTAGATCGCGTGGTACTCCCGACCAGGCTCCAGCTCGTCCGGTCCGAGCGTCTCCACGTCGGGGCCCAGGTCGCGGTCGGCGTCCACGAACTCGTACACGGATGCCGTGACCACCAGGCTGCCCGCCGTCGGGTGCCGGTCGAGCGCCACGCCGACCGGGCCCTCGGACGCCGCCACGGGCGCCGGCAGCGCCGTCACCGCGGTGCCGAACTCCTCGCGGAGCAGGGGCAGATAGAGCGAGGCGAGACCGGTGGTCCAGCAGAACAGCAGCCGCATGTTCGGCCAGATGTGGGCGGGCCGCACGGTGCCGAAGTACGAGGCCAACTGCTCCAGTTCGGCGGCGCGCTTCCGGTTGGGCGAGCGGAACGGATGGCCGCCGAGCGTGCCGTCGCGGACGTCCTTGACGATCCGCGGCCACCACAGCCTCAGCTGGTACGGCACCGCGGCGACCATCGCCGGATTGATCCCGATGACGCAGCGGACATCGCTCTCGACGGCCATGCGCAGCCGCAGATACATCTTCTCCACGTGGTCGTCCGCCGCCACCGGCACCGGCAGGGTGGCCCAGGGGGCCGCGGTGCCGGGCTCGGCCGACAGGTGCTCGCCGAACATCTTCCCGAAGTCCACCTGGCTGGCGCCGACATGGGGGCGACCGGACGCGGTGGTCGAGGGAGCGACGACGGGGTCGTGCTTGAGGTTGAGCACCGCGTCCGGCCGGGTGAGGACGTCCGGGAAGTGTTCGGCCATCGGGGCCCAGGCGGCGTAGTAGAACGGGAAGAAGGTGGTGTGCATGAAGCGCGGGGTGACCGGGATCTTCTTGTGCGCTCCCGTGCTGCCGCTGCTGGTGAAGAACACCGCGGGCTGGTCGGCGGTCAGGACGTTCGGCTCGCCCTCGGCCATGCGCTCGATCCACGGCGAGAGCGCCGCGTAGTCCTGTATCGGAACCGCCTTGCGGAGGTCGTCCAGGGTGCGCAGACGGTCGAAGTCATGGGCCTTGCCGTAGGCGGTGCCCGCGTTGAACGTCAGCAGGTCGGTGAGGACTTCGCGCTGCCGGGCCGCCGGGTCCGAGAACGCCCGCCGCAGCCGGTTCCGCTCGTCGAACACACGCGCCCGGTACTGGCCGAGCCGGCCCCCGGCGGCCGGCGGCTCGGTGCTCGGGGGTTCGGTGTTCGGGGGCTCAGCGGTCTTCATCTGACAACACCTTTCGTATGGCCTGCGCGGTCTGGACGACATCGCCCTGTGCCCGGATCACCGTGACCGGCAGATGGCGGATCTCGTCGAGCATCAGGCGCCGCAACTTGGTCTGGTAGGCCGCGAATCCCTTCGGATCGGGGCGGTCGCCGTAGTACTCCAGCCGGTTGGTGGCCGCGCCGTTACCGGAGCGGCGCCAGGCCGTGGCGGTGGACACGTCCAGGAACACCACGCGCCGCGGCTGCGGAAAGGAACGCCACCATGTGAACATCGGGTTGTCCCGCAGCCCGGCGAGTCTGCATTTGGCCAAGATCTTGTAGTAGTACGAGTCAACAAGCGTGGGTAACGACGTGTCGCCCTCCTCGATGCGGTCGCGCAGATGCACCACTGCCGTCTGCAGCAGGCTGGCCGTGAACTCCGGCGAGTAGTCCGTCCCCAGGGACGGGAGCACGTCCACCGCCACATCTCGGCGCAGCCGTCCGATCAGCGCGTGGGCGGGCTGAAGGAAACGTTCGTCGGTGGAGATAAGCCGCCAGGACGGAGAGGACCTGGCGAACTCGGACATCACCGAAGACTTTCCGGCGTAGTCCGGCCCCAGAAGGACGGAGAAACCGGGATGAGTCGTCCGCACGATCGGCACTCCTTACGTAGTTCCAGTGCTCGCCACCGCGGCCCGGGCCGTGTGGCGGCCCGCCGATCGGCTGCCGGGGGTGCCGTCCCGGCTGGGTGGGGAAAGTCAACATCGCCGGGATAGCCATCCGATCAGGAAAATCTGGTACGCAGGCGAATGGCCGCAAGTCGGGAGCCGGGAAATGGAGTAGTGGCCATTCGATCGGTGCTGACCTCGGGTGACACGCCGTACGCCCGAGCCTGCCGAGCGCAGGTTGCTGTCCATATCCTGGTCGGCCCCCCGGCACGGATGGACGGAAGGCCGGAAAACCGGACTTCTCCCCGGACTTTTCCTGCCGCGGCGAACCCTGTGGCCCGCGGACTTCGGCGACTAGAGTGAGCTACGAGCATCGGGGGACAGGGCCCGGAGGCGAGGGAATGCGGGGGACGGCCTTTTCGCGCGCGTGCGAGGAGCGGCAGTGGGAACGGCCGGCGGTCTTTCTCATGGTCTACGCGACGGTGGCAGCGCGGCTGGGAGAACCACGGGATGTGACCGCGCGGCAGTTCCACCGGTGGCGGCAACCCGGGCCGCCCTGCCCTCAGCCGTACGCACAGCGTGTCCTGGAGGAGATGTTCGGCACCCCGCTGCACCACCTCGGCTTCGACGTGCCCGAACACCGCCGACGTGACACGGCGGCTCCCCCGGCGGCCGCTGCCGAGCCGCCCCGGGCCGCCACGCGGTTCGCGGTCCTGGGGCCGGTGCGGGTGCGGCGCGGCGAAGAGACACTGGCCGCGGGGCGGCCGCAGGAGCGCGCCCTGCTGTGCGCCCTGCTGCTGCGCCGCGGCCGCACGGCCACCGCGCAGGAACTGATGGACGCGGTGTGGGGCGGCAAACCCCCGCGCCGCGCCCTCGCGACCCTGCGGACGTACGCCTTCCAGCTGCGCAAGACACTGGGCCCACGCGCCCTCGTCTCCGACTCCGGCGGATACGCGCTGCACGTGCCGCCCGAGGCGCTGGACCTGGTGGTGTGCGAGGGCTACGAGGCGCAGGCCAGGATCGCCCGGGCCGCGGGCGATCCGTCACGCGCCCGGACACTGCTCCGCAAGGCCCTGGACCTGTGGGACGGCGAACCCCTCGGCGGCGTTCCCGGGCCCTACGCTCAGGCACAACGCGCCCGCCTGACGGAGTGGCGGCTCACCCTGCTGCAGGCCCGGCTGGAACTCGACCTGGAACTGGGCCACCACACCGCGGCCATCGCGGAGCTCACCGCGCTGGCCGTCGAATACCCGCTGCGGGAGCGGCTGCGCGCCCTGCAGATGCTCGCGCTGTACCGCGGCGGCCGCCAGGCCGAGGCGCTGAGGGTGTACACCGACACCCGCCACCTGCTCGCCGAAGAGCTCGGCGTGGACCCCGGCACCGAGCTGACCGAGCTCTACCAGAACGTCCTGTGCGCCTCCCCGGCCCTCGCCCGCCCCCCGGTCCCACGACGGCGCCCGCCCGCCAAGGACGCCGTCCCGTACGTGTCACCACGCCCCGCCCAACTCCCCGCCGAATTACCAGACTTCATCGGCCGCGCCACCCTGGTGCACGGCCTGACCGAGCAACTGTCACGCGCCCAGGGCGCGGTGATGCCCGTCCTCGCCGTCCGCGGGCTCGGCGGAGTGGGCAAGACCGCGCTGGCCTTACGGGTCGCCCACGCGGTCCGCGGCCACTTCCCCGACGGGCAGCTCTACGTCGACCTGCTCGGCCACGGCCTCCGCCCCGCCCACCCCGGAGCCGTCCTCGCCGCGTTTCTGCGCGCCCTGGGCATCCCCGCCGACGCCGTCCCCGAAGGCACACCCGAACGGGCCGCGCTCTACCGGTCCACCCTCGCCGGCCGCCGGGTGCTGGTCCTGCTCGACAACGCCCACGACGGACCCCAGCTCCGCCCCCTGCTCCCCGGCGCCCCCGGCTGCGCCGCCCTGGTCACCAGCCGCGCCCGGCTCGCCGACCTCGACGGCGCCCGCCCGCTGGACCTCGACGTCATGACCCCGGAGGAAGCCCTCGCCCTGTTCACCCGCGCCATCGGCGAGGAGCGCGCCGAGGCCGACCCCGCGGCCTGCCGCGAGACCGTCGCCGCCTGCGGCTTCCTCCCGCTGGCCATCCGCATCGCCGCGGCCCGCCTGGCCGCCCGCCCCGCCTGGACCGTCTCCGCCCTCGCCGCCCGGCTGGCCGACGAGCGCGGCAGACTCGACGAGCTGCGCATCGGCGATCTCACCGTCGCCTCCTGCGTTGCCCCCGCATACGGCCGACTCCGCCCTGACCAGGCCCGCGCCTTCCGGCTGCTGGCCCTCGCGGACGGCCCCGACCTGCCCCTCCCCGCGGCCGCCGCGCTCCTCGGTCACGACCGGCGCGACCCCTCCGTCGAACCCCTCCTGGAATCCCTCGTCGACAGCGGCCTCCTGGAGTCGCCCACCCCGGGCCACTACCGCTACCACGCCCTGATCCAGCTCTACGCCCGTCGCCGCGCCGACAGCGAAGACCCCGACCAGGAGCGCATGGCCGCCCTGTCACGGCTGTTCGACACCCGGCTACGCCCATCTGGGATGAGAGACTGGGCGCGGACCGGGGAGGGCTGATGGGGCAGGCGCGGCCGTCGATGCAGGAGCTGATCCAGCGGCGCAGACGCGCCCGATTCGTAGGCCGGCGCGGTGAACTGGACCTCTTCCGCCGGAATTTCACCTTCCCGCCGGAGGACGAGCGGCACCGTTTCGTCTTCCACATCCACGGCAACGCGGGTGTCGGCAAGACCTGGCTGGTGCGCCAGCTGGAACAGGCCGCGCGCCAGGAACACGCCGCGCTCACCGCCTGCGTGGACGAGACGGCGGACAGCGTGCCCGAGGCCATGGCCGCCATCAGCGCCCAGTTCGCCCAGCAGGGGCGCGAGTTCACCTCCCTCGACCGGATGCTCATGACCTACCGGCAGCGCCTCCACGAGGCGGAGTCGATACGGGTGGAGGGCGATCCGCAGACGCCCAGCGCCGGCGGGCTGGCCGCGGCGCGGGCGGGACTCGCCGGAATCGGCCTGATCCCGGGCATCGGGGCACTGACCGGCGCCGTCGACCCGGCGCAACTCGCCCAGGGAGCCGACCGGCTGCGCGCCGCGCTCAGCGCCCGCTTCCGCAACCAGCAGGACGTCCAGCTGCTGCTCGATCCGCTCCAGGCGCTGACCCCGCTGCTGGTGGCCGAGATGTCCAAGGTGGCGGCCGCGGCGCCGTGGACCGTGCTCTTCTTCGACACGTACGAGCGCACCGGGCCGCTGCTCGACCCCTGGCTTCACACCCTGCTGACCAGCGAACGCTACGGCAAGCTGCCCGAGAACGCCGTCGTCGTCCTGTCGGGGCAGGGCCCGCTCGACCCCAGCCGCTGGGCGGACCTCAGTGACGTCGTCGAGGACCTGCCCCTCGAACCGTTCACCGAGCTGGAGGCGCGGCAGCTGCTCGCCGCCCGAGGCGTCACCGACGAGCAGGTGGTACGGGACGTGCTGCGGCTCTCCGGCCGGCTGCCGGTCCTGGTGTCCACCCTCGCCGAGAACGCCGAACACCCCGGCGGTGTGGGCGACCCCAGCGCCACGGCCGTGGAGCGCTTCCTGAAGTGGGAGCGCGACCCGGCCCGCCGGTCCGCCGCGCTCGCCGGGGCGCTGCCGCGCCTGCTGAACGAGGACGTCTTCCAGGCGGTGGTCGCGGACGGCGCGGCGGAGCTGTTCGCCTGGGTGCGCTCCCTGCCCTTCGTCAGCCGGCGCGCGGGCCGGGCCCAGTACCACGACGTCGTGCGCGCCCAGATGATCCGCCTCCAGCGGAGCGGTTCACCCCAGCGGTGGAGCGCCGGACACGCGCGGCTGGCCGGCGCGTTCGCCCAGTGGCGGGAGGCGGCCGCGGCGGGGCTGGAACCGGCCGGGCTGTGGAAGCACGAGCCCTGGCGCGCCCCGCGGCTGGAGGAGTCGTACCACCTGCTGTGCGCCCGGCCGTCCGTGGCGCTGCCCGACGTGCTGCGGGACGGGATCGACGCCTGCGACGCCGGCCCCGCGGTGGCCCGCCGCTGGGCCCGGACCCTGGCCGAGGCGGGCGAGGACACCGACTCGGACCTGTTGCGTGAGTGGGGGCGCGACACCCTCGCCGCGCTCGCGGACGACCGCCGTCTCGGGATCGAGGTGCTGGGCCTGTTGCTGGCCCGGGCGGAGCTGGACGAGGCGGGCCGGGTGGCCGCGCTCGTGGTCCGCGGCTGGCACCGCAGGTCCGTCGAGGAGCACGAGGCCGGGCTCGCCGACTTCCGGCAGGCCCTCGCCCTGGACCCGGGCCATGTCCGGGCCCACTTCGGAAGCGTTGTGATGTACCGGGCGATGGGCCATATCGAGCAGGCACTCGAAGCGCTGGACCGCGCGGACCGGCTGGATCCCAACCCGACCTGGATCCCCAGAGAGCGCGCCGAGACCTACCGCCAGGCCGGCCGCCGCGAGGAGGCGCTCGCGGAGTTCGACCGGGTGGTCGAGGCCAGCCCGGCGGACAGCTTCGCGCTGGCCGGCCGCGGCCAGATCCGGGCCGAACTCGGCATGGAACGTGCGGCGCTGGACGACCTCGACCGGGCCATCGGCCTGTACCCCGAATACGTCTGGGCCCTGCTCCGGCGAGCCCGGCTGCGCAGCCGGCTCGGCGACGTGGCGGGAGCGCTGGACGACCTCGACCGGGCGGAGGCAGTGGCCCCTGACGCGCGGAGCGTCGTGGGGGAGCGCGGGAGGGTGTACCACTTCGCCGGCCGGTACGAGGAGGCCATCGAGCAGTACGACCGGGCGCTCGTCCTCGACCCCGGGTACGCCTGGGCCCTCGGCAGCCGCGCGATGACCCACGAGGCCCTGGGGCGGCGTACCGAGGCATTGGCGGACCTGGAGCGCGCGGTGGCCAGGGACCCCGGCTACGCCTGGGCGCTCGCCCAGCGCGAGCGCCTGCTGTCCGGCTGATGGGTGGGCCATCAGCCCCTCACGGCCACTCCCTTGAAGAACGTGTAGTGAAACGTCCCGCCGTCGTCCGCGGTCCGGCGCAGATCGGCGACGCCCCGGTCCCAGTCGCTCCGGGTGGTGAGACCGGCGGCCAGCGCGTCCTCGCGGACGGACTCGACCATGGCGATGAAGGTGTTGCGGGTGAAGCCGTCCATCAGGGCAGGGCGGGTCCCGTCGACGTAGACGGTCCGCGGGCGGACGACCACGTCGTCGTATCCGGCCTGGGCAAGCAGCGGCTGCAGCCGACGGCCGATCAGGGCATCGCCGCCCGCCGCCGACTGCAACTGGATCTGGCGGTCGATCGCCGCGTCGGCGTACGGGCTGGAAGGGTGGAAGAACGCCGACCCGTGGTCCCCCTCGACCACGGTGATCGTGCCCCCGGGCCGCAGGACCCGCCGCAGCCCGGCCAGCGCCTGCCCCGGGGCGCGCAGGTGCTCCAGTACGAAGCACACGAAGACGTGGTCGAACGACGCGTCCGCGAAGGGCAGGTCGAACACGTCGGCGTGGCACCACTCCACCCGGGCCCCCGGCGCCTGGGCCGCCACGTGGGCTCGGGCCCGGGCGAGGGAGCCGGCGGAGATGTCCGCCGCCACGAGGTGTGCTCCGGGGCTGGACGCGAGCAGATGGACGGTCTGGGCACCCACTCCGCAGCCCACTTCCAGCACCCGGCTGCCGGCCGGGTACGCCGTGTCCGCGTGCAGCAGCGCGGCGAGAGTGTCCGCCTGGTCGCCGAGGCGGCGGGCCTCGTGGCGCGAGTAGCCGTGTACATAGCCGGGTGTCGTGTTCGTGATCGTGTCCGTGTGCATGCCTTAACCGTGTCGCCATAATGGCTCGGTGAACAGGTCCAACAAAGGCCCCACTGACCGGTCCATAACTTCCGGCTCCGATTTCCTGCAGCTGAACACCGAGGAGGCCCCGCCGGGCGGCCTCGCCGACTGGCTGGCCCGGCGGTTGCGGGCCGCGATCGACGACGGACGTCTGCCGGTCGGCAGCAGGCTGCCGGCCACCCGCGTGCTGGCCGGGGAGCTGCGGGTGTCCCGGGGCGTTGTCACCGAGGCCTACCGGCGGCTGACCGAAGACGGGCATGTCGCCGGGCGCGGGCGGGGCGGCACGGTCGTGGTCGCCGCGCCGGTGGCGGCACCGCCGACGCCACCCACCCGTGAACCACCGGGTGTCCGCCCACCGGTCGGCGCGCTGTTCGCCGCCCCGCCCGGCGCGGACGTCTTCGACACGATGCGCGCGGCACCGGCCCGGATCGACCTGTCGCCCGGCCTGCCCGACCTGGCCTCGTTTCCGCGCACCGCGTGGCTGCGCGCCGAACGCTCCGTGCTCACCGGCCTCTCGGCGGCCGACCTCGGATACGGGGATCCCCGCGGGACCCCCGCGCTGCGGCTGGCCGTCGCCAACTGGCTGGCCCGCAACCGCGGGATCAGGGCGGACCCGGCCGATGTCCTCGTCGTGGCCGGTACGGCCCAGGCGCTCGGGCTCATCGGGCAGGTGCTGAGGGCCGACGGGATCCACCAGGTGGCCGTCGAGGACCCCGGCTCGCTGGGCGCCCGGCAGCATCTGCGCCACTGCGCGCTGGGCACCCCTCCGGTCCCGGTCGACTCCGAGGGCGTACGCGTCGACGCGCTGCGCGCCACCGGGTCCCCGGCCGTTCTGCTGACCCCGGCACACCAGTTCCCGACCGGGGTGGTGCTCGGCGGCGAGCGGCGGCGCGAGCTGATGCGGTGGGCCGGCGAGGGCGGGCTGATCGTCGAGGACGACTACGACGCCGAACACCGCTACGACCGGCCACCCGCCCCCGCCCTGCGGTCGATGCTCGCCGACGACGTCTGCTACGCCGGAAGCGTGTCCAAGTTGCTCGCTCCCGCCCTGAGGGTGGGCTGGGTGCTCGCGCCGCCGAAGTACCGGGACGCGCTGGTGGCCGCCAAGCGGTACGCCGACCTCGGCAACGCCGCGCTGCCCCAGCTGGCGCTGGCCCGTCTGATGGAGTCGGGCGAACTGGAACGCCATCTGCGCCGGCTGCGGCGCCGCCACCGTCGCCGCCGGGACGCGATGATCGGCGCCATCCGGGCCCAGCTGCCGGGCGCGGTGGTGCACGGCGCCGCGGCGGGCCTGCATCTGCTGGTCACCTTCGACGGCGATTTCTCCGACACCGACCTCGCGGCCGCCGCGCTCACGCACGGCGTGAAGACACAGCCCCTGTCGTGGCACAGCAGCCGCCCGGGCCCCCCGGGGCTCGTCCTGGGCTACGCCGCGAGCACCCCGACGGATATCGCCGAAGGCATCGCGCTCATCGCCGAGGCACTGGGGTCTGGGCCGGGACCGGGACTGGGGCGGGCCCCGGCCACGGGCTAGTTTGGGGGTGTGGGCGGCGATGCGACGACGCTGTTCCTCTGCGGCGATGTGATGCTCGGCCGTGGCGTCGACCAGATCCTCCCGCACCCCGGAGACCCGGAGCTGCGGGAGCCGTACATCCGGGACTCCAGGGCGTATGTCGAGCTGACCGAGGAGGCGCACGGGCGGGTGCCGCGCCCGGCGGACTACGCGTGGCCGTGGGGGGACGCGCTGCGGGTGCTGGAGAGGACGGCGCCCGACGCCCGGGTGGTGAATCTGGAGACCAGCGTGACGCGGAGCGAGGAGTTCGCGCCCGGGAAGAGCGTGCACTACCGGATGAGCCCGGCCAATCTGCCCTCGCTGGCCGCGGGCCGACCCGATGTCTGCGTCCTGGCCAACAACCACGTGCTGGACTTCGGCCGACAGGGGCTCGCGGAAACGCTCGACGCCCTGGCCGGGGCGGGGCTGCGGGTGGCGGGCGCGGGCCGGGACGCCGACGCGGCGCGGCGGCCCGCTGCCGTTCCGGTCCGTGGCGGCCGACGTGTGCTGGTCTTCTCCTGCGGCACCGGGTCCAGCGGCATCCCGTACGAGTGGGCCGCGACCGAGCACCGGTCCGGCGTCGACTTCCTCCCCGAGCTGTCGGAGGCCCGCGCGGCCCGGTTCGCCCGCCGGATCCGGCAGCTGAAGCGGCCCGGTGACATCGCCGTCGTCTCCGTCCACTGGGGCGGCAACTGGGGCTACCACGTCTCCGGCGACCAGGTCCGCTTCGCGCACGCGCTGGTCGACGGCGGCGCCGATGTGGTGCACGGCCACTCCTCGCACCACCCCCGCCCCCTGGAGGTGTACCGCGGCAAGCTCGTCCTCTACGGCTGCGGCGACTTCATCGACGACTACGAGGGCATCACGGGTTATGAGGAGTACCGGGACGATCTGCGGCTGCTGTACTTCGTCGCGGTGGCCCCGGACACCGGCGAGCTCGCCGGGATCCGGATGGTGCCCATGCGGGCCCGGCGGATGCGGCTGTGCCACGCCACCCTCGGCGACTCCCGCTGGCTGCGGGCGGTGCTCGACCGGGTCAGCTCCGCCTTCGGCTCCGGCGTCGTCCTCGATCGCGACGGCGCCCTCTCCCTGCGCCACCCCCCGGCCCGGTGAGCACAGCGCCACCCCCTACGATCACGCACATGCCCGACACGCCGGCCATCACTGGAACGGAGCGCTGAGCGTGAAGATCGACTGGAACAGGCGTACCTGCGCCCGGCGCGGCCACGTCACCTACTCACCCGCGGAGGACGAGCTGCGCGAGCGGCTGCACGCCGCGACCGCGCTGGGCGACGCCTGGCGCTGTCTGCGCTGCGGCGACTTCGCCCTCGGCCCGCCGCACGGCTCCGGGCCCGCGGCCGACGCCCCGCTCGTCCCGCGCGGCAAGGCGCTGCGGGACCTGATCGTGATGCGCTTCATCGCCGCCGAGCGGATCGTACGCGGGCTGTTCGTGCTGCTGGCGGCCGTCGCGGTGTGGCGGTTCAGCAACAGCCGGGCCGCGGTGCGCCGGCTCTTCGAGCAGAACCTCACCGTCTTCCGGCCGGTCGCGCGTCACTTCCACTACGACCTCGACCACTCGCCGGTGGTCGACACCATCCGCAAGACCTTCGAATACCGCCACTCCACCCTTGTGATCGTGGCCGCCGCGCTGGCCGCCTACGCGACGATCGAGATCGTCGAGGGCGTGGGGCTGTGGCTGCTCAAGCGGTGGGCCGAATATCTGGCGGTGGTGGCCACCGCCGCGTTCCTGCCGCTGGAGATCTACGAGCTGACCGAGAAGATCAGCTGGCTGAAGATCGCCACCTTGGTGGTGAACATCCTCGCCGTGCTCTACATCCTGCTCTCCAAGCGGCTCTTCGGGCTGCGCGGCGGCCATGCCGCGTTCGAGGCGGAGCGGCACAGCGCCTCGCTGCTGGAGGTGGAGGCCGCGGCCGGGGAGGCCGCGCTCGGAGGCCGGCGGCATTGATCATTCCCCCCGGCCGGGCGGGGGAGTGACGATACGCTCGGGCCGCGGACGAAACGCTCGAACGAGAACGGCAGGAGCTGGCGCCGGGCCATGAACACCGACCTGACCAACACCACATCGAGCAAGATCAACGCGGCCCTGGTACAGGCCCGCAGGGCGATTGGCAGTCCGGCGGTCGGCATGGTGCTGACGCTGGTCATCGTCACCGACGAGGCCAACCACTACGACGCCCTCAAGGCCGCGGGCGAGGCCTCCCAGGAGCACCCCTCGCGGATCCTCGTGGTGATCAAGCGGCCCGGCCGGACCCCGCGTGAGCGCAGCGGCTCCCGGCTGGACGCCGAGGTGCGCGTCGGGGGCGGCGACGGCAGTGGCGAGACCGTACTGCTGCGGCTGCGCGGCGAGCTCGCCGAGCACCCCGAGTCGGTGGTCCTCCCGCTGCTGCTGCCGGACGCCCCGGTCGTGGTCTGGTGGCCGGTCGACGCCCCGGACCACCCGGTCAGGGACCCGCTGGGCACGCTGGCGCAGCGGCGGATCACCGACGCGTACGCGGTCGAGCGCCCGCTGCGGGAGCTGGCGGCCCGCGCCGCCTCGTACGCGCCCGGCGACACCGACCTGGCCTGGACCCGGCTCACGCCCTGGCGGTCCATGCTGGCCGCCGCGCTCGATCAGGCGCGGGCCACCGTGACCTCGGCGGTGGTGGAGAGCGAGGCGGACAATCCGAGCGCCGAGCTGCTGGCGCGCTGGTTCGCCCACCGGCTGAAGGTGCCGGTGGAGCAGATCGTCACCGACGGCCCGGTGGTCACGGCGGTCCGGTTGCGCACCGCCGCCGGGGACATCCACATCGACCGCCCGGACGGCCCGGTGGCCACCCTGTCCATTCCGGGCCAGCCCGACCGCACCCTCGCGCTGAAGGTGCGCAGCACCGCCGAGCTGATCGCCGAGGAGCTGCGTCGGCTCGACCCCGACGAGGCGTACGCCGCCGCCCTCCGCGCCACGATTGCGTCCGCCGGGCGCGCACAGTCCGGCTGACCCTCCTCACCAGCCACGACGGCCGACCCGAACCGACGCCCTACCCCCGCCGCGGGCGGGGGAATACGGGCGACAGGCGCCACGTTCCCGGGATATAGTTGAACGGTAAACATCCTGAGGAAGGTGAGACCGGTGCAGTTCGGGATTTTCACGGTCGGCGATGTCACTTTGGACCCGACCACGGGCCGGGAGCCGACCGAGCACGAGCGGATCAAGGCGATGGTCACCATCGCCCAGAAGGCGGAAGAGGTGGGCCTCGACGTCTTCGCGACCGGCGAGCACCACAACCGGCCGTTCGTGCCCTCGTCGCCGACCACCATGCTGGGCTGGATCGCGGCCCGCACCGAGCGGCTGATCCTGTCCACCTCCACCACGCTGATCACCACCAACGACCCGGTGAAGATCGCCGAGGACTACGCGATGCTCCAGCACCTGGCCGACGGCCGGGTGGACCTGATGATGGGCCGCGGCAACACCGGCCCGGTCTACCCCTGGTTCGGGCAGGACATCCGCCAGGGCATCCCGCTCGCGGTCGAGAACTACGCGTTGCTGCACCGGCTGTGGCGCGAGGACGTCGTCGACTGGGAGGGCAGGTTCCGCACCCCGCTGCAGGGCTTCACCTCCACGCCGCGGCCGCTGGACGGCGTGCCTCCGTTCGTCTGGCACGGCTCCATACGCTCGCCGGAGATCGCCGAGCAGGCCGCCTACTACGGCGACGGGTTCTTCGCGAACAACATCTTCTGGCCCAAGCACCACTTCCGGAAGCTGGTGAACCTCTACCGGGAGCGGTACGCGCACTACGGACACGGCACACCGGAGCAGGCCATCGTCGGCCTCGGCGGGCAGGTGTTCATGCGCCGCAAGTCGCAGGACGCCGTCCGTGAGTTCCGGCCCTACTTCGACAACGCGCCCGTCTACGGTCACGGCCCCTCCCTGGAGGAGTTCACGGCCGAGACGCCGCTGACCGTCGGCAGCCCGCAGGAGGTCATCGAGAAGACGCTGACCTTCCGGGACACCTTCGGCGACTACCAGCGTCAGCTGTTCCTCGTCGACCACGCGGGCCTGCCGCTGAAGACGGTGCTCGTCCAGCTCGACCTGCTGGGCGAGGTCGTCGAGGTGCTGCGCGAGGAGTTCGCCAAGAACCGTCCGGCCGATGTGCCGGACGCCCCCACCCACGCGTCGCTGGTGGCCCAGCGCGACGCCAAGGCCCTTGAGGAGGTGGCACGGTGACGTACGGCGCCCCGCGGCCGATGAGGCTCGCTGTCGTCTCGGCCGGGCTGAGCGTGCCCTCGTCCACCCGTCTGCTGGCCGACCGGTTGGCGGCGGCCACCCGGCGGCGGTTGGCGGCGGACGGGCATGAGGTCGACGTACGCGTGGTCGAGCTGCGCGACCTGGCCGGCGATATCGCGAACAACCTGGTCACGGGCTTTCCGTCGGCCGCCCTTGAGGAGGCCGTCGAGACCGTCACCGGCGCGGACGGGCTGATCGCCGTCACCCCGGTCTTCTCGGCCTCCTACAGCGGGCTGTTCAAGTCGTTCTTCGACGTGATCGACAACACGGCCCTGACCGGCAAGCCGGTGCTCGCCGCGGCGACCGGCGGCACGGCGCGGCACTCGCTCGCGCTGGAGCACGCTCTGCGGCCGCTGTTCGCCTACCTGCGGGCGATCGTGGTGCCCACCGCGGTGTACGCCGCGTCCGAGGACTGGGGCGGCTCCGGCGATCCCCTCACCGACACTCTGCCGACCCGCATCGACCGCGCGGCGGACGAGCTGGCGGGCCTGATCGGTAGCCGCCGGGGCGCCGCGGCCCTTGAAGCCGAAGCCGTCGTGCCGTTCGAGCAGCAACTGGCGGCCCTGCGGCCCGAATAACCGCTCATCCCAGGGAGGAGCTCACATGATCGACAACTTCAACAGCTACCGGCCCGACGGCGAGCCCACCGCCGACCGCTGGGTCACCGCGCTGAGCCTGTTCGACGACAAGGAGCGCGAGGAGACCACCGCGGAGCGCTGGGAGCGGGCCGGGCTGTTCTTCGAGGCGAAGCAGTACGCCGAGGCCGCCCGCCTCCTCGTCCAGGTCGTCGAGGAGGCCCCTGAGCAGACCGCCCCCCGGCTGCTGCTGGCCCGCGCCTACTACCACTCCGCGCAGCTGCGGCGTGCCGAGGAGCAACTGCGCGAGGTGATTGCGCGGGACCCGGTCGAGCACTACGCCCATCTGATGCTGGGGCGTACGCTCCAGCGGCAGGGGCGTGCGCGGGAGGCCGGCACATGGCTGCGGATGGCGGCGGCCTTCTCCTTTGGCCAGGCACCCGAGGCGGACTGACAGGGCGGCACGGGCCGGGGCCGGCGGGCCCCGGCCCGTCGCCGGGACGGGGTGTCAGCGGCCCATGGTGAGCCCGTCCCGCTCCGCGCCCCTGCTGAGCACGGCGCGGCGGATGGTGTCGAGGGCGGCGGTGTGGCCGCCGGCACGCGGGACGTTCACCACCCTGATCGGGTCGTTGTCCACGGCGTGGGGGATGAACTCCGCCTTCTTCACGGTCCATGGCTTGTCCGTGGCGGCGGGCGGGGCGAAGGTGAAGCGGGCGGCCGAGCCCATCTGGCCGCGCGGGTCGTTCATGACGCCCGCGACCTGGTCGCCCATGCCGTAGACGACCCAGGTGTCGTTGATCTTCTCGTACGCCTGCGGTATGTGGGCGTGGGTGCCGAGGATGAGATCGATGTCGTGGCGCCCGCCGTCCATCGAGGCGGTGAGTTTTTTGGCGAGCGAGAGCTGGAGCCGGTCCGGTGCCTCCTGCCACTCGGTGCCCCAGTGCAGGCTCACCACGACCACGTCGGCCCCGGCCCGGCGCGCGGCCCGGGCGTCCTTGACGATTCGCGCCGGGTCGATGAGGTTGACCAGCCAGGGTTGACCCTTGGGCACCGGGATGCCGTTGGTGCCGTAGCTGTAGGCGAGTTGGGCGACCGTGGCGTCACCGGCCTTCATGAGGGTCGGCATCGCGTGCTCCTCGGCGGAGCGGGCCGATCCGGCGTGTCGGAGCCCGGCCCGGTCCATCGCGTCGAGGGTGCGGGTCACCCCTTCCGCGCCCGCGTCCAGCGTGTGGTTGGAGGCGGTGGAGCAGGAGTCGTAGCCGAGCTCCTTGGCCGCCTCGGCGACCTCCGGCGGGCTCTTGAACGTCGGATAGCCGGTGAACGGCCCGCCCGCGGCGCCGTAGACCGTCTCCATATGGCATATCGCCAGGTCGGCCCGGGAGATCACGGGCTCGGCCCCGGCGAGCATGGGACCGAAGTTGTAGCCGTTGCCGCCCGCGTCCGCGCGCGCCTGGCGGATGACCGAGTCATGGATCAGCAGGTCGCCGGTGGCCACCAGGGTGAACCCCTTGGTGGGCCCGGGCTTCGCCGCGGCCGCGGTCCGGGAGGACTTCTCCCCCGATTCGGGGGTGGCGGGTATGCCGGCGGTGCACGCGGTGGCCGCACCGAACAGCGCGGCGACCACGAGCGCGGTCCGTTGACGGGTCTCGAGAGACAAAAGGCTCACCTCACGCTCACAGGGCCAAATAGGCGGATAGTCGTATGTATGTGCGCGTGAGAGCCCGCTCGTGCCGCGACGGCGCCGGGCTTCACCGGAACGGCCGAGGAAACGCACCCGATAGGCCCACGCCGCTACGCCGTCGGGTCGAGCGCCGCGGCGTGTCGCCAGGGGCCGCTATCGAGGCGGGGGCGCGGGGCCGGGTGTGCGGCGGGACGGGGAGTGAGGCCGAGCCCGGGGTTCGCGGCAGGCCCGTAAGGCCGACAGTTGCCATTGCAGCGAACTGCCAGGCCATATGGCCGCATTGCGGCCCTACACTCGGGAAACCGCCCCAGAAATCGGCAGCCCACTTATCGAGGAGGCCAGACCCCTCATGCCCGCCAATGGTCCCGTCCCGGGGATTCCGTTTGCCGCCCAGCGCGAATTCTGGATCGCCCACTCACTGCGCCCGGACAGCGCCGCCTACACCATCGGTGAATATATCGAGATACATGGCCGGCTGCGTTTCGACTTATTCGAGTCCGCCCTGCGCCGTGCCTTCGCCGAATCCGCGGCGCTCGCGGTGAGGTTCATGGAGGACGAGGCCGGTCCGCGCTGGGCTGCCAAGAGCCGCGAGGACTTCCCGCTCGTGCTCGTCGATCTGACGGCCGACGCGGACCCGCGCGCCGCCGCCGAGCGGTGGATGGCGGAATTCTTGGCCGGGCCGGTTCCGCTGCCGGACGGTGAGCTGGTCGCCCACGCGGTGATCCGGCTGGCGGACGATCTCTATTTCTGGTGCAGCCGATACCACCACATTCTCATCGACGGATTCAGCGGACCGATTGTCGCGCACCGCGTGGCGGAGATCTACTCGGCGCTCGACGCGGGCCAGGAAATACCGCCGAGCCCCTTCGGCGATTTCGGACGGCTGCTCGCCGAGGAACAGGAATACCGTGCGTCGGAGGCGTTCGTCCGGGACCGCGACTACTGGCTCGAGAAACTGCGCGACCTTCCGGAACCCGTTTCCCTGACCCGTCGGCGCGCGCCCGCTTCCGGTTTCACCCGGGCCTCGGACCGCCTGTCGCCCGGGGACCTGCTCGCCCTGGACCGCGTCTGCGAGCGGGCGAGGATCCATCGCTCCGCGATGCTCTTCGCCCTGGCCGCGCTGTATCTGCACCGGATGACCGGGGAGTCGGAGGTGGTGCTCGGGCTCGTCGTCGCGGCCCGCGTCACCCCGACCGCCAGGACCACCCCCGCCGTGCTGTCCAACGTGCTGCCCGTCCGGCTGTCCCCGCGCCCCGACATGACGGTCGCGGAGCTGGCCCGTGCCACCCAGAAGGCCATGCGGTCCGCCCTCGCGCACCAGCGCTACCGCGCGGCCGACATGGCGCGCCTGGTCTCGTCCGACGACCAGCCCGTTCCGCTGTACTCGATGATCGTCAACATCATGTCGTTCGACTACGACCTGCGGTTCGGCCCGCACCCCGCCATCGCGCACAACCTCTCCACCGGCCCCGTCGAGGACCTCGCACTCTCCTTCCACGACCGCCTGGACGGCCGCGGCCTCACGATCGACCTGGACGCCAACACCGCCGTGTGCGGCGTGGCCGAGGCGCGGGGCCACGGCGAGCGGATCTCCCGGCTGCTGAGGGCCGTCGCCGCCGGCGGCAGCGGCATGTCGCTCGCCGAGGTGTCGCTGCTCTCCGACCGCGAGCGGGGCTCCCTGCTGCGCAAGGCGACCGAGGCGGCCGTGGTGGTGCCCGACGCCACGGCGGGCGAGCTCTACGAGCGGCAGGCCCGGCTCCACCCGGACCGCCCCGCCGTGCTCTCCGGCTCCGTCGAGCTCTCGTACGCCGAGCTGGACGCGCGGGCCAACCGGCTGGCGCGGGCGCTCATCGAGCGCGGTGTCGGCCCCGAGACGCCGGTCGCGCTCGCGCTGCAGCGGTCCGTCGAGTTCGTGGTCGCCGTCCTGGCCGTCTGGAAGGCGGGCGGCGCCTTTCTGCCGGTCGATCCGCACTATCCGCCCGCGCGCGTCGAGTTCATGCTCTCCGATGCCCAGCCCGCGCTGACGCTGACGACCACGGTCCACGCGCGGACCATCGGGCACCTGCCGGGCGACCGGCTGCTCCTGGACGCCCCCGAGACCGTCCGCGACCTCGCCGGCCGCGACCCCGCGGACGTACGGGACGAGGAGCGGCGCGGGCGGCTCGACCCGCGCCACCCCGCCTACGTGGTCTACACCTCCGGGTCCACCGGCACCCCCAAGGGGGTCGTGGTGACCCACGCGGGCATCCCGAGTCTGGTGCACACGCAGCGCACCCGGTTCGGCGTCGGGCCCGGGTCCCGTGTTCTGCAGTTCGCCTCGCCCAGCTTCGACTCCGCGGTCTGGGAGCTGACCGCGGCGCTGCTGTCCGGCGGCCTGCTGGTCATCGGCGCCGACGGCGCGCCGCCCGCGGGCCCCGAGCTGCCCGAGCTGATCCGCGGCCTCGGCGTGACGCACGCCGTGCTGCCGCCCGCCGTGCTGGCGAGCCTGGACCGCGGCACCCTTCCGGCCGAGCTCAGGCTGATGGCGGTGGGCGAGGCGCTCCCGCCGGAGCTGGCGGCCGACTGGGCCGCGGACACCGTCCTGCTCAACGGCTACGGCCCGACCGAGGCCACCGTCTGCGCGGCCATGAGCGACCCGCTCGACGGCGAGGGCACACCCCCGATCGGCACCTCCACCGTCAACACGGCCGCGTACGTACTCGACGCCGCCCTGCGCCCGGTCCCGGTCGGCACGGTCGGTGAACTCTGGCTGAGCGGGCCCGGGCTGGCCAGGGGCTATCTGAACCGGCCCGGCCAGACCGCGCAGCGGTTCGTCGCCAACCCTTACGGCCCGCCCGGGTCACGGCTGTACCGCACCGGCGACCTGGTGCGCCGCCGCGAGGACCACCAGCTGGAGTACGTGGGGCGCGCCGACGGGCAGGTCAAGGTGCGGGGCCTGCGGATCGAGGTCGGCGAGATCGAGGCCGTGCTGGCGGGCCATCCGGCGGTCCGGAGGGCCGTGGTGACGGCCGACGAGATCCGCCCCGGCGCCACCCGGCTGCTGGCCCACGTCGTCCCCGAGCCGGGCACGGACCACGTTACGGCCGCCGCGCTCCCGGCCGAGCTCATGGCCCGTGCCAGGAGCGGGCTGCCGGACTTCATGGTGCCCGCGCAGATCGTCCTGGTGGACGGGGTGCCGCTGACCCCCAACGGCAAACTCGACCGGGCCGCGCTCCCCAAGCCCCGGCCGGCCGAGGACACCGAGCGCCGGGCCCCGCGGACGGAGCGGGAGAAGCTGTTCCACGAGCTCTTCACCGACATCCTCAAACTCGACCAGGTCGGCGTCGACGAGAGCTTCTTCGCCCTCGGCGGCGACAGCATCCTCTCCCTCACCCTGGTCAGCCGCGCCCGCGCCGCCGGGCTCGCCATCTCCCCGCGCGAGGTCTTCGAACACCGCTCCGTGGCCGCGCTGGCGCGGACCGCGCGATCCGGGGCGGATGCCTCCCACGGCGGCACCTCCCACGGCGAAGGCCGTCACGGCACCGACGAAAGCGGCGAACTCTCCCCGACTCCGATCATCGGCTGGCTGACGGGTCTTGGCCCGGACGCCGTCAAGGAGTTCCACCAGGCGGTGCTGGTGCGGGTGCCCGGCGACCTGTGCCACGACCACCTGGCCGACGCGCTCGACACCCTGCTCGACCGCCATGCCGCGCTGCGCCTTCGGCTGGGCACGGGGGAGGGCGGCGCGCTGGAGATCGCCCCGCGCGGCGCCGTCCGCGGCCATGAGTGCCTGACCCGTGTGCCCGTACCGGACGTAAAGCCTGACGACAACGACAACGACAACGACAACGACAACGCCACCGCGCGGTGGCGCCGGATCGTCGGCGGAGCCTCAAAGGCGGCGCGCGGCCAACTCGACCCGGAGAAGGGGGTGTTGCTGCGGGCGGTCTGGTTCGACGCGGGCCCCGGCCGGCCCGGGCGGCTGCTGGTGCTGATCCACCACCTCGCGGTCGACGGGGTCTCCTGGCGCGTGCTGCTGCGGGATCTCGCCGACGCCTGGGCCGCGGCCGCCGAGGACCGGCCCCTCGCGACCCCCGGACCGGTCACCTCCCTGCGGCGCTGGTCCCGGCTGCTGACCGAGGGCGCACACGACGAGGCCCGGACGGCCGAGCTCCCGCTGTGGGAGAACATCCTCGACGGCGCCGACCCGCTCCTCGGCTCCCGCCCGCTGGACCCCGCCCGGGACACCGCCACCAGCGCCCGGATGCTGTCGCTCTCCCTGCCGGCCGACGTCACCGCCGAGTTGCTGACCTCCGTACCGGAGCGCTACCACACCGGGATCAGCGACGTCCTGCTGACGGCGCTGAGCCTCGCCGTGATCGAGTGGCGGCGGCGCCGCGGCATCGGCGACACGGACGATGTACTGCTGGAACTGGAGGGACACGGCCGGGAACACCTCGCCGACGGCGTCGACCTCAGCCAGACCGTCGGCTGGTTCACCAGCGTGTTCCCGGCGCGGCTCGCCCCGGGAGCACTCGACTGGGCCGAGGTTATGGCGGGTTCCGCGGCGCTCGGCACCGCCGTCAAGACGGTCAAGGAACAGCTCGCGGCGCTGCCGGACCACGGCATCGGCTACGGCATGCTGCGCTACCTCAACCCCGGCGCGGCGCGCCGCCTCGCCGGACACGCGGGCCCGCAGATCGGATTCAACTACCTCGGCCGGTTCACGGTGTCCGACGGCGCCGACTGGCTGCCCGACCCGGACCCCGACTTCGGCGCGCTGCGCGGCGGTTTTCCGCCCGGCATGCCGCTGCCGCACACCCTGGCCCTCAACGCCCACACCGAGGACCGTAAGGACGGCCCGCGGCTCACGGCGGTGTGGATCTGGGCGGGCGAACTGCTGGACGAGACGGCCGTACGGGAGCTCGCCGACGCGTGGTTCGCCGCGCTCACCGGCCTGGTGACCCACGCACGAGATGCCGAACCCGCCGAATACGCAGCACACCTGGGCCACACCCCCTCCGACTTCCCCCTGGTCTCGCTGTCCATGGCCGAGGTGGAGCGGCTCGAGCGGGCCGTACCGGACCTGGCCGACATCTGGCCGGTGTCCAGCCTGCAGCACGGGCTGCTCTTCCACGCCGTGTACGACGACACCGCGCCCGACGACTACGTGGTGCGGTTCGGCCTGGACCTGGCGGGCGAGGTCGACCCGGCGCGGCTGCGCACCGCCACCGAGGGGCTGTTCGCCCGCCACCCGGGGGTGCGCGCCTGCTTCGTACAAGAGGGGCTCGCCGAGCCGGTACAGGTGATCCCCGCCCGGGTGGCGCTGCCATGGCGGGAACACGACCTGTCGCGGCTGGACGGGCCCGCGCGGGAGGCCGCACTGGCCCGGCTGCTGGACGCCGACAGCGGGCGACGCCTCCTCGTGGACACCGCCCCGCTGGCCCGCTGCATGCTGCTGCGGCTCGGGGAGGACCGCTACCGGCTGATCCTGACCAGCCACCACCTGCTGCTCGACGGCTGGTCGATGGCGGTGCTGTCGCGGGAACTGTTCGCGCTGTACGACGCGGGCGGTGCCCCCGACGCGCTCGCCGCGCTGCCCGTGCCCCGCCCGTACTCCGCCTATCTGTCCTGGGTGAAGGGACAGGACACCGAGGCGGGGCTCGACGCCTGGCACACCGTCCTGTCCGGGGTGGCCGGGCCGACCCTCGTCGCCGGCCGGGGCACCCCGGCAGCGGCCGCCACCCGGCGGCACGTCCTGGAGCTCACGGCCGAACAGAGCGCCACGCTCGCCGCGTTCGCCCGCCGTCACGGCCTGACGGTGAACACGGTGCTGCAGGGTGCCTGGGCGATCGTGCTGGGCTGGCTGACCGGCCGCGACGACGTGGTCTTCGGGGTCACCGTCTCCGGGCGCCCGCCCGAGATCGACGGCGTCGACGCCATGGTCGGGCTGTTCATCAACACCGTGCCGGCCCGGGTCCGGCTGCGCCCGGAGGAGACGTTCCCGGAGCTGCTGACCCGCCTCCAGGGCGAACAGGCCCGGCTGCTGGACCACCACCACATCGGCCTCGCCGACATCCAGCGCCGCACCGGCACCGGCCGGCTCTTCGACACCCTCCTGGTCTACGAGAACTACCCCCACGACCCGGACGCCCTGCGCTCCGCCTCCCAGCGCCTGACCGTCACCGGGGTACACCCCGATGACGGCACCCACTACCCGCTCAGCGTGGTCGCCATCCCCGGCGAACGGCTGCGGATCCACATCAACTACTGCCCGGACACCGTCGGCCGGAGCCGGGCGACGGCGGCCGCGGACGCGATGGAACGTCTCCTGACCGGAGTGTCAGGGGCGTCCGAGGCCCCGGTGGCGCGGCTGTTGACCGCCGCCGCGCAGCAGTCGGAGTCCGGGCGCGTACGGTGCGAGGAGACCCTGCCGGAGCGGTTCGAGGCACAGGTCCGGGCCACCCCGCACAACATCGCCGTGGTCGACGGCCGGCGCTCCCTGACGTACGCGGAGCTCAACGACCGCGCCAACCGCCTGGCGCGGCTGCTGACCGGGCATGGCGCCGGGCCGGAGCGGGTGGTGGCCCTGGCGGTCGACCGCCGGGCCGAGCTGGTCGTGGCGCTACTGGCCGTCCTGAAGAGCGGCGCGATGTATCTGCCGGTTGACCCGGCCTATCCGCGCGAGCGCATCGGGTTCATCCTCGCGGACGCCGCCCCGGTGTGCGTGGTCACCACCACCGACACCGCCGCCGCGCTGCCCGAGGGCCCGGACGTGCCGGTCGTGGCGCTCGACGCGCCGCAGGTCGTCGACGCCATGAAGGACATCGCGCCGGCCGACCTGACCGACGCGGACCGCGGCGGTCCGCTCACCCCGGCGCACGGCGCCTACATCATCTACACCTCGGGCTCGACCGGGCGGCCCAAGGGCGTGCTGGTCCCACACGAGAACGTCATCCGGCTGTTCACCTCCACCGAGCACCTCTTCGGCTTCGGCGCGGACGACGTGTGGACGCTGTTCCACTCCTATGCGTTCGACTTCTCGGTGTGGGAGATCTGGGGACCGCTGCTGCACGGCGGCTCGCTGGTGATCGTGGACCACACCGTCACCCGGTCCCCGCACGACTTCCTGGAGCTGCTGGTCGAGCAGGGCGTCACCGTGCTCAACCAGACCCCGTCGGCGTTCCACCAACTGCTCGGCGCCGACCGCGACCACCCGGAGCTGGGCGCGCGGCTCGCCCTGCGCCACGTGGTGTTCGGCGGTGAACGACTCGACGTCCCGCGCCTGGGGGACTGGTACAGCAGGCATCCCGAAAACGCGCCGCGGCTGGTCAACATGTACGGCATCACGGAGACGACCGTGCACGTCACCCACACCGAACTGGTCCGCGCCGACGTGGCGCGGGACGGCTCGGTGAGCCCCATCGGGCGGCCGATCCCGGATCTGCGGCTGTACGTCCTCGACCATCTGCTGCGGCCGGTGCCCCCGGGGTCCGTCGGCGAACTGTACGTCGCCGGCCCCGGCCTGGCCCGCGGCTACGCGGGGCGGCCCGCGCTGACCGCCGAACGGTTCGTCGCCGACCCGTTCGGCGCCCCCGGCGAGCGCATGTACCGCACCGGAGACCTGGCACGCCAGGGCGCGGACGGGGAGCTGGAGTACGTCGGACGGGCCGATGGCCAGGTCAAGCTGCGTGGCTTTCGGATCGAGGTCGGCGAGATCGAGTCCGCGCTCACGGCCCTCGACGAGGTGGCGCGGGCGGCCGTCGTCCTGCGCGAGGACCGGCCGGGCAGGCCCGCGCTGGTCGCCTATGTGGTGGCCGAGCCCGGCACCACGCTGCCCGGGGCCGCCGCGCTGGCGGGGCTCGCGGCGGCCCGGCTGCCGGTCCACATGGTGCCCTCGGCGTTCGTGGAGATGCCCGAACTCCCGCTGACGGTCAACGGCAAACTGGACCGCGCCGCCCTCCCGGCGCCCGACTTCACGGCCGCCTCGACGGCGGCCCGGCCGCGCACCCCCGTGGAGGAGACGCTGTGCTCGTTGATGAGCGAGGCGCTGGGGGTGGCCGGCGTCGGCGTGGACGACGACTTCTTCCTGATGGGCGGCGACTCCATCGTCTCCATGCGCTTCGCCGACATGACCCGCCACGCCGGCCTGGCGCTGCGGCCCAGGGACGTGGCGGAGGGCCGTACGGTCGCGGCGCTGGCGGCGATCGCCGAGCGGAGCGCGCCGCGCCAGGGGCCGGCCGGCGGGGGCGGTCACCGGGCCGCCGGCGGCGCGGGCGACGGGGTCGGCGACGCGGTGGGCGAGCTCCCGGCGACGCCGATCATCAGGCGCATGTGGGACTGCGAGGGGCCGATCGACGCGTACCACCTCTCCATGGCGGTCCGCGTCCCCGCGGACGTGCGGGCCGAGCATCTGATCGCCGCCTTCCAGGCGCTCACCGACCGTCACGACGCGCTGCGCATGCGGCAGACGGGCGACCGGGGGCGGCGGGCCCTGGAGATCGCGGAGCCCGGCTCGGTCCGGGTGGCCGACTGCTTCACCCACCAGATCACCCAGGTCGCCGACGAGGCGGAATGGCCCGCGGCGCTGGCCGAGGCGTCCGTCCGTCACCAGGCGGAGCTCGACCCCGCGTCCGGCCGCACCCTCCAGGCCGTCTGGCTGGACCCCGGGCCGGGGCGGCCCGGCCGGCTGCTGATCCTGCTCCACCACCTCGTGGTCGACGGGGTCTCCTGGCGGTTCCTGCTGCCGGACCTGGCCCGCGCGTACGAAGCGGTCGCCGCCGGCCGGCGGCCGGACCTGCGGGCGCCGGCGACCTCCTACCGGAGGTGGGCGCAGCACCTGGTCGAGGAGGCCGTGGAGCCCGCCCGCGAGAAGGAACTGGAGATGTGGGCACGGATGTTCGAGCGGAAGCGGCCCACGCTGGGCACCCGGCCGCTCGACCCGCGGACCGACACCCTGGCCTCGGCGCGGATGCTGCTCATGGACCTCCCGGAGGAGGACACGGCGACGCTGCTCGCGGTCCCGGGCGCGCTGGGCGTGGATCTGCGCGATGTGCTGTACGCCTCGTTCGCCGTCGCCTACGCGCGCCGGCGGGGCGACGAAGGCACCGGCGTGCTGGTGGACCTCCAGGCGCACGGCCGCGCATTCCTCGCCGACGGGGTCGACCCGTCCGCCACCGTCGGGTGGTTCACCGCGCAGTTCCCGCTCGTCCTGGACCCGGGTGAGATCTCCGAGGAACAACTCGCCGCCTCCGGCGCGGCCTTGACCGAGGCGGCCGCGCGGGTGGGGGCCCAGCTCGCGGCCCTGCCCGACAACGGCATCGGGTACGGCCTGCTGCGCTACCTCAACCCGCGCACCGCTCCGCTGCTGGCCGCGCTCGGCGACCCGCAGGTCTCCGTCAACTACCTGGGCCGGTTCCAGGTCGGCGAGCGGTCGGCCCACTGGACCCCCACCGGCGAGGCGGGGTCGGCGATGGGCGGCGGGGCCGACGCCGGGGCGCCGCTGGAGCGCACCCTCACCCTGACGGTGGCGGTCGAGGACCGCGAGCGGGGGGCGCGGCTGGCGGCGCGGTGGATCTGGCCGTCGGGCGTCCTGGCGGACGACCATGTCGCCGAGCTCGCCCGGGGGTGGTTCGACGTGCTCCGCCGCTACGCCGGGCACGTCAGGTCGGCGCGTACCCAGGCGCCCTGACGGCCGTGACCGCGCCCTGCCCCGGCCGGTCGGGTCCGTTTCGTTTCGTGTCAGTCCGTTCAGATCCACGGGACGAGCGGAACGGCCCCGGGGCGGCGCGCCGCCAGGTGCATCAGGCTGATCGTGGAGCGGACGATCTGCTCCTTGACGCGGGCGGCGGCCCGGCTCGTGAGCACCAGCTCGCGCGGCGTGTCGTCCGCCCGCACCGCCTGGACCAGCCCGTCCCGGCGGCCCAGGCTCACGCACCGCACCAGGAACCGGAAGCGCAGCGCCCGTGGCTCGCGCCCGCGGGCCTCTTCGATGAGGGAGGTGGCCGCGTGCGAGGCGGTGGGCAGGGCGGTGGCACAGGCCATGCGCAGCGCCCCGGCGGCCGGTGAGGTGGCCGCGGCGCAGTCCCCGGCCGCGTAGATCTCCGGGTGGGAGGTGGAGCGCAGGGCGGGGTCGACGCGGATCCGGCCGGCCGCGTCGAGGGCGAGGCCGGCCTGAGCGGCGAGCTCGGTGTTCGCGGTCATCGAGGCCGCCCAGACGACCGCGCCGGCGTCCACCTCCTCGGGGGCCGCCACCCGGCGGCCCTCCTCGACGTGGACGCCCAGCTCGGCCAGGGTGGCGCGGACATGGGCCCGCCCCTTGGCGGACAGGCTGCCGCCGATCTCGCCGCCGGTGAGCAGGCGTACCCGCCACTCGGGGTGCGCCTCGGCGATCTCGGCGGCGGTCTCGATGCCGGTGAGGCCGCCGCCGACGACCGCGAGCTCGCCGGGACCGTCGAGCAGCCGCTTGTGCAGTTCGGCGGTGGTCTCCAGGGTGAAGGCGCGTTCGCCGGGGGCCGCCGTGCGGCTGCCGAGGGCGTACACCAGACGGTCGTAGGGGAGGCTGCGGCCGTCGTCCGTGGTGACCAGGCGGGCCGCGGGGTCCAGGCCCGTGGCGCGGGCCGCGAGGTGCGTGACGCCGGTGCCGCGCAGCAACTCCCGCAGCGGGTGGGTCACATCCGGGCGCCCGGCGGCATGCTCGTGCAGCCGGACGCGCTCGGTGAAGTGCGGGCTGGGGTCGACCAGGGTCACCCGGGCATGCGGCGCCAGCCGCAGGGCGGCCAGCAGCCCCGCATAGCCCGCACCCAGCACCAGGACGTCATGCTTCTCCATCGCGGTGGCCTCCTCATGAGGGGATGTCACCAGGGAGACGGCACGGCGCCCCGGAGTGTGACACGGCACCCGTCACGGTTTACTCGGTCAGCCACCGAGGTCCAGGTGGCGCAGCTTGTCGGGGTTGAGGACGGCGTCGATCGCGGTGATCCGGCCCTGGTGCACGGTGAAACCGAAGACCATGGCCAGTGCGCGGCCCGAGTCGACGAGCACCAGCCCCGGGGCGCCGTTGACCTCCCGTGCGTGGACCACCATGGTCGCCGGGTCGAAGCGGCGGGTCAGGCCCAGGGTGAGGCGGGCGACCTTCTCGCCGCCGTGAACGGGGACCCGGGCCGCGATGACCTTGCCACCGCCGTCCGAGCGCCACACGACCCGCGGGTCCAGGATCTCCAGCAGGGCGTCCATGTCGCCCTCCATGCCCGCGCGCAGGAAGGCGTCGACGGCGCGCCGGTGCTCGCCGGGGTCGACGGAGCGGCGCGGGGCGTCGCTGCGGACACGTCGGCGGGCCCGGGAGGCCAACTGCCGTACGGATTCCGGACTGCGGCCGACGACCTCGGCGATCTCCGGGAAGGGGACCGCGAAGACGTCGTGCAGGATGAACGCGGTCCGCTCGGCGGGGGTGAGCCGTTCCAGGACGGTGAGCAGGGCGAGGCCCACCGACTCGTCCAGGGTCACCCGGTCCTCCGGGCCCCCGTCCGCGACCACCGGCTCGGGCAGCCAGGGGCCGGGATAGGACTCGCGGCGGGCCCGGGCGGAGCCGAGCTGGTCGTAGCAGATCCGGCTGACGACGGCGGTCAGATACGCGCGGGGATCCTCCGCCCGGCCCTCCGGCAGCGCGTCCCAGCGCAGCCACGACTCCTGTACGGCGTCATCGGCGTCGGCCACCGACCCCGTGATGCGGTAGGCGATGGCCCACAAGCGGTCG
Source organism: Streptomyces sp. ME19-01-6 (assembly GCF_033793745.1). Classification (NCBI taxonomy): domain Bacteria; kingdom Bacillati; phylum Actinomycetota; class Actinomycetes; order Kitasatosporales; family Streptomycetaceae; genus Streptomyces; species Streptomyces sp. ME19-01-6. The sequence continues at coordinate 64,205 of NZ_JARAXF010000008.1, read as the reverse complement.
CGGTGCTGTTCGAACACTGCCGGCTCTGCCATGTCCTCGATCCTCTCGTGTGTCCCCACCCGTGGGTCCTTCGGAAGCGAGACGACATGGCGGCGGCGAGTGTGACATCCCAACCCGGCGCAGCCGTTCGCCGATGCGCCGGACCTGCTCGTCACGCACCAGGAGCCGCTGCTCCGCGCGAGTCCAGGACGAGCACCGCGACATGCAGGGATGTGCGTTGCAGCCCCGATTCCAGGTCGCAGCCCAGGAGGCGTTCGATGGTATGGAGGCGCTGGTAGAACGCCTGCCGGGACATGCCGGCCAGCTTCGCCGCCGGGCGATCCCGGAGAGGTCGGTCACGCTCGGGCCGACGGCGACGACGGAGTCCGGGCCGAGCTCCGCGCGTGCGAGACGGCCGATCCGCTCGGCGACGGGCTGCCAAGGGCTGGCCTGGGCCAGCGCGAGGAGTACGCCGATCCGGCCCGGGGCCGTCTCACCGACCAGGGCGAGGATGCCGGTCCGTGCCAGCTCCTTCGCGATCCGCTCGTCGAGCTGTTCACCTCGCCGCCCCCTCACCAAGGACACCCGGGGCATGGTCGACGCGTCCGTGCTGGCGGCGATGAAGCCCGGGGCTCGGCTGATCAACGTCGGTCGAGGCGCCCTCGTCGACGCGGGAGACCACCAGTGAGCGGGAGGCACTCATCGAGGTGTTCCTCGACAACCTCACCCGCCACATCGAAGGCCGCCCGCTGCGCGACGTCGTCGACAAGCGGCGAGGGCATGTGGTGGATGAGAGGCACCTCGACTGATACGTGGAGCCATCCCAAGGCGGACCGGGCAATAAACCTGTTTGAGCGAAAGGACGAGGCCAGGGGGCGCGAGCGGCCCTGATGTCGGATAAAATCAATCAAAGTCGATCAAATAGAACTCCTCGCGGGTGCTTATGTGAGCCGGGCCGGCCCGCTCACACGCCACCCGAGCACCCGCACGCGACCAGAGCACCGATGACAACGGGGCCCGCGTCCGCCGGGCCGCCGGGACGGATGCCTATGAACAGCGGGTACGAGGGATCGGATGAATTCGGTCCGGACCCCCTCGGAGACTTTCTCGCACGCTTCCTCGGTGTCGGACCGGCCGGGCAGCGACCCGGCTCCCGGCACGTCGACTTCGGCCGCCTGATGAGCGAGCCCGCACGGCAGCTCGTCTCCTCCGCGGCCTCGTACGCCGCCGACCGCGGATCCACCGACCTCGACACCGAACACCTGCTCCGCGCGGCGCTCACGGCCGAGCCGACCCGCACCATGGTCGCCCGGGCCGGGGCCGACCCCGAAGCCCTCGTCGCCGAGATCGACCGGCAGACGGGGGAGGGGACGCCACGCGGCTCGGTGGCGGTCACGCCCGCCGTCAAGCGCGCCCTGCTCGACGCCCACGACATCGCCCGGTCCGCGGGCTCCTCGTACATCGGCCCCGAGCACGTACTGATCGCGCTCGCCGCCAACCGCGACTCCACGGCCGGGCAGCTGCTGCACGCGGCCCGGTTCGAGCCCCGCCCCGGCCCGCCGGGCGGGCTCGCGGCGGCCCCCGGGGCCGCCGAACCGCGCCCCGGCCCCAGCCGGCGGGAGACCCCGGGCCTCGACAAGTTCGCCCGCGACCTGACCGAGATGGCCCGGGAGGGCCGGATCGACCCGGTGATCGGGCGCGACGAGGAGATCGAGCAGACCATCGAGGTGCTCGCCCGACGGGGCAAGAACAACCCCGTTCTCATCGGCGAGGCCGGCGTGGGCAAAACCGCCGTCATCGAGGGGCTGGCCCAGCGCATCGCCGAGGCCGACGTCCCCGACATCCTGCTCGGCCGGCGCGTTCTGCAGCTCGACTTCGCGGGCGTCGTGTCCGGCACCCGCTACCGCGGCGACTTCGAGGAGCGGCTGACCGGCATCATCGACGAGATCCGGACCCATTCCGAGGAACTGATCGTCTTCATCGACGAGCTGCACACCGTCGTGGGCACCGGAGGCTCCGAGGGCGGCCCGATGGACGCCGGCAACATCCTCAAGCCCGCCCTGGCCCGCGGCGAACTGCATGTCATCGGCGCCAGCACGCTGCAGGAGTACCGCCGTTCCATCGAGAAGGACGCGGCCCTCGCCCGTCGCTTCCAGCCCCTCATGGTGCCCGAGCCCGGCCCCACCGACGCGCTGGAGATCCTGCGCGGGCTGCGTGACCGCTACGAGGCCCACCACCAGGTCCGCTACACCGACGAGGCGCTGCTGGCGGCCGTCGAGCTCTCCGACCGCTATCTCACCGACCGCTTCCTGCCCGACAAAGCCATCGACCTGATGGACCAGGCCGGCGCCCGCGTACGGCTGCGCTCCAGCACCAGAGGCACCGACGTCCGGGCGCTGGAACGCGAGGTCGAGCAGCTCATCCGGGACAAGGACCAGGCCGTCGCGGCCGAGCAGTACGAGCGGGCCACCGCGCTGCGCGACCGGATCGGCGACCTGAACCGACGCATCGAGGAGGGGTCCGGCAAACAGCACCCGGCGTGCCGGGTCGCCGAGGTCACCGTCGAGGACATCGCCGACATCGTCTCCCGGCAGACCGGCATCCCGGTCAGCAGCCTCACCGAGGAGGAGCGGGACCGCCTGCTGGGCCTCGAGGAGCACCTGCACAAGCGGGTCATCGGCCAGGAAGAGGCGGTCTCCGCCGTCGCCGACGCCGTACTGCGCTCCCGCGCCGGCCTCGCCGACCCCCACCGCCCGATCGGCAGCTTCCTGTTCCTCGGCCCCACCGGCGTCGGCAAGACCGAGCTGGCCCGCGCCCTGGCCGAGGCGCTCTTCGGCAGCGAGGACCGCATGGTCCGCCTGGACATGAGCGAATACCAGGAGAAGCACACCGTCAGCCGGCTGATCGGCGCACCGCCCGGATACGTCGGCCACGAGGAGGCCGGGCAGCTCACCGAGGCGGTGCGCCGGCAGCCGTACTCGCTGCTGCTCCTGGACGAGGTCGAAAAGGGCCACGCCGACGTCTTCAACATCCTTCTGCAGGTTCTCGACGACGGACGGCTCACCGACTCCCAGGGCCGCACCATCGACTTCAAGAACACCGTCATCGTCATGACCAGCAACCTCGGCTCCGAGGAGATCTCCGGGCGCGGTACGGTCATGGGCTTCGGCGGCGGCGCGGAAGCCGACGAGGAGGCGCGCCGCGAGCGGGTGCTGCGCCCGCTGCGCGAGCACTTCCGGCCCGAGTTCCTCAACCGCATCGACGAGATCGTCATCTTCCGGCGGCTCGCCGACGAACAGCTGCGGCAGATCACCGATGTGCTCCTGGAGGAGACCCGGCGCCGGCTGCGCGCCCAGGACGTGCCGGTCGACTTCACCCCCGCCGCCGTCGACTGGCTGGCCCACCACGGCTACCAGCCCGAATACGGCGCCCGGCCGCTGCGCCGGACCATCCAGAGGGAGGTCGACAACCCGCTGTCCCGGATGCTGCTCAACGGCAAACTGCAGCCGCACAGCCATGTGGAAGTCGATGTGGAAGAGGGGAAGCTGACCTTCCGCAAGGAGGAGAACCCCACCACCGCGGTTGGCTGACAACGGTCCTGTGAACACTGGTTGCCGAGCTCGCGCGCGGGCGCGATAGCGTGTACAAGCCGATAGGGACGCCACCGCCCTTGGCACTTGGATTCCGCTCGCCCGCATGCACGAGGAGCCCACTTGACCAGCCCGGAACAGCGCATGGCCGACCTGCTCAAGACCTTCGGAGATCCGGCGGCGTGCACCGCCCATCTGCTGTGCGACCGGCACCCGGCCGACGCCGTCGCCTTCACGGTGGTCGGCGCCGACCTGGACGGGCACGACATGACCTACGGCGAACTCCGCGACGCCTCGGCGCGGATGGCGAGCGCCCTGGCGGCCCTCGGGGTGGGCCCCGGCGACCGGGTCGCCACGCTGATGAGCAAGTCGGCCGAACTGCTCGTCGCGACACTCGCGATCTGGCGGATCGGCGCCGTCCAGGTGCCCCTGTTCACGGCGTTCGCGCCGCCGGCCATCGCCCTGCGGATCACCGGCAACGGCACCAAGGTCGTGATCACGGACGCCGGGCAGCGCCCCAAGCTGGCCGCGGGCCCCGACCTCCCCGCGGACCGGCTGTGGCGGATCATCACCACCGGGCCCACCGAGGAAGGCGACCTGTCGTTCGCCGAGCTGGTGGCGGGACATCAGCCGCTGGAGACACCGGCCGCCCTCGGTGGGGACGCCACCATCGTGGAGCTGTTCACCTCCGGCACCGCCGGCCCGCCCAAGGCGGTGCCCATCCCGCTGCGGGCCGTCGCGGGATTCGCCATGTACCAGGAGTTCGGCCTCGACCACCGGCCCACCGATGTGTTCTGGAACGCAGCCGACCCGGGCTGGGCCTACGGGCTGTACTACGCGATCATCGCCCCGCTCGCCCTCGGCCTGCGCAGCCTGCTGTTCAACAGTCTGTTCTCCGCCGAGGCGACATGGGCGGTGCTGTCCCGCTTCAACATCACCAACTTCACCGCCGGCCCCACCGTCTACCGCAGGCTGCGCGGCACGCCCGCCCCCGACGGACTGCGGCTGCGGTGCGCCTCCGCGGCCGGCGAGCCGCTCCCGGCGGACGTGGTCACCTGGGCGGAGCGGACATTCGGCATCCCGGTGCGCGACCACTACGGCTCGACCGAGCTGGGCATGGCCATCGCCAATGCCTGGCACCCCGCGCTGCGCACCGACCTCAAGCCCGGCTCCATGGGCCGGCCCCTGCCCGGCTGGAGCGTGACCGTCCTGCGCGAGGACACCAACTCCGCCGTCGCCGAGACCGGCAGGCCCGGCCGGGTGGCGATGGACATCACGAAGAGCCCGCTGATGTGGTTCGAGGGCTACCGCGACGCTCCGGAGCGGACCGCCGAGAAGTTCAGCCCCGACGGACACTGGTTCTACTCCGGCGACACCGCCTCGCGGGACGAGGACGGCCACTTGTTCTTCTCCGGGCGCAGCGACGACGTGATCCTGATGGCCGGGTACCGCATCGGCCCGTTCGAGGTGGAGAGCGTGCTGCTGGAGCACGAGGCCGTGGCGGAGGCGGCCGCGGTCGGCGTCCCCAGCGAGGAACACGGCGAGGTCATGGAGGCCTTCGTGGTGCTGCGCGCGGGGGCGTCGTCGCCTTCGGACCCCGACGCCCTCGCCGCCGAGCTGCAGCAGCTGGTCAGGGACCGGCTGGCCAAGCACGCCTACCCGCGGAGTGTGCACTTCGTCGCCGAGCTGCCCAAGACGTCGAGCGGCAAGACCCAGCGTTTCCTGCTGCGCCCGCGGCAGGTCAGCTCCCGCGCTCGCTGAGCCGGGTCCGAGGTGGCCCCCGCTCGGCTATCGTGAGCGGGCGGTTACCCGGCGGGCAGGGCGAGTGAGCCGAAGGGCCGAGGCTGCGTCCGATATGCGGCTACCGCCGCGTGGTCGACCGTCGACAGGGGCTGTAGCGCCCCGGCGGGGGCACCTCCCAGCGGTAGCTGGGGGAGAACCGAGCCCTGAAAAAGGGGGGAAAGGCCTACGTGAACGAGGCAGCAGCGGCGACTGGCGCGGGCAAGGCGGGCAAGCGGGCGGAGTCCCCCACGGGCAGGGACGTGTCCACGGTCAGGGACGTCGCCAAGCGTGCCGGGGTGTCCGCGTCCACCGTCTCCCGCGTCATGGGTGGCACCTATCCGGTGGCCGCGGCCACCCGGGCCAGGGTGCTCAAGGCGATGCGCGAGCTGGACTACGTGGTCAACGCGCATGCCCGCGCGCTCGGCGGGTCCACCAACAAGACGGTGGCGTTCGTCGTGGACGATGTGACCGGGCCTTTCTACGCGCACATCGCGCGCGGTGTGGAGGAGCAGGCGTCCGCCGAGGGGCGGCTGTGCATGCTGTGCACCACCCACGGCGACCCGCAGCGCGTCCTCGCCGTGGTGGAGATGATGCGCGAGCAGCGGGCCGACGCGGTGATCGTGGTCGGCGGCGCCTGGGAGGACAAGGCCTACCAGGACCGTATGGCCCACTTCGCGCACGCCCTGGACCGGGTGGGCTCGCGGCTGGTGCTGGTCGGCAGGCCGCCGCTGGGCGAGGGCGTACCGGCCACCGTCGTGGACTACGACAACGAGGCCGGCGCCTTCGCGATGACCACCCACCTGCTCAGCGCCGGACACCGGCGGATCGCCTATCTGGCCCGGGTTCCGGGCCTGTCCACGAGCACCCAGCGCATCAGTGGCTTCACCCGGGCCCATGAGCTGATGGGCCTGAGCCCGGACCCGGCCCTGATCCTGGACGGAAGATTCACCCGCGCCCACGGCTACCGCGCGGCCCGGGAGCTGCTGGCCTCCGGGGCCGAGTTCAGCGCGGTGTTCGCGGGGACCGACATGGTGGCGGCGGGGGCGTTGCAGGCGCTGCGCGAGGGTGGTCTGCGGGTGCCCGAGGACGTCTCGGTGGCCGGCTACGACGACATCCCGGTGGCGATCGACGTCTACCCCGCTCTGACTACCGTGCACGTGCCGCACGAGGAGCTGGGCCGCACCGCGGTGCGGCTGGCCCTGCACCGCGAGGAACTGCCCGAGAGCCAGCACCAGGTGCTGGGCACGCATATCGTCATCCGCGCGTCGACCAGGGGCCCCGGCCGTCCCCAGGGCCGGGAAACGGCGTAGCAGACGGCGTGGCGAGCAGCGTCGAAAAGGTCTAGAAAACGGTCTCTGTCCCTTGCTTCCGCGCGGCGGCAGTCGTGGCGGAAACGATCGAAAAATTTCGGGTCTGGTAGCGGCGGAAGACAGCATGGTGCGGCGCGCCCATGATGGACACCGGTTTCCTGGGTTCCCCCACCGCACGCCTTCTTGGAGCGACCACCATGGCGCAGAGCCGGCCGAGGTTCCTCGTCTACACCCGCACCACCGCGTATCGGCACGACTCCATTCCCGATGGTGTCCGCGCCTTCCGCGAGCTCGGCGCCGAGCACGGCTTCGACGTGGAGGCGACGGAGGATCCGCGGGACCTCGAGAGCGGCCTCGACGGCTTCGCGGCCGTGGTGTTCCTCTCCACCAGCGGCGATGTGCTCACCCCTGAGGGACGGAAGGCGCTGCGGGCTTACTGCGGGACGGGCGGCGGGTTCATGGGTGTGCACGCCGCGGCCTGCACCGAGTACGGCTGGCCGTACTACGGCGAGTTGCTCGGGGCCCGATTCGACCGCCACCCCGCACTGCAGCCGGGTGTCCTCACCATCGAGGACCGGGACCACCCGGCGACCAGCCACCTGGGTGCCACCTGGGCGTTCACCGACGAGTGGTACGACTTCCGGGCCAGCCCGCGCGGTGCGGTGCGGGTACTGGCCTCCGCCGACGAGACCTCGTACGAGGGCGGGGGGATGGGGGACGACCATCCACTCGTCTGGTGTCATGAGCACGGCGACTCCCGGGTCTTCTACACCGGGCTCGGACACACCCCCGAGGCGTACGACGATCCCGCCTTCCGGGCCCACCTCCTCGGCGGGCTCCGCCACGTGGCGCGATCACAGCCCTGACCACATCCCGCACCACCCCCCCCAACCCCCCCACGACCGCCCCCCCACGATGGGAGTGACTTCTCGATGAGCCGCGAGAACACGCACAAGCTCAGCCGCCGCGGAGTGCTGAAGGCCGCCGGAGGGCTCGCCCTCGCGGGCGCCGCCGGCGGCCTCACCGCCGCCGTCACCGCGGGCTCCGCCGACGCCGCCCCGGCCACCTTCACCCACCCCGGCATGCTGCACGCCTACGGCGAGCTCAACCGCGCCAAGGTCCGGGTGGCCGCCGGAGACGACCCCTGGCTGGCCGGCTGGAACCGACTGATCGCCAACTCGCACGCGCAGTCCGGCTGGAAGGCCAACCCGCAGGCCACCATCATCCGCGGCGGCACCGGCGAGAACTACGGCATCCTCTACAACGACATCCACGCCGCCTACCAGAACGCCCTGCGCTGGAACATCGCCGGGACCACCGCCCACGGCGACACCGCCCGGGACATCCTCAACGCCTGGTCCGCCAAGCTCACCACGCTCACCGGAAACGCCGACCGGTTCCTGGCCGCCGGGCTCTACGGCTACCAGTTCGCCAACGCAGCCGAGCTGATGCGGGGTTACTCCGGCTTCGACCTCAACCGGTTCAAGACGATGATGCTCAACGTCTTCTACCCGCTGAACAACCAGTTCCTCACCGGCCACAACGACGCCTGCATCACCAACTACTGGGCCAACTGGGACCTGTGCAACATGAACTCGGTCCTGGCCATCGGCATCCTGTGCGATGACGCGGCCAAGTACGACCAGGCCGTGAACTACTTCAAGAACGGCGCGGGCAACGGCTCGATCAAGCACGCCGTCCCGTTCGTGTACGACAGCCAGGGCCTCGCCCAGTGGCAGGAGTCCGGCCGCGACCAGGGCCACACCATGATGGGCATGGGCCAGATGGGCGCCTTCTGCGAGATGGCCTGGTCCCAGGGCGAGGACCTGTACGGCTACGACAGCAACCGCTTCATGAAGGCCGCCCAGTACGTCGCCAAGTACAACCTCGGCCAGGACGTCCCCTTCACCACGTACACCTGGGGCACCGGCCAGAACTGCGCCCAGCAGTCCCACACCGTGATCTCCTCCGCGAGCCGCGGCCAGAGCCGGCCGGTGTGGGACATCCTGCACTACCACTACGCCAGGCGCCGGGGCCTGTCCGTCCCGTACATCACCGCCATGGCGGAGAAGGGCCGTCCCGAGGGCGGCGGTGGAGACTACGGCTCCACCAGCGGTGGCTTCGACCAGACGGGCTTCGGCACTCTGCTGTACGCCAAGTAAGGCGGCTACACCAGGTAAGGCGGTACGACGGTCTTCGTTCCACGCCGGTCATCCCGAGGCTCCGCAGTTGTTGCAACTCCAACCGCCGCTCGGCCCCTGGATGACCGGCGCTCCGCACTGACTACAGTTCACAACGGCCCCCCTGTCTCCCGTTCCACCCACAAAGACGCCGTAACTCTGTCCTAGGCTGCTCGCATTTCAGGCGGAGATCGAAAGGGCGGCGTTCGCCCCGCCCGGCGGGAGGCTCTGCTCGGCCCAGATGACCTTGCCGTGCGAGGTCTGCCGGGTGCCCCAGCGCTGGGTGAGCTGGGCGACGAGCAGCAGTCCGCGGCCTCCCTCGTCGAAGGTGCGAGCCCGGCGCATATGCGGGGCGGTGCTGCTGGTGTCGGAGACCTCGCAGATCAGCCCGGTGTCATGGATCAGCCGCAGCTGGATGGGGCTGCTGGCGTGGCGGATGGCGTTGGTGACCAGCTCGCTCACCACGAGCTCGGTGGTGAAGATCGCCTCTTCCAGGCCCCAGGCCGCCAGCTGTCGTGTGGCCCACCGGCGCGCCTCGGCGACGGTTGCCGGAGTGGCCGGCACGTCCCGGGTGGCGACGTTGCCGGCGTCCAGGGTACGGGTCCGGGCGATCAGCAGGGCGACGTCGTCACTGCCCCGGTCCGGGGTGAGGACGTCCAGCACGGACTGGCACATCCGCTCGGCCGACTCGGCGGGCTCGGCCAGTGCCCGGCACAGCAGCGCCAGCCCCTCGTCGGGGTCGGGGGCGGCGGCCCGCAGCAGCCCGTCGGTGTACAGGACGAGCGTGCTGTCCTCCGGGAGCTCCAGATCGACGGTCTCGAACGGCAGGCCTCCCACGCCCAGCGGCGGCCCCGGGGGCACAGGAGGCAGCGTGACCGCCCCGCCGGGGGTGACGACGACGGGCGCGGGATGGCCGGCGCTGGCGAAGGAGGCCGTGCGGGTGATCGGGTCGTACACCCCGTACAGGCAGGTGGCGCCCAGCTCGCCCGTGCTGCCCTTTTGCTCCTCGGCCGCGCCATCGCCGGCCCGGTGGCGGAGCTCGGCCTCGGTGGTGTGGAATTCCTCCTCATCCAGGCGGATCACCAGATCGTCCAGGTGGGTGAGCAGCTCGTCCGGGGGCAGACCGATGTCGGCGAGCGTGCGCACCGCGGTCCGCAGCCGCCCCATGGTCGCCACGGCGTGCACCCCGTGCCCCACGACATCGCCCACGACCAGGGCGATCCGGGCCCCGGAGAGCCTGATGACGTCGAACCAGTCGCCCCCGACCCCCGCCGCGGTGTGCGCCGGGAGGTAGCGGGAGGCGATCGACGCGGCCTCCTGCCGCATCCCCGGCCGTGGCAGCATGCTGCGCTGGATGGCCAGCGATACGGCGCGCTCGCGCGTGTAGCGGCGGGCGTTGTCCACGCACACCGCGGCCCGCGCCGTGATCTCCTCGGCCAGCAGCAGATCGTCCTCGTCGAACGGCTCCGGCGTCCGATGCCGGTAGAACATCGCGACCCCCAGCGTGGTGCCCCGGGCGATCAGCGGCACCGCCATCACCGAGTGGATCCCGTACCGGCGCACCGACTCGGCACGGCGGGGGACCTCCCGGGTCCAGCGCCGGATCTCCTCCTCCCTGGTCGAGTGCCGCACGCCGCGGCCGGCCGCCAGGGCCTGGGCGGGGGGCGAGTACTCCGGCCAGGAATCCGCGCCTCCGGCCTCCAGCGCCGCCTCCGGGCAGCCCTCCAGGACGGACTGCTGTGCGGTACGGCGGAAGTCCACGGCCCGGCTCGCCGGGCTCACCGTCGGCTCCTGCCCGTGGTAGATCGCGTCCAGCAGGTCGACCGTGACGAAGTCGGCGAACCGGTCGACCGCCACGTCCGCCAGTTCCTGCGCCGTCAGGGTCACGTCCAAGGTGGTGCCGATCCGGACGCTGGCCTCGTTGACGATGGTCAGCCGACGGCGGGCCCGGCGCTGCTCGGTGTAGTCGAAGACCACCGCCGACAGGCCACGCACCACGCCCACGGCGTCCTTCACGGGGATCAGGTAGACGGCCCAGGCGGGCCTGCTCGGCTCATCGGACAACGGGTCGAAGCCCTCGTGGCTCATCCCTTCTCCGGTGCGGATGACCTGCTCCTGGAGCCCGTCGAGCTCCTGGACGATGGGCCGGGGGTCCATCTCGCGCAGGCGCAGCCCGCGCATCTGGTCCACCGACTGGCCCATGAGACGGGTCATGGCCAGGTTCGCGCCCACCAGCCGCGCCTGGGTGTTGTAGACCGCCACGGGAATCGGCATCTGGGCCAGCGTCCAGTTCTCCAGCAGCCGCTCCTCCTCGGACAGCTCCGGTGCGCCGGACTCCGTGCCGTGCCGGGCAGCCGCTCCCGCGCCCGCCACCACGAGCCAGCGGATCCCGCCGCGGGCGTCGGTCAGCGGATGTGCCTGGACCGTCAGCCCCACGGGGTGCCCGTCCCGGTGCCTGGCCTTGATCGGGCCGCTCCAGCTGTCGCCCGGCCGTGCGTGCAGATATCTCCGGGCCGAGGCGGGGAGATCCGCGGCGAGCAGGTCCCGCACCGGATGCCCCAGCATGTCGCCGGGCTGGTACCCGAGCAGACGCGCCGCATCGGGCCCCCAGGCCGTGACGTACCCGCCGGCATCGACCTCGATCGCCGCCGAGAGCGGTGCGGCCTCCTGGTGCCCGAACTTCTCGGCCCTGCCGTGGGGCCTCGCGGAATCGTCCTTGTGCATCGGCGTCTGCCTTGCCGGGCCGTGTCCGACCGCCCGGGCTCGGGGCCCGGACGGCACGGCTCCTCTCCCCAATGATCCCCGGCCCCGGGCCCGCTCAATCGAACCCGGGCCGTGGTCCGGACCGGAATGTGCTCGCGGGGGCTCAGCCGGCCGGGACGGCGCCCCGCTCGGCGGTGCGTACCGCCAGCTCGGCCAGCGCCTCGGGGGCGCCCACCTGGCCGCGCACCCCCGGAAAGGCGTTGATGTCCACGATCAGCGGCACCCCGCCGCCCGCGTCGATCACATCCACGCCGTAGACCTGCAGCCCGAAGACCGACCCGACCCGCAGCGCCAGCCGCGCCCAGCCGTCCGGCAGGTCCCCCGGTGCCAGCGGCAGCGCCGGGCCGCGGTCGGGGTCCGCCAGCTCCGACCTGCGCACGGCCGCGAAGACCCGGCCCGCGATCACCCACAGCTTGTGGTCCCAGCCGCTGTTCTCGGTGAACGGCTGCACCACCACCGGCTCGTCCGACCAGACGGCACAGAGGGCGCGCAGCCCGGCGTCGTCGTCGACCCGGGCCACCAGGTCGTGCCGCCGGCTGTGCCGACTCTTGATCACTACCGGATACGCGAGCTCCTCGCCGATGAGCCGGGCGAGGGCCGGAACGGTTTGGGTGCGCGCGAACGGCAGCCCCGCCCGGAGCGCCGGCTCGGCCATCGCCGTCCGGTCCTGGCACAGCCCGGTCGCCCCCGACGCGTTCAGCACCGGAGCGCCACGCTCCTCCAGGTAGCGGGCCAGACCGAGCGCGCGGGGCGTCCGAGCCTTCAGCAGATAGACATCGGCGGGCGTCCCGAAGGAGTCCGGATCTTCCGGTGCGCCGTCCCAGGCGCCCGGATCAACCGTCTCCACCCGGTGCCGGGGCGTCAGCAGCGCGGTCGCGGCGGCCAGCAGCGGGTGACCGGGCTCCGGGGTGATCAGACCGATCCTCATCGGCCCTCGCCGGCGCTCGCGGGGACCGCTTCCGCCACCCGCGCCCGCGTCCGGGCGGGCACCACGGCCATCGTCCCCGCCCCGCTCGGGCCCCGGCGGGCCAGCTCCAGGACGGCCCGCCCCACCCGCGCCGCCGCGTCCGGCACCTGACGGAAGCTCGGGAAGTCGTTCACATCGACGATCACCGGGCCGTCCGGGCCCAGCAGCACGTCCACGCCGTACAGGTCCAGGCCGAAGACCGCGCCGGCCTCGGCGGCGATCCGGCCCACCTCGGCGGACAGCGGCACCCGCCGCTCACGCACCGGTTTGTCGGGGTGCAGCGGCGAGCTCCGCTCGGTCGCGTACAGCTCGCCGCCCACGCAGTAGACCTTGAGGTCGATCCCGGAGTTGGCCACATAGGGCTGGGCTATCAGCATCCCTTCCCCCGTCGGCTTCGCCCCCGGCCCGGTCAGCAGGTCGGGGGAGGACACCAGCCGCACCGCCCGCCCCGAGCTCCCGTCGGCGGGCTTGACCACCAGCGGGAACTCCGCCTCCGGAATCTCCGCCAGCGACTCGGGCCGGGCCGCCGCGTAGGTCCGCGGCATCGGCAGCCCCCGGGCGGAGCCGATCGCCGCCGCCAGCACCTTGTCCCGCACCCCGCGGATCGCCCGCGCGTCGTTGACCGTCGTCAGCCCCACGGCCGCGGCGGCCTCCAGCAGCGTCAGGCCCGGGCCCCCGGACACGGTTTTGAGCACCCAGGCGTCGTGGCCGCCCGCCCCGACCGCCTCCGACACGCTCACCAACGAACTCCCGGGCCACACCACATCCACCCGGTGCCCCCAGGCGGTGAGCTGTCGGACCACCTCCAACGGCATGCCGTCGTAGCGGTAGTGCTCCTCCACCAGAAAGCAGAGCCTCATCGACCTTCCCTGTCACGCCGGAGGTTCGCCGACCCGTCCGGCGCGCCACAACGTCTCAGCATGTCATGGCCCACCGGAGCACTTGTGGGCGGGAACGGGACCGGCCGTGCGTCAGGAGACGATGTCCTTGCGCCCGAAGCCGCGGAAGGCCAGCGCGACCAGCACCAGCGCGTACGCGACGGAGACCGACACGCCCTCCACCATGCCGCTCCACTCCGGATGGGGCTGGAGCGCGTCGAGCCAGGCGAACTGCCAGTGCGCGGGCAGGAAGTCGCGCCAGGAGCCGAGCGCGGTGACCGCGTCCAGGACATTGCCCACGATGGTCAGCCCGACCGCCCCGCCGACCGCGCCCAGCGGGGCGTCGGTGACGGTGGAGAGCCAGAACGCCAGCGCCGCGGTGACCAGTTGGGACAGGAAGATATACGCGACCACGACGGCGAGCCGCCCCAGTGCCTCGCCCGTGGCCAGCGACCCGCCCGTGGGGAGCCGCAGTGGCTCCCAGCCGTACGCCACCGTCCCCACCACCAGCGCCACCAGCGGCAGCAGGACGATCGCGGCCGCGCTGAACCCGAGCGCCACGGCGAGCTTGCTCAGCAGCAGCCGGGTCCTGGGCACGGGCGCGGCCAGCAGATAGCGCAGCGAGGACCAGTTGGCCTCGGCCGCGACGGTGTCCCCGCAGAACAGCGCCACCGGCACGACCAGGAGGAATGCGGCCGAGACAAACAGCGCCGTGGCGGCGAAGTTGACCCCGGAGGACGTCGCGGTGACCATGAGCGTGGTCCGGTTCTCGCGCCCCTCCGGGGTGCCACCGAGCGCGAAGGCCGCGACGAGCACCAACGGCAGCGCGGCCAGCACCGTCGCCATCACCAGGGTCCGGCGTCGGCGCAACTGCCGGACCGCCTCCACCCGCAGGGGCAGGGTACGGCCCGGACGGTGTCCGGGCGCCGCCTCCACCAGAGAACTCATGCCCCTCCCTCCCGCTCAGCCTCGGCGCGCTTCGCTGCGCGGGCTTCCTTCGTCACTGCTCGCTCCTCCGTCACCGCGCGGTTCCTCAGTCCAGCCCGCGCAGCGCGCCAGGACACACGCCCCTCTTCCTGCGGCACGCTCATGCGGCCCCTCCTCCGATCAGGGTCAAGAACGCGTCTTCCAAGCGCCGGCCCCGCCCGAAGCTGATCACCGGAATCTCCAGCCGCACCAGTTCCGCGAGCAGTTGCGCGGGGCCGCTGCCGTCGAGGCGTACCAGCAGCCCGTCGCCGGTACGCGCCGCGGAGGCGACCCCCGGCAGCGCGCCCACCTTCTCCACCAGGGCGTCGCTCAGCTCGCCTTCGTGGCCGACCAGCAGGCTGTTCCCGGTGCCGGCGATCTCCTCGACCGGGCCGGCCTCGATGAGCCGGCCGCGGTCCATGACCACCAGGTGGGTGCAGGACTGCTCGACCTCCGCGAGCAGATGGCTGGAGACGATCACGGTGCGGCCCGCCGCCGCGTACCGGATCATCACCTCGCGCATCTCGCGGATCTGCGGCGGGTCGAGGCCGTTGGTCGGCTCGTCCAGGATCAGCAGATCGGGCAGGCCCAGCATGGCCTGGGCGATGGCCAGCCGCTGGCGCATGCCCTGGGAGTAGGTGCGCACCGCGCGCTCCAGCGCGTCGCCGAGCCCCGCGATCTCCAGCGCCTCGTCCAGGTGGGCGTCCTCGGCCGGGCGGCCGGTGGCCCGCCAGTACAGCTCCAGGTTGGCCCGGCCGGTCAGATGCGGGAGGAAGCCCGCCCCCTCGACGAAGGCGCCCACGCGGGAGAGCACCGAGGCGCCGGGCCTGATGGCGTGTCCGAACACGCGGATCTCACCGCTGTCGGGGGTGATCAGTCCCATCAGCATGCGCAAGGTGGTGGTCTTGCCCGCGCCGTTGGGCCCGAGCAGCCCGAGGACCTGTCCCTTCTCCACGGTGAAGGAGAGGTCCTTGACCGCGTACCGGTCGACCGACTTCGCGTATCGCTTGCTCAGCCCCGTGATCCGCAGCGGCACCTCGGCCAGCTCGGGGTCGGGAGCCGGGGCGTCCGTGCGCCGCTTGCCGGTCAGCAGCAGGACCAGCGCCACCACGGCGGCCACCAGCGGCAGCCCCCACACCCACCAGGGCAGCGGGGCGGACTGGGTGCGCACGCCCGGCGCGGTGGGGACCGTCAGGCCGCCGTCGGCGAGGGAGACGGTGTAATCGGCGGGCTCGGCCGGCGAGGCGTAGCCGAGGTCGGTCGCGGCCAGCACCAGCCGCAGCCGGTGGCCCGGGTCCACCTCGTGGTCGACGGCGGGCAGCCGGAGTTCGACGGTCCTGCCCCGCTCGGCGCCGGTGATCCGCACGGGGGAGACCAACTGCGCGGGCAGCGCCTGCCTCCCGTCGGGCCCCACGTCGTACACCTTCGCGAACAGCACCGCGTCGGGCGTGTCCGCCTTCACCCGCACCGTGACCGAGGGGGAGCCGGTGATGCGCAGCGACTGGCGCAGCGGCGCGGAGTCGAACCGGGCGTACTGCCCGGGGAAGTCGAGGGAGACCCCGACGCCCAGGGACGAGGCCTGGGAAAGCCCCGCGATGCCGGGGACCGAGGAGACGGCCGACGGTCCGCCGCCGGGCGGGTTGGCGAACGACTGCGTGCCGCCGCTCAGCCGCACGGTCCGCCCGTGGCCGGTGAGCCCCGGATAGCTGTCGCCCGTCGCGCCGCGCAGCCGGGCCGCGCCGTCGGTGGAGTCGAACCCGCCGGTGCGGGTGATCCGGAAGGCCGGGCCGGTGTCCACGCCCTTGTCGCCCTTGAGATAGCGGTCGAACCACGCCCGGGTGCGGGACGTGACGCGCTTGGTCTCGGGGTCGCCCCCGTCGTGTCCGCCGGCGATCCAGTCGACGGCGACCGGCGCCCCGTTGGCCTTGATGGCCTTGGCCATCGCGTCCGACTGGTCGAGCGGGAAGAGCGAGTCGGTCTGGCCCTGGAGGATCAGCGTCGGGACCTTGATCCGGTCGGCCACGGCGGACGGGCTGCGGGCCTCCAGCATCCGGCGGGCGGCGTCGTCCGGCTTGCCGGACACGGCGACCCGCTCGTACATCGCGCACAGCCGCTCCTCGAACCGGCCGCAGCCCTGGCCGCCCCGGTCCTCCTGGCCGCTCTGGCCACCGCGCCCCGGGTCGGCGGTGGGGGCCGCCGAGCCGGTGGTGAAGAAGATGCCTGTCCACAGGCTCTTGAAGACACCCTTGGGGAAGAGCGAGTCGGCCAGGTTCCAGTAGGTGATCGCGGGGGCGATGGCGTCGACGCGGCGGTCGTATCCCGCGGCGAGCAGCGAGGCGGCCCCGCCGTACGAGGCGCCCGCCACCCCCACCCGGGGATCGCCGGCCGCGTCGAGCCGCACCTCGGACCGCTTGGCCAGCCAGTCGATCAACCGCCGGACATCGGCCACCTCGCTCTTCGGGTCGTTCAGCCCGATCTTCCCCGTGGACGCGCCGAAGCCGCGCGCCGACCAGGTCAGCACGGCGTATCCGTCGCGGGCCAGCTCCTCGGCCTGTGCCCGCAGGTCGTCCTTGCTGCCCCCGAAGCCGTGGGCGAGCAGCACCGCGGGCCTGCGGCCGGAGCCCGCGGTGAAGTACGAGGTGTCGATGTGGGCACCCGGCATGTCCAGCACCCGGTCCTCACGGTGGACGGACGGGCGACCGTCGGAGGCGGCGGCGGCCGCCCAGGTGCCCGCACCGGCGAGCACGACGACCGCGGCTGCCGCCACCACCAGCCGTCGGCCGCGCAGCCGGGCTTTTCGCAGAATCATGTCTGCACCCTAAGCGGGCCTCCGAGGCAGGGCCGCTGACACCGGGTGGATTCCGGGCCCCTCCCCGGGGAGTATCCTGCCCGTCCTCCGTACGACGGGCGCGGTACGGCGCGGCGGCCCGGCGGGCGTGCCGAGAGTGGTTTTCCGGACCTGCTCAAACCGCCCGTGGCCAGGGGCTTTTGTCAGTGCCCGGCAGTAGAATGGAGGGGTCAAGAACAAGGGTCCCCGACCTCCCTTGGAGGATGCCGATGGCCGCTGCCGTTACACCTCTCCCGGATCTGCCGAGCTATGCGACCCTCCCGACAAAACGAGTGCCCGCCGGACGTCCGCGCGAGTGGTACGAGACCCACCACCGCCGGCTGAAGGCCATGCGTCTGGCCATCGCCCTGCTCAACTCCGGGGTGTACCGCCCCGAGCAGGCGCCCAACCGCACGATACGCACCACCGCGGCCCGGATCGGGGTGCGCCCGCCCTCCGACACCACCTGCCGCATGGTGCGGTCCCTCATCCGCTACGAGCACCGCTGACCCGCCCCGCCGCGCCGTCGTCTCCACGGCGCGGCGGGCCTTTCTCAGGCGCCCGCAGGCTTTCGCGGGTGATGTCAGTCGCGCCGGGCGACCACCCGGTAGGCGTTGGACAGATGGCGCCGGCCGGCCAGCGGCCTGATCAGGAAGTGGTCCAGCGCGGCGGCCGCCAGCAGGGCGGGGACGCCCGCCAGCATGATCGCCGTGCGCAGCAGCCGGCGGACCCGCCCCGGCGGCGGCGCCAGCCAGGGCTGGTCCTCGGGCGGGGCGAGGGCGTTCAGCAGCAGCCACACCGCGCCCAGCAGATCGACCGGGTCGTGCGGCCCGGCGTGCTCCTCGGCGACCACGGTGAAGCCGAGTCCGGACAGCTCCTCGCGCAGATTGCCCACGGGCACGAAGTGGAGGTGCTGAGGCTGCAGCCACGGCAGCCACCAGCGGCCCAGCAGCCGGGCGAAGCGACTCTCCGGGTCGGGCACGTCGATCAGCAGATGTCCGCCCGGGCGCAGCGCGCGCCGCGCCGCGCGCAGCTCCCCGCGGGGGTCCGTACTGTGCTCCAGGTAGTGGAACATGCTCACCACGTCGTATCCGTCGGCCAGTTCCGCCACCCGCTCGACGAAGCCGCCACGGATGCCCCGCGTCACCCGGCCCGCCCTCTCGGCCAGCTCCACCCCGGCGCTCAGGTCCAGCCCGTCGAAGAGGGTGCCGGGGAAGACCGTGCGGGCCGTCTCGCAGAAGTGGCCGTGCCCGGTGCCGACGTCCAGCCAGTTCCCCGGGGCCCCGGCGAACGGCCGCAGCGACTCCGCGCGCCTGACGTACGTCTTCCGCCGCCCCGCGAAGAGACCGCCCATGTCCTTCTCGCCCAGGCCGTCATAGAAGTCCCGGTAGTAGAACTTGAGGCCCTCGCCGCTCAGCCGCGGGTTCTGGAACACATGGCCGCAGTCCCGGCACCGATCCAGACGGAAGCGGCCCGGCTTGTGCTGGAAGAGGTCGGTGGTGTGCAGCCGCTCCTCCAGTCCGGCCGAGCCACACCACGGGCAGTCGACCCGGCGCGGCTCGAAGAACCGCGCGGTGCCCCGCGCGAGATCGTCCGTATAGCGCGGGCGCAGCGCGGCAACGGCCGCGGCGCGATCACCTTTCTTCGGGGCTCGGTTCGCCTCCGGGGCGCCGGAGCCCCCGTCGACGGCCGCCTCTCGGCCCTTCGTCCCTTGCGGCTCGCGTGCGCTCTCCCCTTCGACGGCGGCGCGCCCTTTCGGCTTTCCCTCAGCTACCGCCGGGCGGTGGCCTCGGCCGGGGCCGGGCGCGGTGGGGGGTTCGGCGCCGCTGCTCATCTCTCCTCCAATGAGGGGTGCGAAAGTGTCCGGGTGGCGGCCCGCGCGGCCAGCCGTTCAAGGTGGTCGGCGGCCGCGGCGGCGCCGCCGGCCGCGCGGAAGGACGCCCCGACGCGCTCGGCCGCCGCCCGATGACCCGGCTCGTACAGGACGGCGTCGAGGGCCTCGCCCAGCCCGGCCGCCGTGACCCGGCCGAACCGCACCCGCACGCCCGCCCCGGCGGCCACCACCTGCCCGGCGACCACGGGCTGGTCGTCGCGGATGGGCGCCACGACCAGCGGTACGCCATGCCACAGGGCCTCGCACACGGTGTTGTGCCCGGCATGGCACACGACGGCCGCGACCCGCGCCAGCAGCGGCAGCTGAGGGACCCCGCGCACCACCAGCACATCGTGGTCCAGCGGCGCGCCGGGCGCGGTGTCCAGCGCGCCCGCCGGATCGACGAGCACCGTCTGGAGGCGGCCGGCGCGGGCGCGGGCGGCCTCCCGGCAGACGGCGAGGAAGCGCGCCCCGGCGTCGGCGCTGACGGTGCCCAGGGTCACCAGCACCGCCGGGCGCGCCGGGTCGAGCCACCGCCAAGGGAAGTCCGGAGCGGCGGGGCGGGCGGCGATCGACGGGCCAACGAAGCGGATCCGCTCCGCGGCCCGCACGGGGCGGCCCGCCAGCTCCTCGGTGGTGAAGGCCAGCACCAGATGCGGCGAGAAGCGGGGATCCGCCGTCCCGGCCGGGTCGCCGATCCGGCCGCGCAACCCCTCCAGCAGCCCCGCCAGCCAGGCGCCGACCCGCGGCATGCCGTCCAGCGCCCCGGTGAACTCCGCCGAGGTGGTGGCCGAAGTGGCCCACCGTACGCCCAGCCGCTCGGCGACCAGGCCACCGGCGACCGCCTGCTGGTCGGCGACCACCACATCCGGCCGGAACTCCTCGACCGCCGCCCGTACCCCCGGGGCCATCGCCTCGGCGAGCGGCACCAGAAAGCGCTCCCACAGGAACTTCAGCGCTCCGGGGCCCCGTACGTCCGCGGGGCGCACCGCGCTGATGTCGCCCGCACCGAGCGTGGGCACCGCGCAGCGGAAGACCACGGCCCCCGCCCCGGCCGGCTGCCCCACGACCTCCGGCGTCCCGGCCCAGGCCACCCGGTGGCCGCGGGCGGCGAGTTCGGCCCCGACGCCGAGCGTGGGGTTGATGTGTCCGACGAGCGGCGGCACCACGAACAGGAAGCGGCGTTCGGCGGCGTGCGGAGCGCCGGCGTCGCGCGTGTCGTTCACAGGGCGGCCTCCACCTCGGCGAGAGCCGCCACCGGAGGCGTCTCACCGGGCTCGCCGATCCAGCCCAGGACATGGCCGAGCACCAGGGCGGGCACCTCGACCAGGACCGAGTGCTCATGGCCCGGCACCACGACCGTCCGGCTGCCGGGCAGCAGCGACTCCAGCCACGGCGCCTGGGCGGCCATGTCCGAATCGGCGCCGTAGAAGGCGAGAACCGGGCTGCGCACGGAACGGATCCGGCCCTCGTCCAGCACCGCGCTCGACGGTATGTCCTGGGCGATCGTGGTGGTACGCACCAGTCGGGCCGCCGACTTGGCCAGCCGGGCGGTGTGCCCGCCATGATGGGCGTCGATCCAGGCCAGGGCTTCGGCCTCGTGCTCCGACAACTGGGCCGCGGTGTAGCCGAGGAGCCTGTCGAGCTTCGCCGCCCACGCGCGGGTGGCCGGTTCGGACTCGATGAGCGAGAGGCCGGCCACCCGCTCCGGGTGGCGGACCGCGTACTGGAACGCGACCGTCCCGCCGAAGCAGTTGCCGACCAGGTGCACCGGGCCGTGGATGCCCAGCCGGTCGAGCAGCCGCTCCAGATCCCCGACGAAGGCCTCCAGCCGGTAGCCGCGCGCCGGGCGCTCGCTGCGCCCGTGGCCCCGCTGGTCGTACATGACCACGTCGATCCCGGCCGCGGCGAGCCCGGGGCCCACGGTGAAGTAGTAGGCGGCCAGGCTGTCGGTGAGCAGGCCGTGCAGAAGCACGGCGGTGGGGGTAGCGGGCCCGGCCCGGCCGGGGCCGAGCCGCTGCACATGGAGCCTGACGCCGTCCGGTCCGCCGGTGTGGACCATGGCCATCGGTCAGCTCCCCTCGGCGGCCTTCAGACAGCCGGCGACGTACTCGACGAGGCGCCCCACGGTGAGGTCGATGATCTCGTCGAGCTCCAGCCCCGCCACGAACTCGGCGAAGTTGACCTGCCGTCCGTACCGGGCCTGCAGACTTCCCGCCAGGGTGACCAGGTCGATGCTCTCCAGCTCGAGGTCCTCCATGAACCGGCTGTCCGCGGCGATCTCGATGTCGTCGAGGCCGTACTCGTCGAGCATGCTCCGGAGCATTCCGGAGATGTCCGCGAGGATGGTCTCCTCGTCGTCCGCCGCCGGCGCCGCGGCGGTCTGCTTGGCGGTACTCATGTTGCCTCCTTGTTCGCTTCTCCGCCCACGCGGCTCACTTGTCATCCGCCGGGCCGGTGGTCCAGGCCACGACGTAGTCCCTGCTGGGCAACCCGGGCGGGCTGGCCGTACGCACGCTGCGCACCCGGTAGCGGCGCGGCCGTCCGGCGGCCGTGACCACCTCGAGCAGGAGCCGCTCCGGGTCCTCCGCGTCGAGCACGGTGATGTCCGGACCATCGCCGCCGCCCCCCGTGCCCTCGGCCTTGGCGACCGCCTCCTTCGCCGCGCGGAGGGCCGCGGTCTCCTGTCCGGCGGCGCTGTGTCCGGCGGTGCCGTGTCCGGTGGTCTCCTCGATATGGATGCCGGGGCCCGGCCCGGGGCGCTCGCGGCCCGGCGGGCGCGGCACCACCAGGGCCACCCCGGCCTCGGCCCGGCTCGCCAGCGAGAGGTCCAGCGCGGGCAGCGTCCGGCCGTGCACCCCGAGGACGTACGGACGGCCGCGGGCGTCCTCGCACACCTGGATCTCGGCCGGGAAGACCGGCCCCTCCCCGCGCGCCCAAAGCCACTGCCGCACCGCGTCCTTGGCCGCGATCCGGCCCAACAGCCACTGCCGCCGGCCGCGCGGAGCCCGTCGCTCGTACGCCATGCGCTCGGCGCCGCCCAGGTGGTTGCGCATGATCAGGTCACGGGACGCCAGGTCGGGCCAGCGCTCGTGGAGCAGCACCCAGCCGCCTGGTCGCGGCTGGGAGAGCGCGTTGAGCTCGGGGAAGCGCTCCACCGGCCGAGTGCTCGGGTGGTTGTCGAAGCGGCGGTCCTGCCAGCCGTCGATCTGGGCCCATACCTGCCCGCCGACGCGCAGTTGGACATCGGCCTCGAGCGTGGTGTCCGTCAGCGAGACGACCCTGATCACGCACTCCACCGGGGTGCCGGGAAGCGGTTGCGGCCCGAAGAGGCGGATGTGCCGCATGCCGACGGGGAAGACCACGGTCCGCTCGGTGCGGGTGGCCATGAGCCAGTAGCCGAGGAGCTGGCCGACATTGTCCAGCAGCGCGCCGGGCGCGGTCGGCGTGGTGATCGTGCCGCGCACCCGCGCCGCGCCGATCGCGGTGATCTCACTGACCCCCTGGAACGCCGGGCCGTGGAACATCCAGCGCCGGTCGTACAGCTCGACCGCGGTATGGGCGGGGGCCTCTTCGGTGGCCGGGTCGGCGGGCCAGGGGGCGGGGCGGGTGTGCGGATGGCGGGGCGCGAGCTCCACCGTGCCCTGGGCGCTGCGGCCGAAGTCCACGGCCAGCCGGTCCGGGCCGTCGGGCGACGGCGCCACGGTGATGGGCACCTCGGCGGGCGGCGCGGCGGTCACCCACCGGCCGAACCGGGCACCGTGCACCGCGATCGCCCGCCGCCCGGCGGCCGCCCGCTCCGCCGCGTCCATGAGGTGCCCGACGATCGTGGTCGCCGGGACGACCGGCCACCGGTCCGACTCGTCGGGCCAGCCGGGCCGCTGCCGGAAGAAGCAGTGGTCGCGCAGGTACGGCATGGTGTCCGTGGACACCCGCAGTACGGTGCGCCAGGCCGTCGGCGGAGGCGTGGTGGCGGACGGCGCCGGCTGGGGGAGCGGCGGGGCCGGCGGTCCGCCCGCGCGGCCCGCGACGGCGATCAGCTCGGTGGCGGCCCCGGCCGTCTCCCGGAGCAGCGCGCCGAGTTCCGCGGCCGCCGGGAACCGCCCGGCCACCGCGTCCAGTGCAAAGAGGGCGTCGGCCCGGAGGGCGGTGGGCTGGGCAGTGGCGCCGCCGGACGCCAGCACGCCGCGCAGTTCGGCGAGGTGGCGTTCGTCCAGGGAGATCAGCGCGCCGCCGAGGTCGAGCCGTACCGGCTTCGGCGAGGCGGCGGACGGCGCGGTGACGGAGGGTGCCGCGACGGCGGGCGAGGCGGCGGGGCGCGGCAGGGACGGGTCCGCCCGGGCCCCGTCCACCCACAGGGCGGTGGCCACCCGGCGCAGTTGGGCGATGCCGTCGCGGTGCGGTGAGTCGGCGGCCACCGCGAGATGTTCCGACCCCTGGAGCGTGTCACCGATGAGCGAGGCCAGCTGCCCCGGGCCGACCTGCACGAACGCCCGGAAGCCCGCCTCGTACAGCGCCTTCGTCAGCAGCCGGAATCTCACCGGTTCGAGCAGATGCCGGACGAACAGCTCACGCACCCCGGCCGCGTCGGGCGGATACGGGGCCGCGGTCGTCCCCGACCAGAGGGGCACGCTCGGCGGAAACAGCTCGAACCGCTCCGCGGCGGCTCTGATCGGCCCCAGGTAGGGCGCCAGCATCGGGGTGTGGAAGCCGGACTGGAACGGAAGGAGGTGCCCGATCACCCCCTCGCCACGCAACCGCCGCACGAACGCGTCGACGTCGGCCCGCGGCCCGCACACCATCGACTGGCTCGGCGCGTTGTCGTGGGAGAGCACGACCCGGCCGTCCGCGCCCTCCGCGAGTGCGGCCAGCACCCGCTCCGCGGGGGCGCCCAGGACGCCGAAGGCCAGCCCCGGCACGCGCAGCGCGTCGGGGTCGAACGAGCCGAGGAAATCGTCGACCGCGGCGCCGGAGTACAGACCGGCCGACACCATCGCGGTCCATTCGCCGACGCTGTGCCCGGCCACCGCGTCCGGCACCACCCCCATCCGCCGCAACGCGCCGTCCAGCAGACGGCCGACGGCGAAGACACCGACACCGTGGCGGCCGATGTCGCCGACCGGCGCACGGCCGTCGGTTGCCCCGACAGTGGCGGGAGAGAGCCCGAAGTACTCGGCGACGCCGTCCACCCGTGGCGCGAACTCGGCCTCCAGACCGGGGAAGACGAAGACAATCCGGCCCGGCCCGCCCGCCGCGCGCTCGCTCAGCAGCGGGGCGGGCGT
Source organism: Streptomyces sp. ME19-01-6 (assembly GCF_033793745.1). Classification (NCBI taxonomy): domain Bacteria; kingdom Bacillati; phylum Actinomycetota; class Actinomycetes; order Kitasatosporales; family Streptomycetaceae; genus Streptomyces; species Streptomyces sp. ME19-01-6. Next base: position 39,808 of record NZ_JARAXF010000008.1, on the reverse strand, counting down.
GAACCACACGTCGTTGCGCCCGCGCCACGAAGACCCCTTGGCCACCACGCGCCGCGCCAGCGCGAGCCGCTTGGCGGTCGGCCCGACGACGCCGAGCCTCACCCGGCCCGCCGCGGACGCGGTCGTCCGCACCGTCGCGTCATCCGCCGCCAGCAGCCCGGCCAGCCCCTCCGGCGTCTCGGCCCCCAGCGCGAGCACCCGCTCCGGCTCGGTGACCTGGGCTTGGGGCGTGGTGGACACGGCCGGTACCACGCCGCCGGGCGCAGCGCTTGGCACGGGTGTGCCCGTGGCCGTGGCGCCATGGGTGGCTGCCGCTGGCTGCGGGGGAGCTGTGCTGTCGTCCGGTGTGTCGGACGCCGCGCCGGGCGTGGCAGTGGGCTCGGGCGCGGCCATGCGCGTGGCGGCGGCCGTGGTGTGCGGTGTTTCGGCGACGGGGCCGGACCTGGCCGCGCCCGTGCGCGGGGCGGGGCCGACGGCATCGGGTGTGTCGACACCCGGCCCGGTGGCCAGCGCCGTGGCCGCGGCCGGCGTCCGGCGCCTCGGGGGCGTCGGGGGCCGAGCGGGCCCCGACGGCGGTTGCTCCAGCACCACATGCGCGTTGATCCCGCCGAACCCGAAGGCGTTCACCGCCGCGCGGCGCACCCCCGCGCCCCGCCCGGTCTCCCACGGCTCCGCCGTGGCGATCGGACGGAAGCGGGTCGCGGCCAGGGCCGGGTGCGGGTCGTCGCAGTGCAAGGTGGGCGGCAGCAGTGAGTGGTGGATCGCCAGGGCGGCCTTGACCAGGCCCGCCACACCGGCCGCCGGCATGGTGTGGCCGATCATCGACTTCACCGACCCGATCACGGCGTGGCCGGGGCCGTCGCCGGTCGCGGGGCCGAAGGCCTCCGCCAGCGTGGCCAGTTCCGCCGTGTCACCCGCGGGCGTCGCGGTGCCGTGCGCCTCCAGCAACCCGAGCGTGCCGGGCTCGCGCGGATCGAGCCCGGCCGCCCGCCACGCCTGTCGCACCGCCCGCGTCTGGCCGCCCGGGTCCGGGGTGACCAGGCCCGCGGCGCGGCCGTCGCCGGCCACCCCGGTGCCCCTGATGACGGCGTACACCCGGTCGCCGTCCCGCCGCGCGTCGGCCAGCCGCTTGAGCACCACGACGCCGGTGCCCTCGCCGATCAGGATCCCGTCGGCCTCGCGGTGGAAGGGGCGGATGCGCTCGCTCGGCGAGAGCGCGCGCAGCTGCGCGAAGACGCTCCACAGGGTGATGTCGTGGCAGTGGTGCACCCCGCCCGCCAGCACCGCGTCGCATCGGCCGGAGGCCAGCTCGCCCACCGCCTGGTCGACGGCGACGAGCGAGGACGCACAGGCGGCGTCCACGGTGTACGCGGGGCCGCGCAGATCGAGCCGGTTGGCCACCCGCGAGGCGGCGAGGTTGGGCACCAGGCCGATGGCCGCCTCCGGGCGGTCGGGGCCCAGGCGCTCGGTGAACGCGGTCCGCACCCGCTCCAACTCGTCGGCGCCGAGGCCGGGCAGCAGCTCGCCGAGCGTGCGTACCAGCTGGTGCGCGGTGCGCACCCGCTGGTCGAGGCGGACCAGACCGGGGGTGAGGTAGCCGCCGCGGCCCAGCACCACCCCGACCCGCCCCCGGTCGGGCAGCCGCTCCTCGCCGCCCGCGTCGGCGACGGCCGCGGCCGCGACATGCAGGGCGATCAACTGGTCGGGCTCGGTGCCCGGGACGGAGGCGGGCATGATCCCGAAGCGGGTGACCTCCACCTCGGCCAGCCCGTCGACGAACCCGCCACGGCGGCAGTACACCCGGTCGGCGGCGGTGGCTGGGCCGCGCCCACTCCCGGGGGCGTAGAACTCGGCGTCCCACCGCTGTGCCGGGACCTCGGTGATGGCGTCCACGCCCGCCGCGAGGTTGCGCCAGTACGTCCCCAGGTCCGGCGCGCCGGGCAGCAGCACGGCCATCCCGACGATCGCCACCGGGGGTCTGCGGCCGCCGCCTTCGTCGTACGCCACGGTCACCAGCTCGACGCCGTGTAGACGACGGCCCGTGCGGACTCCTCGCCCCAGGCGAGCTCGCGCAGCAGCGCCAGAGCCCCTTCCTCCGGGTCGATGAGCTCGACGCCACGTCTCGCGTATTCGCGCGCGAGCGCGGGGCTGACCATCCCGGCGTGCCCGCCGGTGGGCGCCCAGGGCCCCCAGTGGACCGTCAGCGCCCGGCGGCCGGTGCGGGCCGCCCACCGCGCGCCGAGGGTCTCCAGCGCGTCGTTGGCCGCCGCGTAGTCGGCCTGGCCCCGGTTGCCGAGGACGGCGGAGACGCTGCCGAAGAGCACCGCGAACAACGGCCCTCCGGCGCTGCCGCCCGTGCCGCCCGGCAGCTCCTCCAGTGCGTCCAGAAGCGTACGCGCGCCGCCCGCCTTCGTGTCGAACACCCGCTGGAAGGACTCGGCGGACTTCTCCTCGATCAGCCGGTCCTCGATCACCCCCGCCGCGTAGACGACGCCGTCCAGCCGGCCGTGGTCGGCGTGGATCTCCTTGACGGCCTGGCGCACCGCGTCGGGGTCGCGGAAGTCGACCGACCGGTAGCGGGCCGGGGCCCCGAGATCGCTCAGCTCCCGCAGCGTGGCGGCCACTTCACGGTGCGCCAGGATCCCGGCCGCCTCCCGCTGGATCTCGGCGGGCCTCAGGCCGCCTCGCGCGGCGAGCGCAGCGCGCAGCGCGGCCTCGTCCCGGGCCCCCGCGGTGGCCGGGTCCTCGGGCCCGGCGGGTACGGGGGTGCGGCCGAGCAGTTCGATACGGCAGCGGGTGGCGGTCGCCAGGGCCGCCGCGCACCGCGCGGTGATCCCTCGCGCCCCGCCGACCAGCACGACCACCGAGTCGCGGTCGAGGCCGATGGCCGCGGCCTCCGCCGCCCCGTCCCCGGCGGGCCCCGCGCCCGAGGCGCCGAGGACGCCCAAGCCGCTCTCCACGAGCTCCAGCCCGTGCCGTCCCTCGGCGGTGCGCAGCACGACGGGTGGGTGGTCGGAGGCGAACACCTCGTCCAGCAGCGCGTCGGCGACGGCGGCGGCGGACGCGGCGGCGGGGAGGTCCACGACCGTGGCCGCCGTCCGCGGGTACTCCCTGGCGACGCTGCGGAACAGGCCGTGCAGTCCGGCCGTTTCGACGTCGAGCGGGTCCGTGCGCCGCGCGGCCAGCAGCCACCGCGGCCCGCGCCCCAGGGCCGCCCGCAGTACGGGGAACGCCGTGGGCAGCACGGGCGCGCCGGATAAGGCCGACGGCTGGAGCAGGATCACCCCGTCCACCGGACCGTCGCCCTCGCCGAGAAGGTGCCTGCCCGCCAGGGCCACGGCCTCGGCGCCGCAGCCCCGCAGCCGTTCCCGGACCGCCGCGGCCACGGTCTCGTCATCGCCCAGCAGCGCAAACCGCTTGCTGGACAGGGCGGTCGAGAGTTCGCCGACCGCCCCGCCCCCGGCGAGCGGCACGGATCGCGTCCGCATCCGCTTCGGCGCCACGCCCCTGACGGCGGGTTGGGGGAGCGGTCCGCGCGCCGCGGCCTCGGGGGCGCGGGTGGCCTCCGGGCCGGTGACGGTGGGGCCGGGTGGCAGTGGCGCGGTTGCCGGGGACTCGATGGCTTCCCCCGGTCCGGTGGCCGTGGGCGCGCCGGCCGTGGGGGTGCCAGAGGTGGGGGCGCTGTCGTCCCGCGGACCGGCGTCCCCGGGCCCGGCGAACGGGGCCGTGGCTTCCGTGAGTCCGGCGGTGTGCGGCTCGGGGCCCACGGGCGCGGCGACCCCCTTCGGCGCGGCACCGTCCGTCAGCCGGGGAGTGAGCCAGGAGGTGACCGCGGCGGTGGTACGGGCCTTCGTCAGCTCCTCGAGCTCCTCGTCCGCGAGCGCCGCCGCGCCACTGCCGCCCGTGCCGCCCACACCCAGGCGGACCGCCAGCTCGCCCGCGATCTCGGCCCGTTTGATCGAGTCGATGCTCAGATCGGCTTCGAGGTCGAGGTCCGGCTCGATCATGTCGACCGGGTATCCGGTGCGTTCGCTGATGATCTGCGCGACCATACGAGCCACCTCCGCCTCGGTGACCGCCACCGGCTCGGCGGGTGTCGACTCGGCGGACGTCGGAGTCGGCAGCGGCGTCGGTATGGGCAGCGGCGTCGGCGTCGGCCCGTTCAGGGGCTGTGGCGGGAGGGCGCCGACCGCCTCGACCGCTCCGACCACCCCCGGTACCGCGGGAGCGACGGGAGCGGCCGGTCCGGCTCCTGGCGCGGCCCCGAGATGGGCGAGGAGCACATCGCGCTGGGCCGCCACCATCTCCCGGCTGGTTCTCAGGAACTCCAGGATCAGCGCGTCCCGGTCCGTCCGGCTCACCGTCGCCTCCTCGACACGTCGGGCCGGCGCCAGCGCGCCGGGCAGGGGTTCACCCGCGGCGGTACGGACCAGCTGCCCGTCCACCGTCCAGCCGGGTCGCTTCGGCGCCGTGGCGCGACCGGCGTCCACGGCGTCGCGGCCGCGGAACAGCCAGCCGGTACGCACCGGCAACCCTGCGACGGCCAGTTGCGCCAGAGCGTCGAGAAAGCCGTACAGCCCGCGCGGGCCGCCGCCGACCCCGCCGCCGACGGCGTTCATGCGTGGCGCGCCGGCGCGCCGCCCCTCGAAGGCGATGGCGCGGTGCGGACGGTCGCCGAGGATCTCCCCGACCAGCCGGGTGAGCACGGTGCCCGGCCCCGCCTCGACGAAGACCCTGGCCCCCGCCTCGTACATGGCCTCGATCTGCTCGACGAAGCGGACCGGCGCGCCGATCTGGGCCGCCAGTTCCGCGCGTATGGCGTCCGGCTCGCCGCCGTGTGGGGCGGCGGTGCGGTTCGCCCAGACCGGGTATTCGGCCGGATGTATCGGCTGCCGGGCGAGGGCCTCGGCGAACCGGTCGCCGGCCGTGGCCACCAGCGGGCTGTGGAAGGCGCAGGCCACCGGGAGCCGCTTCACCGGATACCCGGCCTCCCGCAGCAGTCCGACCGCGGTCTCCACCTCCCGACGCGGACCCGAGATCGCCGTCTGGCGCGGCGCGTTGTGGTTGGCGGCCACCACCTGGCCGGCGAGGCCGCCGTGGCGCAGGACGCGCTCGACGTCCTCGCGGCTCGCGGTCACCGCCGCCATGGTGCCCGGCTCGGGGCCCGCGGCCTGCGCGGCGTCCAGGATCGCGGACGCCCGCTCGGCGCTCAGCTCCAGCAGCGCGGGCGGGTCGAGCGCGCCCGCCGCGCAGAGCGCGACCAGCTCGCCGTAGCTGTGCCCGGCGGCCATGTCGGGGCGGACTCCGGCCGCGGTGAGCAGCGAGTGCGCGGCCAGGCCGACGACGCCGAGGGCCGGCTGGGCCACCCGGGTGTCGGTGATCCTGGCCCGCTGCGCGGCCCGTTCCGGCTCGTCGAAGGCGGCCGGTGGGTGGAGGACGGGGGCGTGGGACCGGGCGAGCCGCGCATGGCCGTGGAGTTCGGGGAACGCGACGAACAGGTCGGCGAACATGCCGGGCCGCTGGCTGCCCTGGCCGGGGAAGAGAAAGGCGACCTTGCCCGGCTCTTGGCTCGCGCCGCCCTCGGGGGACGGGGCACCACCGCACTCCGCGACGCCCGGGCCCGCCGGGTCGGCCGGCCCGGCCAGGTAGACCCCCGCGGCCGGGTCGTGTTCCCCCGCCAGGACCCGGCGCAGCAGCGCCGCCGGCCCGGCGGGCCCGTCCAGGGAGGTGGCCACCACGGCCGCCCGGACCGGGCCCTGGCCGGCTTCGGAGCGGGTGGCGGCGGCGAGGGCGAGGTCGCGCAGCCGCCAGGGCGACCCCGCGGCCTCGTTCGCTTCGGCGAGCGCCAGCGTCTCCTCGACGGTGCGGAGGGCCGCCGCCCGGTCCGCGCCGCGGAAGGTGAACAGCTCGGCGGGCCATGCGTCCAGGCCGTGGGCCGGGGGCGGGCCGGCGTCGTGGGCGGCCAGGACGACGTGGAAGTTGGTGCCGCCGAAGCCGAATGCGCTGAGCCCGGCGATCCGCTCGGCGGGCGGGGCCACCCAGGGTCCGGCCTCGGTGTGGAAGGCGAAGGGGCTGCTCTTCGCGTTCCAGGAGGCGCCTGGGCGGCGGAGCTGCGAGGTGGGCGGCTTGACGCCGGTGTACAGGGCCAGCGCGGTCTTGACCAGACCGGCCAGGCCCGCGGCGCATTTCGTATGCCCGATCTGCGACTTGACGGAGCCCAGGGCGCAGCCGCCGGGCGCGGCTCCGGCGGCGGTGAACACCTCGGTGAGAATGGTCAGCTCGGTGCGGTCGCCGACGACCGTGCCGGTGCCGTGCGCCTCGACGAGACCGACGTTGGCGGGGGAGATCCGGGCGTTGCGGTAGGCGCGCTCCAGGGCGGCCCGCTGGCCCTCGGGGCGGGGCGCGGTGAGCCCGAGCGACCGCCCGTCGCTGGAGCTGCCCACGCCCTTGATCACGCCGTATACGCGGTCGCCGTCGCGCTCGGCGTCCGCCAGCCGCTTGAGCACCACGCACGCGACGCCCTCGCCGAGCGCGATGCCGTCCGCCGAGGCGTCGAAGGTGCGCGAGCGGCCCGTCGGGGACAGCGCGTGCACGGAGGAGAAGAGCATGTAGTCGTTGATGCCGTTGTGCAGGTCGGCGCCGCCGCACAGCACGAGGTCGCTGGTGCCGGTGACCAGCTCCTTGCAGGCCACGTCGACGGCGGCCAGCGAGGAGGCGCAGGCCGCGTCCACCGTGTAGTTGGCGCCGCCGAGGTCGAGCCGGTTGGCGATCCGCCCGGCGATGACATTGGCGAGCATGCCGGGGAAGGAGTCCTCGGTCAGCTCGGGCAGCTGCTCCGCCAGCCCTTCGGGCACCGTGCCGAAGTAGGACGGCAGTACGGCGCGCAGCGTCTGGGCGTTGGACAGATCGCTGCCCGCCTCGGCACCGAAGACGACCGACGTACGGGAGCGGTCGAAGGCCCGGCCGCCCGCGTTGCCGGGGCCGCCCCGCTCGCCCGGCCCCGCCTCGTATCCGGCGTCGTCCAAGGCCCGTCGGGCCGCCTCCAGCGCCAGCAGCTGCACCGGCTCGATGCTGCCCAGGGACGCCGGAGGGATGCCGTAGCGCAGGGGGTCGAAGGGGATCGGGGGCAGGAAGCCACCCCACTTGGAGGCGGTGGCGCCGTTGGATGCCGCGGCGCCGTTGGATGCCGTGGCGCCGTCCTCGCCGGGGGAATAGTGGACGGCGGGGTCCCAGCGCTCGACGGGCACTTCGGTGACGGCGTCGACGCCGCCGACCACATGGGCCCAGAACGTGGCGAGGTCGGGGGCGCGCGGGAACATGCACGCCATCCCGACCACGGCCACGTCCAGCGGCGCGGGGGCCTCCCGCTCCGCCCGCCCGGCCGGGGCCACGACCAGGCGCTCGCGCAGCGCGGCCGCGGCGCGGCGGAAGAAATCCGCGGCGGCCGGGGCGACGGAGTGGTGCAGGGCGGCGACGGTGGTGGTGGCCGAGCGCAGCACGGCCACGTCCCCTGCCATGAACATGCCATCCCGGAATTGGCGTTCCTCGCCGACCGCCACCAACTCGCCGCCCGGACCGCGCTCGACACCCTTGCCCGCGATCCGCAGCCGGCCGACGTTGAGCCGCTCCAGCCGCTCCCACACCTGCCGCTCCGGGACGCCGTCCCCGCGCAGCCGCTCCTTGACGGCGCCGAACTCCTCGGTGAACGGGCTGGGGACGCAGCGGGTGGCGTGCCCCGGAGCGGTCTCCAGCAGCGCGGTGCGCCGCGCGGCCACCACCTGGCGCTGGAAGAGCGGCTGGACGGCGCCGTGGGCGACCGCCTCCTCGGTGAACAGATACGCGGTGCCCATCAGCAGGCCGACGCGGACACCGCGCCGGGTCAGCGGGGCGGCGAGGGCGGCGACCATCGCCGCGGACCGCTCGTCGTGGACGCCGCCCGCGAAGAAGACCTCGAGCGGGGCCGCCCCGTCCCGATCCCCCTCGTCCAGGAAGTCCTCGATCACCGCGATCTGGGCCTCCCACAGCGGAAAGCTGTTGCGCGGGCCGACATGTCCGCCGCATTCGGAGCCCTCGAATACGAACCGACGGGCGCCGGACCGCAGGAACTGTCTCAGCAGCCCTGGCGAAGGGACATGCAGAAAGGTGGCGATCCCGGCCTTCTCCAGCGCCTCGGCCTGGGCGGGCCGCCCGCCCGCGATGATCGCGTGGCTGGGGCAAATCTCCCGTACGGCCTCGAGCTGGGCCGCTCTGATCTCCTCGGGGGCGAAGCCGAGCACCCCCACCCCCCACGGCCGCCCCGGCAGGGCGGCCGCCGCGTCCGCCAGCATGGCGCGCGCCTGCTCGCGCCCGGCGAGGGCGAGCGCGAGGAACGGCAGGGCGCCCTCGGCGGCGACCGCGGAGGCGAACCCGGCCCGGTCGCTGACCCGGGTCATCGGCCCCTGCGCAACCGGCAGCCGGGTGCCGAGAGCCACGCTCATCGGCGAGCCCGGGCGCAGTGCGGAGGCGGCGTGGTTGTCCCGTACGGCATCCCGCACGGCCTCGGCCACGGCGCGTACGGCCCGGCCGACGTCACCGTGCCGCTCGGCGAAGCGCGTCGCCATAAACCCGTCCTGGCCCACGGGCAGCGGCCGGGCGTGCGGATCGCGCACCCGGCGGCGCAGCACGCGACGGCCGTCGACCACGGCGGTCTCCGAGCCGTCCAGGGAACGGAGCGCGGCGGCCGTCTCCTCGGGCACCCCCGATTCGGCGAGCAGCGCCAGCTGCGTGTCCAGCACGACGCCCGCCGCCCCGCCGACGACCGCCGCCGCGGCCGTGTGGACACCGATCCCGCCACAGGCCCACACGGGTACGGACACCTCCGGCTCGGCGAGCAACTGCTGGAGGAGTACGGAGGTGCTTAAGGCCCCGACCCGGCCGCCGCTCTCGCCACCCCGGGCGATCAGGCCGTGCGCCCCGGCCCGTACGGCGCCGAGTGCCTCCTCCAGGTCGGTGACCTCGGCGAGGACGCGGTGGCGGCCCACGGCGTCGGCCACCGCCCAGGGGGAGTCCGCCGAGAGAACCACCGTGTCCGGCCCCGAGCCACCAACCCCCTGCCGGGGCTCCGCCGCGGCGCGGGCCGCCGCCAAGTCCGCGGGCGCAAGCCGGCAGCCGGGGCCGATCCGCACTCCGTACCGGCCGTCGGGGGCCCAGCCCCGAAGGCGCTCCAGCGCCTCCCGGGCCCGCCGGTCCCCGGCTCCCAGGTCCATGACCCCGAGCCCTCCGGCGCGGCTGACCGCCGCGGCGAGCCTGGCGTCCGGTCGCCCGAAGGGAGTGACGCCGATGACGAGGTCGCCGAGCCGGTCAGCAGATCTCATGGCTTCTCCGAAAGAATCGGCAGAGCGGGGTAAAGGGAGATCATTCCCGGCACGTGGACCGAAGGTACGGCTTCGGAATTCCGCCCGGGGCGACGCGAGGCATGAAATTAGACGACGGCTCTGATGGAACGTCAAGAGCGAAGCCGCCGCCGGGTTGCCGATCAGGCCGAATCGGCCGATGTGGGCGAACGGTTCGCTCGCGACAAACAAGGGCAGAATCCCCATCCGTGTGTCAATCATCGATTTCCATTCGATGAACGGGCTGATTCGGCCATCGGGCGGGGCGACCCGGTCACGGCCCGGCGGAGCGGGGGATATAAGGTGCCCGGGTGCGCTGGAAAGACGGATCCGGAACCAAGTGGCGGCTGCGACAGCAGAGGCTGGCATGGCCGCGGTGGGTCAAACCGGAAGTGGCGTTCGAGCACGCCCCGAGCGGTCTGGGCGACGACCCGATCTCCGCGATCATCGCCCTGCCCTTCCTGCTCGTCTTCGCGGTGCTGCTGCCCTTCTGGCTGGCCGAACTCCTTCTGCGGCTGCTGCTGGCCCCGTTCGTGGCCGTGCTCCGGGTGGGCGGCATCACCCCTTACCGGCTCAAGCTCTACAAGGCGGGGCGGTTGACCGGGTCATATTCGGCGCAGGGTTACGGCGAGCTGCGCCGGCTGCGCTACGAGCTCCGCCGGACGCCGGGCTCGGTCGGCGGCGGTCGCTGATTCCCGGTACAGGGTGTCCCGCGCGGTGTGGGTGTGTCCGGCCCGGTGCGGGCGTGCCGGGCGATGCGCGCGTTGCGGGTCCGGCCGTCGTGTCCCGCCGTTCCCGGCCGGATGCCGCTGATAAACTTCCAACTCCATTGTTGTGCAGCGGGATTGAGACAGCAGGATCCGGGCCGGAGGGAATTCTGTCGGATCGATTCCGGAAAGGGGAGTCAGGTGACCGGTCTCAACAAGGGCCCGAGCAAAGTTCAGGTGTCGCTCAAGTGGGACCCCAGCCCGCTGGGGCAGCCGGCCCACGATCTCGATATCGTCGCGGCGACCTACACCGCGGCGGATCCGTACGGCGAGCCGGCCTACCTCGTGCACTTCGACCGCCGGTCACCCGACGGCACCATCACCCTCAACCGGGACAGCCAGACCGGCCAGGGCTTCGGCGCCGACGAGGTCATGACCTTGGAGCTTGAGCGGCTGTCCCCCTCCTACACCCGTGTGGTCGTGGGCGTGGCCATCCAGCAGGGCAGCGGTCCGAAGACCTTCAGTGATGTGGCCAACTGCAGCTTCCGGATAGCCGATGGGATCACCGAACTGGTGAACAGCGGTTTCGTCGGGGCCCTGGGCGCCAAGGCCGCTACGGTCGCCGAATTCACCCGGAACGACTCGGGGGAGTGGCAATTCCATGAGGGGATCCGCGGATTCGACACCGACCCGGACGAATTCTCCGCGGTCATGGGCAGGGACTATTCCTGACCGCTGTCCGGCCTCTTGTCCGTGGATGCGTTCGGGTGCGGCGAGCTAGCATGCCACGAAGATCACTTCCCGAGGAGGCCACCATGGCGAACGACGCCGACCTGCGCCATCTGCGCCGCTGCGTGGAGCTGGCGACCGAGGCCCTGGAAGCGGGCGACGAGCCGTTCGGTTCGGTGCTCGTCGCCGCGGACGGGACCGTCCTCTTCGAGGACCACAACCACGTGGCGTCGGGCGACCACACCCGCCATCCCGAGTTCGAGATCGCACGCTGGGCCGCGGCGAACCTGACCCCCGAGGAGCGCGCCGCGGCCACCGTCTACACCTCGGGCGAGCACTGCCCGATGTGCGCCGCGGCCCATGGCTGGGTCGGATTGGGCCGCATCGTGTATGTGAGCTCCTCCGAGCAACTGGCGGCCTGGCTCACCGACCTCGGGGTCCCGGCTCCTCCCGTACGGACCCTGCCCATCCAGGAGGTCGTCCCGGGTGCCGTGGTGGAGGGCCCGTTCCCCGCCCTCGCCGAGCGCGTACGCGAACTGCACCGCCGCTTCCACGGCTCCTGAAGCACGGGTGCGCGAGGGCGGAACGGGAAGCTCAGTCCAGGAGTTCCCGGGCCAGTGCCTCGCCCCACCACCGCTCGACCCGGTCGGGTGACCAGCCGCGTTCCGTGGTGAGCAGGGTATAGACGTCGATGTTGCACAGAGCCGCGTAGACGTCGACCGCGGACCGCACGTCCAGGTCGTGCCGGAGGACACCGGCCGGCCAGGACGAGAACACCTGCACACGGGTCTGGTCGCCCCGCGCGCGGCCGTCGCGGTAGACCGTCGCCAACTCCGGCTCGGCACGGCCCGCTTCGCGCACCAGCGCGATGACGTCGCCCGCGCGCTCGAACAGCCGCCGGTCATAGCCTGCCATCGCCGCGAGTTGCCGGGCGGGGTCGGCCGCCGGGGCCTCCAGCTCCGCGAGCATCCGCGACGCGTCGGCCGACAGGTCGGCCGCGTCGGCCAGGGCCCGGGTGAGCCCCGTCTTGTTCCCGTACGCCGCGTAGACCGTCGGCACGGAGACCCCCGCCTCGCGCGCCACGTCCCGCACGGTGGTCGCCGCCCATCCCTGGGAGACGAACAGCCGACGGGCGGCGCGGGCGATCTCCGCGCGAGTCTCCTGTGCCTGCGTCGTCCGGCGCACCGAGTCATAGCGGCGCCGGCCCGGCTCTGCGCTCATGGCTTGCCTCTCGTCATTTTACGCTGCTTATAATGAATACATGCTACGTCAACCATGGCAGCCACTCCGCGGGATACCGATGGGCTTCTCCCGGATCAGCGGCATCGCCGCCCTCGGCTTCGCCTTCCTGATCGTGTTCAGCAATGTGATCCAGGTCCCCGCCGGTATGCCGCTCACCGGCGCCGACGTGGACGAGGTCGACGCGTTCTTCAGCGCGAAGGCCGACGTCGTCGGCGTCGGGTCCGCGCTCACCCCCGCCGCTTGGGCGTTGGCCACGCTGTTCGGCGCGGGCGCGGTGTCCGCGCTGCGGCGGTCCGAGCGCGACCGGGGCGAGGCGTGGTCGCTGCTCGGCTTCGCCGGCCTGGCCCTGCAGAACGCCGCCTTCGCCGCAATCGTCGCGATCCGCCTCGCGCTCGCTTCGACGGCCGGGGGCCACCCCGGCGCGACCGGGGGGTTGTGGGCGTTTCACGACGCGCTGTTCACCCTCAACGGCACCTTCCTGGCCCTCGCCCTCGTCGGGCTGTCCGTCGGCGGCCTGCGTGCCGGGCTCGTCCGGCCGTGGCACGGCGCGCTGGGTCTGCTGTCGGCCGCGCTGCTGTTCGCCTCGGCCACCCTCGCCCCCCTGGTCATCGACCGCGCCGGCCCCCTCGGCCTCCTCGGCCTCGTCGGCTGGCTGATGTGGGTCGTCTGGCTCGCCGCGTACGGTGCCGTACTGATCCGCCTGAACCCGGCCTCACGATCCCGAGGGGCGGGCTGAGCGGGGGGCGTACGCGCGCAGGAAGAACCGCACCCCGCCGGACACCAGCTCGTCGATCACCGCGTCGTCGACCTCCACGGCGCCGAACAGCGAGCGGTTGTTGACCCGGCCGGTGACCAGGAGCCCGAAGTACTCGGCGGCCTCGACCGGGTCGGCGATGTCCAGCAGCCCGGCCTCGGCGAACCGGGCCAGCCGCTCGGCGATGGCCTGCTGTGCCGGGCCGACCGAGCCCGCGCGGCGCCGCAGGGCGGGGAAGTGGCCGGCCTCGGCGCTGATCAGGCGGACCAGCGCCGCCCGTACCGGTGAGCGCAGGATGGCGGTGGCGAACTCCCGGCCGAACGCGGTCAGCGCCGCCTCCAGTTCCACGGCCCCGGGCGCCGTGCCGTCGACAGTGTCCAAGGTCTGTCCGAGCAGCGCGTGGAAGCCCTCCTCCTGCGCCGCCTCGGTCTCCTCGACGGCCGCCAGGAACAGCCGTTCCTTGTCGCCGAAGTAGTCGTAGATGGTGCGCTTGGAGACCTTCGCGTCGGCGGCGATCGCGTCCACACTCGCGCGCGCGTACCCCTCGCGCACAAAGATCCGCAGGGCGGCCGCGACGATGGCGGCGCGCTTCTCGGGCGAGCCCTGGCGGAGGGTGGTCTGGCGGGGCATGGACGCTCCTGATCTGGTGCTGCGGGTGCTGCGGGCCGGCGCTGTGTCGGGGAACTGCACGGTGCAGTGTACAGAGCTACACTGCACCGTGTAGTTTCCTTCTTATGAGTGACCGAGCGTCCCCACCTCCCGCTTCCCCCGCCGCCGAGCCCCCTCCCCCGTCCGCGCGGCTCGACGCGGCGCTGCTCCGGCTGGCCGCGATCGTCGTCGTCGGCGCGTTGACCTCGATGCTCGACATGACCATGGTCACCGTCGCGCTGGCCGGTGTCGCCCGTGACCTCGACGCCTCGGTGGCCGTGATCCAGTGGGTCAGCACGGGCTATCTGCTGGCCATCGCCATGGTCATCCCCGTCGCCGGATGGGCCGCCGAGCGCTTCGGCGCCAAGAGCGTCTGGCTGTTCGCGCTCACGGTCTTCACAGCCGGCTCGGCCCTGTGCGGCACCGCGTGGTCGGCGGGCAGTCTGATCGCCTTCCGGGTGCTCCAAGGTGTCGGCGGCGGCATGATCGTGCCGCTGAGCATGGCCATCCTCGCGCAGGCCGCCGGGCCCGAGCGGCGTGGCCGGGTGATGAGCGTCGTGGCGATACCCGCGCAGCTCGCCCCGATCGCCGGTCCGCCGCTGGGCGGACTGCTGGTGGAGGGCCCCGGCTGGCGATGGATCTTCTACGTCAACGTGCCGATCGGCCTGCTGGCCGTCCTGCTGGCCTGGCGAGGCATCCCCCGTGCGCCGCGCGCCGCGGCCGCAGGTCAGCCGCTGGACGTGGTCGGCCTCGCGCTGCTGTCACCGGCCCTCGCCGCTCTCGTCTACGGCCTCTACCGCACCAGCGTGCCCTTCACCGCCGCCGGAGCGGCACTGCTCGCCGTGTTCACGCTGCACGCGCTGCGCACCCGCGACACGCCCGTCGTGGACCCGCGGCTGTTCACCCGGCGGCCCTTCGCCGCCGCGTCCGCGCTGAACTTCCTCTCCCGGATGTCGATCTTCGGTGCCATGATCCTGATGCCGCTCTACTACCAGCAGGTACGCGGCCACAGCGCGCTCAGCGCCGGGCTGCTGCTGGTCCCGCAGAGCCTGGGCACCATGGCGGCCCTGCCGCTGGTGGGCAGGGCGACCGACCGGGCCGGCGCCCGCCCGGTCGTGCTGGCCGGGATCGCCGCCGCCGTGCCCGCCGCCCTGGTCTGCGCTCAGATGGGCCCGGACACCAGCGAGGTGCTGCTGTCCGCCGCGCTGTTCGTGTGGGGCCTGGCCACGGCCGCCGCCACCGTGCCGGTGATGGCGGCCGCGTACCACGGTCTCGAGCCGGCTGCGATCCCGCGCGCCACCAGCGCCATCACCACGGTCCAGACCGTGGGCGCCTCCGTCGGCGCGGCGGTCCTGGGCACGGTCCTTGCGCACCGGACGGCCGATCGGCCGGGTGCCCCGGCCGAGGCCTTCGCGGACACCTTCTGGTGGGTCGTGGTCTTCTGCGCCCTGGCCCTCGTCCCCGCGCTGCTGCTGCCGCGCCCGCACCGCGCCCCGCGCGACAGCTCCCGGAGCTGAAGCGTGGCCCGGTCGCGCTCTTGCGCGGCCCGGCCCGTTCGATAGTGTTGAATGTCCCGGTTTGGGGAGTGGGGCGGGATGGCGTGGCAGGAGGGCGTGTCATGGCGCGTCGCGAGAGATATGAGCTGATCTTCGTGCATCCGGACGCTTCGGCCCAGGCCGCCGAGGACCTGGCCGAGGACATCGTGGTGGTGCACCGCACGGACAGCAGCGGACCGGGAGGACACCCCGTGTACGCGGACGACACCGGCATCGTGCTGGCCGAGATAAGCGACCACGCGGAGGTCCGGATGCTGGCCAGCGGCGGGCATCAGGTGCACTCCTCCGCGGTCCGCGCCCGGCCCGTCGGCTGAGCCTCACGGGTCCACGCACGTCCTCCGGCGCCGGCCTCACCTGCGCCGTACGCCCGCGGGCGAGGTGCCGGCGGGCCTGGCGCCGGGGGATTGTCATACCCAGCCGCTACCTTGCGACCATGGGATTACCGGAGGGTCGACAGGGGGCCTTGCGATGAGTGACATGACGGCGACGGAAGCCGCGGCCGGGATCGAGCCGCAGCTGGAGCGGCACCGGGTGGAGCTGACCGGGTACTGCTACCGGATGCTGGGCTCGGCCTTCGAGGCCGAGGACGCCGTGCAGGAGACCATGGTGCGGGCCTGGCGGGGCTTCGACCGGTTCGAGGGCCGGTCGAAGCTGCGGTCGTGGCTGTACCGCATCGCGACCAATGTGTGCCTGGACATGATGGGCGGCAGCCAGCGCCGCGCCCGGCCCATGGACCTGTCGTCCGTGGCGACGGCCTCCTCGCCGCTGGGCCCGCCCCTGCCGGAGACCGCGTGGATCGGGCCGGCCCCCGACGGCCGGATCGTGACGGAGGACGGCGACCCGGCCGAGCTGGCCGCCCAGCGGGAGTCCGTGCGGCTGGCGTTCGTCGCCGCCCTGCAGCACCTGGCGCCCCGGCAGCGGGCGGTGCTGATCCTGCGGGAGGTGCTGGCCTGGAAGGCCGCCGAGGTCGCCGAGCTGCTGGACACCACGGTCGCGTCGGTCAACAGCGCGCTGCAGCGCGCGCGGGCCACCATCGCGGCGAGCGGGATCAGCGCCACCGACCCCGCCCAGCCGCTGGACGAGGAGCAGCGCGCCCTGCTGGCCCGGTACGTGGACGCCTTCGAGCGCTACGACCTCGACTCCCTCACCTCCCTGCTGCACGAGGACGCCACGCTGTCGATGCCGCCCTACTCGCTGTGGATGCGCGGCCACGCCGACATCCGCGGGTGGCTGCTGGGCAAGGGCATAGGCTGCTGCGGCTCACGGCTGATCCCGACAGTGGCGAACGGCTCGCCCGCCTTCGGCCAGTACCGTCCCGCCTCGGACGGCGGCCACGAGCCATGGGCGCTCCAGGTCGTCGAGGTCTCAGCCGGCCGGATCACCGCGCTCAACTCCTTCCTGGACACCGCCCGCCTCTTCCCGCTCTTCGGCCTGCCCGCCCGCCTCGGCCCCGCCGACGCCGGGTAGGCCCGCCGTCGGCAGCGCGGTGTCGAGACCCGACCGGGCCAGGACGGCCCGCAGCTCGCCGCTTACGCCGCGCAGCAGGATCCCGCTGCCCAGGCGCCGGGCGGCGAGCTGCAGCCGGGCCAGCGCCTCGACCACGGCCAGGTCCGGAGCGCGCACCGCGCCCACGTCCACGACGACCGGACCGGCCCCCGCGCCGTGCGACGCCAGCTCGCGCAGGCGCGCGCACAGCCCGGGCACATCGGCGCGGCCGACCGCGGGGTCCAGGACCAGCACGGCCGGGGCGCCCGCCGCATGGTCACCAGTGCCGCCGGCGGCGTCGGGAGCCGGGCCGCGGGGCGCCGGCGTCTCGTCCTGAGCGCTCAACCTCCACCTCCTCTCGGTGCGTTCACTCTGGAAGACCGGCCGGTGCGGGGAAACTCATCGCCCGGGATGGCAGGATCTGTACATGACGAATGATCGGGCGGCGCGGGCGGGGGCAGCAGTGCCCGGGAGGGCGGCGGCCGGGCCCGCGTCGCGGCGGTTGCGGGCGGGGCGGGAGGACGAGGCCGGGACGCTGAGCGAGCTGGCGCTCAGATCGAAGGGCCACTGGGGGTACGACGAGGCGTTCCTGGCCGCCTGCCGGGAGGAACTGCGGCTGCGCCCGGGCGAGGTGGCGGCCCGTCGGACCACGGTCGCGGAGCAGGACGGGCGGGTCCTGGGGTTCGCCACCCTGGAGGGGGACGGCCCCGAGGGTGAGCTGGGGATGCTGTTCGTGGCCCCGGACGCGATCGGCCGGGGAGTGGGACGTCTGCTCTACCGGCATGTGCTGCGCGAGGCCGGCCGGCTCGGCTTCACGCGGCTGACCATCGAGGCCGACCCCCACGCCGAGTCCTTCTATCTGGCGATGGGCGCACAGCGGGTCGGCGACGCGCCGTCCGGATCGATACCGGGCCGGGCGCTGCCGCTGCTGGCCGCCTGGCCCTGACTGCCGGAGCCCTCCTGGGTGGCGGCGTGGACCGGCGGAGCACCGGCCGTGCACATCGGGAACGTCGGCGACTTCAACGCCCAGTTCGCCGACGGCTCGCCGGCGGTGCGGCGCGCCGGGGGCCATTACGCCTGCCTGGCCGCCTTCTACAGCCCCGACCCGCGGATCCTCGTGCTCCCGCGGCAGGTCGAGGAGTTCTGGGTGCGGGAGCTGTCGCACGTGCTGGAGTGGCAAGACATCGCAGTGTACGGCGGGGTCGCGGGGGAGGACGGCGGGGTGGTGGAGGCGCTCCGGTCCAGGCCGGCGCTGCTGGAGCGGATCCGGCGGTCCGGGCTGCCGGTGATCACCTGGGGCCGCACTCCGGAGTCCGAGCGGCTGCTCGCCGGGACCCGGCCGACGGCCGGGCCCAGGGCCGGGCCCGGGTCCGGGACCGGGACCGATCCCGAGCCGGACGGCCTCGGCCAGGCGCTGAGCGTCACGCGCCGCTATGAGTCCAAGGCGGCCGCCCACCGGCTGTTCCGCACGCTGGCCCCGGCCCACCCCGGCATCATGGTCCCCGCGCAGGAGCGCGTGACGTCGCGCCGCAGGGCCGCCCGCGCGCTGGCCGCGCGCGCCGCCGCCGGGGCCGCGACGGTGGTGAAGGCCGAGTACGGGGTGGGCGGCTACGGCACCACCGTGGTGACGCCCCGCCAGGTCGCCGAGGCCGGTGGCGCCCGGGCCCTCGTCAAACGCTCGGTCCGGGGCGCCGTGCTGATCGAGGAGTACGTCCAAGGCTCCGGCCCCCTCCGGAACCTGACCTTCGATGCGGTCGTCGACGACGGGGGCGCCGTCCACCCCGTCGGCGTGGGCGTGATGGACATCGACGGGACGAGCTACCAGGGGGTCACGGTCGGCCCGGGGGCTGTCCCCGACGCGCCCGCCGGGGTCGCCGAGCGGTTCACCGCGGCCGTGGGCCGGGCCCTGGCCGCCGAGGGCTACCGGGGCTGGTACGACGTCGACTTCGTCATGGACCGGGCGGGCCGGCTCGCCCCCGTCGAGATCAACCTCCGGCTCACCGGCCCGGCCGTGGCGTTCATGGTCCAGGCCAGGCTGGCCCGGCTCCAGGGCGGCCGGCCCCTCGTACGGACCCTGGACCGGCTGCCGCTGGGCGCCCGGCTCCCGGCCGCGGCGCTGGCCGACCACCTCGGCGAGGTGTCCCGCCGGTGCCGCTCGCTCGGGGTGACGCTGCTGCCGACGGTGGTGACCGCGGCCTTCGAGCCGCATCCCTATGTGGGGGTGGCGCTCGCGGCCCGCGCGCCTGGGGCCCTCGACGCGGCGGAGGCGGTGGTGCGCTCGGCCAACGACGCCCTGGGCCGGATGTTCATGGACGCCGGCGTCAGCTCCGGTCCGTCTTTCGGGGCCGCGCCGCGACGAACGCGACGACCACGGCGGCGGCGATCATGAGCGTGATGTTGAAGGCGTAGACGAGGGCTGCCTGCCGCGCCCAGTCCGTTTTGGCCGCGAGCCGGTAGTAGTTGTCCTGCGGCCACCACGCGATCAGCAGCCAGGCCACCGCAAGGTGCGCGGCGCTCGTCAGGGCGGGGGACCGCCCCTGGCGAGCCAGCAACGGCCGCCCGCAGAACAGGAATCCCATCCCCAGTCCGAAGGCCAGCGACTCACAGAGGTACAGCCCGGTGAACAGCGCCGCCCAGGGGTGGGGAACCAGCGACAGATCGGTCGAGTACGGCCAGAAGGCGTCGGTGAGAAACCAGGACAGGAAGGAGAACAACACCGTGAGCGCCGCGATGGAGCCCCATATTCCGGGCCCCTCGCCCCCGTCGTGGTCTCCCGGGAGCGTCCCCTTCCCGCCTGCCGTGCGCCGTCCGGCCTCGTGGCGCGCCGGGAGCGGAAGGCTGGTCCGGTCGAGCTTGCCGGCCCGGGTGCGCGGCAGTGAGGTCACCCGGACCACCGTGCGCGGGGCCCGGGTGGACGGCAGCCGGGTGGCCAGAAACAGCCTGAGCTCGCTCGGGTTGACCTCGCCGCCGTCCACGGGGGTGACATAGGCGGTCAGAATCTTGTGGCCCTCGGCGTTCTCGACGCCGGTGACCAGGCACTCCCCGACCGAGGGATGCCCGCGCAGCACCGCCTCGGCATCGGCGTGCGAGGCCACCCGGCCGAGGTGTTCGAGCCCCCCGTCGTCACGCACCCGGCCGAGGTCGCCGGTGCGCAGGAACCGACGGGAGGTGAAGGCCGGGCCATGGAGATAGCCGCGGCCCACGACCGGCCCCTTGATGCCCAGTTCGCCCCGCGCGCCCCAGGCGGCGGGCGCCCCGCCCCGGCCGAGCACCGCGACGGCCGCGCCGGGGAACGCCGTGCCGATCGGCGAGACGCGCTCGGGGTGCTCGGTGACCGCGGGCCGGTCGGGCAGTTCGAAGTAGACGCCCGATCCGGCGGCCTCGGTCACGCCGAAAACGTTCAGGATCCGCACATGCGGCCCCACGGTCCGGCGCAGGGCCTGCTGTTCGTCCAGGTACCAGCTGTCTCCCGAGACGGCGATCAGCCGGACGGCCGCGAGGTCCGCGCCCTGCGACCGCAGATGCCGGTGCAGGCCGTGGACGGTGGGGACGTCGCACGCCACGACGGTGACCGACCGGTCGACGATCAGCCGGTGCAGTGGGGCGGCGTCGCCCGCCCGGTCCACGTCCTCGTCCCGGCCCGCCAGCACCAGCGTGCCGCCCGAGCACAGCGCGCGGACCCAGTCAGCCGTGAAGCCGGCGAACTCCGAAGGGGTCGTCTGAAGATGGCGGTCGTCGGGGGAGAGGCGATACACCACCCGCCACCCCTCGTAGGCGCTCACCAGAGTGCGGTGTTCGATCAGAACGCCCCGGGGCATCCGCCCGGCCGTGCCGGAGGTGTACAGCACACACGCCAGGTCCGAGGCGCCGACACCGGTGTCGAGCGGTTCCCCGGACCGGGCGGCGATGGCCTCGGCCTGGGTGTCAAGGCAGATCACCGGGCGGCCCGAGCGGACCGTGTCGGACACCATGACCCGCAGCGACTCCCAGGTGACCGCGGCGAAGAGCCCCGGGTCCGCGAGGACGTGCCGCAGCACCGACGGCGGCGCGCCCGGCTCCACGGGCACATACGCTCCGCCCGCCTTGAGTACCCCGAGCATCGCGGTCAGGACCTCGGCGTCGCGGCCCAGGCACACCGCCACCGGCCCGCCGCGGGGCAGGCCCGCCTCCCGCAGATGGCGGGCCAACCGGTTGGCCCGCTCGTCCAGTTCACGGTACGTCAGCTCTCGTGGGCCCGATATCACGGCGACCGCGTCGGGTGTGCGGCGCGCGTGGTCCTCGTACAGCTGGTGGACGCACCGCCGCGTGCGGGAGGCGGAATCCTCGGATGTGGGCGGCTCCTGCGGCATGACGTGTCCCCCGGCGGTCGTCGGATCGGCCCTGCGCCTGATCTGTGATCATGCCCAGAGCCGTGCTTCCGCACAATGGCACGCCGCACCTCGGCGAGTAACTGGGCCGCCGTGACCATGCCTTCGTCGGCCGACCTGGGGGCCGGTGCCGGGCCCCGGGTGGCGGCGCCGGAGCCCGTGATGACGGAGATCATGTCAACAGTGGGGGCGTGGATCGCCGTTCGCGCGTGAGGGGGCGGGTCGGCCAGACCCCCGGCGCCTGCCGCCGCATCACCGGCCGGGGTGCGCCCGGGACGCCGCCCCGGGCGCACCCCGGCCGGCGTCAGACGGCGACGGCCCGCAGCAGCGGGAGCAGTCGGGCCACCTCGCGCGCCACCGCGTCGCGGGCCTTCGCGACATAGCGGCGCGGGTCGACGGCCTCGGGGTGGGCCGCGAGGTGGTCGCGGATCGCCCGTGTGTAGGCGACGTTGAGATGGGTGGCGATGTTCACCTTCGTCAGGCCCGCCTCGACCGCGCGGGTCAGGTCCGCCTCGGGCACCCCGGAGGAGCCGTGCAGCACCAGCGGTACGGGCACGGCCGCGCGCAGGGCCGCCACCAGCCCGAGGTCCACCACCGCCTCCTTGACGACCATCGCGTGGGAGGTGCCGACCGCGACCGCGAGGGCGTCCACGCCGGTCGCCGCGACATAGGCGGCGGCCTCGGCCGGATCCGTACGGGCCCCCGGCGCGTGAACCCCGTCCTTCCCGCCCACCTCTCTCCCGTCCTTCCCGCCCACCTCTCCCCCGTCCTTCCCGCCCACCTCTCTCCCGTCCTTCCCGCCCACCTCTCCCAGCTCTGCCTCCACCCACACCCCGCTCGCGTGACAGTCGGCGGCGACCTCGGCGGTGGCCGCCACATTGGCCTCGTAGTCCAGCGCGGAGGCGTCGAACATCACCGATCCGAACCCGAGCCCGACCGCCTCCCGTACCAGGTCCGGGTCGGTCGCGTGGTCCAGATGTACGGCGACCGGCACCCGGGCCGCGCCCGCGACCTCCACGGCCGCGCGCCCGATGGCGGCCAACGCGCCGTGGTACCGGACGGCGTTCTCGCTGATCTGCAGGATGACCGGCGCCCCGGCCGCCTCCGCCCCGGCCACGATCGCCTGGGCGTGCTCGATCTGGATGACGTTGAATGCCCCCGCGCCGAGCCCGGCCCGTACGGCCGGCCCGACGATCTCGCCGGTCGCCACCAGCGGCATGGTCCGGCTCCTTCCGCTGCTCGTTGGTCTGTTGTCCCGGTGTCTTGTCGCCCTGAGTGTCTTGTGTCGCGCTGCGGCCCGGCAGCGAGGCCGGGCCGCGTGGTCACCCGAGGATCACCGAGCGGGTCAGATGCCGGGGCCGGTCCGGATCGAGGCCGCGCGCCTCGGCGATCGCGACGGCGAGCCTCTGCACCGCCACCAGCTCGGCCACCGGGTCCCGCCCGTCCCCGACCAGCCGGCCTCCGGCGGCCGCGATCTCCTCCTCCAGACCGGAGGCACCCTCGCCGAGCCACCACACCACGCTCTTGGGGCCGGTGACGCTGATCGGGCCGTGCCGGAACTCCATCACCGGATAGGCCTCGGTCCACGCCCCCGCCGCCTCGCGCATCTTGAGCGCCGCCTCCTGCGCCAGCCCGTACGTCCAGCCCCGCCCGAGGAAGGTGAACTGCTCGGCGTCCAGCAGACCCTCGGCCACCGGCGCGGCGAGCGCGGCGCGCCCGTCGGAATCCAGACCGTCCAGCGACGCGCCCAGGTGGGCCCGCAGCAGGACGAGTTCGGTGGTCGCGAAGCGGGTCTGTACGACGGACTCCTCGTCCGCGAAGTCGAGCAGGACCACCGAGTCCGCCACCTCGGTGACGGGGGAGCCGGGCACGGCGGTGACGACCGTGGTCGGCGCGGTGCCGCGCAAGCGGCCGAGGAGTGCGAGCACTTCGGTCGTGGTGCCGGACCGGCACAGCGCGAGCACCCGGTCGTAGCGGCGGCCCGGTGGCATCTCCGAGGCGGCGAACGCGTCCGTCTCCCCCTGGCCGGCCGCTTCACGCAGCGCCGCGTACGACTGGGCGATGAACCACGACGTGCCGCACCCGACCACGGCGACCCGCTCGCCCGCCCGCGGCAGCGCCTCCCGCACCGCTCCGCCCGGTTCCCGGACCAGACCCGCGGCGCGGCGCCAGCAGTCCGGCTGACTGGCGATCTCGGCCTCGGTGTAGCTCATACGGCTCCCCTTGTCATGCGTGAATGAGCAGGCGGCGTGATGTGAGTTGCATCGTACGGGCCGATAATGCTCATGATTTTGCAGAGAAGTCCAGCGTCCCCTGTCAGCCGAGATAGGGTGAGCCGTGCGGGAGACGACGGGGGCGAGGGAGACGGCGTGAAACGGCCCGAACGCTGGAACGCCCTGCTGGAGCTGTTGGCCCGGGACGGCAAGGTCGACCTCGAACAGGCTGCGGTCGAGCTGACGGTGTCCACCGCCACGATCCGCCGCGACCTCGACGAACTCGCCCGGCAGCAGATGCTCACCCGCACGCGCGGCGGCGCGGTGGCGCACAACGTGTCCTACGACCTCCCGCTGCGCTACAAGACCGCCCGGCGCGCGACCGAGAAGCAGCGGATCGGCGTCGCCGTCGCCCGGATGGTCGACCCCGGCGCGATCGTCGGCCTCAACGGCGGGACCACGACGACCGAGGCGGCCCGCGCCATCGCCACTCGAGCGGACCTGGCCGCCCCTGACGGCGCCCCCGCGATCACCATCGTGACGAACGCGCTGAACATCGCCGGTGAACTGGCGGTGCGCCCACAGATCAAGATAGTGCTCACCGGCGGGGTCGCCCGCCCCCAGTCCTTCGAGCTGATGGGCCCGTTGGCCACCGGGGTGCTCGAAAAGGTCTCCCTCGATGTGGCGGTCATCGGCGTGGACGCACTGGATCTCACCCAGGGCGCCACCGCCCACCACGAGGGCGAGGCGAGCATCAACCATCTGATGGCCCGCCGCGCGGAGCGGGTGGTCGTGGTGGCCGACAGCACCAAGCTGGGCCACCGGGCGTTCGCCCGCATCTGCGCGATCGACGAGATTGATGTGTTGGTCACCGACACCGGTGCCCCCGACGAACTCGTCGCCCGCTTCACCG
The DNA here is from genome assembly GCF_033793745.1 of Streptomyces sp. ME19-01-6. Taxonomy (NCBI): domain Bacteria; kingdom Bacillati; phylum Actinomycetota; class Actinomycetes; order Kitasatosporales; family Streptomycetaceae; genus Streptomyces; species Streptomyces sp. ME19-01-6. The sequence continues at coordinate 15,823 of NZ_JARAXF010000008.1, read as the reverse complement.
AGGCCGGCATCCGGGTCGTCCAAGCCTCGGCAGAGTGATCAGGGCCCCAGCAGGCTCCGCAGGGGGCGCTCCGGGGTTTTCGCGACCTCTTTGAGGAGCCGGGTGAAGCCCGTACTCCACTCCTCGACAGTGGCCTGTGTGAACAGGTCTGTGGAGTACTCGAACGTGACGGCGATGGCTTCCTCCTGGGGCTGCAGGACGACGTACAGCTCATTGCGCGCCACACCCGACATGGGCAGTGCGCGCACCGAGGCCGATACCGACCGCAGGTCCAGAGCGGGCGGTGGCGTGGTGACGACGGTGAACAGCACGGCGGGGAACAGGGTGTCGCTGGTCCCGGGCGATACCAGCTCGACTACGTCGGCCAGCGGCAGTTCCTGCTGGTCGAGCGCGGTGAACAGCGCCCCGCCGAGTTGTGTCACGAGGTCGGCGAAGGTTTGGGCCTCGCCGATCCGGGCGCGCAGCAGGACGGCGTCGCCCAACAGCCCGACCACCTCGGATCGCTCGGGTCGCAGGCGGTTCGCGCTGGACGCGGCCAGCACCACGTCGGCGGGCCTGCCACACAGCCCGGCCAGCCAGGTGGCAAACGCCGCTGCCAGCACGGCGTACGGGGTCGTGCCCAGGTGCGTCGCGGTGTCCTCGATCCGGCGGGGTGTCCCGCCGTCGATGACAGCGGTGTGCAGGGCGCCCCGGCCGGACAACGTCTCGGGCCGCGGCCGGTCGTAGGGCAGGGCCGCGCGCAGTGGCGCGCCGTCGAGTTCCGTGCGCCAGAACCGTTCGAGTTCCGCCCTGCGCTCGTCGCCCAGCTCGTGCTCCGCTCGCGCGACATCCGCGAACTGTGTCGTGAGCTCGGGAAGTCGGGCTTCCACGCCGGCCCGCCGCGCGTTGTACAGCTCCCGCAGGTCACGCCGGATGAGCCCCATGGACCAGCCGTCGCAGATCGCATGGTGGAACACGGTCACCAGCACCCAGCGGTCCGCCCCGAGACGCGCCAGACGAAAACGGAACAGCGGTGCCCGATCCATCGCGAACGCGCGGGACGCCTCTTCCCGGCACCACCGCTCGACGGAGGCGGTGTCCTTGTCGTGTGCGGAGAGGTCGGTGACCGACAGGTCCACGGGCACATCGACCAGCACCTCGACGATGTACTCTCCGCCGTCGCGCCGCACCGCCCGGCCGCGCAGCGCGTGATGGCGCCGCACCAGGTCTTCCAGGGCTCGGGCGAGGGTCCCGGGATTCAGGTCGCCCCGCAGGTCGATGCGGTGGGCGACGTTGTAGACGCTCGGGTCGGCGCGCTCATGGTGGCGCAGCCAGAGGCGGCGCATGGTGGAGGGCATCGCCACGGTGTCCACCACCTCGTGTGCGGGGGCGGGCTCGTGGCGGGCCACGACGCCCCGGATGGTCGGATCGAGGAAGAAGTCGGCCATGGCGAGGTCGATGTCCAGGCGGTCCCGCATCCGGTTCAGCAGTCTGATCGCGCTCAGGGAGTGGCCGCCGAGCCGGAAGAAGGAAGTCGTGGGCGGTATCCGCCGCACACCGAGTTCCTCGCACCACAGGTCGTGCAGGGCCTTCTCCAGGGGGGTGACGGGCCCGGCATCGGCCTCCCGGGCCCCGCCGTCGGCGTCGGCGGCGGGCTCGGGCAGGGCATCGCGGTTCAGCTTGCCGGAGGCGTTCACGGGGAGCCGCTCCAGCCACACCCAGTGGCGCGGCACCAGATGGTCGGGGAGTTCGGCGAAGAGCGCGGTGCGCAGCCGCTCGGCGTCGGCCGCCGAGGCCGCCGAGGACTCCGAGGACGCGGGCACCACATAGGCGACCAGCTCTGTGTCGCCATGCCGGTCACGGTGGGGTACGACGGCCGCATCCCGTACGTCGGGGAGTGCGGTCAACGCCGCCTGGATCTCGCCGGGTTCGACCCGGTATCCACGGATCTTGACCTGGTCATCGGCCCGGCCACAGTATTGAAGCGTGCCGTCGGGACGCCAGCGCCCAAGGTCTCCCGTCCGGTACAGCACCCCGCCCGCGCCGTCGTCGAGGAAGGCGGCGGAGGTCTCCTCGGGCCGGGCCAGGTAGCCGTGCGCGACCGGGATGCCGCCCACGCACAGCTCGCCGACGGCGCCCACGGGCACCTTGCGCCCGGTGTCGTCCAGGACCGAGATCCGTGCCCCGGGCACCGGCGTGCCGATCGGCGGCCACTCCTCGCCGCCCGGGTCCACGAGGTGCGAGGTGACGATGATCGAGGCCTCCGTGGGCCCGTACTGGTTGTACAAAGCACACCGCGGGTGCGCGGCGAGGAAGCGGCGGAAGGCGCTGGTGAGCTGTAGTGCCTCGCCGGCCGAGACCAGCTCCCGCAGGGACGGCAGTCGCGGCCCGGTCCCGATCAGATACTTCAGTGGCGTGCAGGGCATGAACATCCGTTGCACCTCGTGGCGCCGCACCAGTTCGGCCAAGGCCGCGGGATCGTGTCGTACCTCGTCGCCGATCAGGACGAGGGCGGCTCCGGAGGCCAGCGTGGTGAAGATCTCCTGCACGCTGACGTCGAACGCGGGCGAGGTCCACTGCAGGGTGCGCAGCGCCGGATGGCGCCGAAGGTGTCCGCGGACGAGGTTGGCCGGGCCGCGGTGGGGGACGACGACGCCCTTGGGGCGGCCGGTCGAGCCTGAGGTGTAGATGCAGTAGGCGGGGTCCTCGGGCCGGGCCCCGTCCTGGAGCGGCTCGGCCGGGAGCGTGTCGGCAACCTCCTCGGCCAGCTGTATGGGCAGGCGTGCCGCGAGGTCCGGGTGGAGTGCCAGGGCGGCGTCAAAAGTCAGCAGCAGGACGGGTGTGCCGTCGTCGAGGAGCCGGGTCAGCCGCGGGGTGGGTACGGAGGGATCGAGGGGCACATACGCGGCGCCGCTCTTGAGTACGCCCAGCAGGGCCGTGATCAGCTGCGGGCCGCGTGGCAGAAGCACCGCCACGCGCTCCCCCCGCACCGCGCCGCGGGCGCGCAGCTGCCGGGCGAGCCGGTTGGCGCGCGAATCCAGCTCCCGGTAGGTGACGTGCCGTTCGCCGCTGATCAGCGCGACGGCATCCGGGGTCCGGCGCGCCTGCTGCTCGAACAAGGCGTGCAGGGTGTCCTCGGTGTCAGACAGCGGCTCGTCCTGGTGTCCCAGCCGGGTCAGGGTGGTGCGGTCGGCGCCGGTGACCGCGGTCAGTTCGCCGAGCGGCGCACCGGGGGCGTCGAGGGCGCGGCGCAGCGTGTGCTCCACGTAGTCCACGAATCTGCGTACGGTGCTCTCGTCGAACAGAGCCGTGTCGTACTCGACCATGAACCGCACACCGCCGCGGTGATGCGTCAGATAGACGCTGAGGTCGAACGGAGCGCGGGCGCTCGGCATGTCCAGGAGCGTGGACGTCAGCCGGGGCGGATCGAATTCCACCTCGCCCTCGTTCTCGTACTCCACCATCACCTGGAAGAGCGGATTGCGGCTCGGGTCGCGGTGCGGATTCAACGCACCGACCAGCTCGTCGAAGGGGACGCCGCGGTGTTCGTACGCCGCGGTGCTCCTCTGCCGTACCCGGTGCAGCAGTGTCGGGAAGTCCGGGTCGCCGGTGAGATCCAGTCGCAGGGCGACGGTGTCGAGGAAGAGACCGACATGGTGCTCCGCGCCGGTCGGCCTGGCGGCCACCGCTGTGCCGAGGACCACGTCGTGTTGCCCGCTGAACCGGCCGAGTACCGCGCCGATCGCACTGAGGAGTGTCATGAAAAGGGTGGCGCGATGTGTGGCGGCGAACGTCCGTAAGCCGTCGACGAGTTGGGCGCCCAGCTCATGGGCGAGGCTCGCTCCCGCTCCCGATCTCACCGGAGGGCGGGGGCGGTCGGTGGGGAGGGAGAGCTGCGGGACGCCGCTCAGCTCCCGCTGCCAGAACGCGAGGGATGCGGTGAGCTCGGCGGGGTCCGGTTGGCCGGACGGGGGCGCCTCGGTGAGGTGCGGCAGTGCGGACTCGCCGTTCGGCCAGGAGCGGTAGCAGGCGGCGAGATCGCGGACCAGGACCACCGTGGAGGAGGAGTCGAAGACAATGTGATGGGCCAGCAGGAACAGGACATGCCGCTCTTCCGACAGGCGCAGCAGCCGGGCAGAGACCAGCGGGCCGGTGTCCAGGGCGAGGATCCGGCGCCCCTCCGTCTCCAGCACGGCGCGCAGCGCCTCTTCCTCCGTCGCTCCGCGGTGGTCGTCGACCGGACACTCGAGCCGTATCCGGTCGCGTATCTCCCGGTACGGCACTCCGTCGGTGACCTTGAACACCGTGCGCAGTGCGTGATGCCGCTCCGCGGCCCGCTGCAACGCCCACCGCAGGGCCGGGACGTTCAGCGGACCGTCCAGGCGGATCGCTTTGGGCTCGTGGTACATGCTGGTGCCGGGGTGCAGCTGCTCCAGGAACCAGATGCGGCGCTGCGCCGGCGACAGCGGCATCCGCTTCGGCGCGAGGGCGGCCCGCTCCCGCGCCCTGGGCTGCTCCCGGTGGCGCACCCGGTCGAGCACGGGCAGCGCCGCCAGCACCTGCTGGGCCGGGACGCCGAAATCGATGAAACAGGAGATCTCGTCCACTCCGGCGTCCACCAGTCGGCGCACCGTCCCGGCGGCGCTGTGCTCATCGCCGATCAGGGCGCGGGAGTCGCAGTAGCGCTCATAGGCGCGCCCCAGCAGGAACTCCACGTCCTCCTCGGCGGCGCTGTCCAGGTCGACCTCGAAGCCGAGGCTGTTGGTGACCTGGTCGAAGAGGGACAGCGAGGAGCGCAGGTAGGAGACGAAGGGGCGGTACGCCTCGGCCCGTGCTCGCTCCGCATCGTCGCCGAGGTAGGTGTGTACGAGCACCACGACCCGGCCCGCCGCCGGATCGAGGCCGTGCTCGGCGCGAGTGCGCCGGTACAGGGCGATGTTCTCGGCCAGTTGCTCGACGGTCTGCGTCATCAGGTTGGTGACCACGCCCAGATCCTCCGCGGCCGCCCGGCGGTAGCTGTCCGGATTGCCCACCACTGCCACGTACAGGGGAAGCCGCTCCTGTACGGGGCGCGGGTGCAGCCGTACCTCGACCGGCTCGCCGTCTCCCGCGGTCATCGCGAGTGGCCGCCCCGACCACAGCTGCCGCAGGGTCGCCAGCTGCTCGTACATCACTTCGCGGTGTCGGCCGAAGTGCTGCGGGGCGAGCGCGAAGTCGGTGGCGTGCCAGCCACTCGCCACGCACAGACCCGCCCTGCCACCGGAAATGTTGTCGACGACCGACCATTCCTCGGCGACCCGGACCGGGTGGTGCAGCGGCAGCACCACCGAACCGGCCTGCAGACGGACGCGGCTCGTCCTGGCCGCGAGCGCGGCAGCGAGTACGGAGGGATTGGGGAAGAGCGCGCCGAAGGAGTTGAAGTGGCGCTCCGGGAACCACAGGGCGTGGAAGCCGTGCCGGTCGGCGAACTCCGCCGCCTCCATGATCAGCGCGTACTTGTCGCGGTCGGCGTCATCGGGATAGTCGCCGAAGAAATACAGGCTGAAGTCGCATCCCGGGGGAGACGCGGTGGTGGTGGGCGCCGCTGGTACGGGGCGGGGAGCCGCGGGGGATTCGGGTGGCCTCGGGATCGAGGTCACCCCAGCCGTGCGCGGAGGGGGCACAGGGGCCGTGGCGGCCCCGGACGGCTCGGTCGTGGACGCGAGCCCCGTCTGCCCGGCCGGAGCCCCGGCCAGTTGCGCCAGACGTTCGGCCAGCCTGCGCGGTGTGTCGGCCGAGTCGAACAACTCTCGAACCGGAACCCGCGTCCCGCACCGCTGCTCCAGCTCCGCCGTCAGGCCCATCAGGGAGAGCGAGTCAGCGCCGAACTCGAAGAAGGAGCTGTCGGGCGTGATGTCCGCCACGTCCATGCCGAGTTTGCTCGCGGTCAGCTCCCTGACCACCTCGAGCAGTTCACCCGGCACGACAGATGCCTTCGCGGCGGAGCGCGGCGGGAGTGTCCGGGCGACCGACGCTGCCACCGGCCGTCGCCGCAGCGGATGCCCCGGCAGCGACACCCGGCCCCCGCCGGGGGTGAGCGCGCGCCAGTCCAGCTCGGCTCCCCTGCGGTAGAGCGAGCCGAGCGCGGTGAGCAGCCCGTGCATCTGTACCGCCGCCCCGTCGCCGTCACCCTGCCCGCCCGTCCAGCGGCTCGCGGGTGCGCAGTGCCGGCCGAGGCCGGTGAGGGTGTTCCCGGCCCCGATCTCCACGAAGTCCTCGCACCCCTGTCCGACGGCCTTGGCCATGGCCAGGTCGAAGCGGACCGGCTGCCGGGCTTGACGGCAGAGGTAGTCCGCGTCGACGGTCCAGCCCGCGCGGCGCACCTCTCCGTCGGCGGTGGTCACCAGCGGGGTGTGCAGCGGACGGTACGCCGCCTTGTCGGCATGGGGCCGGAATTCACGCAGGGCCGGTTCCATCGCGGCCGAGTGGTACGCCCGGTCGACGGGGAGCGCCCGCCAGCGCAGCCCCTCCTGGTCGAGCAGGTGCGCCACCTCGTCCAGAGCATGCCGCGAACCGGAGATCACCTGAGCACGCGGGCCGTTGACCGCGGCCACTTCGGCACCGGCGGCCCCGGCGATGCGCCGCGCCGTCCCCGCGTCGGCGCGGACCGCGAGCATGCCGCCCGCCGGGCAGGCGCTGTGCATCAGGCGCCCGCGCCACGCGGTGAGCCGCAGCCCATCCTCCAGCGTCAGCGCGCCGGCCGTGTACAGCGCCGCGTACTCGCCGATGCTGTGGCCCAGCAGCAGCGCGGGCCGTACGCCGGCGGCGCGCCACACCTCGCCGAGCGCCGACTGGTGGGCGAACAGCGCGGCCTGGGCCGTCTCGGTGGGCCAGACCTCGCGCTCGGCTGACGGCTCTGCCAGGAGGAGTGGCAGCAGGGTGCCGCCGAACTCATGGGCGTAGACCTCCTCGCACCGGTCGAGTACGCGCCGGGCGGCGGGATACGCGGCGTGGAGCCCGCTCGCCACACCGCGGCGTGCGCTGCCCTGTCCTGGGAAGGCAAACGCAAGGAGCCCAAGAGGGCCGACCGGCGACGCCCGCTGCTCCTCCAGCGCGCGGGCGAGCTCGTCGGCCGTCCGGCCGACGGCCGCGGTCCGTACGGCGCGGTGAGGCCGGCCGAGAGCCATGGTGGCCGCCACGTTGGTGGCCGCGAGCTCCGGCTGCTGCCGCAAGCGGTCGCGCAGCCGGCCGGTGAGTTGCTCCAGGGCCTGTGCGTCGCGGGCCGACACCGGCACGAGTACGGGCAGCTCGGGCGCGACCGTCGACGTGGCGGACGGTGTGGGAGGCTCCTCCAGCACTACATGGGCGTTGGTGCCGCCGACACCGAGGGCGCTGACTCCGGCCCGGCGCGGCACACCGCGCGGTGGCGACCACGGCTTCAGCTCAGTGACCAGCGTCAAGGGACCGTCGACCAGGGGGAGTTCGGGATTGGGGCGGGTCAGATGCGGCGTGGCCACCAGCGTGCGGTGCCGCAGCATCAGGACCGTCTTGATCAGCCCTGCCATCCCGGCGCAGCTGTCGAGGTGCCCGATGTTCGGCTTCACCGAGCCGACCGCGCAGAATCCCACGCGTTCGGTGCCCTCGCCGAGGGCCCGGGCGAGCGCCTCCATTTCCACCGGATCGCCGAGCCGGGTGCCCGTCCCGTGCGCCTCCACGTACGAGATCGAGTCCGCCGGGACCGCCGCCCTGCGCAACGCCTGGCGTACCACCTCGACCTGCCCCGCCACGCCGGGTGCGCTGAAGCCGACCTTGTCAGCCCCGTCGTTGTTGACCGCGGAGCCCAGGATCACCGCGTGCACGGTGTCGCCGTCGGCCAGCGCACGGTCGAGCCGCTTGAGCAGGATCGCCGCCACGCCGTTGCCGCCGACCGTGCCGTCGGCCTCCGCGTCGAAGGCCCGGCAGCGACCGGTGGGCGACAGGATCGACCCGGGGTGGCTGCGGTAACCGGTCTCCTGAGGAAAGTGCACCGCCGCGGCGCCCGCCAGCGCCAGGTCCGCGTCCCCGCTCAGCACTGCCTGGACCGCGAGGTGCACGGCGACCAGCGAGGTGGAACAGGCTGTCTGCACACCGATGGCAGGCCCGGTGAGCCCAAGCCGGTAGGCGACACGAGAGGCGAGGAAGTCCGACTGCTGCCCGATGGCGGTCTGCAGGCCGGCGGCCGGATCCATGACGTCGTAGGGCGATCCGGACGCCGACGGCTGCTGGTGGTCGTAGAGGTTCATCCCCGCACCCGCGAACACCCCGATCCGGGTGCCCGGCTCGGCCGCCGCGTAGCCGCCGTCCTCCAGCGCCTGGTGGCAGCACTCCAGGAACAGCCGGTGCGCGGGGTGCGTGAACTCGGCTTCTTTGGGGCTCATTCCGAAGAAGTCCGCGTCGAACTCCTCGACCGCGTCGAGGATTCCGGCGACGGGCACGAGGCCGGGAGCGCTCAGCGACTCGGGGGGCAGGCCCGCCGCGGCAAGATCTTCCACGCCGAAGGTCCGGACGCTGTCCACGCCGTCGCGGAGGTTGGCCCAGAACTGCTCCGGCGTCTGTGCGCCCGGGAAGCGAAGGGACAATCCGACGACCGCGATGCGCCGATCGGTGGTGTCCTCGGTGACGGAGGCGGTGTGCGTGGATTCGGCCCGCTTTCCGGTGGCGCCGGACAGATGGGCGGCGAGCGCGGCGGCGGTGGGGTACTCGAAGAAGGCGGTCTGGGCGATCCGTGTCCCCAGCCGCTCCTCCAGCCGGGCCCGCAGGCGTACCAGAAGCACCGAGGTCAGACCGAGTTCGTAAAACGGCAGGTCCGCGTCCACCGGTCGGCCCAGCACCGCGCCGGTCGCCTCCCGCACCGTCCGCGTGAGCGCGTCGCGATCCGTCTCGGTGTGCGGATCCGTGGCCGTGCCTGCGGTGAATCCGCTGCCCGTCAGCCGGTCCCGGAGCTCGGCGCGGCGCACCTTCCCCGCGGGCGTCCTCGGGAACTCGTCCGGCGGGACGGGCAGGACCTGGGCCGCGGTGAGCCGGAGCCGCGTGAACAGCGCCGCCTTCACCTCGGCCGCGATCCGTATGTCATCGGCGGCGCCGCGGCTCACGAAGAACACGGCCAGTTCCTCCGTGCCCCGTTCCGGGTGCGGGATGCCACAGGCGGCCACCTCGCCCTGCCGGACGCCGGCGACGGCGGTGGCAGCTTCCTCGACCTCGTGGCAGTAGACGTTGTGTCCGTTGAGGATGATCAGGTCCTTGCGCCGGCCGGTGATGACGACCTGGCCCGCGTCGAGGAAGGCGAGATCTCCGGTGTCCAGCCAGCCCCGTCCGGCGGGGTAGGCGGCCGCGTCCGCCTCAGGGTTCTTCACATAGCCGGGCGTGAGGCGAGCGGGCGAGCGCACCTGGAGGCGGCCGATTGTGCCCTCGGGCGCGAGCTCACCATGATCGTCGACGATGCGCAGGCCGACTCCGTGCGCCGGTGTTCCGGCCGCGACGAAAGTGGCACAGTCCTCCTCGGGTGTTTCTTCGTCGGCCCGTAACAGGTGCTCGCCAAGGCTGCTCTTGAGCAGGCGGTGTACGGCGCCGGGCCGGTCGAGCCGGCCGTAGGTGACGGCTGTGACCGTCTCGGCCATTCCCCACGCCGGGACGATGTGACCCTCCCGGATGCCGTACGGGGCCGTGGCGTCGAGGAAGCGGGTCAGGACCGGCAGCGCGATCCGCTCGCCCCCACAGAGCAGGGACTTGACGCAGTCGAGGTCCCAGCTCCCCTTTGGCTGCTCGGCGAGTGCGTCCGCGACGAGTTGGTAGGCGAAGGTCGGTGCCCAGCTGTGCTGCGCCCGGTGCTCATCGAGGAGGTCGAGCCAGCGCCGGGGCTCGGCGAGGACCAGCTCGGTCGGCGCGTGGACGTTGGTGCAACCGGCGAAGACCGCAAGCATGTGGTATAGCAGGAACGCGCCGCTGTGGTCGACCGGCAGCCAGTTCACCGTGGTGTCATCCGGACCGACGTCCAGAATCCGCCGGGCGCTGGCGGCGAAGTCCGCCAGACCACCATGGGTCAACTGTGCCGCCTTGGGCACGCCGGTGCTGCCGGAGGACAGCATCAGCAGGGCGACATCGTCCGCGGCCGGCTCGATGTGGTCACCCGCGGGCGACGCGTGCAGGCAGTCCCGCGCGACCACGACCCGCAGCTCGGGGGCGGACTGTGCGAGTTCCGCCGCGCCGGCCGGGTCGCTGAGCACCAGCGGCCCGTCCAGCAACTCGCAGGCGCTCAGGAGGCGTTCGAGGGCTGGTGAGGCCGGGACGGGGTGCTCCGCGATGCTGACGGGGCGGGCGGCGCCGAGCACACAGGCCCAGAAGGCGGGGAAGAACTCGGCCAGCGGCAGGCCGCACAGCACCACCGCGTCGCCGGGGCGCAGCCCGCGCTCTCGCAGTCCGGTGAGCAACCGCCGGGCGCGAAGCAGCAGTTCGGGGTACGGCACAGTGGCCGTCGAACCGTCCGCGGCAACGGTGACGACGGCCCCGCCGGGGGCGGAGTCAGCGGCCATCAGCAGCGCCTGCACGGCGTCGCGCGGATCGTCCTCGGTGCGGTCCGGCTCAGGCCCCTGACAGAAAGATTGCCCCCGTACGGGTTCCATGCGTTTCCTCTCCTTCTTCTTCCTGTTGTCCGGTGGTCAACGACTGCGCCGGGCCGCGCCGCGGCGGCCGACGGTGAACAACAGCAGGATCAGTGCCCCGCACACCGCCGCGCCGTGGAAGGCGCCCACGACGGCCGGGGCAGGCAGCGCCTGGAGAGCCGGCGCGGCGGCCACCGTCCCCAGCGCGAACCCGGACTGCTCCGCCGTCGCCGACAGCCCGAACAGCCGGCCGCGCTGTCGGTCGGGGACGGCCTGGAGACGGGAGGTATAGACGATCTCCGTCCAGCCATCCGCGAACCCCGCCGACACGGCGGCCCCCACCAGTGCCACAGTGGGCAGTCCAAGGAACGCCGCCACGAACGAGAGCGACATCGCGCAGGTGCCGAGCGCGAACGCACGCTCGTCCCACGCCGCTTCGCTCTGCCTGCGTCTCAGCACCAGATGAGCGAGAGCGGTGCCCACGGCCCACGCGGCCCAGAACTGCGTCATGAACAGCGCGGGTTCGTCCGGGGCGGCGGAGCGCGCGACCACCGGCAGGGCGACGTTGTGTGAGGAGGACGCCAGGGCGTCGACGCCTCTGAGCAGGATCATGCCGAGAACGAGCGAGGGCACGCCTGCCGCCCCGCGCCACAAGCGCAGACCGCGGCCTGCGCGGACCGGAGCTTCGACGCCCCCGCGGGAAGCCGGGGCCGCCGGTTCGCCCTTCCTCTCGGCTACGTCCTCCGCCTCGTCGTCCGTACGCGGCCGCAGCACCAGCAAGGCCGCGGCGGACCACAGGAAACTCACGGCATTCACCGCGAACGCGGCGGCGTAGCCGCCGAATCCGATGACCGGCGCGGCCGAGGCGAAGCCCAGCACCGTGGCCAGGGATCTCGCCGTGACCAGCAGGCCGTTCGCCCGGGCCCGGGCCCCCTGGCCGACCATGACCGGAACCGCACTGCGCAGGGCGACGGTGAAGAGCGTGTTCCCCGCGCCGAGGACCACGACCGCAACGGCGAGCAGCCACAGCGGGGTGGTCGGAGCGGTGAACACCAGTGCGGTCATGGCGGCGCCCTGGGCGACATCCGTCCAGATCATCACCGTCCGGCGGGTGACTTGGCCCGAGAGCGCCCCGGCGGTGAGCCCCGCCAGAAAGCCGGAGAACAGCCGTAACGCCATCGCCGCGCCGACACCGAGCGCGGTGCCGGTCACCTCGTAGGCGAACAGACTCAGCGCGATCAGGTTCAGGTAGTTGCCATAGCCGGACACCGCATACGCCGACACGAGAATGCGGAAACGTCGGTCCATACTCGCTCTTCGGCTCAGGCAGTGACCGGCTCACGCTTGGAGTTGCGGGCGAGGGCCAGCCACACGCAGACGATCAGCGGCAGGACCAGCGCTGCGAGGTTCGTCCCCGTCCAGCCCAGTTGGGAGAAGACCAGGTTGGCCGAAAACGACGCCACGGCGCCCACGCACGCGGTGCTGCCCTCGATCGTGGCCTGGACACGCCCGCCCTTCCCCCGCGGGTAGCAACGGACCGCGTAGGCGCTGCCGGAGACGTAGGCCAGATTCCAGCCCACGCCCACGAGACCCAACGACAACATGAACGCGGTCATCCCCGTGCCCATCGAACCGACGCGGGCCCCCGTGACCAGAAGAAACGCCCCCAGCATTCCGGTCCAACGAGGTCCCCACGCTGTGGTCAGCCTGCCGCTGAACAGAGCCGGGGCGAACATTCCCACCATGTGCCACTGGATGACCATCGCCCCCTGGGACAAGGAGTGCCCGGCGTGCTTGCTCCCGATCGGGCCGACGGCCATCAGCATGGTCATCACGCCCGTGGACACTGCCAGCAGGCAGAAGGCCCTGCGGAAGTCACTGGTGTGCACGACGTCGCGCACACGCGTGGCTTGGGCCGCTTCCTCCTCCACACCGGGACTCGCTTCCCTCGGACGGGGCGAGGCGTCCCGCACGGAGAGGATGACAGGCACGACGGCGAACGCCAGGCACGACACCAACAGGTAGGAGCCGGCGAACTCGGCGCCCATGAGGCCACTGCTCTCCGTCGCGGCCAAGGGACCGACAATCGCCGCCGCCACACCACCACAGAGAACCGTGCTCAGCGCCCTGGCCCGGGATGCCTCGGGTACCAGGTCCGCCGCCAGGAACCGGAAGTAGCCGCCCGTCGACCGGTACACGCCGACCATGCTGGTTCCCACGCACAAGGTGAGGAACGAATCCGTCTGAACGGCGAGCACCGAGACCAGACCACCGGCCACCGCGATGCAGGCGCCCACTGCCAGAACCGCTCGATGGCCGTATCGCGCGGACAGCATTCCGGTCGCGTACGAAGCGATGGTTCCGGTAACCGTCATCAGGGTGAGTGGCACCGTCGCCAGGGCAGTCGCCGGCGCCATCTCGAGGCCGACGACGGCCGTCAGCGTCAGATCGACGCTGACTCCCGCGTAGTAAAGGAATTGACAGATGGTGAGAAGGTAGACCGGTCTGCCCAGCCGGCGCGTCTCCCTGGTGGCTGGACGGGGCGCTTCTGCCACGGCCTTTCCTGTACTCGTCTCGCTGTCCACTGATTCAGTTCTCTCTGTCACGCGGCCGTATGCGGGATACAGCCGCCATCGCGGGCACGTCTGGCGCGGGGGTTACTCAACTAGACCGCTGAAAAGAGGGAAAAGAGTCACGCTCGGTCCGGCGAGAGAACCACGATGGCCATTTGGCGCCCTGTCAGATTTAAGTTCTTGGCCAGGGAATTCAGCACGTCCGCATAGATTCCGCCGTTGAGTGCATCGGGTGCCCCCGCGCCCCGTTCCGGCAGGTAGGCGAATACCACATCCGGCACTTCCTCGCGAGAGCTGCCGCCCGGGGAGTTTTTCTGCCGAGAGTCGGAGGCGGTCGACCTGAATCGGTTGCCACGGGCCGAAGTCAGCAGCGACTCAAATTTTTCACGGTCGTCGGCGGGTAGATCCAGAGCCTTTACCAGAAGGCGCAGAGTTTCCTTGCGCGGCCTGGCCACTTTCCCGCGTTCGAGATCTCGAATGGCGCGTACGCTGAGCGTTGAGAAGTCTGCCAGCTCCTGCTGTGTCATTCCGCATGATATTCGATACTCCCGAAGAATCTCCCCGAATTGGGAAGATTTCTCAGATATGCTCACGACATCCCTTTCCATGGACATTGCCCGCACCGAGGGGCTAGTGCATTGGATCGACGCAGGCAATACGGAAGTAAGTTTCAGCATTGCGGTGCGTCCGGGGCGCGTGAAACATTACATGCCCGGTTAATCCTGCCTTGGGGTGTGGTTTTGTGGCCACCCGTCCCAATGTGCTGTCCCCCGTCCAGATTCGAAACGCCCCTCGCGGGTCGCTCTCAGTTGCTCTGCATTGAGCCACCGACGGTCACACTCTGGTCATGGTTCACTATTATTGAACGTCGTCCCGAAAGCTAAAGTGCGGCCCGCGGGGGTGTCAAGGGCTTTGGCGGCCTACACCCCGCGCTCTGCAGGAACGTGTCGCCCTGGTTGCGGTTTCATCGAAAGCCTGGTTCCGGCAATCGGCGGGCCCGGCGCGCTGGGGGCTGCGTCGACCGTCAGATCTGTGCGGGGGCAAGCTCCCGCAGCGTGGGTGTTTCCATCTGTTGTGCCCGCAAAGCCCGCCGCATCAAGGCGAACTCGACGACCTGCTCGGCCACCAGCTCAAGGCGTTCGGCTATCTGCGGATCGTTCACCCGGCCGTCGACATCGAACGACGTGGTCTCCGTATTGATCGTGACCCCGAGCGGAGTGGGCCACCCACGGAGCGCATGAACAGTCGCCCGTAGCGCGGCGACCGCCGACGCCGACGCCTGCCATCCTCCGGCGACTGATATGCAGCCCACGGCCCGTCCCGAGAAGTACGGCCGCCGGTCCGTGCGTAGTTCCTCCATGTAGTCGAGTGCGTTCTTCACCATTCCCGAGATCGAGCCGTGGTAGGCGGGCGTGGCGAGAATCAGCCCATCTGCCGACGCGACCGCGTCGACGAGCGCTTTCGCCTGTTCGGACCGCTCTGCCGCCGCGTACTCGTACAACGGCATCACCAGGTCAGGCCCACTGATCAGCTTCACTCGCGCGCCTCGGCGGACAGCCGCGGCGAGAACGATGCGCAAGGCCTTCTCCGCAGTCGAGCCCGCCCTGTTGGACCCGCCGATTCCTACTACCTGAAGCGCTTCCGGCACGATGCCCTCACTCTCTTTGTCTGTCACAAGTCCCCTGACATCCGCCGTTGAGCGGCCCGTTCAGGCCGACACCGTTGTTCGAAGCCGTGCGGCCAGTACCGGACCGATGACCGCGAGCGCGTCGGGCCCGGTCATGGCACCGTGAGCGACGGGTACGTCGGTGACGTCGATGGCCCCGGCTACATATGGGCGCCACGCATCCGGAGTCGGCCATCCGTCCCCTCTGTCCACCGCGGCGGAGAAGAAGAGCAGACCACCGCGGAAGACGCGGCCGCTGATCGCCCCGGACAGGGCGACATGAGTGGAGAACACGTACGGGAGCCGCGCGAGGGCCCGCGTCGGGAGAAGCGAAAGCGGGCTGCCTGGCTCAGCGGCGAGACTGAGGAACCGCTCCGTGTCGATGTCGGGCGAACGGCCATCACCTGCTGCCTCGGTGCCCTCGCCGGCGGCGCCTCTCGACGCCGGCAGCATGCCCACCGAGTCCAGCAGAGCCCCGAGACCGGATGTCTCGTCCGTCATCTCCGATGTGACCGGATAACCATCGAGAATGGCGACAAGCCCGACCTCATCACCTTCCGACTGCAGCCGTGCGGCGATCTCCTGCGCCACACCGCCTCCGAAGGACCAGCCGACGAGGTGGTACGGACCGGTGGAGCGCACCTTCCTTATCTGCCTGATGTACGCCTCGGCGATCTCCACGAGACTGCCGGGACGCACAGTCGGGTCGGAGAGCATCGGCGACTGGACGACGTAGAGCGGAGTGTCGGCGTCCAAATACCTCAGCAGACCCGAGTAGACCCACCCGATGCCGACCGCGGGGTGGATACAGAACACCGCAGGTCCGTTACCGTCGGCGCGTAGAGGCAGCATCACCGCCAGCGGATCGGCTGCCTCGATGGCGTTTGCGTCATCCGTCCCGGAATCGATCAGCGCGGCCAGCCCGGCAACCGTCGGTGTGTTGAACAGTGCGCGGATGCCGAGTTCGACTGCTTGTCCGGCCCGGATGC